>NZ_SPKO01000026.1:0-83228 GCF_023127795.1 Pseudomonas sp. W2Jun17 | reverse complement strand
TCAAGAGCGGCCGCGAACACCAACGCCAACAAGGTCAACTGCTCAGCCACTACCACTACGACGACCAAAACCGCCTGCACGCCCACGCCGTCACACAGCAGGAAAATTACCTTTACCAGCGCCAGTACGACTACGACAAATCCGGCAACCTCACCCGCCTGCTCGACACCCGCAAGGGCGAACACCTTTACCGCTACGACCCACTGAATCGTCTGACCCGCGCCGATCACTCCCAAGACGTCCAGGAACGCTTCGCCCACGACCCAGCGGGCAACCTGCTGATGCAAGACCGCCCCGGCCCGGACATCGTTGCCGGCAACCGCCTGATGATCCAGGGCGACCGCCATTACGACTACGACGCCTTCGGCAACCTGATCCGCGAACGGCGCGGCAAGGGCCAGCAACTCGTCACTGAGTACCGCTACGACTGCCAACATCGGTTAATCACCATCACAAAACCGAACGGCGAAACCGCTAGTTATCGCTACGACCCGTTTGGCCGGCGTGTCAGCAAGACCGTGGATGACATAACCACGGAGTTTTTCTGGCAAGGCGACAAGCTGATTGCCGAGCACCATGGGGACTGTCATCGCAGTTATATCTACGAGCCCAACAGCTTCCGCCCGCTGGCACTGCTGGAAGGCTACGGACCACAAGCCACAACGCCCTACAACTACCAACTCGACCACCTCGGCACACCGCAGGAACTGACCAGCCCCGAGGGCGAAATCGTCTGGTCCGCCCACTACCGCGCCTACGGCCAGATCGCCCGGTTCGACGTAAGCAAAATCGACAATCCGCTGCGTTTTCAAGGTCAGTATTTCGACGCGGAAAGCGGCCTGCATTACAACCACCATCGCTACTACAATCCGGATATCGGTCGTTATCTGACGCCGGACCCGGTGAAGTTGGCGGGCGGGATCAACGCGTACCAGTACGTGCCCAATCCCACAGGGTGGGTGGATCCGCTGGGACTAAGCTGTAAAAAAACAAGCTGCCCTGAAGGGCCTTATAGCGTAATCGTTCCAGGAGGAGGTTTAGCCGCACATGAGGCGGCAGGAGGACATCTTATGGAAAAGCATGTCGGTAGAACGGATCAACAATTGCTTGACCGCTTGAGGCGGGAACCACATATCCCGGCAGCCTCTACTTTTCATGATCGCGCAACAGCTGAACTCGCCATTTCAAAGGTATTGGATAACAATCAAGACAAAATCAAAGACTTCCTACAAGGAAACAACCAGCAGATAGTCATCACTCAACCATCCCAAGAGCCAATAGGCACAAGTTTCAGAAAGAACACTACGACATCTGTACCCGGAAAAGAAATTTACTTAATTATTCGCAGAGACCAAAAAATGCATACTGGATATCGAATTCACACAGGCTTTCCAAACCCATGAACAAAGACTACCCCGAGCTACAGCAATTTCTTGCTGGGTACTTCAATCAAGATTGGGTTGATGATCACAAAAGCGCAAACGACGTAATTGATTTTTTTATCTCGGAATCGTCTGAAGATACGATAGTAATAGTGCTATTAGAGCTAGAAAAACTGGTATCAGCCAAAAAAACAGAGCAAGAGCTTCAAGACTTTTTACTCTCTGATATCGGCTGTTATTACTATTACCCTAATGAATGGAATGATGGGGAAACGTGGTTAAACCATGTTGCCTTAGCATTAAAGAACGCCATTAAATAATTTTCTGGCCGAGATACGGGGCTGCTAGGCAGCCCCGCGCGAGCAAGCTCGCTCGCCACAGGTTCAGAGATGCCTTTAGATCCCCGCCAACGCCAAATCCATCGCAAAGTAGGTAAAAATCAAATCCGCCCCCGCCCGCTTGATCGACCCCAATGTCTCGCGCACCACTCGATCCTCATCAATCGCCCCCGCCTGTGCGCCAAACTTGATCATCGCGTACTCACCACTCACCTGATACGCCGCCACAGGCAGGCGTGAAGCCTCGCGGATGTCGCGGATGATGTCGAGGTAAGCGCCGGCTGGCTTGACCATCAGCGCATCGGCACCTTCCTGTTCGTCCAGCAGCGATTCGCGCACGGCTTCGCGGCGGTTCATCGGGTTCATCTGGTAGCTTTTGCGGTCGCCCTTGAGGGCGCTGCCGCCCGCTTCGCGGAAGGGGCCGTAAAGGGCCGAGGCGAATTTGGTCGAGTAGGCCATGATCGGGATGTGGGTGAAACCGGCGTCGTCGAGGGCACGGCGGATGGCCTGGACCTGGCCGTCCATGGCGGCGGACGGAGCGATCACGTCGGCGCCGGCGCGGGCAGCGGCCACAGCTTGTTTGCCGAGGTTGACCAGGGTTGCGTCGTTGTCGACATGGGCACCGTGCATCACGCCGCAATGGCCGTGGTCGGTGTATTCGCAGAAGCAGGTGTCAGACATCACAATCATTTCCGGCACTGCGTCCTTGATGATCGAGGACATGCGCGAAACCAGGCCGCGCTCTTTCCAGGTATCGCTGCCGTTGGCGTCGAGGTGGTGGGATACGCCGAAGGTCATCACCGACTTGATGCCGGCACGGGCGTAACGCTCGATCTCGCCGGCCAGTTTCTTCTCCGGGATACGCAGCACGCCCGGCATACTGGTAATCGGCACGAAATCGTCAATTTCTTCTTCAACGAAGATCGGCAACACCAGATCGTTAAGGGTGAATTCGCTTTCCTGGAACAAGCCACGCAGTTGCGGGGAGCGGCGCAGGCGGCGTGGGCGGGCTTGGGGGAACTGACTGGTCATGGCTTTCCTGAAAAATGGCTGAAATCTTTGGGGCCAAAGCTTATGCCCCCAAGTCCCGGCAACACAAATGCCAAGGGGCCAATAGTGTATTGCCAGGCGCGTAACAATTTATTGATCTAGAGCTGTAGCTGCCCTTGGATACACAGCGCTACGGCGCCGCCGACCCACACCTCATCGCCCTGGCGCTCGATGTGAATACGCCCTGCTCGCCCCATCGCCGTGCCTTGGCTGACCACATAACGGCTGGGCGCCAAGCCCTCGGCGAGCAGCCATTGGGCAACACCTGCGTTCAAACTGCCGGTGGCCGGGTCTTCAGGGGCGCCGTCGCCAGCGATAAAGGCGCGCACTTCAAATTGCGCGTCTACTGCGTCACGCACCGGATCACAGGGAGCGATCACCCCCACGGCCAGGCCCAGCAGTTGCGCATAGTCCGGTTGCAACGCGAGCACCACGTCACGATCAGCCAGCATCACCGCCAGCCACCCGGCACCATTGTAGACCCACTGGCTGCGCACAATCGCCTCGGGCGCCAGCTTCAATGCCAGACGCACGCGTTCCAGCAACGGCGCCTCCACGGCCCCTGCACGCAACAACGGCGGCGCGATAAACGCCAGTTCATCACCTTGGCGGCGGATGCGCACCAGACCGATTTCGCACTCCTGAACAATCTCCTCGCCTCGGGGTACGCCACCGGCCTGCAACCAGGCGTGGCAACTGCCCAACGTCGGGTGGCCGGCAAACGGCAGTTCCGTGAGGGTGGTGAAAATGCGTACGCGGTAGTCGGCCCGTGGATCCCTGGGTGTCAGCAAAAACGTGGTTTCGCTGAGATTGGTCCAGTTGGCAAAGTCGGCCATCTGTTGGTCAGTGAGGCTATCGGCGCCGAGCACCACGGCCAACGGGTTGCCTTTAAGCGGTACGCGGCTGAATACATCCAGTTGTTGGAACTCGAAAGTCGACATGCTTCAGCTCGGAATATTCAGGCCACGGATGACCGCCGGACGTGCGACAAAGCCGTCCAATGCGCGCAGTACGTTAGGGAAATCGGCAATGCCCACCAGGTCGCCGGATTCGTAGAAACCGATCAGGTTGCGAATCCAGGGGAAAGTGGCGATGTCGGCAATGCTGTACTCGTCCCCCATGATCCAGGTGCGACCCAGCAGGCGTTTTTCCAGAACGCCCAGCAAGCGCCGGGCTTCAGCGGCGTAGCGGTCACGCGGGCGCTTGTCTTCATAAGCCTTGCCGGCGAACTTGTTGAAGAACCCCACCTGGCCGAACATCGGGCCGATCCCGGCCATCTGGAACATCAGCCACTGCAGGGTTTCATAGCGGGTGGCCGGGTCTTCGGAAAGCAACTGGCTGGTCTTTTCCGCCAGGTAGATCAGGATCGCGCCGGACTCGAACAGCGCCAGCGGCTGCCCGCTCGGGCCGTTAGGATCAATGATCGCGGGGATCTTGTTGTTGGGGTTCAGGGACATGAACTCCGGAGACATCTGATCCTGAGTGTCGAAACTGACCTTGTGCGCTTCATAGGGCAGCCCCAGTTCTTCGAGCATGATCGACACCTTGACGCCGTTGGGCGTGGGCAACGAATACAACTGCAGGCGATCCGGGTGCTGGGCAGGCCATTTGCTGTTGATCGGGAAAGCGGCGAGTGCGTTCATCGAGAACCCCCTGGACGGAAAGCCCTCATGATAGTCATCTGCCCGCCACCGTGCATGGGTCATCGTTGCGCAACATTTGCCCACTAGTATCCCCTCTGGGCGAACCAAAACGCCCGATTGCACTCTTAAGAGCGCCCGAAGGGTGAATGGAGGCACCTTGCTATATCGACAGGGAATACCGCAGGACGCTTGCCGCGTCACTGGGGCCGGGCCTGTCCGCCTTAACCCGACGCACGAAGACTCGAACCTATAATGAAGATCAAGCCTCTGCGCCTTGTGCAACGATTCAAACGTTATTCATACATGATGTTGCCGCTGCTGCTGGTCAGCGCGGCCATCGTCACCGCTCTCGACGCCCGTGAAAGCCGTGCCCAACCCGTGGACGGCGTGCAAACCCTGGTATTCCTGCGCCACGGCGAAAAACCGGCCGGTGGCCTGGGCCAGCTCAATTGCCAGGGCCTGAACCGTGCCATGAACCTGGCTACTGTCCTGCCGGAGAAGTTTGGCAAGGCCAACTACGTGTTTGCCGCCAACCCGACACGCAATGTCGAGGAAGGCGAACTGGACAATTCCTACAGCTACATTCGCCCACTGATTACCATCAGCCCCAGCGCGATCAAGCTTGGCCTACCGGTGAACATCGAATTCTCAGCGAATGACACCAGCGCCCTGGCCGAAGAACTGGTCGAGGACAAGTACCGCAACGCGACGATCTACACGGCCTGGTCCCATGGTTACCTGCCGGAGCTGATCAACAAAGTCGCCAGCGAAGCGTCCGGCGAAAAGCACACCCTCACCGATGACTGGTCTGGCAATGACTATGACTCCCTGTACGTATTGACGCTGACCTGGCACAACGGCAAGGCCTCGCTGCTCAGTCGCAACTATAAGCAGGGGCTGAATAACGGCGATGAAACCTGCCCGGATCCGACCCAGGTCAGTGCAGATATCTGAAGCGTGAACCGCAGGGGCGTATGATGCCCGGCTATCGACTCACCTGCGGATCCTCTTCATGTCCAACCTCGCGTCCTCCCAGCCCAATCGGGGCTGGTCGTTCTGGTACAAGCCTGCCCTGTTTCTGCTGGTGGCCTGCATCGGCCTCTACTATGTGAAATGGTCGCCCTACTACCTCAAGGCGTTTGTAGCGGCGGACAACCACAGCATTGGCGCCTCGATTCTCAATGACCAGCAAAGCTCGCCCCTGACAGCGGCGCTGGCCTACGCCCAAGTGTATTTCCTGGCGATCTGGAAAGCCGCAGTGCTGGCGGTGATCCTCGGTTCATTACTGCAAGTACTGATCCCTCGCGACTGGCTGCTGCGCCTGTTTGGCCGCGCCGGGCTGGGCTCGACCCTGCGCGGCGGGCTATTTGCCTTGCCGGGAATGATGTGCAGTTGCTGTGCAGCGCCAGTGGCGGCGGGCATGCGCCGTCAGCAGGTGTCGGTGGGCGCGGCGCTGGCGTTCTGGATTGCCAACCCGGTGTTGAACCCGGCCACGCTGGTGTTCATGGGGTTTGTGCTGGGCTGGGACTTTACCGCGCTGCGGCTGGTGGCCGGGATTGTGTTGGTGGTGGGGGTGTCTCTGGTAGCGCAGCGTATCGCGCGCCCTGATCAAGTGCCGGAAGCGGCGCTGGAGGCTGTCGCCGAAGTAAGCACCCTGGAGTCGCAACCCTTCCTGAGCCGTTGGTTGCGCACCTTGTGGCAACTGTTCTGGAGCACCATCCCGGTGTACATTCTGGCGGTATTGATCCTCGGTGCAGCAAGGGTGTGGCTGTTCCCCCATGTGGACGGGGCGATGGCCAACAGCCTGGTGTGGCTGGTGCCGCTGGCGATCGTCGGTACGTTATTCGTGATTCCTACAGCGGCAGAAATACCCATCGTACAAACCATGATGACCCTGGGCATGGGCACCGGCCCGGCCGTTGCCCTGCTGATGACCCTGCCGAGCGTGAGCCTGCCGTCGCTGCTGATGCTGCGCAAGGATTTCGATGCACGGGTACTGGTGACGGTGGCCGGGTTGACCATGCTGGTGGGAGTGGTGTGTGGGTTGATTGGGGCGGTGATTCTTTAGATTTTCAGTGGGGCTGATGGCCTCATCGCAGGCAAGCCAGCTCCCACCTTTGTATGTATTCACACTTCAAAAGGTGGGAGCTGGCTTGCCTGCGATGGCGTCCGAAAGATCACCCCACCCGAGCTGCTCGTTCACGCAAATATTCCACCACCGCCTCTTGCTCCCCGGCAAACTCGATCCGAGCGCCTTTGCTCTCGCGCTGGAACGCATACATCGGGTCGTAATACTCGCGCAACAAGCCTTCGATCCACACGCGGTGCAGGTCCACTGCACCGCTGCGCGCCTGTTCTGCCAGGGCGTCCTGCAAAATCGCCTGCAGCCGCTGGAAACGTTCACCGCCCAGACGCTTGTGAATATTGGCCAGGCTTTGGGTCAGGCGCTCGGCAAATAATAGCTGGCCGCGTTCACCAAACACGTCAATGAACTCGGCGCACAGGTCGACCACGTAATCCTTCAGGATGCGCTCGACGCGGCCCTCAACGCTGTCTTCCAGCCACACCATCGCAAACGTCTGCATCCCCTTGTGCAATGGCAGTGGCAGCGCACAGCTGCCGATCATGCGGCTCTCGTCTTCGACCACGAACTGGCCAATGCCCGCTGCGCGTTTCTTCAACAGGTCCACCGCCAGGCGGTTCTCGAAGTCGATATTGGACGGTTGCGCGGTGGCACGCTTGCCGAAGCTGGAACCCCGATGGTTGGCATGGCCCTCCAGGTCCAGGGCGTTGCGCAGTTGACCCAATACCTCGGTCTTGCCGGTACCGGTCATACCGCCAAGCAGCACGAAATCGCATTCAGCGGTCGTCTGTTCCAGGGTCTCCAGCAGGAACGTACGCATTGCCTTGTAGCCACCGCCGACACGCGGATACTCGATGCCCGCTTCGGTTTTCAACCATTGCTGCACGATCTGCGAACGCAGCCCACCACGAAAGCAGTACAGGTAGCCATCCGGATTAGCCTGGGCAAACTGCGCCCATTGCTCGATGCGCTCGGCCTTGATCGATCCAGAGACCAGCTCATGGCCCAGGACGATTGCAGCTTGCTGGCCTTGCTGCTTGTAACAGGTGCCCACCCGCTGGCGCTCGTCGTCGGTCATCAGCGGCAGGTTGACCACGCCGGGGAACGCGCCCTTGACGAATTCGACCGGCGCGCGGGTATCCATCATCGGCCTGTCATTAAGGAAGATGTCGCGGTAATCGGTGATGTCAGTTGCCATCAAATCACCTCTACCGCGTTGGTCTGTCGCTCAAGCAGTTCGCCGATTGGCTCAAGGTTCAGGCCCAGTTCGGCGGCTACCGCGTGAAACTCGCTATCGCCTTCGGGGGTGACGGCGATCAGCAGGCCACCGCTGGTCTGTGGGTCGCACAGCACGCGCTTGTGCAACTCCTGCACGCGCCCGAGCTTGCTGGCGTAGCTGTCGAAGTTGCGCAAGGTGCCGCCCGGCACGCAGCCCTGGTCCAGGTAGTACTCAACCCCTGGCAGACGTGGGACTTTTGCATACTCGATGCGGGCCGTCAGGCCACTGCCGTCAGCCATTTCCACCAAGTGGCCGAGCAGGCCGAAACCGGTAACGTCTGTCATCGCAGTGACACCGGCCAACTTGCCGAAACGGCTGCCAGGCTTGTTGAGGGTGCACATCCAGTCACGGGCCAGGCCGACGTCGGCCTCGCGCAACTTGCCCTTCTTTTCGGCGGTGGTGAGGATACCGATGCCCAAAGGCTTGGTCAGGTACAGCTTGCAGCCGGCAGTGGCAGTGTCGTTGCGCTTCATGTGGCGCTTTTGCACGATCCCGGTAACGGCCAGGCCAAAGATCGGCTCCGGGGCGTCAATGGAATGCCCACCCGCCAGCGGGATACCGGCAGCGTCGCACACCGAACGGCCCCCGCGGATGACTTCGCGGGCAATCTCCGGCGCCAGCACGTTGACCGGCCAGCCAAGAATAGCGATGGCCATCAAGGGGTCGCCGCCCATGGCATAAATGTCGCTGATGGCATTGGTGGCAGCGATGCGGCCGAAGTCGAAGGGATCGTCGACTATCGGCATGAAAAAGTCCGTGGTGGAGACCACGCCGCGCTCGTCGTCAATGGCGTATACCGCCGCATCATCGCGTGAAGCGTTGCCCACCCACAGGTTGGGGTCCAGGTTCTGTGCGCCACTGCCGGCAAGGATCACCTCCAACACCTGGGGCGAAATCTTGCAGCCGCAACCCGCACCGTGGCTGTACTGGGTAAGGCGAATCGGCTCGTTCATGGAAGACCTCAAGCTATCAAGTGGGCCGATTCTAACAGACAGCAAAAGGCCGGCTGGGCTCTTGTGAGCGCAGCCGGCCTTTTGGGTCAGCGGTTACTCGCGGGCAGCGATCAAACGCTTGTGGCGATTACGCCGTGCGATGTTCAGGCATTCGATAGCCGCCGAGAACGCCATGGCCGCATACACGTAGCCTTTTGGCACGTGGGCGCCGAAGCCTTCGGCGATCAGCGTCATGCCGATCATGATCAAAAAGCCCAGGGCCAGCATCACCACGGTCGGGTTGTCATTGATGAACTTGGCCAACGGTTCGGCCGCCACCAGCATCACAATCACCGAGGTCACTACGGCAATGATCATGATCGGCAAGTGCTCGGTCATGCCCACGGCCGTGATGATGCTGTCGATGGAGAACACCAGGTCGAGCAACAGGATCTGCCCGATGGCCGCCGCGAAGCCGATGGCCACGGTGTTGCCAACCGTTGCTTTCTCTTCAGGCTCCGGGTCCATGCTGTGATGGATTTCGGTGGTTGCCTTCCACACCAGGAACAGGCCACCGGCGATCAGGATCATGTCCTTCCAGGAGAACGCCTGGCCGAACACTTCAAACACCGGCGCCGTCAACTGCACGATGAAGGCGATGGTGCTCAACAGGCCCAGGCGCAATACCAGCGCCATGCTGATACCGATGCGCCGCGCCTTGGCCCGGTGCTGCTCGGGTAGTTTGTTGGTGAGGATCGAGATAAAGATCAGGTTATCGATGCCCAGCACGATTTCCATGACGATCAAGGTAGCCAGTGCGACCCAGGCGGTGGGGCTGGCGGCCAGTTGTAAAAGGTAATCCATAGGTCAGTCCTGACGTGGTAGTGCTGGGAAATTAGGTTTCTTGGGTGTTCGATTCAGCGTCTTTTTCTTCCTGATCATCTTTCTTCTGCGGATTGATCAAGCCCTGGGTCGCTTCACTCAATGCCTGCTCGGCAGCCTTCTGGGTGTCATCGATCGCTTGCTTGGCCGATTCGCTGGCTTTGCCCAACACTTGCTGCGCGCTTTTCTCGACCTGATCACAACCGCCGATCATCACCAATGAAAGCGCAAGCAGCGACGCCGCGCCCAGGGAATTGAGTTTCATGCTGTATTCCTCATTAGAACCATTGGGTCCAAATAGTGGCCCCGCGATAGCGATGCATTCTATGCAGGTGAACAGTTCAGGAAAATTCGTATTTTTCTCGCGTATACTTCGTTTTTTACGAAGTGTAGACCCCGATGCTCAATTATCGACAACTGCATTACTTCTGGGTGGTGGCCAAGACTGGGAGCATCGTGCGTGCCTGCGAACAGCTGAACCTCACGCCCCAGACCATCAGCGGGCAGATCAGCCTATTGGAGCAAACCTTTGGCATTGCTCTGTTTCAGCGGGTGGGGCGCCAGCTTGAGCTGACCGAAGCCGGGCGCCAGGCGCTGCCCTACGCCGAGCAGATGTTCCAGACGGGCAACGAACTTGAGACGATGCTGCGCGCCCAGCCCGATGAGCAACAGATCCCGTTCAGGGTCGGCGTGGCGGATGTGGTGCCAAAATCCATCGTCTACCGCCTGATCGCCCCCACCATGGAGCTGAGCGAACCGCTGCGCATCACCTGCCGCGAAGACAAACTCGAACGTTTACTCGCCGACCTGGCGATCCAGCGCCTGGACCTGGTGATTTCCGACAGCCCGATGCCGAGCCATCTGGATATCAAGGGCTACAGCCAGAAACTGGGGGAATGCGGCATCAGTTTTTTCGCCACCCAGGCGTTGGCTGACCAGCATGGCGGCGATTTCCCACAGTGTTTGCACGGTGCGCCGTTATTGATTCCGGGGGCAGAGACCGTAGTGCGCAGCCGGTTGCAGCGCTGGTTTGCCGAGCAGCAGATTCAACCGCGGATCATCGGTGAATTCGACGACAGTGCGTTGATGCAAGCGTTTGGGCAATCCGGCAGCGGAATTTTCATCGCCCCCAGCGTGATTGCCGATGAGGTGGTGCGCCAATACGGCGTGGCGCTGATCGGCCAGACCGACGCGGTGACCGAGTCGTTCTATGCGATCTCGGTGGAGCGCAAGGTCAAGCACCCCGGCATCGTGGCGATTACCGAAGGGGCAAGACGCGAGTTGTTTACCGCCCTGCCCTGAAAAAACTGCGCGCCCCTTTGATCAGGCGCTGGCCGCGCGAGGTTTGGCGCTCATCAGCCACAGTGCGAGCAGGATCGACACCAGGATGAACCCTGAGGCGGCAAAGCCCAGGCTGCCCAGGCCCAGGGTGTCAATCACATGCCCACCCACCATTGCACCCAGGCCAATGCCGAGATTGGCCCCGGCGATATTCAGCGAGGCGGCAAACGCCGGCGCGTGGGGCGCCGCCTTCATCAATCGCACATGGCTGACCAGGAACATCGCCGCCTGGGTCACGCCCCATACCGCCATCGCTGCCGCCAGGCCAATGGTGGAATGAATCGCCGGCACCACTGCCACCATGCCCGCGATCATAAACCCGCAGAACACTATGGACGCAATCAAGGGGTGACGATCCACCGCGCGCCCGCCGAGTGAATTGCCGATCAGCCCGACCGCGCCGAAGCCCATCAGGCACCACCCCACCAGCGTGCCGTCGAACCCTGCCAAGCGCTCAAGGATATCCGCCAGGTAGGTATAGGCGGTGAACATGCCGCTGAAGACCAGAATCGACAGCAGGATGTGGCCCTGCATCACCGGGCTGCGCAGGATCTTGAATTGCGAGCGCAAGGTGACTTGCTCGTTCTTTGCCTGGGTGACCGGCAGGTAGATGTACAGCAATAACGCTTTGGCCAGGGCAATCACCGCAAGCACTGCAAAGGCGGTGCGCCAACCGAACATATCGGCAATCAGCGTGCCTACCGGAATCCCGAACACGGTGGCGCAGACGATGCCGAAGCCGATTTTTTCAATGGCACGCCCGGCGAATTCAGGGCCGACAATGTCCACCGCCGTTTCGCTGGCCAAGGCCCAAAACACCGGCAAGCCCAACGCCGGAATCAAGCGAGCCAGGGACATTATCCAAATATTGGGCGCCAATGCCGCCACGGTATTGGCCACCGCAAACATGATCAGGATGCTGATAAACAGACGCTTACGCTGGAACCGCGCGCAGTAGGCGGTCAGGAAGGGGCCGAACGCCGCCACGGTAAACGCGAAGAGCGTCACCAGCAGCCCGGCCTGGGACACACTGACATTCAGGTCCCGGGCGATCGAGGGCAACAAGCCGACGATCACGAATTCTGTGGTCAGCACGGTAAAACCGGCTGCCGACAGCAGCAAGATAGGGAACAACATGCAAACTCCAGAAACAGCGACATCAACGACAGCCCGAAGGGCTCGCTGATAGAGAGGAAAGATGAGAGGGGTGAATCTTAACAGAACATGTCGGGACTTGACCAAATCCGACGTAAACGGGTGACGGAATGCCGCAGCGAACGAGACGCGTCCTACAGCATGCTAGACTTCGCGCCTGCTTCCTACAGTACTTTCTGCCTGCAATGCTGTGCCCTACTAAAAAAACTAGAGACAACTCTTTATGACTGCTGCCCCTTCCCTGTTGCAACGTTTAATGCGCGTCAGCCTGGTCACACAAATTGTCATCGGCCTGATCGCCGGGATCGTGCTGGCCTTGCTGTTCCCCGAGGCCGCACGCGCCACGGGCTTTATCGGCAAGGTGTTTGTCACGGCGCTGAAGGCCGTTGCGCCGATCCTGGTGTTTGTGCTGGTCATGGCCTCGATTGCCAACCATAAGCATGGCCAGGAAACCCATATCCGCCCGATCCTGTTCCTGTACCTGCTCGGCACCTTTTCCGCCGCCGTGGTCGCAGTGGTCGCCAGCACGTTGTTCCCCTCCTCTCTGGTACTGGCCACCCATGACGCCACGGTGAGCGCTCCCGGCGGCATTGGCGAGGTACTGCAAAGCCTGTTGCTCAGTGTGGTGGATAACCCGGTCAGCGCACTGATGAATGCCAACTTCATCGGTATCCTGGCCTGGGCCATCGGCATGGGCGTTGCCATTCGCCATGCCGGTGAAACCACCCGCACGGTGCTGGACGACCTGTCCAACGGCGTGACCCTGATCGTACGCGTGGTCATCCGCTTCGCCCCGCTGGGCATCTTCGGCCTGGTGGCCTCGACCCTGGCCACCTCCGGTTTCGGCGCCTTGCTCGGCTATGCGCACCTGCTGGTGGTGTTAATCGGCTGCATGGTGTTCGTGGCGCTGGTGATCAATCCCGCCATCGTGTTCTGGAAACTGCGCCGCAACCCGTACCCATTGGTGCTGATGTGCCTGCGTGAAAGCGGTATTACTGCATTTTTCACCCGCAGCTCGGCGGCCAACATTCCGGTCAACCTGGCGTTGAGCAAGCGCCTGGGCCTGCATGAAGACACCTATTCGGTGTCGATCCCGCTCGGTGCCACCATTAATATGGCCGGTGCGGCAATCACCATCACCGTGCTAAGCCTGGCGGCCGTGCACACCCTCGGGATTGCCGTGGACCTGCCGACCGCGGTGCTGCTCAGCGTGGTCGCGGCCATTTGCGCCTGTGGGGCCTCCGGTGTAGCGGGCGGCTCGCTGCTGCTGATTCCACTGGCGTGCAGCCTGTTCGGCATTCCAAGTGAAATCGCCATGCAGGTGGTGGCCGTCGGTTTCATCATCGGCGTATTGCAGGATTCGGCGGAAACGGCGCTGAATTCGTCTACCGATGTGTTGTTTACAGCGGCGGCCTGCCTGGGCAAGGAAGAACAGGCAGCTTAAACGCCTCGCAAAAAAAGCCCGGTGCCGTTCAATCACGAACGACACCGGGCTTTTTTATGCTTGCCGGTTTAGAACGCGCCCATGTAATCGCGCTTGCCCACTTCCACACCGTTATGACGCAGCAGAGCGTAAGCGGTGGTGACGTGGAAGAAGAACTGCGGCAGGCCGTAGGTCAGCAGGTAGGACTGGCCGCTGAAGCGCTTCTCTTTCGGGGTGCCTGGGCGGGTGACGATCTCGATGCCTTCCTTGCCGTCGATCTGCTCGGGCTTGATGGTGTCGACAAACGCCAGGACCTTGGCGATCAACGCTTGCAGGTCGGCGAAGGTGACTTCAGTGTCTTCGTACTTGGGCACTTCGATTTCGGCCAGGCGTGCCGACACGCCTTTGGCGAAGTCGACGGCGATCTGTACCTGGCGCACCAGTGGGAACATATCCGGGAACAGGCGCGCTTGCAGCAGGGCATTGGGCTCGATGTTCTTGGCAGTAGCGTGGGCTTCGGCTTTGTTCAGCACATCGCTCAATGCGTTGAGCATTTGCTTGAAGACTGGGATAGAAGCGGCGTACAGGGAAATAGTCATGTCAGTCTCACGATAATGGCAGGGTTGGAACCAGCGGCGATTATAGCCATGCCCGGCGCTTGTCTTTTATTTTTTGAGGATTACGCTGGTGACCTTCACTGCATAGGGAACGCGCGATGACCGCCGAACATGACACCGACACCCCTGAGCCGCGCCTGAACAGCACGGAAATCCGCATCCTCGGCTGCCTGATCGAAAAACAGGCGACCCACCCCGAAACCTACCCCCTGACGCTCAACGCCCTGGTGCTGGCCTGCAATCAGAAAACCAGCCGTGAGCCAGTGATGAACCTCAGCCAGGGCCAGGTCGGCCAAAGCCTGCGCGCGCTGGAGGGCCAAGGCTTTACCCGCCTGGTGATGGGTAGCCGTGCAGACCGCTGGGAACACCGTGTGGACAAGGCGTTGGAACTGGTGCCGGCCCAAGTGATCTTGACCGGGTTGCTGTTTCTGCGGGGGCCGCAGACGGTGAACGAGTTGCTGACCCGTAGCGGGCGTATGCATGACTTTGAAGATGCCGAGCAGGTCGTTCACCAGCTGGAACGCCTGATTGCCCGAGGGTTGGCGGTATTGGTGCCGCGCCAGGCGGGCCAGCGGGAAGATCGGTATACCCACGCGCTGGGGGATCCGGCGGATATTGAAGCGATCATGACCGCGCGAGGCAATCCAGTAGAGCGTAGCGCGGGGGCTGTTTCGGTGGAACGGATCGAAGAGCTGGAAGCGCGGATTGCCGCACTGGAAGAACGGCTGGCGCAGTTGGAACAGGCATAACGCAGATAAACATGTGGGAGCTGGCTTGCCTGCGATAGTGGTGCATCAGTTAAGAATCCATTGACTGACACACCTTATTCGCGAGCAAGCCCCACAGTGGATTTGTGTAAGTCTTTAGCTTCGGGCGAAGGCCACTGCCGCCTGGAACTGCTCCTGCGTTGGGCGCACGCCTGTATAAAGCACAAACTGCTCCAACGCCTGGATCGCGATCACTTCCAACCCGGTAATCACCCGCTTGCCCTTGGCACGCCCATGCACGATCAGGGGCGTTTCAGCCGGGATCGCCACCACATCAAAGACAGTCTCTGCCTGATCAATCGCACCCGCATCGAACGCCAATGCATCCGCCTCGGCCCCGCCTGTCATACCAATGGGCGTCACATTGATCAGCATTTGTGGACGCAGGTCGCCCAGGTCCGCCTGCCACTCATACCCCAGGTTGCTGGCCAATGCCCGGCCCGCCACCTCATTGCGCGCTACGATCACACCGCTGGCATAACCGCCATCACGCAAGGCGCTGGCCACCGCCTTGGCCATGCCGCCGCTGCCACGCAGGGCGAAGGTGGAATCTTTCGGCACGGCGTGCTTCTTCAGCAGTTGCTCGACAGCAATGTAATCGGTGTTGTAAGCCTTGAGATGACCGTTGGTGTTGACGATGGTGTTCAGCGAGTCAATGGCTTGAACCGAATCGTCGAGTTCGTCCACCAGCGCGATGGCCGCCTCCTTGAACGGCATGGAAACCCCACAACCCCGCACGCCCAAGGCTCGGATGCCACCGATCGCGCCGGCTAAATCCTGGCTGCTGAAGGCTTTATAGTAGAAATTCAGCCCCAGCTGTTCATACAGATGGTTATGAAAACGCAGGCCAAAGTTCCCAGGGCGCGCCGACAGCGACATGCACAGCTGGGTGTCCTTGTTGGGATGCATCTGCATGGGTAACTCCTTTAAGTAAGCAAATCGGTACAGACCTTACACAACCTTTACCTACTGGCCGTGCTGTTTTTTTGAAATACGTTGTCTTAAAAGTATCCCCGCGACAATCCTTGGGTCTATTGATTGCAGACCACAAGCGCAGGGGCTAACCGAGGAATGACCATGATGCGTAAAATCCCCAGAATCGCCTTGCTTATCGGCGCACTTGCGATGGCCGGCCAAGCCTCCGCCCACGGTGGTGGTTGGGGTGGCCCGGCAGTGTTGGGTTCACTTGTGGGCGCGGCAGTCGTCGGCTCCGTGGTTGCCAGCCAGCCTCGTGAGGTCTATGTGCAACAGCCGGTGTATGTGCAACCGCAGCCAGTGTATGCCGCCCCACCGCCGGTCTATTACGCGCCGCCACCACCGGTGTACGTGCAGCAGCAGGTTTACTATCGCCCGGCGCCGGTCTACTACGGGCGTCCCCGTGGCTATTATGGCCCGCCTCGCGGCTACTACGGCCCTCCCCACGGCTACTACCGGCACGGTTGGTAAGTTTCAATTGACTTGAGTGGAACAGGCCTCGCCCACATGCGGGGCCTTTTTTTGCCTGGAACGTCCGGTTTAATCCTGCCAATGTCGCTATGACGACAATCCCACAGTACAAGAGTCGCATATCCTCTTGATCGGCCCAGGCGTGCGCTGTCATGGTTGCGTCATAAAACAGTCTCACTATCGACCCGGTCCACCAATAACAATTAAGGACGAACGAACATGCCCACCCAGAATCCGCACCGCACCGCCGGCCTCTGCACGTCCAGCAAGGTCTACAGCGCCTTGACCGAGCTCAAGCACCTTGAAGGCCATCGCAGCGCGAAGTTCCTGGCGCTGTTGGCTGAAAACCTGGTGCGCAAGGGGCTGCTCAGTGAACACGAAGTGGTGAACATGCTCGACCAGGTGGTGGATTAACGCCTGGCGTTGATGTCGACTATCGAGCCAGGTGATTTTTCCTGGATAGCGACACCCCTTAAGGTGACCTCCATAGCGATTGGAGGTCCTTATGCCCACTGTTCAAATCATGTCTGTCATCGGTAGCGCCGTTCCCACCCCTCTGCGCAAGCTCGGCTTGCTTGCCTGCTGGTACGTGGTACGTGATGGCGAGCCTATCAGCGGCCCGCTCACTTCGTTGTCTGACGCCGAAACACAACGCCGGCTGGCGGCCGACTTCAGGCTCCAGGCCTGAGACCTAAGGCAAGGGCAACTTGACCCGCGGCTTGGTTTCGGCGAACAACGCCCAGCACGACATGAACAAGGCCGCCACCAGCGGCCCGATCACGAAGCCGTTGAGGCCAAACACCGACAAGCCGCCCAGGGTCGAGATCAGGATCAGGTAGTCCGGCATCTTGGTATCTTTGCCCACCAGGACCGGACGCAGCACGTTGTCCACCAGGCCAATCACGAATACGCCAAAAAGCCCCAGCACCACGCCCTGCCAGATGGCGCCGCTCAACAGGAAATAAACGGCCACTGGCGCCCAGACAATCCCTGCGCCCACCGCCGGCAGCAAGGACAGGAACGCCATCAGTACCGCCCAGAGCAACGCACTGGGGATATCCAGGAACCAGAAGATCAAACCACCCAGCGCACCCTGGGTCACGGCCACCAGTACGTTGCCCTTGACCGTGGCCCGCACCACCCGGTTGAACTTGAGTTGCAGGCGGCGCTTTTGCGGCTCGGCCAATGGCACCGCCGTGCGCACCTTGCGCACCAGCTCGGGGCCATCGCGCAGCAGGAAGAACAGCAGGTACAGCATGATGAAAAAGCTCACCAGGAAATCAAAGGTGCCCTGGCCGAAGCTGAACGCCTGGGAAGCGAAGAACTGACTGCCCTGCATCGCCCCCTTGACCACCTTTTCGCGCAGCCCTTCCAGGTTGCCCATGCCAAAGCGATCGAGCAGTTGCTGGAAGTACGGCGGCAGGAAGTTCTTGAATTGCTCGATGTAACCGGCCACGTCGAGCTTGCCGCTTTCGACGTTTTTATACAGCGTGGCCCCCTCTTGAACCAGCAACGCACTGGTAATGATCACGGGCAGAATCGCGATCACCAGGCACACCATCAAGGTGGTCAGGGAGGTCAGGTTGCGGTTCCAACTGAAGCGCTGCTGCAGGCGGCGCTGCATCGGCGCGAAGATGATGCCGAGGATCACCGCCCAGAACACCGCGCCATAGAACGGCAGCAATATCCAGATAAAGGCGATGGTCACCAGCGCCAGCAATAGCAGCAGGGTTTTGAATTGCAGGTTGGTTTGATTCATGTCCGGTCCATATGAGAAAGCCGGGCCGGTGTCAGCCCTGTTGCTTAGTCCGCGGCGAAACCTGGGAGTGCCCTTGTTTATCGAACAAGCATAGATCGGCTTGTTTAGACCTGGGTCAATAAACCGTGACCGCCCGTGCACTACCCTCGCGCCTTTTTGCGACCCACGCCCATGCCCCCGATGATTGCCCCCGAACTGCTCGCTCCCGCCGGCACCCTGAAAAACATGCGCTACGCCTTCGCCTACGGTGCCGATGCGGTTTACGCCGGCCAGCCACGCTACAGCCTGCGCGTGCGCAACAACGAATTCGACCACGTCAACCTCGCCCTCGGCATCCAGGAAGCCCATGCGCAAGGCAGGCGTTTCTATGTGGTGGTGAACATTGCGCCACACAACGCCAAGCTCAAGACCTTCCTCAAGGACCTGGCGCCGGTGATCGCCATGGGCCCGGATGCGCTGATCATGTCCGACCCTGGGCTAATCATGCTGGTGCGCCAGCATTTCGCGCAGATGCCGATTCATCTGTCGGTACAAGCCAACACGGTGAACTGGGCCAGCGTGCAATTCTGGCAGCAGCAAGGCATTGGCCGGGTGATCCTGTCGCGGGAACTGTCCCTGGAAGAAATCGGCGAGATCCGCCAGCACGTACCGACCATGGAACTGGAGGTGTTCGTACATGGCGCCCTGTGCATGGCCTATTCCGGGCGCTGCCTGCTGTCGGGCTACATGAACAAGCGCGACGCCAACCAGGGCACCTGCACCAATGCCTGCCGCTGGAAATACCAGGCCACGCCGGCAGTGGAGAACGCGACCGGCGACATCGTCCAGCACCATCAGCCGACGCTGGGGGTCGGCACACCCACCGACCAGGTATTCCTGTTACAGGAAGCCAACCGTCCCGATGAGCAAATGCCGGCCTTTGAAGACGAACATGGCACGTACATCATGAACGCCAAAGACTTGCGCGCCGTGCAGCACGTGGAGCGCCTGGCGCAGATGGGCGTGCACTCATTGAAGATCGAGGGCCGCACCAAATCCCATTTCTATTGCGCACGCACCACCCAGGTGTATCGCCAGGCGATCGACGACGCGGTGGCCGGGCGCGCATTTGATCGCGGCTTGATGACCAATCTGGAGTCCCTGGCCCAGCGCGGCTACACCGAAGGTTTCCTGCGTCGGCATGTGCACGACGAATACCAGAACTACCAGAACGGCAGCTCGGTGTCCGAGCGCCAGCAGTTTGTTGGGGAATTGACCGGCGAACGTCGCGGGGAGTTGGCCGAGGTCAAGGTAAAGAATCGCTTTGCCGCGGGCGATCACCTGGAATTGATGACGCCCGCCGGCAACTTTCACTTTGACTTGGCCACCTTGCACAACGCCAAGGGGCAAGCCATTGAGGTGGCGCCGGGAGATGGGCACACGGTGTATGTGCCCTTGCCGGTCGAGATGGACCTGCGTTTTGGCCTACTGATGCGCGATTTGTAGAACCTCAGATCCTGAATTGACCGACCAACTGCCCCAACCGCTGGCCCAGGTCCGCGAGGCTGCGCGAGGTCTGGGCGCCGAGCTGGGTTTCATCCGCTACGCTGTCCACCGCCACAGCAATCTGATGCACGCTGCGGTTGATCTCTTCGGCCACAGCAGTCTGCTCTTCGGCGGCGCTGGCGATCTGCGCGTTCATCGAGTTAATGGTACCGATCAGCTGGGCCATGGTATCGAGGGACGCCCCGGCTTCGTTGGCTTGGGCCGAGGTGCCTTCGCCCGCATCGCTGGAGCGGCGCATCGCGTCAACGGCGGCTTCGGTGCCCTTTTGCAGGCGATCGATCATGCCCTGGATTTCCTGGGTGCTGCTTTGCGTACGGCTGGCCAGGGCGCGCACTTCATCGGCGACCACGGCAAACCCACGGCCGGCCTCCCCGGCCCGCGCAGCCTCGATGGCCGCATTGAGCGCCAGCAGGTTGGTTTGTTCGGCAATCGAGCGAATCACACCGAGCACACTGACAATCGACGACACATCCTGCTGCAGGCTGTCCAGGGACACACCGCTGCTGCGGATATCGTTCACCAGCGCGTGAATCTGCGCGATGCTGCCGTCCACCACGCGTTTGGCGGCCTGGCCCTCGGCGTCGGTCTGTTGCGCGGCGACCGCAGCGCCCTGGGCACTGCGCGCCACTTCATGGGCCGCGGACGACATCTGGTTGATCGCGGTGGCCACCTGGTCGGTCTCGTGACGCTGGCGTTCCATGGCCTGCTCGGAGCGCTGGGCCTGGTCGGACACCTGGCTCACCAGCCCGGTGAGCTGGGCGGTCATTTCGGTGATCTGGCGCACCAGGCCGTGGATTTTATCGACAAATCGGTTGAACGCGCCGGCCAGGTCGCCCAGTTCATCCTGGCTGGTGATGGCCAGGCGGCGGGTCAGGTCGCCTTCACCGGCAGCGATGTCGTCGAGGTTGGCTTTCATCAGGCTCAGCGGGCGCAGGATGGTATTGGCGACTAACATGCCCACCGCCGCAATCACCAGCAACACCACCACAGCCACGCCAAGGATGCTCAGCAGCACGCCTTGCATACGCTGCTCGACCTTGTCCTGGACCACCGCCACCTGGGCCTCGATACCGTCCAGGTTCACAGAGGTGCCGATAACCATGTCCCATTTGGGCAGGTATTCGGTGTAGCCGAGCTTGGGTACCAGTTCGGTCTGGCCGGGTTGGGTCGAGCTGTATTGCAAGTAGTGGGTGCCGTCCTTGCCGACCTTGACCAGGTCGCGATTGACGTAGACACCGTTGGGGTCACGGTTGTCCTTGAAGCTTTTGCCTACGCCGTCCGGGCTGTTGCCCTTGAACAGGCGGATGGTTTCGGAGTCGTAGCCGAAGAAATAACCGTCTTTGCCGTAGCGGGTGTTGGACAGCAACTTGACCACCTGCGCCCGCGCCGTGCTCTCGCCGGGAGCAGCTGCGTCGTAGAGCGGCTTGATGGTGGTCATGGCCACTTCGACATAACCTTGCAAAGTGGCCTTGGCGTCGTCGAGCAGGCGCTGGCGGGTTTCATCCACTTCGTTGCGGGCCTGGCCCTGCAGAATCCACACGGTGGTGAGGCTGATGACCACGGCAAACAGCAACACCGGCACAACGGCAAGGGCCAGGACTTTGGCCTTCAAACTCAGACGCATGGCTTTTCTCTCTTGTTAGTGGCGACTTGAGAGGTTAACGGCCAAGTAAGTGATTTCTGTAGGAGCGAGCTTGTGTGGCGAGGGAGCTTGCTCACTCGCCACAGTGGAGGTGTGCAGTGCTTGCGTCAGAGCGTCATTGCAGCCAGCCAGCCAAACGCCAGCAACGGGATGTTGTAGTGCAGGAAAGTCGGCACCACGGTGTCCCAGATATGGTGGTGCTGACCGTCGATATTCAGGCCGGAGGTGGGGCCGAGGGTGGAGTCCGAGGCGGGCGAGCCGGCATCGCCCAATGCACCGGCGGTGCCGACGATGCACACGATGGCCAACGGGCTGAAGCCCAGTTGTACGCACAGCGGCACGAAAATCGCGGCAAGGATCGGCACCGTGGAAAACGACGAGCCGATGCCCATGGTGACCAACAGCCCCACCAACAACATCAGCAACGCCCCTACCCCGCGGCTATGGCCGATAAACGCCGCCGAGGCTTCCACCAGTGAGCGTACGTCACCGGTGGCCTTGAGCACTTCGGCAAAGCCTGACGAGGCGATCATGATGAAGCCGATCATCGCCATCATCTTCATGCCTTCGGTGAACAGGTCATCGGTGTCGCTCCAGCGCACGATGCCCGACACCGAGAAGATCAAAAACCCGGCCAGGGCGCCGATAATCATCGAGTCCAGCCACAGCTGAATGATGAACGCCGCGGCAATCGCCAGGCCTGCCACCAGCAGGGTCAGCGGGTTGTACTGCACCGCCACTTGCTCGACGCGCTCGATTTTTTCCAGGTCGTACACGCGCTTTTTGCGGTAGCTGACAAACACCGCCACCAGCAGGCCGACCACCATGCCCAGTGCCGGCAGGCCCATGGCATGGGTGACGTTGACCTGGCTGATATCCACGCCGCTCTTGGCCACGTTGGCCAACAGGATCTGGTTGAGGAAGATATTGCCGAAGCCCACCGGCAGGAACATGTACGGCGTGATCAGGCCGAAGGTCATCACGCAGGCAATCAGGCGGCGGTCCAGTTGCAGCTTGGTCAGCACGTACAAGAGCGGCGGTACCAGCAACGGAATGAACGCAATATGGATCGGCAGGATGTTCTGCGAGGCAATCGCCACCACCCACAACAGGCCGATCAACAGCCATTTGACGTGGCTGCCGCCGCTGGCTTCCTGACGGTCCACCAGCAGCAAGGCTTTGTCTGCCAGCGCATGGGCCAGGCCGGACTTGGCAATGGCCACCGCGAAAGCGCCCAGCAGTGCGTAAGACAAGGCGACGGTTGCACCACCGCCCAGACCGCCGTTGAAGGCTTTGAGCGTGGCGTCGATCCCCAGGCCACCGGTCAAGCCGCCCACCAGGGCACCAACGATGATGGCGATGACCACATGCACGCGGGACAGGCTGAGCACCAGCATGGTGCCGACCGCGGCGATGACTGCGTTAATCATGGTTACCTCAAGCAAAAACATAAAAGACAGGCATGCCCGCGCACGGCCCATGGGAACAGCTGCCGGCGTGCAGGCTTGAAAGAGGTCTTATTAGAGGGCGCGCACTTTGCAGCAGGCAGGCGCTCATGTCAAAAAACGACGCCGCTTTGAGGTTTAAATGGGGCGTTTGAATAAAGAACCACGGGCGCCGGCCGATAAGCTGTTTCCATGTGCTTTCAGGTAAGGATGTCCCGATGTCGCTCAGGCAGCTCTCCATTCAATGGAAAATCACCCTGCTGGCGGGCCTGTGCCTGCTTGGGATCGTGACCCTGCTGGTGGGTCTGTCGCTGTATCGCATGGCGCAGAGCTCGGAGCAGGTCAAGGCGTCCAGCATGAAGATGCTCGACGAAGCCGCCCAGGCGCGCATTGAGGCCCAAGGTGAAGTGCAGGCGCTGGGCATTCGCCAGCAGTTCATGGATGCCTACCAATACGGCCATGGGTTTTCCCGCCAGGTACTGTTTTTGCGCGAACAGGCGGAGAAACGCTTTCTCGATGCCTTCGACACCCGTGAAGACCTGACCCGCCAGGTCAAGGCCGCCTTACAGGCCAACCCCGACCTGCTGGGTTTGTCCCTGGTATTCGAAGCCAATGCGCTGGATGGCAAAGACGAGCTATTCGCCAACCAGGCGGAACTGGGCAGTAATGACAAAGGCCGGTTCGCCCTGTATTGGTCGCAACCAACGCCGGGCAAGATCACCTCAATGGCGCTGCCTGAAAGCGACATGACCGACACCTCCATTAGCCCAAGCGGTGAAAAAGCCAACGCCTGGTTCACCTGCCCGCGCACGACCCTCAAGCCGTGTGTGATCGAACCCTATTTCTATGTGATCGACGGCCAGAACGTGCTGATGACCAGCATCGTGTTCCCGCTGATGGTCAATGGCAAAGTCATTGCGTCACTGTCGGTGGACATCAACCTCAACAGCTTGCAGGCCGTGAGCCAACAGGCCAGCCAGAAGCTGTACGACGGCCAGACCCAAGTCAGCATCCTCAGCCCCACCGGCTTGCTGGCCGGCTACAGCCCGGATGCCAGCAAACTCAGCCAGCGCCTGGAGCAGGTCGACACCGCCAGCGGTGCGCAGTTGGTCAGTGCCTTGGCCAACAGCACCCAGACCCACAGCCTGCGCACCGACCAGCAACTCAAGGTGCTGGCGCCGTTTGCGCCGATCCCAGGGGGCAAGTCGTGGGGCGTATTGCTGGATGTACCGGGAAAAGTTCTGGTAGCCCCCGCCGAGGCGCTGAAAACCCAGCTGGACGCTGACAATGCCAAGGGCACCCTGCTGGAACTGGGCCTGGGCCTGCTGGCCGCTGTGGTTGGCTTGGTGCTGGTGTGGTTGATGGCGCGCAGTGTGACTCGGCCGATCCTTGGCGTGGCGCATATGCTCGAAGACATCGCCAGCGGCGAAGGCGACCTGACCCGGCGCCTGGCTTACAGCAAACAGGACGAACTGGGCCAATTGGCTGGCTGGTTCAACCGTTTCCTCGACAAGCTGCAACCGATCATTGCCGAGGTAAAGCGCTCGGTGCAGGACGCCCGCGGCACCGCCGACCAGTCCGCCGAGATTGCTACGCAGACCAGTGCCGGCATGGAACAGCAGTATCGCCAGGTGGATCAGGTGGCCACCGCGTCCCATGAAATGAGTGCCACCGCCCAGGACGTCGCCCGCAGTGCCGCTCAGGCGGCCCAAGCTGCGAAGGATGCCGACCAGGCGACGCGCGAAGGCTTGACCGTCATAGACCGCACCACCGCCAACATTGGTGACCTGGCCGCCGATATGAGCACCGCCATGACCCAGGTGGAAGGCTTGGCCGCTAACAGCGAGAAGATCGGCTCGGTGCTCGAAGTGATTCGTGGCATCGCCGAGCAGACCAACCTGTTGGCGCTTAACGCCGCTATCGAAGCCGCCCGTGCCGGCGAGGCCGGGCGAGGTTTTGCGGTGGTCGCCGACGAAGTGCGCAACCTGGCACGACGCACCCAGGAGTCGGTGGAAGAAACCCGCCTGGTGATCGAACAATTGCAAAACGGTACTACCGACGTGGTCAGCTCCATGGGCAACAGCTATCGCCAGGCCCAAGGCAGCGTCGAACAAGTCGGCCAGGCCGTCACGGCCTTGCGCCAGATTGGCGACGCCGTCACGGTGATCAGCGACATGAACCTGCAAATCGCCAGCGCCGCCGAAGAGCAAAGCGCGGTGGCCGAAGAGATCAACAACAACGTGGCGACCATTCGCGACGTGACCGAGTCGCTGTCGGAACAGGCCAATGAGTCGGCGCGGGTCAGCCAGGCGTTGAACAGCCTGGCCAACCAGCAGCAGGGGTTGATGGATCAGTTTCGGGTCTGAATGCAGCAAGGCTTTTCTGTGGGAGCCGGGCTTGCCCGCGATGCAACACCTCGGTATTTCAGGCAAACCGAGTCGATGCTATCGCAGGCAAGCCAGCTCCCACATTTTTGAACTGGGGTGGGTCAGTGCTAGCGGCGTGGTAGCTCGATCAATACCTTGAGCCCACCCAGCTCACTTTCCTGCAACTGCAACACCCCGCCCCACACCTCAACGATGTCCCGCACGATCCCCAATCCCAGGCCATGGCCGACCCTCTGCTCATCCAGGCGTGCGCCGCGACTGAATACCTGGTCGCGCTGGGCCTGAGGAATGCCCGGACCGTCGTCCTCCACCGCTAACACGTAGCCCCGGGGCGTCTCGCTGACGCTCAAGCGCACCTCGGCATCCGCCCACTTGCAGGCGTTGTCCAACAGATTGCCCAGCAGTTCCAACAGGTCTTCACGGTCCCAGGGCAAATGCAGACCCGGCGCGACATGATAGGCGAGGTCCAAGTGCTCACCATGGATCATGCGCAGGGTGGCCAACAAACCGGGTAGTTCTTTTTCACAGTCAAACAGTGCACCCGGCAGCGCATCGCCCGCCAGGCGGGCACGGTTAAGCTCGCGATTGAGGCGCTGCTGCACCTGTTCCAGCTGCTCGCGCAACAACTGGCTCAACTGCGGATGATCCTTGAGCGCATCACTGGAGGCTGCGCTCAACAGCACCGCCATAGGGGTTTTCAGCGCATGGCCCAGGTTGCCGAGGGCATTGCGTGAGCGCTTGAGGCTGTCTTCAGTGTGGGCCAGCAAATGGTTGATTTGCGCTACCAGCGGTTCCAGTTCCTGCGGCACCTGAGTGTCGAGTTGGGAGCGCTGGCCTTGCTGCAGTTGGGCGATCTGGTTGCGCGCCGTCTCCAGCGGGCGCAAGGCGCGACGCACGGTGACCCGCTGCAGCACCAGCACCAGCAGCAGCGCCACCACCCCCACCACCAGGCCCACCTGACGCATCAGGCGAAAGCTTTCCCGCACGGGTGTGTAGTCCTGCGCCACGCTGATGGAAATCAACTTGCCAAAGCGCTTGTAGTCCGAGCGCAACACCAACAACTGCTGACCTTCCGGGCCCAATTGCAGGTTGCCCTTGAGCCCCGCCTCCGGGAGCCTGGGCAGCTCCTGATCCCACAGTGAACGGGAGCGCCAATGGACATCGGCAAAGTCGATACGAAAATAATGCCCGGAGAACGGCCGCTGATAAGCCGGCGACAGGCGCTGTTCATCCAACTGGACGCCGTTGGGCCCGCGCACCAGCGCCACCAGCAGGTTCTCGCTGTCGTTGCGCAAGCCCGCCTCCAGGTAGCGCTGCAAGCCTGCTTCGAACAGCAAGAGGCTGGTCTGCGCCAGTACCACGCCGACGATCACCATCACGCTGATCAACCCCAGGCTCAGGCGCCGCTGGATCGACTTCATGCCGGGGTGGCGCCAAACCGGTAGCCCTGGCCGCGCCGGGTTTCGATCACACTGCGCCCCAGTTTGCGGCGCAGATGGTTGACATGGACCTCCAGTACATTGGAGTCACGCTCGGTCTCGCCGTCATATAAATGCTCGGCCAGATGGCTTTTGGACAGAATCTGTTCGGGGTGCAGCATGAAATAGCGCAGCAAGCGAAACTCAGCGGCCGTCAGTTGGATCTCGGCGCCATCGCGCAGTACACACTGGCGACCTTCATCCAGATGCAGGCCGGCGGCTTGCAGCGTTGGCTGGTTGGCTTGGCCGTGGGAGCGGCGTAACAGCGCCTGGATGCGCAAGTACAGTTCTTCGGGGTGAAAGGGTTTGCTCAGGTAATCATCGGCTCCGGCCTTGAGCCCTTCGATACGCTCGGCCCAGGAATCGCGGGCGGTGAGGATCAGTACCGGGATGGCCAGCGCGGCGGCGCGCCATTGCGCCAGCACCTCAAGCCCGGGCAAGCCAGGCAGGCCAAGGTCGAGGATGATCAGGTCATACGGCTCGCTGCGCCCTTGATACACGGCGTCGCGGCCATCGGCCAGCCAGTCGACCGCATAGCCCTGGCGCTGCAGGCCGGCCAGCAGTTCGTCGGCCAGGGGCACGTTGTCTTCCACCAGAAGCAGGCGCATCAGTCTTCCTCATCTTTGATCAACACACCATTGGTCGCGTCCAGCTTGATCTCGCGTACCACGCCTTCGGTAGTCACCAATTCCACTTCATAGGCGTATTGCCCGTGTTTCTTTTCCAGCTCGGCCTCCAGCAGCCGCGAGCCGGGATAACGCGCCATGGCTTGGTGCAGCAGCTGTTCCAGCGGCAGAATCACGCCCTGCTGGCGCAGGGCCAGGGCTTCATCCTGGTTGAGGTCGCGGGCCGCCAGGCTGGAGCAAAAAATCATGAGCACCAGCGCCACTCGACTGCCGACGCGTAAATTTACCTTCATTACGTATCCTGATGATTCTTGAGAACCTGCCCGGTGAGCGCGTTCAATTCAACGTCCCATTCAATGCCGTCGGCATCTTGCAGCTCCACTTCGTAGACGTACTTGCCGTATTCCTCATCCAGGTCGGTGTCCAGTAGCGTCGAACCGGGGTGAAGGGCCAGGGCCGTGGCTTCCAATTGATCGAAAGCGACAATAGTAACAGTGGCGGGCACGATCAGTGGCTTGTCAGGGTCCGCCGCGGCGGCCTGGGTCGCCGTAACGATGATGATAGCGGCGGCGCCCAGAACAGTGAGGCGCTTCATGATAAGTCTCCGTTACATGATGTTTTCCTACGCCGGTCACGGTACCTGTCGCAACTTAACTGAAACTGAATTGCCACCATGGCAATTTCCAAGCGGACCGTTTTCCCCACTGCCAGCGAGATTTTCTATAATGCTCCGCTTGCCTCAACAGAGACCGGTATGACTGCCATCCATATCAAGTTCCCTGCCTTGACCCTCAAGGCAGGCAAACGTGCGTTCAGCCACATTCGCGAACAGGGACTTGCGCCTGCCGACGTGGGTATCCTCCCCGGTGCGGCCGGTGGCCCCAAGGCCCTGGGTATCCAAGGGCTGGACTTGGCGCTGTTCGGTGACTGGTTGCCGCGCGCACCAAGGGAACGCTCGCTGATCGGCGCCTCCATTGGTTCGTGGCGGTTTGCCAGCGCCTGCCTGCCCGACCCGGTGCAAGGCTTGCTGGACCTGGGCCGCTTGTATAACGAGCAGCGCTTTGCCAAGGGCGTGACCATGGCCGAAGTCAGTCAGAGCTGCCAACGGATGCTCGATGACCTGCTGGCCGGCCGTGATGCGCGGGTGCTGGACAACCCCGACTACCGGCTGAACATCATGGTGGTCAAGAGCCACGGGCTGCTTGCCGATGACCACCGTGGGCGGCTGGGGCTGGGCTTGTCGTCGGTAATTGCCGATAACCTGCGGGGCCGCGCCCGGCTGTCGCGGCATTTCGAGCGGCTGATCATCCACGACCCGCGCCAGGCGCCGCCGGTACATCCGCTCAAGGACTTTGCCTCGCGCTTCATCGACCTGGAACTGGGCAACCTGCGCCAGGCGCTACTGGCATCCGGCTCAATCCCCATGGTCATGCAAGGCGTGCGCGACCTGCCCGGCGCCGGGGCCGGCACCTACCGCGACGGCGGCCT
The DNA here is from genome assembly GCF_023127795.1 of Pseudomonas sp. W2Jun17. Classification (NCBI taxonomy): domain Bacteria; kingdom Pseudomonadati; phylum Pseudomonadota; class Gammaproteobacteria; order Pseudomonadales; family Pseudomonadaceae; genus Pseudomonas; species Pseudomonas sp. W2Jun17. The sequence goes on along the minus strand of NZ_SPKO01000026.1, from coordinate 54,520 downwards.
GCTGGACTACCACCTCGACCTGCCCTATCACGGCGATGACATCGTGCTGTACCCGCACTTCACCGACCGAGTCATCCCCGGCTGGTTTGACAAGGGCCTGCCGTGGCGACGCAGCAACCCGCAAGGCTTGCAGGATGTATTGTTGCTGGCGCCATCCAGGGACTACCTGGCCCGCCTGCCCCACGGCAAACTGCCAGACCGCAGTGACTTCAAGCGCTTTATGGGCGACGACCCGAGCCGCAACAAATATTGGCAAACCGCGATGAGCGAGAGCCAGCGGCTGGGGGATGAGTTCCTGGCATTGGCAGATAACGGTAAATTGGGCGAACACTTGCAAGCCCTTTGACCCCATAGGGCCTGCTGGCGAGGGGCGGTATGCGCAAGGGTTGATCAAACTGTTAAACTCGCCGCCTGCCAGACACCTGACCGAGCTGAAAACACTGTGGAAATCTTCAAGGAATTTACATTCGAATCCGCCCACCGCCTGCCCCACGTACCGGAAGGCCATAAATGCGGGCGCCTGCATGGGCATTCGTTCAAGGTGGCCATCCACCTGAGCGGCGACCTGGATCCCCATACCGGCTGGATTCGCGACTTCTCGGAGATCAAGGCGATTTTCAAGCCGCTCTATGAGCGCCTCGACCACAACTACCTCAATGACATCCCCGGCCTGGAAAACCCCACCAGCGAAGTGCTGGCCAAGTGGATCTGGAATGAATTGAAACCTCTGCTGCCGGAGCTCAGTGCAATCCGCATCCATGAGACTTGCACCAGCGGCTGCATCTATCGCGGCGAGTAAGCGGTAGCGTGTTGGAAAAACCACCTGCGGGTGGTTTTTTTTGGAAATGCCTACAGGAGAACGTGATGGAAAACACCTGGCTGGCCCACGCCAAGCGCTTGCAGGCACTGGCTTCCACGGGGCTGCATTTCTGCACCGATGATTTCGAACGCGAACGTCTGGAAGAAATTGCCCTGATCGCCCACACCATGCTGGCGCAATTGGGCAACGTGCCGCTGGAGCGTATCAACGGCCTGGTCTCGGATTTTGCCCAGAGATATTCGACGCCGATGATCGATGTACGCGGTGCAGTGATCGAAGGTGAGCGGATTTTGCTGGTACGGGAGTCGACGGATGGCTGCTGGGCATTACCTGGTGGTTATGCCGACATCGGTTTGTCGGCGGCCGAGAACATTGTCAAGGAAATCCGCGAAGAAGCCGGGCTGACGGTCACCGCAAGGACGTTATACAGCGTGACGCACAAAGCCAAGGGCTTTTACCGGCCGGATGTGAGGGATTTCTACAAGTTGTACTTCCTGTGTGACCGGGTGGACCAACTCGCGCCCATGGCAGGTTTTGAAACCACCGAAGTCGGTTTTTTCACACTGGATGATCTGCCGCCCCTGTCTCGCGGGCGCACGATTGAAAGTGATCTTGAGGCGGCCTTTGCGTTTCATCGGGGTGAGACCACGCAGACGCTGTTCGACTGAGCCAGTTTGGCTCACCGCTGCACTGCTTCTGCACCGGATTGGGCTGGGGTAACTTGAAGGGGCTTGCTTGCGCTAGCTGATATCTACCCGCCTCTGCGTTGGCACGCACGATGCAAACGAGCTGCGTCACTACTCAGGGAGCAGCCCCCATGACGCAGCAACCACCTGGCAACGATTACCCCCTCAGCGAAGTCCCCCTGCATGCGCGCAAAGGCCTTGCGTCCACGGCCATGGTGTTGCTGGGTTTTACCTTTTTTACCGCAACCATGTTTGCCGGCGGCAAGCTGGGGGTGGCGTTCAGTTTCATCGACATGCTCGGCGTCGTGGCCCTGGGTAACCTGTTGTTGGGTATCTATGCCGCAGGCCTGGGTTACATCGCGTTCAAGAGCGGCCTGAATTCGGTGTTGATGGGGCGTTTCTGTTTTGGCGAAGTGGGCAGCAAGCTCAGCGACTTGATCCTCGGTTTTACCCAGATCGGCTGGTATGCCTGGGGCACTGCCACGGCGGCCGTAGTATTGGGCAAATATTTCCAACTGAGCCCAGGCAGTGTGCTGGGGCTGATGATGGTGTTTGGCTTATTGTTCTGCGCCACTGCCTATGTGGGGTATCGCGGGCTGGAAATCCTGTCCTGGATCGCAGTGCCTGCAATGGGGTTATTGTTGATCCTGTCGATGTGGGTCGCCACGGTGAAGGTCGGCGGGCTACCGGGGCTGCTGGCGGTGGTGCCGACCGCAGAGTTGGACTTGTCCACGGCGATTACCCTGGTGTTCGGCACCTTCGTCAGCGGTGCGACCCAGGCCACTAACTGGACGCGGTTTTCGCGCTCGGCCAAGGTCGCGGTGCTGGCCAGCCTGATCGGCTTTTTTATCGGCAATGGCCTGATGGTGCTGATCGGCGCCTATGGCGCCATCGTCTATCAGCAACCGGATGTGGTAGAGGTTTTACTGCTGCAAGGTTTCGCCATGGCCGCGATGGCGATGTTGCTGCTCAATATCTGGAGCACCCAGGACAACACCATCTACAACTTCGCCGTCGCCGGTTGCAACCTGCTGCGCACCCAGCGCCGCAAAACGGTGACCCTGGCCGGTGCAGTAATCGGCACCCTGCTCGCCTTGCTTGGCATGTACGACCTGCTGGTGCCCTACCTGATCCTGCTGGGCACCGTGATCCCGCCCATTGGCGGGGTGATCATGGCGGACTTCTTCTATCGTTATGGGGGCCAATACCCGCGCCTGGCGGATGCTCGCCTGCCGGCATTCAACTGGCCGGGTCTGGTAGCGTATGGGGTGGGTACCGTACTGGCGTTCAATTCGCCATGGGTCGCGCCGCTGGTGGGAATTGTTGCCGCATCGCTGACCTACGTGTTGCTCAGCGCCATACTACGCATCATGACCGCCGGGGCATCGATATCGCCTTGAGGATCCGGCGGCTGCCTGCCTGATTGTTTTTAGCCAAGAGGAACTTGACCATGCACATCATCAATGCCCGCCTGCGCAACCGTGAAGGCTTGCATGATCTGCACCTGGAACACGGCCGGATCGCCAGTATTACTGCGCAAACCAGCGTTCCCACGCTCGCGGCCGGCGATCTGGACGCCGCCGGCAACCTGGTGATACCGCCTTTCGTCGAACCCCACATCCACCTTGATGCCACGCTCACTGCCGGCGAACCGCGCTGGAACATGAGCGGTACGCTGTTCGAGGGGATCGAGTGCTGGGGGGAACGCAAGGCCACCATTACCCAGGAAGACACCAAGGCCCGGGCCAAAAAAACCATCCAGGCCCTCGCCGCCCACGGTATCCAGCATGTGCGCACGCATGTCGACGTCACCGACCCGGACCTCACCGCGCTCAAAGCCATGCTGCAAGTGCGTGAAGAAAGCACGCACCTGATCGACCTGCAAATTGTTGCCTTCCCCCAGGAGGGCATCGAGTCGTTCCGCAATGGCCGCGAGTTGATGGAGGAAGCCATTCGCCTGGGCGCCGACGTAATCGGCGGCATCCCCCACTTCGAATACACCCGCGATCAAGGGGTCAGTTCGGTGAAGTTCCTCATGGACCTGGCCGAACGCACCGGTTGCCTGGTGGACGTGCATTGTGACGAAACCGATGACCCTCACTCACGCTTTCTCGAAGTACTTGCCGAAGAAGCCCGCAGCCGCGACATGGGCACCCGCGTCACCGCCAGCCACACCACGGCCATGGGCTCCTACGACAACGCGTACTGCGCCAAACTGTTTCGCCTGCTGGGGCATTCCGGCATCAGCTTTGTGTCTTGCCCCACCGAAAGCATCCACCTGCAAGGCCGCTTCGACAGCTTCCCGAAACGCCGCGGCGTCACCCGTGTCAACGAGTTGCTCGAAGCCGGCATGAACGTGTGTTTCGGCCAGGACTCCATCGTCGACCCCTGGTACCCGTTGGGTAATGGCAACATCCTGCGCGTGCTGGAAGCCGGCCTGCACATCTGCCATATGCTCGGCTACCGCAACCTGCAAAGCGCGCTGGACCTGGTCACCGACAACAGTGCCAAGGCCATGGCCCTGGGTGACCGCTACGGTCTGGAAGCCGGCCGCCCTGCCAACCTGCTGATCCTGTCGGCCGACAGCGACTACGAAGTCATTCGTAGCCAGGGCCTGCCGCTGTACTCGATCCGCAATGGCAAGGTGCTGATGAAGCGGCAACCGGCACAGGTGGAGTTTATGTAACCCGGTGGCTAGACGATGGAGTCGATATCCAGTGTTTGCGCCCTTGCCAGATCATCGTGGGAAGGCGGTGGGATGCTGGCAAATTGAGCAGGCTCGCGATTCTCACGGTGGCTGAACCAGCGTTTGAGGCTGGCGTGCAGGTGCGTAGCCTCCGCATGACTGCCGTAGACATCGCGGGCTTGAAGGCGACGCCAGCGCAGGCTGGCCAGACGCTCACGGCTGGTGTGCAAACGGTCGATCTCGGCGTTCAAGGCATCGTTGGTTTCATGGCTGCGATCATTGGCAGGGCGTAGACGGGCGAGGTCACGCCGTTTGGCCCGCAGTTGCGCGCGCATGTCCTCAAGAGCCTGGTCGAGCAGCTCAAACTCCCTTGGAGTCACCAAGGGGCCTTGGCTATCCAGGGTTTGTTGCCAGCGCCGCAATGTAGCCCAGGCCGCAGGGATGTAGCTGGTGGTCATGAAGTGTTGACCGGCCTGAAAAAGCTGCCTCAATAGATTGTCGCGGTCGGGCATGTCGCCCTGCAGTTGCAATGCGCGATTACAACCCGCCTCTTCGATGGACTCACAGCCCGGCTTCCATAACACCGAAGAATGGGTGCCATCCGGGAGCGTGATCGGCATGAAGTGATGTTGTTCACCATGATGTTGATAGGGGTTGCCCCCCATGCGCACCAACCCGGCGGCGAACAACAGGCCACCGGGTACAGGAGCACTGAATAAGGTGATGGCACCGGGTATCCAGAGTTTGGCGGTGGTGTTCATCCACGGGGCGGGGACACTAGGCACGGGGTCGTTGTGATTGACGATGCGGTGGTGGACCAGTGATGAAGCGCCGGCAGTGAATTCGGAGTCAGCGGCACGGGGCGCCCCATAGGTGTAAAGGAGGATGTTGTAGTGGGCGTCCGGCGTTCGGCGCAGTCCTTCGGCCAACAGCAATGCAATGGCGCCGCCGAGGCTGTGGCCGCAAATTACAATGCGTTGGCCGGTGTGAAACTGATCAAGGTATCGCAATACGAAATCACGCATAGCCCGGTAGGCTTGATAAAATCCGTCATGCACTTTTCCAACGCCTTCGGCAAACGCTACCTGATGGGCGTCTGCGTCACGTAGCACATCGGCACGGCTGACGGTTCCTCGCACAGCGATCAGGATTACCTCATCGTGGTGAGTGATGAAAGCCTGGGTGTCGGTGCCGAATTTTTCGTCATCGAAAAAGTGCAAGCGCGCAGGGTGCTCCTGTTCTTCCTTCAGTTCCGGTCGGTTTTGGGGATACAACTCAGGATCGAATGGCAGGATTTCGAAACGGCTGGAATAAGGGACCTCTTCATAGAGCGGATAAAAACGCTGCACTTGCTTCGGGTCAATTCGCCAGGCTTCGTGATACAACGAAAGCTGTTCAGCGAATAAATTTCCAACGCTTGGATACAGCGGAAACCGGACTTCATGCAAAGGCCTTTCTGAGGGTTCCTGCCCAAAATCGCAATAACTCAACGCGGCAAACAATGCGAGCTGGTACAGGTTCAGGGCACTGAATCTGTCTTCAATACATAGCATTGGGCGCAACGCCCGTAGTGGTCGTACTTCGAGGACAGTGTGGTTGTTGGGGAACAGTACGATACCTGACAACGTTGGCTCGGGTGGGCCGAATCCAAGGTCGGCCATCATTTTCAGTACATGACGTTTGGGACTATGGGCACGAGGCGTTATCGCAGGTAAGTGGGCAACATGGCGTACTAGATCCCTGACTTCGACTTGGTAGAATTGGTTGGCTTGTTGTTGTGCAGGATTAGCCTCAACGCGACGCCCATCGGCCATAGCAAATCCAGTCTGCTCAGCACGAACTTGAAGCTCGGTAACTGGAAGCTGATAGGTCGGTCGCATCATTAACCGACGATATGGCTGCCCTGCTCCTGAATACAGGTCATCAAAAACAAGGATGACGGGGCCGCTATTAATATTTTCCAGCTTGGCAAAGCCTTCTCCATTCAATCTACCCTTGTACTGCTGTCCTACACTGTCGCGGACGGTATATGGCAGGCCGCCATACGTCGCGCCAACCCCGAGCTCATCGACCAGGCAAAAGCTGACCCAGTGCCCTCGCAATGAACAAGCTGGCGCACTGTCGCTGAAAAAGGATCGCGTCCTTGCGTCCAAATACATGGCTTAACTCCTTATCACTCACACGTTGGATAAATATTGCAGATGCGGCCATCCGGCATTTTTATTGGCTTGAAATCGGTGTTATTGCCATTGCAGTAAGCATCCAGATCGGCAAAATCTATACCCTTGCAGCGTTTCCACCCTCCTGGAACAGCGACCCAGTTATCGCCAAAAGCGGGGCGTTCCTCATCAGTCATCTTTAGCATCACCCTGAGGGTTCTCCCCCGCAGTTGATCGCGCTGTGCAGTTCCACCAACGCGTGTTGTCTGCAACTGTCCTAGCGAATTAACCGAACGGCACTGGAGGATTTTCCTGATTGCATGAAAGGGACCTACTGTCCGAAACAACCATTGACACTGACCTGATAGCTCCTTCACTCCTTTCTCCTGCATCCCAGGTATATCCAGATGATCGCTAATAGAGATATAGGCATCATCCCCCCCCACATCTGTATCCCGCGCGCCCCACTTCGCATAAAAACCAAACTCCACACTGCGCAGTACCAACGGGCAACCCTCTACCGTTTCAGCCAGCGGCAGTTCATAGCTAATCCTGCTCGCTACCGGTTTGTATTCCGTGAAAAAGACTTTTCGCTCTGGTCTCTTACCTCGACGCCTGGGTAAAACGCAGCTTTCACCCGTCGCAGGTCGGTAATTGGCAGCAGTTTTAAGTTCAAACTGGGCCGGCAAATCCACCTCCAATGTAAAACTATCCACCACCCGCCCCGCGCACCCCGGAATCCCCGCGCCCCCAAGAACAAGCAACACCGCTGCCATCCACCTACTCACCGTTTCCCACCTCCCTGTGCCACTGCTCCACGACCCGGTCAAAATGCACTTCAGGTGTTTCCCCAGCCCGAGGCGGCCAATGAATAACGCTGCTTCGGATCGTCTCTTCCAACCGGCGCACCACCAGGAACGCCAACTGCTCGGGGCTGCGCCATTGCCAGGTCCGCGCCTGTTCCAGTATTTGGCTGAGCCAGACCTTGGGGTCCTGGAATTCGACCAATGCCGCCAGGTCCTCACTGTGCTCCGCGAGCAGATAACGCAGGATATTGGCGTGCAGGATGGCTTCGGCCTGTGGGTTTGGCGTATCCAGCCAGGGCGCTGGATCCGGTGCCGAATAATCGCCCGGAGCAGGGTTTTCGCTTTGGTGCCAGCGCCCTTCATGCCAATAGCACACGCTGACCAGCGGCCCGAGATAGACCGGCCAGTGCGCCTTTGATAGATGGAGCAAGGCGCGGGCCAGGGTGCGGTTGTCGTGAATACGATAGAGCGCCCGCTGCCCCGTCGGCCCCACCAGCAGCCTGTCGCGCCAATGTCGCGTTGCACCCGCCAAGTCGGCAGCGGATAGGCTAAAGAGCCATCCCCAGTTCGACTCGGGATGTTGCAGCAGGTCGATCAGTGCAGGCTCATTCATTTGTTCCAGCAATAGGATCAGCGGGCCAGAACTCGCCAACTGCGCCGCATCGGTCTCGCTGTAGAGCTTGCAATAACGCGACAGGTCGCGCCCTGCCAGCAGCGGTTGGCTAGCCTCATGACTCCCCTCAAGCATCAGGCATAGGTGGTAGCCTTGTTGCTGTTGTCGGGCCATCCATCGAGTGACCAGGCTGTCCATCAAGCTGCCCTCCCCGCAATATCGCACTGACCTTCGCGGCAGCATTCGCACAGGGGGCAAAAGTCCGCACCCAGTTTTTTAGCCAAATCCATGATGACGCCTTGCGCTGCAGAAACTTGCGCGCGGGCAACTGGCGGGGGTGTTACCGAGCGCGTTGCGGACGGTGAACCGCCCAGGATGATGGGCCGGCTGCTGAAAATACCTCCGGCCTGAATCAGCAGGTGCTCTCCGCCAGCCTTCAGGCTCAGTTGCGCACCCGCCTCAATCACCAGGTTGGCACCAGCCTTGAGATGAACCTGTTGCCCGGCTTCGATCACCAGGGTCTGAGCAACACGGGTCAGGCTATCGCCCTGTACGTCGAGGTGGTCATGCGCCTCGAGCACGACCTTGCGAGCACCGAGAATATGGCGACGCTCCTCACTCTCCAATCGAACCGTACTGGTTCCCCGAATGACTTCATGCCGTTCCCCTGCCACTTCCAGGCGGCTGTCATGCCCCACCCGTTGTTCCAGGTCACGCTGGGCGCGCAGGTAGATGAGCTCTTCGCCACTGCGGTCTTCCAGATGCAGCTCATTGCCACCGCTACCGCCTGGGGAGCTGCGGCTGCGCAGTACCGTGCGTGTCTTGTGCTGTGGCAAGGGGTAAGCCGGCAAGTGCGACGCATTGGGCAGGCAGCCGTTGACCAAAGGTTGGTCCGGGTCGCCTTCCAGGAAGCTCACCAGCACTTCCATGCCTACCCGGGGAATGACCAGAGCGCCAAATCCGTCACCGGCCCAGCCCGACGCCACCCGCAGCCAACAGCTGCTCGTATCGTCGTTTTTGTCCAGGCGATCCCAATGAAAGCGCACCTTCACCCGCCCATAGGCATCGCAATGCACGTCCTCTCCAACGGGCCCGGTTACCGTTGCGGTCTGGCTGCTACTGATCGTCGGCTTGGGGTGCTTGAGGGCCGGGCGATGCACTGCGCGCCAGGGGGTTGCAGTGAATCGGTTGCGATAGCCCTGAAACCCGCCGGCCTCGAATGCCGACTCTTCCAACACCTGCGGCTGGTAGCCCTCATGACGCACCGACGTCAGCAACCATAAGTCATTGCACGCTGGATCCGGGTGACCGCACAGTTCAAGAAAGTGACCACTGCGTAACGCGGGTTGATCGCTTTTGCCCAACACCCGATGGCGATCACGCTGATGGCGCTCCAGGCCACGCCGCGCCAGTTGCGCCCCCCGGGCACGGCCGGTGAAACCACCGGGGCATTCATAGTCTTCCCATGGTTCTGCCGTTTTGGCACCGGCCTGTTCTTGCAGGCAAAACGAAGGATGCTCAAAGTCATAGTCTCGACGCACGGTTCGCTGACTGCGTGTCTGCAAACGCCGGTCGAAGCGCTGGACCACCCGGGTCTCGAGCGCCGGATCACCCGACGAGCAATAACGCTGTACCGCCAGCCGTCGAAATACCGTCTGGTCGTCACCGAATACCAGCAGATGGTTATCCACGCTGTGGCGAAAATGGTAGTGAATACCCTCCTCTTCACACAGCCGCTGGATAAAGTGCAGGTCGGATTCCCTGTACTGCACGCAAAACACCCGCGGTGGATACACCACCGGTCCAAGCTCGAAGGCATAGGCGTCGGCAAGGATCCCGTGGTGTTCAAGGACCGTTGCAATGATCTGCGGCACGCTGCGTTGCTGGAATATCCGCTGGTCGCGACGATGGGCAAGGCAGGCCAGGCGCGGGGCGAGGGTCAGGTGATAACGGGTGAGCCGCACGCCAGGGTCACCTCGACCGATGGCGTAGACCTGCCCATGCAGCCCCTGCTCCGCTTCGCCAAAGTCCAGATAGGCGGGTTGATGAAGCAGCGCCTCCAAATCGAAGGAAGGGTCTTCGCTGACCAGTTGCACATGTATGAAGTAAGGCTGATCGAGGGCTTCAGTGCCTTTGAATGCCACTACCTGAAAGTCTGTAGTTATACCTGAAAGAACTAATTTGAAACGTGACGAAACAAACGCGTTAACCATCCTTTGTTACCCGCCATCAACTTTTCAACTGAACGACTCTCCCTCGCCAATACCGGGTGGATTGCGAAAAAAAGCACCTGAACAGACTAAAGCTTAGCGATTTCCCGCGCTTTTCGGCGCTTACCCAATAAAAAAGAAGTTTCGTACACCGAGGATGGAAGTGTCGCTTATAAAGCAAGACATACAGCCAATAAGACATCTAAGAACAACAAGAAAATTCTTACGCGATTTTATATCTGAATAACCAAGTTCCGAAGAAACAGCTGACATCTGCCCACCAACGTTATCGGACAGGGGAAGCGTATTACAGAACCTCCAACCTGTGGGAAGTGGTCTGGAAGGTGGTAATCCGTCGCAAGAAACCTGGGGTTCAGCCACCCTCACGAGGATTACACACCTTCCAGACCACCGCCTACAGGCTCGATCACTCCTGTGTGGTTATCAGCCACCAAAGCGTTCCGGCTTTGTAAAAATAATTTTCTCGATCCGTATTTTTGATTCCGAACGCGAAGGGAACCCGGCTCGCTCCAGAGGGCCTGATGTGCAAGGATGTGACACTGAACATCGCTCGATGAACGCAAAACCAAGGACTTTTCATGACTGCCATCCCCACCCCTGCGCCCGTAATTCCCGGGCGGCTGGAGCAGATGTCGACGCGCATCGCTTTCTTTATCGCCGGCTTCGGTATCGCCGCCTGGGCGCCCTTGGTGCCGTATGCCAAAGCGCGCGCAGATCTGAATGAAGGCACGCTTGGCCTGCTGCTGTTGTGCCTGGGAGTTGGCTCGATCATCGCGATGCCGGCAGCAGGCGCCTTGGCATCGCGCTACGGCTGCCGTCTCGTACTGACCGCAGGGACGCTCATGATCTGCCTGGCCCTGCCGATGCTGGCCACTGTCAGTTCGATCCCGTTGTTGATCGCAGGGTTGTTCCTGTTCGGCGCGGGCCTGGGCACCGTGGATTCCACCGTCAATCTGCAAGCGGTGATTGTCGAGCGCGCCAGTGGTAAAACCATGATGTCGGGCTTCCATGGTTTGTTCAGCCTGGGAGGCATCGTCGGCGCAGCGGGGGTTGCCGGATTGCTGGGCCTGGGCCTGTCGCCACTGCAGGCGACGCTGGTAGTGGTGGCTATCATGGTTGTGGCGCTGCTCAAGGCCGCACCGCACCTCCTGCCTTATGGCAGTGAAAGCTCCGGCCCGGCTTTTGCGGTGCCACATGGTGTGGTGTTGTTTATCGGTTGCCTGTGTTTCATCGTGTTCCTGGCCGAAGGTGCCGTGCTGGATTGGAGTGCGGTATTCCTCAGTGCCGAGCGCGGCCTGGATGAAGCTTACGCCGGCCTTGGCTACGCGGCATTTGCCTTGACCATGACCGCTGGGCGTTTGACCGGTGATGCCATTGTCCGACGCCTGGGGGCAACGCGAGTGATCGTGATCGGGGGCACCTTGGCGTGTGTCGGCCTGCTCATCGCGACGCTATTACCCGCCTGGGAAACTGCATTGCTTGGATACGCATTGGTGGGTGCCGGGTGTTCGAATATCGTGCCGGTGCTGTACACCGCCGTCGGCAAACAAAAGGTCATGCCGGAGCATATTGCGGTGCCGGCCATCACCACGCTCGGTTATGCCGGCATTCTCGCCGGCCCTGCGGTAATCGGCTTTATCGCCCATGGCAGCAGCCTGAGCACCGCCTTTGTATTGATTGCGGTGTTGCTGGCAGCCGTGGCCATCAGCGGCAAAATCCTCAAGGTATAGGCCCGGCAGTCAGCGCGCTTTGCGAGCATCGTCCTGCTCCCGCCAGCGCTCGAGGCTTTTGTTGCTCAACCACCCCTCTTTGTGGGGTGGGCCAAACAGTCGTGTGCCGTTGGCACGTTCCAATGAAGGCAGCAAACCTGGGCGTTCGATAATGTTCTTCGCCGTGTAGACACACAACTCACTGTATTGGGGCCTGGGCATGCCGGTAGACGTGTCCAGTACAGGGCTGCCCTTCTGATCAACTTCGTAAGGGTCCTGCATGACCGCCTTGAGCTTGGCAATCTCAACGTACTGGTGTTGTTCGAACAGGAAGGTGCGGTCCATTGTCTTGTCTCTCAACTGTTCAAACTGGCTTTGCAGCGCTTGCACCACTTGCGCGTTGCCATGGGTATGAAACGGATCCTGGCTGAACACACTCGCCGAGCTGTTGCCATGCAAAGCCTGGGCTGCCGCACTGAGGCTGTCACGCGTGATATCGCCGTCGCGGCTGAAGATGGTGTCGCTTAACCGCGCACGCTTGAGAATTTCCCTGACGACCTGAATGGCGCCGTCCAGTGCCTCGTTTTCACCCATGGGTTGAGCGGCGATCCGCTGCAATGACATCCAGGTCAAGCGCCCCTCATTAAGGAAGGGGTGCAACAGGCCAAAGGCTTTTTCAAGGGCCTTTGCCAATTGCTTGTCCGTTGAAGTTTCACCCGGCAGGGAACTGCTCGCCCGTTCAGCGGGGAAGTTCTGTAGGTCTCGATGACTTAGAGCGGATAACGTTCCGCGCAAAAGAGTGGGCTGGCGAGAGATCCCTCGCTCCGGCACGGAAGAAGCTTCCTGCCAAGTGACCGGTGATAGCGTCGTTGCTCGCGCAGCTGACCCGCCAGGGGCGAGAGGCCGACCGGGAGGTAGTACACCCTCGATTTTCATGGGTTTTCTCCAACTCTATTCAGATGCATATCCGCTTGGTGACCTGTGTCGGAATGACAAGATCAACGAATGGATTCCACTCGGACAAGCACCTCATGTGTGGTTGGAGGGAGACGGCAGTTCCGGATGAGCAGCGAATACCAATGACAATATGTAAAAGCCCAGGCAAGGCAGCATCAACCTGACTTTCGACTACGCCACCACGTCGCCAGGCTATTGATCAGCCCGGTGCTTTTCAGTGAATCAGCGCGGGCCACTGGGACCTGGCGGTCAGCCAACATGCCCCGGGAAAAATCATCCGCAACGGGCGCCTGAAATTTTCGCTCGCCGGCAAACGCTTTCATGCGGCGGGCTTGGGCCACATATTCCTGCGCGGCAGTGGGCATACCTTCTGATACTCCGCCCTTCTCGGACAGCGCAGGGTTTACTTGCTGGGTGTTTTGCAGAAGTTCAAGGCGGCAGGATTGGGAGGAATTAAACGAAGTTGAAGTCATGTGTTTTCCCTCAGGCGAAATCTGAAAAGCAGTGGGCCAATGCACCACCGCAGTTACCACCTATGTGGCAAATAAGCGTAAGCCGTTCCTTAAATGATTGAATCAGGCGCCGTTTTCGCAGCACAGCGCCTGAAGGCGGGTTATTGCGACAGTAAGGCCAATGCTTTGCGACGGATCTTTCCATCACCGTCGGCACTGACGAGGTTATCTAACAGTTTGAGCAGGTCGCCCCGTTTCATGACTGCCTGGGCCAATTGGATCAGGTGATCCTTGGCTGCATCGCCTGTGAGCTCCTGACTTGCGAGTTTCCTCAAGTCTTTGAATTTCAGGTGTGGCCCGCCGCTCCCATCCTTGAGTTCATCGAAATGCTCGAGCATTTCAGCGGCCAATTCCTTGTCAGTCTTGTACTTGAAGTAGTTATCTCCCTGGATAACCGCGTTCAGGCTTGTCCAATCAATAAGATCATTCAACGCACCGGTGCGACCGTCCCGGTCAAGCGCCGCCATCAGCTCCGGACGTCGCAGCAGCTCATTGGCCAAGCGGGCGTTTTCCCTCATGACCGGGTTAGGTGACCATCCTCGTTTCGCCATCGCAAGAATGCTGTCAACGCTGATAGACCCAGGGTTATTTGGATCTCTAAACGCGTTGAAGCTGTCGCGCAATTGCTGCGCCAACTCTTCGTTACTCTTTAATGAGTATTGCGGATCCGGCCTGCCGGGGGCGACCGGATAAGGCCTACCCCCTGCAGTAGGGTCGGGGCGCGGCGGTGGATTGCTTGCCCCGGGGTTGGGCCTTGGCGGCGGGTTGCTGCAGCCCGGATGCATGGGCGGCCGATGCCCCAGGAACCAATGACTGAGCCAGCGCTTGAGTTGGCTCAGTAAGTGATGCAGCCCGGGAGGGTTGTGTTGATGGCCAAGCACATCAGCCGCGGTTGTTGCCGGCTGATGGTGATCGAACACCGGCCCGGCCTTGTTTTGCGTGGTCGGGAAGTTGACATGGGCAGCACGCTGATCATTGAAAGAAGGCGCAGCAGGTGCCTCGCGAGTGTGTTTGACGACGGCCTTGCCAGTGACTTGTGAAAGGTCTGGCGTTGTTGAAGCAGAGACGGATGTATCCATCGATACCGACATAGGTTTCTCCATTGCAGTAGGCGCGATTTCAGCTTGTCGCTCCAACGCAGTGTCGAAGCCCATCAGCTTTCCCATGTGTGGTTTTGTGTCGGAAACAGTTCCTGACGCAGCAACAATACGTGCTTTGACGGTGTAGGAAACAGATCAGGCAGGCTTGCATTACGCCTGGCGCGGGCAAAAAAAATCGCAACCCTTGGGCTGCGATTATTGCCATCAACCGAAGATCAGAATCCAACGCTTGCCTGTACGAAGAACGTGCGCGGCTCGCCCAGGTATATCCCGGCGTTATTGTCGCTGGAGCGTGTGTAATGTTGCTGGTCGAAGAGGTTTTTCACCCCCACGCCAAGTTTCAGGTTCGACAGTTGCGCACCGAAGTCATAACCGCTGCGCACGTTGACCGAAACATAACCCGGAATATCACCGTACTGGCCGTCAGCGGTGCCTTGGGTGATATAGGTGGTGCCGGTGCCTGGCGCACGCTGGCCAGACTGAGCATAGACGTCCAGGTTGTGCGTCCAGTGATTGACATCGTAACGCAGGCCCAGGGTCGCCACTTCACGGGAATACAGCGGCAGATCGCGGCCCTTGAACGGTACGTCGCCCTCGGAGGTGGCCTTGGTGTAGGTAAAGCCGGCGTTGGCGGTCAGACCGTCGAGGCGCGGGTCAAGATTGGACAGGTCGTAGTGGGCCGACGCTTCGATACCGGCGTGCTTGGTGGCGCCGAGGTTGGTCCAGCCTACGTCATTGCTGACGTATTGCAGTTCATCCGAGAAGTCGATGTAGAACAGCGTCACTTCGCCGCCCCAGATGCTGTCGTTGTAGCGCGTCCCGATCTCGTAGGTCTTGGCTTTTTCCGGGTTCAGACCGTTGGCGGTCTGGTTGCCGGTACCACCCTGCCCCAACTGGAAATACTGCAAGCTGCCGAAGGAGGTTTCGTAGTTGGCGAACAGTTTCCATGCGTCGCTGACGTGGTACATCACGCTCAGGGCCGGTAGCGGTTCATTGTTGTGAATCTCGCGGCGTTTTTCCTCGGTACGCTTGCCGTTCAGGGCCACTACCGGGCGGTCATGCCATTCGGTGCGGATGTCTTCAAAGCGGATGCCCGGCGTGATGGTCCACTGGCCGATGTCGATTTTGTTGTCGATGTAGAAAGCGCTGGCTTCGGTGCCGCCGGTGCGGTCTTGATAAACGTGGCCGTCGCTCTGCCCACCTGGCGTGGGTACGTTGTTGACCAGGTTAAGGCTGGTGGCCTGCTCGTGCATGCCTTCCTTCAAGTAGCGGTAGCCAACGCTGACTTCCTGCGTGCTGGGGCCCACATCGAACACATGGGACACCCGTGGCTCGATGCCGAAGGTGTAGTAGGTGCGTGGGTAGGAACTGAGGGTTTTCAGATCGCGGTTGGCGATGTTGCTGCCTCGGAAGCTGTCGGAATAGTAGGTCAGCACTTCAGCCTGGGTACGGTCGTCAATCTGGCGGATGTACTTGAAGGACACGTCCTTGCGGCGGCCGCTGAAGTTGTCCCAGTCGCGCACCGACTGGTACGGGTTGGCGTCAAACTGCTCCTGGGTCAGGCCACCGGGCATGTCGGCGCTGGCATCGTAATAGTGGAAGTTCAGCGAGAAGTCGTCTTGATCGGTCGGCGCCCAGTGGGTCTTGAAGATTACATCGTCAATGTCGTTGGAATTGTTGCTGTTGCGATAGCCGTTGCCATTGACCCCGGAGTACAGCAGCGCGGCGCCGATGCCGTTGTCGGCGGTGCCGCCGATAAACGCATTTTCGACGTGCTTCCAGCCACCGTGGGCGGACGTTTGCAGGGTAGTGCCGACTTCCCCGGAGAATTTTTCCGGGATGGCGCGGGTCACGAAATTGATCACGCCGCCGACGTTCTGCGGGCCATAGCGCACGGACCCGGCACCACGCACGACGTCGATGCTGTCAAGGTTACCGGCGGAAATGGGCGCCATCGACAGTTGCGGCTGGCCGTACGGGGCGAAGGCTGCCGGTACGCCGTCAATCAGCACGGTGGAGCGTGGCGACAGGCGTGAGGTCAAGCCGCGTACGCCGACGTTGAGAGAAATATCGCTGCCCCCGGTGCCATTGGATTCCTGTACCTGCACGCCAGGCACGCGGCGCAATACGTCGCCGACGTTCATCGCGCCCTGCTCCACCATGGCTTCGCGGCGCACCACCGTGCGTGCACCCGCATGGTTTTGCACCACGGCGGCATCGGCATCGCCGAGCCAGTCGCCCACCACCTTGATGTCGGTGACGCCCAGTTCCAGCGGCGAGCCAGCTTCGCCAGTGCCGGAGCTCAGCGTGCGCAAGGTTACGGAGCCTGCGTCGATCTGGTAATCCAGCCCACTGCCTTCCAGCAATTGGCGCAGGGCTTGTTCAGGCGAGAAGTTGCCATCCACTGCTGGGGCTTGCTTGCCGGCGACCATGTCGGGGCTGAAGAACACTTGCAGGGAGGTCTGCTGGCCCAGTTGGCTCAAGGCTGCACCCAGGGGCTGGGCGCGAATATGAACGCCTTCGCCAGCCTGTGCGGCAGGCAGCGCGATGCTGACTGCGATAGCCAGGGCGAGAGGCGCCCAGCGGGAGGTTTTATTGTTGTGGAGGGCGAGTTTTTTCACGTCGAACCTAGTCCTGTGATCGCAAAAGTGTGCGTCTGTTAATGCAAACCAGTTGCAGTTGCAGGAGAAGACGAACAATGCGAAAAAAACCTGAATGTCAGCGTGAAATAATTTCCTGGCTGCCGTCCGGCAAGGTGCGCAAGGCAACCGGCAGAATATGTGGCAAGGCTTTGAGCAAGGCGTCGGTGTCACTGGCGTTGAACACGCTGGTCAGACGCAGGTTGCCCACCGCTGCCGTGGTGATGCGCAACGGTTGCTCGCGATAGCGCGACACTTCCCGCGCCACTTCGGCCAGGCTAGCGTTGTTGAACACCAGTTTGCCGGTGCGCCATGCGGTCAGCTCTTCAGGGTTTACGGCATAGGCCGCAGCCACTTCGCCCTGAGTATCGACATGAGTGCCCCGGCCGGCGGTGAGCGTCACGACTTGAGCCGACGCTCGTCCCTGCACCTTGACGGTGCCGGTCTCGACCACCACGCGGGTGCGGTCGTCATCGCGACGCACATCGAAGCGTGTGCCGGTGACCGTTACCTGCCCTGCCCCGGCGGCCACCACGAACGGGCGACTGGCGTCGTGCTCGACACTGAACATCGCCTCACCCTGCTTGAGCTCAATGCCCCGCCGACCTTTTTCGTAGTGAACCGCAACCACACTGCGGCTGTTGAGGTCCATCACAGAGCCGTCTGGCAAGGCCACCTGGCGCTGCTCGCCCACCCGGGTAGTGAACTCGGCGCTGTAGAGCTTGGACTGGCCCAGCCCGCTGAACAAACCCAGGCCCACGGCAATGGCAACCACACCGGCCGCTACCGCATAGCGCAACACCGCCCCACCCCTGGGGCGCTCGGCCGGCGCATCGCACAAAGCCTGCAAACGGGGTTGGGGCAGCAGATCCGTGGCGCTCCACAGCCCTTGCAGCACATCGAACTCATATTGGTGTTCGGGCTGCTCGGCACGCCAGGCCTCGAAACGTTGCCGTTCTTCGGCGTTCAACGGGCCGTCTTGCAGGCGCACAAACCATTGCGCCGCTTCGTCACGGACACGCTTATCCATCGTGGAAGATCCTGTTTCAAAGCGGGTCATGGCGCCATTGCATCCAGGTGGTCACGCAGATGCCGCAGGGTGCGGATCATATACTTCTCCACCATGTTTTTAGACAGCCCCAGGCGCACGGCGATTTCCTGTTGGGTGAGCCCCTCGATTTTCTGCCAGATAAAAATCTTGCGACAGTTGAGCGGCAACTCGACCAGGGCCCGCTCGATGGAGTCGGCCAACTGAATCGCGTGCATGTAATGCTCCGGATCGCCGCTGTGGGGGGCTTGATCAACGGCCTGCAACGTCAACGCCGCGCGGCGTTCTGCGCGCCGGTAGGCGTCCACCGCGATATTGCGCGCGGTTTGATGCAGGTAGGCGCGCGGTTGTGCAACCTCGCTGGCGTCGGACTCAAGCACTCGCACAAAAGTGTCGTGGGTCAGGTCCTCGGCTTGCTGACGGTTCCTCAAGCGGCGCGTCCAGGTGCCGATCAACTCTTCGTAGTGCTCGAAAAAGCCTGTTCTGCGGGGCGGCTGAGGAATCATCGCGAAGGCACTGAGGAGGCGGGGCGTGAATAGTAATGCTTCCTATTAAGTGGGGCAATTGCTGTCCATCGCCGGTACGCCCGCCGCACTCAAACCCCTCAACTTTTTGAAATCACGCTACTCATGTATTGATGCAGATCGCGGAAGTCCTGAACGCTCCACGCGTGCGGCGCTATCTTCACACCGTTGTCCTTCAACGTCTTTGGAATCAGGTTGCCATTTGGGCGAAGTATTATCGACGAGACGATCACGCCCGGATAATCATGCAGCCGCTGTTTGAACGCGGCGGTTGTAAGGTCAGGCGTGGGGGGATTGCTTTTTTTAGCCAATGGCCCGGTGGCCTTTATATCGGGTCCATGGCACACGCCGCATCGCTGTAGATAGAGCGTTTTTCCATTGCTGTTTTCCGCAACAGCCAATGATGTCTGAGCCAGTGATAAAACGGCTGATAAGCCAATGAGTAAACTTTTCATCCTTGGGGTGCGTGTCGATATACACATTCCTTTGCTCCATCCCTTACCTTTTGTTTTCAGCATATTACGATAAACCTTTGCCTTGCGCCCCGGCGCTACACCTGCGGCCCGCGGTCTAGGCGTAAAAGCCGTGCGGTGAACTTCCGCTCCCCGCCGCCAGTCAGCTGAAAGGACTCGGATAAACACAGTGGGTGGGCGATGCAGATTTCCTTGCAGCAACAAGTGGCTCTGGTCACCGGCGCCAGTTCCGGTATCGGTGCTGGCGCAGCCAAAGCCCTGGCCGACGCGGGCGCGGCAGTGGTGCTTAACTACAACTCCCAGGCGGCCCCCGCCGAGGCCCTTGCCGCACAGATCAATGCCAACGGCGGTCGGGCGCTTGCCATCGGTGGCGATGTGTCCAAGGAGGCTGATGTCGAGCGCCTGTTCGCACAGACCCTCGATGCCTTCGGCCACCTGGATATTCTGGTGGCCAACTCCGGCCTGCAAAAAGACGCCAACCTGGTCGACATGAGCCTCGAGGACTGGAACACCGTGATCGGTGTCAACCTCACCGGGCAGTTCCTCTGTGCCCGAGCGGCAGTGCGTATCTTCAATCGTCAGGGCGTTCGTGAGGGCGTGTCACGAGCGGCCGGCAAAATCATCCATATGAGTTCGGTGCATCAAGTCATTCCGTGGGCCGGGCATGTGAATTATGCAGCGTCCAAGGGCGGCGTGGAGATGCTGATGCGCACCCTCGCCCAGGAAGTCAGCGAGCAACGCATCCGCATCAACGGCATTGCGCCTGGGGCCATTCGCACGGCGATCAACCGCGCAGCCACTGAAGGCGCTGCGGAGAAAGAGTTACTCAAATTGATTCCTTACGGTCGCGTCGGCGATGTAGAAGATGTGGCCAATGCAGTGGTGTGGCTGGCCAGTGATGCTTCTGATTATGTGGTCGGCAGTACGCTGTTCATCGATGGTGGCATGAGCCTTTATCCGGAGTTTCGCGGCAATGGTTGATCTGAAAAAAGAACCCCAAAGCGCCATCGATGCCCACGGCATCATCGGCGACATGCGCAGTGCCGCACTGGTAAACGACCGTGGCAGCATCGATTTTTTCTGCTGGCCGGAATTCGACAGCCCGTCGATCTTCTGCGCACTGCTCGACACGCCCGACGCCGGCACCTTCCAGCTTACCCCGGACCTGCCTAACGCCCGCCGCGAGCAGATCTACCTGCCTGACACCAACGTGCTGCAAACACGCTGGCTGAGTGACGAGGCGGTGGTAGAAGTCACCGACCTGCTGGCGGTCAGCGAAGAGGTCGACGAGCTGCCTTTGCTGATTCGCCGAGTACGGGTGGTCAGCGGCCAGGCCAACCTGCACCTGCGTTGCGCCGTGCGCCACGACTACGCACGTGCCAAGACCCACACCACAGCCGATGACAGCGGCGTGCTGTTCAGCGCCGACGGTCAGCCCGGCCTGCGTCTGGTAGGCAGCCACCCGCTGACCCTCGAAGAAAATGCAGTCGTATCCCGCTTCACCCTGGCCCAGGACGAGGGCGCCGAATTTGTGCTCGGCGGCCAGGATGATCCGCGGGTGGTCAACAACTGCACGGACCTGTACCTGGAACGCACCCTCAAGTTCTGGCGCGGCTGGATCTCCCAGTCCAATTACCGTGGGCGCTGGCGCGAAATGGTCAACCGCTCGGCCTTGGCGTTGAAGCTTTTGACCTCGCGCAAGCACGGCGCAATCATCGCCGCCGCCACCTTCGGCCTGCCGGAAAGCCCCGGCGGCGAGCGCAACTGGGATTACCGCTATACCTGGATACGCGATGCGTCGTTTACCGTCTACGCGTTCATGCGCCTGGGGTTTGTCGAGGAAGCCAACGCCTATATGCGCTGGCTCAAAGGCAGAGTCAGCGACTGCTGCGGCCAGCCGACCAAAATCAATATTCTCTACGGCATCGACGGTCGCCAGGAGTTGCCGGAAACCACCCTCGATCATTTACGCGGCCACGGCGGCGCCCAACCGGTGCGCGTGGGCAACGAAGCGTTCGACCAGATCCAGCTGGATATCTACGGCGAACTGATGGACGCGGTGTATCTGGTCAACAAGTACGGCGAAGCCATTTCCCACGAAGGCTGGAAACATACGGTGGAAGTGGTCGACCAAGTGTGTGAGATCTGGAACCGCAAAGACGTAGGCATCTGGGAAATGCGCGGCGAGCAACACCACTTTCTGCACTCGCGCCTGATGTGCTGGGTGGCCTTGGACCGAGCTATTCGCCTCGCCTCCAAACGCTCGCTGCCCGCCCCATTCGCGCGCTGGGACCAGACACGCCAGGCTATCTACGCCGACATCTGGAGCAACTTCTGGAACGAAGAGCGCGGGCATTTCGTCCAGCATATCGGCAGCACGGCGCTGGACGGCTCGATGCTGTTGATGCCGCTGGTGCGCTTCGTTGCGGCCACCGACCCGCGCTGGCTGGCGACGCTGGAAGCGATCCAGAAAAGCCTGGTGCGCGACGGCATGGTCTACCGCTACCGCAATGACGACAGCCAGATCGACGGGCTGCAAGGCACAGAAGGCGCATTTGCCGCCTGCTCGTTCTGGTACGTGGAATGCTTGGCCCGCGCCGGGCAAGTGGAGAAGGCCCACCTGGAATTCGAACAGCTGCTGCGCTACGCCAACCCGCTGGGACTGTACGCCGAAGAATTCGACAGCCAGGCTCGGCACTTGGGCAACACACCTCAGGCGTTGAGCCACTTGGCATTGATCAGTGCGGCAACGTTCCTGGACCGCAAACTCAGCGGGGAGAAGACTGTATGGCAACCCTGATGTCCCCTGCCCCGCTGTTGTATGTGCGCACGTCCATGCTAGACGTGGCTTATGAAACCCACGGCCCCATCGCAGGCGAGCCGGTGATCCTGCTGCATGGCTTCCCTTATGACCCTCGCGGTTATGACGAAATCGCGCCGGTGCTGGCCGAGCGTGGTTATCGGGTGTTGGTCCCCTATTTGCGCGGTTATGGCCCGACGCGGTTTATCAACGACCAGGTCATGCGCTCCGGCCAACAGGCGGCGTTGGCCAAGGACCTGCTGGATTTCATGGATGCGCTGTCCATTAAGCAGGCCACGCTCGCTGGGTATGACTGGGGTGGGCGCGCGGCGTGTATTGTCGCGGCGCTATGGCCCGAGCGGGTACGCGGCTTGGTGACGGGGGACGGTTACAACATCCAGGACATCGCCCAGTCCCTCGAGCCTCGGGCACCGGAAACCGAGCATCGATTATGGTACCAGTATTACTTCCACACCCAGCGTGGAGTCGACGGTTTGACCGCCAATCGACAAGAGCTGTGTGAGTTGTTATGGCGGCTTTGGTCGCCGACCTGGCGTGAAGGGCCAAGTCTGTATGGCAAGACTGCGCCGTCATTTGATAACCCGGACTTTGTCGCGGTGGTGATTCACTCTTACCGCCATCGTTTCATGTATGCGCCGGGTGATCCCGCGCTGGAATCCATTGAGCAGGCATTGGTGCAGCAACCGGCGATAACGGTGCCCAGCATTTCGTTATGCGGGGCCGACGACGGTGTGGGCCCGCCGTCGCTTGAGGATGACGATGTGGAGCACTTCAGTGGTTTTTATCGCCGGCAGGTTTTGCCAGGCATTGGTCATAATGTTTTCCAGGAAGCGCCCCGGGTCACGCTTGAAGCATTGCTGGAACTACTGGAGCGGTGAAAAACGCTCCCGGTAAGCTTGAGGCGTCACTGACAAGGCCCGCACAAAGCTGCGGCGCAAAGTCTCCTCACAGCCAAAACCGCACTGCATGGCGATACGTTTGATGGAGGTCGTGCTGTCTGCCAATTGCCGGCGCGCGGTTTCGACACGGATCAGTTCCACGGCCCGTGCCGGGGTCTGGCCGGTCTCGGCGCGGTAATGGCGCACAAAGCTACGCTCGCTCATGCCAGCCTGGGCTGCCAGGGTGGCGATGTTCAGATCCAGCGTCAGATGGTCGGCGATCCAAGCGTGCAGGTCGGCAAAGCGGCTGTCGCTCTTTTGCAGGGATAACGTCACGCTAAATTGCGACTGACCGCCAGGGCGCTTGAGGAACACCACCAAGTGGCGGGCCACTTCCAAGGCAATGCCGCGCCCCAGGTCATCCTCTACCAGGGCCAGGCACAGGTCGATCCCGGCGGTCACACCAGCAGACGTCCATACCGCGCCCTGCTGGATGAAAATCGGATTGGCCTCCACTGTGAGCGCGGGAAACTTGCGCGCCAGTTCTTCACACCGCGTCCAGTGCGTGGCCACGCGGCAACCATCGAGCAAACCGCTGGCGGCCAGCAGAAAGGCCCCGGTGCACACCGAAGCCATGCGCCGGGTGTGCCGGGATTTATCGCGCACCCATTGCACCAGTGTCGGGTCTTCGGCGGCAGCGTACACGCCCCAGCCACCGGCGATCACCAGGGTATCGCAAGGCGCGTCGATGGCGGGCAGCGGTTCAGCCAGCAGCGCCAGGCCGGCAGAAGTCCTCACCGGTTCAGGCTGAGCGGCGATCACATTCACCGCGTAGGGCAACGGTAAACCACGTTGGCGCAACAGGTCATTAGCCGACGCAAATACTTGCAGAGGCCCGGTGACATCGAGCACCTGGGCATTTTCAAAAGCGAGTACATGAATAATCTTGGGCATGATTGGCGTGATTAGTGGGCTCAATGGCGTACCCGCCAAAGCCTAGGCTTCTACAGTGCGGTCGTCCATTTCTTTCGGAGCTTGCACCATGACCTTGCAGATCGGCTTTCTGTTGTTCCCCGGCATCCAGCAACTGGACCTGACCGGCCCCTATGATGTCCTCGGTTCGCTGCCAGACGTGAAGCTGCACCTTGTGTGGAAAGACCTCGCGCCGATCACCTCCAGCACTGGCCTGGTGTTCACGCCGACCATTACTTACGCCGACTGCCCGAACCTGGATGTGCTCTGCGTACCCGGTGGCGCCGGTGTGGGCCCGTTGATGGAAGACCCGCAAACCCTGGATTTTCTCAAGGCCCAGGCACAGACAGTGCGCTACCTGACCTCGGTGTGCACCGGCTCATTGGTATTGGGCGCGGCAGGGCTGCTGCGCGGTCGCAAGGCCACGACCCACTGGGCCTACCACCACCTGCTCGCCCCGCTCGGTGCTGTTCCCGTGCACGAGCGCGTGGTGCGTGACGGCAACCTGTTTACCGGCGGCGGGATCACCGCCGGCATCGACTTTGCCCTGACCCTGGCCGCAGAGTTGTACAGCGAAGCGGCGGCGCAACTGGTGCAACTGCAGATCGAATATGCGCCGGCCCCACCGTTTGACTCCGGCCGCCCGGAGACTGCGCCCCGATATGTACTGGAGGAAGCCAACAAGCGCACGGTGGAGTCACGCAGAGTGCGTGGGGAGATTGTGGCGCGGGCGGCTGCACGGTTGGGTTGAATGTTCATCCGTGGCGAGGGAGCAATCTCCCTCGCCACAGTACAGCGCTGTTTCTTAACTGACAGGCATCGCCGTTACTGCGCTCGCGTCTCGCCGCCTCCCTCTACTACCCGATCAACCAGCAACTGAACGCCCTCTACCATCCGGCAAATCCCCAACACCACACTGCGTTGCGAACCTTCAACCTGTACGGACCGGACACGCTGTTCAAAAGTGAGCCGCTGTCAGGGCGGAACCCTAAGTGGCCGTTACCGCAGGAATGGATATGTACTCGGTATGACTGTGTCGGCTGTCAGGCCGCCTTCGCGAGCAAGCCCGCTCCACATTTGGATCGCGGGGTGTCAGGTAGAGAAGCATCGCCTGTCAGGCCGCCATCGCAGGCAAGCCAGCTCCCACAATTGGATTGTGAGGTGTCAGGTAAATGAGCATCGACTGGCAGGCCGTTACGGGAGCAAGCTCCCTCGCCACACAGAAACCTGCTTGGCTTCCCGCGTGTCGTCAGGCAGGACGCGACATCACCGCCAAGCGCACGGCCAACGCCATCAGCACCGCCGCCAAACCCCACTTCTGCAGCCAGGCGCTTTTGTTGCGTTTGGCGAAGAAGCGGCTGAGCCCCCCCGCCAAACATGCCCAGCAGCACGTGAAACACACTCGCGATCAGCGTCAGCACGGCGCTCACAGGCTCTACAAAAATTGTGCTGGATACATTACTGACGCAGCAAACCAGTGATTGCTGAATGCCACAACCAACGTCTAGAATGCGAAACATTATCAATTAAGCCTGCTGCGCCAGGATGACCATGTCGAGCGATCACCCACTGGACCATGCCGCCATCGGCCAGCTTTACCAAGCCCACCATTCCTGGCTGCGCGGCTGGTTGAGCCGACGCACCGGCTGCCGTGAACACGCCGCTGACCTGGCGCAGGAAACCTTTGTGCGCCTGCTCAACGCGCGCAAGCAACAGACCTTGCAGCAGCCGCGTGCTTACTTGAGCAGCATCGCGC
The DNA here is from genome assembly GCF_023127795.1 of Pseudomonas sp. W2Jun17. Taxonomy (NCBI): domain Bacteria; kingdom Pseudomonadati; phylum Pseudomonadota; class Gammaproteobacteria; order Pseudomonadales; family Pseudomonadaceae; genus Pseudomonas; species Pseudomonas sp. W2Jun17. The sequence goes on along the minus strand of NZ_SPKO01000026.1, from coordinate 29,130 downwards.
GCAGTTTGATGATCGACCAATACCGACGCCGCGAACTGGAACGTGCCTACCTGGAAAGCCTGGCGCACTTTCCTCAAGTCGAGGTGCCGAGCGAAGAAACCCGCCTGCTGATCCTCGACAGCCTGGCGCGCATCGACCGTTTGCTCGACCAGCTCAAGCCACGGGTGCGCGAGGCGTTTCTGTTGGCCCAACTGGACGGCCTGACCTGCGCGCAAATCGCCCTGCGCCTGGGCGTGTCCAAGGCCACGGTGGAGCGTGATCTGTCCAAGGCGCTGCACGCCTGCTATCGGTTACGTTATGCCGAATGCTGATCCGCGCCTGGTGGACCAGGCCATCCAGTGGATGATCAAGCTGCGCTTCAACACCGCTGACGACGCCAGCACGGCGGCCTTTGAGCAGTGGCTGCACACCAGCGCCGCGCATCAACTGGCGTGGCAGCGCGTGGCGACCATGAATGACGACTTCACCCAACTGCCGGCGCATGTCAGTCGCCATGCCCTCGATGGCGCGCGCCAACGTATCAGTCGGCGTGAAGGCTTGAAGCTGCTGGGCTTGTTTGCCGGCGCCGCCGGGTTGGCCTGGCTGGGTCGCGACTACACGCCCCTGCCCGCCCTGATGGCGGACTACCGCACGGCCACCGGCGAGCGGCGCTGGGTGGCGTTGAACGATGGCAGCAAGGTCCAGCTCAACAGCGCCAGTGCCATCGATATCACCCTGAATGCCGAGCGGCGTCTGGTGAACCTGCGTCAGGGTGAAGTGTTGGTCAATACCGGCGCTGACAACCGTCCGTTCTGGGTGCACACCCGCGATGGTTACCTGCGCACCCTCGGCACGCGCTTTGTGGTACGTGAAGAAGCCCAAGGCACGCTGCTGGCTGTGCAGCAGGGTGCGGTCGCGGTGTATGCCGACAGCCATGACGCCAGCGCACGCCAAATGATCAAGCCGGGCGAACAGGTGCTGTTCAACCGTAGCGGCATTCGCCCTTCTCCCACCAATGGCCTGGATCCCTGGGCCTGGAGCGACGGCGTCATCAGCGCCCACAAAATGCGCCTTGACGACTTCCTGGCCGAACTGGGCCGCTACCGCAACGGCTTGCTCCGTTGCAGCGAAGCCGTCGCGGGGCTGCGGGTTTCGGGCACCTATCAACTGGAAGACACCGATCAGGTACTCAAGCTGGTGGCGCAATCGTTGTCGATCAATGTGACCTACCGCAGCCCCTATTGGGTGACCGTCTCCGCTCGGGTTTGAGCGGCCGAAAATAAATGAGGTGAATTCTCATTGCCATTCGACCTGTAAGGAAAGGCCGATCAACAGGCCGGTGTTGTCCACTTCCTTCAGGAGCATCCCGCGGTCATGCAAGCGTTCCCCTCCAAGCGTTCCCCCCTCAGACACGCCCTCAATGCCACTCTTCTTGGCGCGTGCGTGGCAGCCAGCGCTTTGCCGTATACCGCAACAGCCCAGGAACCCGGCAGCGAGCGCCAGGCCCGCGCCTGGAATATTGCGCCCGGGCCTCTGGCCGGCGCCCTTGATCAGTTTGCGCGGCAGGCCGGTATCAGCCTGTCGTATGACGCAGGCAGCGTGGCCGGCAAAAGCAGCCCGGGGCTGAGCGGCACCCTGGCCCCACAACAGGCCCTGAGCCAGTTGCTCCAGGGCCAGGGTTTGCAGGCGCAAAGCCAGGGCCAGAACGCCTGGTTACTGCTACCTCAGCAGCAAGCCGGCTCGGCGCTGAGCCTGGGCGCCACCACCATCACTGGTGATCGTCTGGGCGCCACCACCGAAGGCAGCGGTTCCTACACCACCGGTGCGGTGACCATCGGCAAGGGTGAACACAGCCTGCGACGCACGCCGCAATCGGTGAGCGTGATGACCCGCAAGCTGATGGATGACCAGAACATCACCACCATCGACCAATTGCTGGAGCGCACGCCGGGGATCACCAGCTACGAGTCGCCCATGGGCGGCAAGTATTTTTACTCCCGGGGCTTCAAGATGCTCGGTCAGTACCAGTTCGATGGTGTGCCGCTGGACATCGGCAAGGACTACATACAGGCCGACAGTTTCAGCGCGAATATGGCGATTTATGACCGGGTAGAGGTGCTAAAAGGCGCCGCCGGTATGCTCAAGGGCGCCGGCACCGCCAGCGGTGCAGTGAACTTCGTGCGCAAGCGGCCCCAAGCCACCCCGACCACCAGCCTCGGGCTGTCGGCGGGCACTTGGGATAACTACCACGCCGAACTCGACACCGGCGGCCCGTTGAACGACAGCGGCACGGTGCGCGGCCGTGCGTCGGTCAGCCAGCAGAATCGTGGCTCCTACATGGACCTTGCCAAGCGCCAGGACCAGGCGTTTTACGCGGCGCTGGACATGGATGTCAGCCCTGACACCACCCTAGGCTTCGGCGCCAGCTATGAGGATGTCGACGCCACACCGTGCTGGAGCGGCCTGCCGCGCTACCGCGACGGCAAAAGCCTCGGCCTGAGCCGCTCCACCTGCCTGGGCCAGGCCTGGAACGATTGGCAAAGCCAGCGCACCACGCTGTTCGCCGATCTGACCCATCACTTCAACGACGACTGGAAGCTCAAAGTCAGCGCCGTGCATAGCCGCAACCTGCAAGACATCAAATACGCCGCCAGCGAAAGCACCGTGGACTATGGCAACCCGGCCCCTACGCTCACCAGCTACGCCGCGCTGCTGGATTACGATCACAAGGACTACGGCCTGGATGCCTACATTGATGGTCAATTTGAAGCGTTTGGCCTGCAACATGAGTTGATCCTCGGCGCCAATGGCAGTCGTGGCACCCAGGACGATGTCTACGCGATCCGCAACCTGCCCCAGCGCCAAAGCGTTTTCAACCCCAACCACCACTTCCCGGAACCTGCCGACGATACCTTCTGGCCCAACATGTACCGTGGCGGCACGGTCAAGGAAACCGCCACCCAATACGGCGCCTACGCCACCTTGCGCCTGCGCCTGGCCGAACCATTGATGCTGGTTCTCGGCAGTCGCGTCAGTTGGTATGAAAACCGCCGTGAGTCCTTGAACCTGGCTTGGGGCGAGTGGGCCGACCAGGATGCACGCACCAAGGAAACCGGCGTGGTCACGCCGTTTGCCGCGCTGATCTACGACCTCAATGACAACCTTTCGGTGTACGCCAGCTACGCCGATATCTTCCAGCCACAAAGCTCCTACGCCACGGTCAGCGGTTCGGCGCTCAAGCCGAAAATGGGTGAGAACTATGAGCTGGGTATCAAGGGCGAATGGTTTGACGGGCGCCTCAACAGCTCCCTGGCGCTGTTTCGCGCCATCGAAAAAAACGCCGCCCAAACCGATTTCGAGACCCGCTGCGGCAGTTCCTCTGACGGCTACTGCTACACCGACACGGGCAAAGTTCGCGCCCAAGGGGTCGAGGCCGAGCTGAGCGGCGAATTGCTTGAACGCCTGCAAGTGTTTGGCGGCTACACCTACACGCAAACCAAGAACCTGAAGAACATCGACAGCGCAGCCGAAGGCGCGGTGTCCAACACCTACGTACCAAGGCATATGCTGCGTTTGTGGGGCGACTACCAGTTGGACGGTGCACTGTCAAAATGGACAGTCGGCGCAGGGGTCAACGCCCAAAGCAGCAACTACCGGTTGCAAACCATCAAACTGGAACAGGCCGGGTATGCGTTGTGGAATGCGCGCATTGCGTATCAGGTGGACGACACCTGGACTGTGGCGCTCAACGGCAACAACCTGTTCGATAAAAACTACTACCAGACCGTGGGTACCTCAGGCTGGGGTAATCTTTATGGAGAGCCGCGCAACCTCACGCTGAGCCTCAAAGGCAACTTCTAAACATCAGCAGTCCTTGCACCAGAGCCGGCAAGCCGGCTCTGGTTCGACAACCCCCCTTCCCCCGCCCTGCTTCTGTCAAAAAAAGCTTTTTTCGCTGGCAGGCAAATCCCCACGTTTGTTCCTACACTCCAAAAAGCCATCATCGATTCTCGATTTTTCTGAAAGCCCGGCCTCCCATGTCAATAAATCGTCATATCATGGGAGCCTCATGAGAGCCATTGAAGGCAAGGGCAAAAAAAGCCAAATCATTGACACGGAACCTCAAGGAAGCCACTATTTAGCCATCACTCCGTAAATTCCTGCGTCTGAACAGGCATTACGTATTACCCAGCAACTGCAGTTGTTCGATTTGCACCACTTGTAAAGCAAACCTGCCTTATGGATGAGCAAAACGAATAGGAACGTTCTGGTGGTGTATTGAGGATCTGATCTATGCGCGGTAAATCGTCGGTCGATAGCCTGTTTTTGACTCGTCCCGGTTTCGTTGAGTTTTTTGTCGTCTTCGTAAAACTGATCCACGGCCTCACTGCTGTGGTGCCGGCAATTATCCTGTTGTTCTACCCGGAACCCGTCGCCGAGCACATGCGCAACCACTACCTTGGCCTGCTGGTATTCTTTGCGCTCTTGACCATCATTCTGTTCCAGGCCCTGGGGGTGTACTCCGAGGATCTGTTCAGCAATCGCCTGCGTTTTCGCGTGATGCTGGTGGCCTGGGTCTCGGCGTTTTGCATCCTGCTGTTCATGTACCAGATCCTGCTGCTGTTCCCACAGTTGAGCCCACGCAACCTGGCGGCCTGGTTCTCCATGAGCCTGGTGCTGTTTGGCGTGGAGCGGATATTGATGCTGCGCCTGTATCGCCATTTGATGAAGAACGGCAAATTCTTGCAGCGTACGGTGATCCTGGGTTTTACCGAGACGGCGGTGCATGTGGCTGAACACCTGTCGCGCAACAGCGATATCCGTTCCGGCCTGATCGGCTTTATCGACGACCGTACCGAGCGCATTCCCAAGGAATTGAGCCGCCTGCCCTTGCTGGGCAATACCCGCGACCTGGAAAAGCTGATCCGCTCCGAACAGGTCAACCAGGTCATGATCACCCTGCCCTGGGCTGCCGAGCAGCGTATCAACGGGCTGGTCAAACGCCTGCGGCAGATGTCGGTGAACGTCATGCTGGTGCCCGACATGGCTGCCTTGCGTTATGGGCATAACCGCATCACCGATGTGGGCGGCATCCTGATGTTCAACACCTCGCAGTTGCCGCTGCGCGGCTGGTCACCCTTTATCAAGCGTTGCGAAGACCTGCTGCTGGCCAGCCTCGGCCTGTTGTTGCTGTCACCGGTGATGCTGGCGACGGCCATCGCGATCAAACTCGATTCCAAGGGCCCGGTGCTGTTTCGCCAGAAGCGCTTTGGCTACAACGACAACCTGATCCGAGTGTTCAAGTTCCGCTCGATGTACGTGGAACAGACCGACCTCAACGCCGAGAACCAGACCACACGCCAGGACCCGCGCATCACCCGGGTAGGCAGGATCATTCGCAAGACCAGCATTGATGAGCTGCCACAACTGTTCAACGTGCTGCTGGGCAATATGTCGATGGTCGGCCCGCGCCCCCACGCCACGGCCACCAAGGCCGCCGGGGTTCCGTTCGAGCAAGCGGTCAGCGAATACAGCTCACGCCACCGGGTCAAGCCAGGCATCACCGGCTGGGCACAGATCAATGGCTACCGTGGCGAGACCGACACCCTGTTCAAAATCCAGAAGCGAGTCGAATACGACCTGGAATACATCGCCAAATGGTCGGTGTGGCTGGATCTGTACATCGTTTTCATGACGGTTCCGGCCGTCCTTTCCACCAAGGAAGTTTATTGATGAACCCTCTTAACGGATTGATCCCGTGCATCATCTCCGGTGGTTCGGGCACGCGGCTGTGGCCGGTTTCGCGGCAGAACATGCCCAAACCCTTCATGCGCATGCGCGACGACCAGAGCCTGCTGCAAAAGACCTTCCTGCGCGCCAGCCACTTGCCGGGGGTGGAGAGCATCCTGACAGTGACCAATCGTGACCTGCTGTTTCGCACCCTCGACGACTACCGCGCGGTGAACACCCAGCGATTGGCCCTGGAGCTGCTGCTGGAGCCGTTTGGCCGTAACACCGCCGCCGCCATCGCCGTGGCCGCCTTGCATGTGCAGGAGCATTTCGGCGCTGAAGCGCAGTTGCTGGTGATGCCCGCCGATCACCTGATCCTGGATGAAACGGCCTTCGCCCAAGCGGTAGAAAAAGCCCGCGCACTGGCCGAGGCCGGTTACCTGGTGACCTTCGGCATTCAGCCTGACCGTGCCGAAACCGGCTTTGGCTATATCGAACAAGGCGCAGCGTTGGAGGCCGGGTTTCAGGTCCGGCGCTTTGTCGAGAAGCCCGATCTGGCCACCGCCCAAGGCTATCTGGACGGCGGCAAGCACCTGTGGAACGCCGGCATGTTCTGCTTCAAGGCGGCCAGCCTATTGGAAGAATTGGCCAGCCACGCCCCGGCAGTGCTGGACGCAGCCAAGGCCGCACTCGAGCACAGCCAGAGCCTGCAGAACAGCAGCAGTCGCCAGCGTGAGCTGAGCCCGGAAGGTTTCGGTACCGCGCCGGACATCTCCATCGACGTGGCCCTGATGGAAAAATCCGCAAAGGTCGCGGTCGTGCCCTGCAACATTGGCTGGAGCGATATCGGTTCCTGGGAAGCGCTGCGCCAACTCACCCCCAGTGATGACAATGGCAACCAGATCAATGGCGAGGCGATCCTGCACGACGTGCATAACTGCTACATCGACTCGCCCAAACGGGTACTCGGTGCAGTGGGCGTGCGTGACCTGATCATCGTCGACACCCCGGACGCACTGTTGATCGCCGACGCGCACCGCAGCCAGGACGTGCGCTATATCGTTGCCGAACTCAAGCGCCAGAATCACCCGGCGTTCAGTCTGCACCGCACGGTCACCCGCCCGTGGGGCACCTACACGGTGCTGGAAGAAAGCACGCGCTTCAAAATCAAGCGCATTGTGGTCAAGCCCAAAGGTTCGCTGTCCCTGCAAATGCACCATCACCGCAGCGAGCATTGGGTGGTGGTCAGCGGCGCAGCGATGATCACCAATGGCGAGCGCGAAATCCTGCTCAATATGAACGAGTCCACCTATATTCCCGCCGGCCACAAACACCGCCTGACCAACCCCGGCATCATCGATCTGGTGATGATTGAGGTACAGAGCGGTGAGTACCTGGGCGAAGACGACATCGTGCGTTATGACGACATCTACGGCCGCGCGCCGGTGGAAGAGAAACCCTGATGCGCACGTCCCTGATCATCCCCACCCGCAACGCGGCCAGCCATCTGGACCGCTTACTGCCGGCGCTGCGCATGCAAACCCTGCAACCGGACGAGATGCTGGTGGTCGACAGCGCATCGAGCGATGACACCGTGGCGCGCTTTCGCGAGTTTGGCGCGCGCGTGGAGGTGATTGATGCCCGCGACTTCAACCACGGCGGCACTCGGCGCTGGGCCAGTGAACAGGTGGGCGGCGACGCTTTGATCGTCATGACTCAGGACGCAATCCCCGCCACGGCCGAGACGTTCGCCAACCTGATCGCCGAATTGCAACTGGAGCCGCTCAATGGCGTGGCCTATGGACGGCAGCTGCCGCACCCCGGTGCAGGGGTGCTGGGGGCACAGTCGCGGCACTTCAATTACCCGGCGGCCAGCCGCAGCAAAAGCCTGGCCGATGCACCGCAGCTAGGGATCAAGACCTGCTTCAGCTCCGACTCGTTTTCGGTGTACCGACGCAGCGCCCTGCAGGCGGTGGGTGGTTTTCCCCAGGATGTGATTGGCAGCGAAGACGCCTACGTCGCCGCACGCATGTTGCTGGCCGGCTACCAGGTGCGCTACGCCGCCAGTGCGCAGGTTTATCACTCCCACGATTACCGCTTGCTGGACGAGTTCAAGCGCTACTTCGATATCGGTGTGTTCTACGGCCGCGAGGCGTGGATTCGCCAGGCGTTCGGCGACGCCGGCGGCGAAGGTAAGCGTTATGTGCTGGCCGAACTGCGCGCATTGCGCGAGGCGAACGCGCTGCACCGTGCGCCAGAAGTAGTAATGCGCAGCGCCTTTAAATTGCTGGGTTATCGCCTCGGCCACCTTGAACGCCACTTGCCCAACTCGCTTAAACGGCGTCTGGGCATGTTTTCCACCTACTGGACTTGAGCCGTCATGAAGACTACCAACCGACGTTCCCGTCTTACCCTGCTCAGCCTCTTGAGTGCCTCAATCTGGCTGGCGGGCTGTTCGACCCCTGCGCGGGTGCCGCTTCCTGACAACAATACGCTCAAGGCCGGCCATCAAGCGGCGCTGACCCTGGCCGACCTGCCACCACCCCAGGTGCTGATCCAGACCGGCGACTCGCTGCGGATCGTGCGCGACGCCCAGGAACCGGCGGCGGCCGATGACATGACCGTATTCGTCGTGCGCCCCGACGGCGTGATCTCGGTGCCCAATATCGGCCGGGTCAAGGCCGCCCTGCGCACGCCCGAAGACCTGGGCAAGGAAATCACCGAGAAGTACAAGCGCATCTACCGCGAACCCGCGGTGACGGTGAACATCGCCAGCGCACCGAGCAACAAGGTGTTTATCGGCGGTGCGGTGTCTAACCCGGCGTTTTTCGACCTGGCCGGCAACGTCAGCGTCGAGCAGGCACTGCTCAGTTCCGGTGGTGTATTGCCCTCGGCGGATGCCTCCAACGTGGCCTTGCTGCGCACCGGGCCAGATGGCAAGTACAGGACGTACTTCATCAGCCTGGAGAGCATGTTGACAAACCCCAATCACCCGCGGGTGGCGTTGCAGCGCGGCGATTTGATCTTCGTGCCGCAGTCGGGCATCGGCGCGACGGTGGAGGCCGTGGATATGTACTTTACGCGGCTGTTTCCGATCAACAAAGGGATTGGCGTGGGCTTTAACTACGACCTCAACGACAGCGGCGTGAAGAACAGCGGAAACACGACCAACAACATCGAAAAAATCAACATCCCAGGGGTGCCTTAGCAATGGAACGCATCTCTGGTAGTTCGATGCATGCACCTGCGCCCTATCTTCACCTCCCTATCAATGGAGTGATCCTGTGATCGAAATCCGCTCTCTTCGCGACCTGCTGCGGCTGTTTTTCATCTACCGCCGCGAATTCAAACTGGCAGTGATCACCACGATCGTCGTCGCGGTGCTGGGTGCCTTCCTGTTGCCGGCTCGCTACGAGTCCGACGCGCGCTTGCTGGTCAAGCCGGGGCGGGACAACACCACCTTGCCGATCGAAGCCGCCAACCGCCAGACGCTGATTGCCCCGAGCACCCAGCACGACCCGATTGTCGACGAAGAAAAAATGCTCACGGGCCGGCCCATCGTGCATATCGTTGCCGAGCGCTATATGGCGATGACCTCCGAGCCGCCGCAGGGCTTCTGGAAGGTCACCAAGTTCTACATCAAGAAGGGCCTTGGCGAAGTCATCAACGGCGTGCGCAGCGTGCTGCAGTTCGTAGGCCTTGCCGAGAAGCAAAGCCCGCTGGAGCGCCTGGCGACCTCGCTGGAGAAGAACTTCAAAGCCGGTCACGAGCCGGGTTCTTCAGTGATCGAGATTTCCTTCACCTGGGACGACCCGGCTGTGGCGCAAAAAATCGTCGAGGAATGGGTCAACGCCTACCTTGAGGAACGTGCGCGGATTCTCGGGCGCAAGAGCCTGCATACCTTCTACGAAACCGAACGCGCCAAGGTGGCGGAAAATATCCAAAGCCTGAAGGACCAACTGCAAGGCCGTTTGAAGCAGATCGATTCGATCAGTGTCGATGCGCGCCTGAAGAACCTCACCAGTCAGATCGACCGTGTCACCGACGCCAAGGTCAGCGCACAAAACCAGATCTCGGGCATTCGCAGCCTCCTGGCCAACGCCAGCCAGCAGATCAAGAGCCAGCCGGCAGACGTGGTGACGATGCGCGAAACCAGCCTCAATCCCACCCAACTGGACCTCAAGCGCCAGCTCAATGCGCTGCAAGTGGAACGCGCACGCCTGTTGCGCACCTACCTGCCGGGCACGCCGCAGGTCAATCAGATCGAGCAGAACATCCGCGACATCGAAGCCCTCAGCGCTCAGGAGGCTACGCGCCTGGAACGCTCGCAAAACACTGCGCCCAACAGCTTGGTGATCAACGTTAAGCAGCAAGTGATCGACGCACAATTGCAAGAGCGCAAACTGGCCGGGGAGATCGAGAACTACGACAAGACCCTCGCCGAACTGCGTGACCAGCGTGACAAGGCGATGACCGATGAGCCGGAACTCAACAAGCTGAGCCAACAACTGCGCGCCGCCGAAAAAAGCTACGCCTTGTACTCGGACAATCTTGAACAGGCGCGTATCGACCACGAACTGGACAACAGCCAGATCAGCAACATCGCGCTGATCGAACACGCCACCCTGAACCCGTCACGTGTGTTTCCCAAGAGCCTGCTGATTCTGTTGTTCGCCATTCCCGCCGGCGTAGCCGTGGGCTTTTTGACCATTTATGTGCTGTACCTGCTGGACCAACGTATCCACGATGGCACACGCTTGCAGGAGATGTTCCAGGTGCCGCTGTGGAGCAGCATCCCCGACGTGCAAGACGCCACGCCGGCCGCCGTCACCGCCAGCCTCTATCGCCTGTACAGCCTGCTGCCCCTGGAGCGCATCGCCAGTGAAGGCTTTGCCCTGGGCCTGACCTCGGCGCGGCATGGCGAGGGCGTGACGTTTATCATCGAGCAGCTCAAGCGCCTGCTGGAAGAGCGTGGCCACCGCGTCTCGGTCGACGGGGCGAACGCGCCCACGGCGGGTGAAGTGCTGTTGCTGGACGCCTCGGCCTTGTCGTCCAACCCGCAGGCCTTTTTGACGCTACGCCGTGCCGACCAGATCGTGCTGGTGATCGAAGCCCGCACCAGTACCGTACCGACCATCGAGAACGCGGTGTCGCTGCTGACCACCGCGTTCGGCAAAGTCGACGGCATGATCCTCAACCGCCGCCGCTTCGAAGTACCGGCCAAGGTCCTGGCGCGGATCAACAGCTGGCGCGGTGCGGCCTGATGCGTATTGCATTGCTGGCACCTCTGCCGCCGGAGCAGACCGGAATCGCCGATTACGCCGCGCATTTGCGCAACGCGTTGATCGAACTGGGCCTTGAAGTGGTGACCCCCCTCGCGGGTTGCCAGGACCTGGCTGAACAGTTGCGGCGCTTGCAAGCCTTTGACTGGCACGGTGTGGACCTGGTCCATGCCGAATTGGGAGGTGGGCGCTTCGGTGAGTTCCAGGCGCTTGACTACCTGCGTCGGGCACACCCACAACTGCCGTTGACCGCCACGGTGCATGACCCGGAGCGCTTGATCTGGCGCCGGGCCAAGCTGTTTTTCCCCTTGACCCTGCTCGAACGCCTGCCCCACCCGCTGCCCCAGGCGGCGGCGCTGCTGGCCGACCCGCTGACCTTGCACGAAGAACGACGCCTGGCCAAAGGTATGCGCCGGCTGATCACCCTCACCCGCCTGGGAGGCGACTGCCTGCGCCAACGCATGGGCCTGCGCCCGCAGCAAGTGGCGGTGATTGCTCACGGCAACCTGCCCATCGCGCCCCAGGACTTGCCGCCGCTTGCGCCGCTGCGTCTGTTGTATTTCGGCTTTATCTATCGCGGCAAGGGCATTGAAGATCTGCTCCAGGCCCTGGCCCAGTCACTGGCCGCTCACCCGCAATGCCGAGGCCAGGTGCGCCTGACCCTGGCCGGCGGCACCGCCCCGGAAATGACCTTCGACCCGGCCGGCAACTACCTCGACGGCCTGCGCCAACAGATCAGCGCGCTGCACCTGGAGGATGTGGTGGACTGGCAGCTGGACCTGCCATCGGCGCAGATCGCCTCTACGATCCAGGCGCACCATGTGATGGTGCTGCCCTACCGTGAATCGAAAAAACTCGGTTTCCTGGGACAGATGCGTGGCACCAGTGGCGCGCTGTCGTGGGCCAATGCCTGCGGGCGCGGGGTGATCACCTCCAATGCGCGTGCCTTTGCTGAAGAGGTGGCCGGCGGCAATGGCATCACCTATCAGCAGGGCGATATCGATTCCTTGAGCAACGCCTTGAACCGCTTGATCCTCGACCCGCAGCAGGCCCGGCAATGGGCTGCCCGGGCAGCGGAAATCGGTCACCAACGCCAGTGGGCCACCACGGCCCAACGTTTTGCCGAATTATTTCGGGATGCTTGTGAGGAGCCGTTGCGATGAATATTTCATCTGTTCGCCCGATGTGGCGCTATCTGCCGCTGGTGCTGGCAATCGCCGTGGGTGGCGCCCTGCTGTCGAGTGAGAAAGTCGATGCGCAGCCGGTGAATCTGGCCCCGGAGCGCACTGTGGTATGGAAGGACTTCCTTGGCGTGAACGCGCACTTTCTGTGGTTCACGCCCGAGCAGTACCGCCAGCAGATCAAGCAATACAAGAAACTTGGGTTGCAATGGGTGCGGGTCGACCTGCACTGGGATCGCCTGGAGCCCACAGAAGACGGTTATCAACTCAGCACCTTCGATGAACTGGACCGCACCCTGAGCGCTGAAAAAATCCGCTCGGTGTTTTACCTGGTGGGCTCGGCGCCCTTTATCACCACCGCCCCCAAGGGCGCGCAGTTCCAGGACCAGTATCGCCCGCGGGACCCCGAAATCTACGCGCTGCGCCTGGCACTCCTGGCCAAGCGCTACCCCAATATTGATGCCTGGCAGGTGTGGAACGAGCAGAACCTGCCGAACAACTGGCGCCCCAAAGTCAACGCCAAGGAGTACGGGCAATTGTTATTGGCCAGTCACCAGGCGTTGAATATTGCTGCGCCCGGCAAACTGCAGGTCATGGGCGGCATGGCGTACTACAGCCAAATGCCGCCGCGTGGCAAAACCCTGATGTTCGAAGCGCTCGGCGCGCTGGGCGTGCAAAACCTGGGCATGGTCGCGGCCTATCACCCTTATTCGATGACCCCGGAAACCGATGAACCGGGCAAGAACGAAGTGCTGCTGCGCGGCGATCAACTCAATACCATGCTGCACGGCGCCGGGATCAAGAACGTATGGGCTACCGAGTGGGGCTGGTCCAGCTATGCCGGCCCCAAGGAGATGCAGGACCTGATCGGTATCGACGGGCAGGCCGACTACACCTTGCGCCGCCTGGCGTTGATGGCGTCCCAGGACTATCAGAAGATTTTCCTGTTCGCGCTGTCCGACCTCGACCAACGCGCCTCGCCACGCGACCAGCATTACGGCCTGCTGAACCTGGACGGCGAACCCAAGCCGGTATACACCGCCCTCGCCCGCTTCCTTGAGATCACCGGCCCCTCCCTTAAACCCGGCACCACGCCCAAGCTTGAGGATGTGCCGGACAGTTTCTACAGCGTGGCCTGGACTCGGCCTGACGGAAAACACTTGTTGATGTACTGGAGTGCCAAAGGCAGCAGCATCAGCCTGCCGGACATCAAACACGCAGAACTGCTGGACCCGCTGACCGGAGCCCGGCAGCCCCTGAACGACGACAACGGTATTCGCCCAGCGGTGAAGCCGAGTTTGCAGATACTGGTGTGGTAGCCCCGGGCATGGAGAGCTGTACATGAGAATCCTATGGATTGTGCCCTATCTGCCGTGGCCGACCACCAGCGGCGGCAAGACCCGGCAGTATCATTTGCTGCGCACCTTGAGTGAGCGCGGGCATCGCATCACGCTGCTGGCGCAATCGAAGACACCGGCCGATGACGCGGTGCACGCAGCCCTTGAACCGTTGCTCGAACGCCTGATCGTGGTGCCGCGCCGGCCACTGAAACACCCGATGACCCTGCTCGCGGGCGTATTCGCACCGTGGCCGCTGTTGACCACGGTCAATGGCCTGTCGGCACCGTTGCAAGCCCAATTTGCGCAACTGTTGAACGAGCGCTGGGACGTGATTCAAGTGGAACACAGCTACAGCCTGCAACCGTTTCTGCGCACCTTGCAGCAGCGCCAGCGCGAGTTTGTGCTGACCGAGCACAACCTGGAATCAAGCCTGGGTGGCGCCACTTATGACCGTTTCCCCAAGTGGGCTGCGCCGTTCGTGCAGTACGACCAATGGCGCTGCCGGCAATGGGAACGCAAGGCGTTCGATGCCGCCGCCCATGTGATCGCGGTGACCGACGCGGACGCCCAGGCCATGCGGCCGTTGACTGCAACGCCGGTAAGCGTGGTAGTCAATGGCGTCGACAGCCGTGCCTTCGCCCAGGTCAGTGTCGATGCACAGAGCCAGCGTTTGTTGTTTGTCGGCAATTACGAATACGCACCGAACCTGGACGCTGTGCAGTGGTTGCTTGAGGAGATATTCCCCCGGGTCTGGCTGCAGTGTCCGAACGCGCGCCTGGCAGTGGCCGGTTACGGCTTGCCCGAACACTGGCGCGACCGTTGGCCTGATGAACGTGTCGAGTGGCTGGGGTTTGTTCCTGATCTGTGCGCCCTGCAACGGCGCTGCGCCGGTTTTGTCGCCGCGTTGCGCCATGGCGGCGGCTCCAAGCTCAAGGTGCTGGAGGCAATGGCCGCCGGCTTGCCGCTGGTCAGCACGGCCCAGGGTGTTTCCGGTTTAGCGGTGCAACCCCAGGCGCATTACCTCGCGGGCGAAAGCGCCGAGGCCCTGGCCGATGCCATCGTGCGTTTGCTGGATCAGCCGCTGCTGGCCCGGCAACTGGCCGATGCGGCACGCGATTATGCGCGGCATTACCACGACTGGGCGGTGGCCGGTGACGAACTGGAGCACATCTACCGCACCTTGATCGCCTCTAAGGAGTCTCAGCCATGCGCGTAGCCCTGGACTATCGCCCCGCCACGGTTGCGCCCTCGTCGGGCATCGCCCGCCAGGTCCTGGCGCTGGAAGATGCCCTGCGCGCACGGGGCAACACCGAGGTGGTGCTGTTCACTGAGGCGCCCCTGGACCACCCGCAACGCCAGAACGCCATTTGCCCACCGTGGGCCAGCCCGCTGGATGGCCTGCAACGGCCGCAGGTACGCTTGCGGTTCGAGCGCAAATTTTTGCCCAGAGCCTTGCACGAGCAACAGATCGACCTGCACATCGCCACGGCCAATATGGGCTTGCCGCTGTGCCGCAAACCCGCCGGCACCCGTTATGTCCTGGTGCTGCATGATCTGTTTCAGCTGACTCAGCGTAACTTCCATCGCTCCAGGCTCAAGGCCCTGGCCTATCGCTTGATCGACGGCGCCTCGATTGCCTGGTCGGTGTGGCAGGCTGACCGGGTGTGGTGCCCTTCGCAGTTTTCCTGCAACGAAGCCGCCCGCGTATTCCCCTGGGCCCGGGCCAAGTTCCGGGTGTTGAGCAACCTGGTGCCCGAATTGAATGCAGCGCCAGAACCGCTGCCAGACAACCTGCCGGCGCGTTACTGGCTGGTGGTGGGCACGCGGGAGCCGCGCAAGAACATGGCATTTTTCCTGCGCCAATGGCAGGCCTGCCGTGCGGCGAACCCTGAGGTGCCGGACCTGGTGCTGGTGGGCCATGCCAGCGATGTACCGTCCGCCCTTGGCGAACTGCCGGGCCTGCATTGGTGCAGCGGTTTATCCGACGGCCAACTGCAAGCCCTCTACCGTCATACCGACTGCCTATGGCAGCCGTCTTATGCCGAAGGCTTTGGCCTGCCGGTGGTGGAAGCCTTGAGTGTCGGCACGCCGGTGGCGGTGGCACGCGGTTCCGCCCTGGATGAAGTCGCGCCGCCCGGCGCCCCGCGCTTCGACCCACACGATGCCAGGCAATTGCAGAACGTCATGCAGCAACTGGCAACCGCGGGCGACAAGGCAGACGCCGAAACGCAGCGCGCCTGGGCCCGGCAATTTGCCGAACCGGCCTATCGCTCGCGCCTGGATACTTTGCTCAAGGAATTGGACCGCTAATGCTGCCAGGAAAACTCATCAGTCTGCTCCTGGGCCTGGTCTTCGGCATTTTGCTGTTGGCCCTGTCGCCGATCAAGGCCTTGCTGGTCGTGGCCGGCGCGGGTGTGGCCTTGACCCTGATCCGCTTTCCCCTGTGGGGCTTGCTGATTTTCGCGGTGTTGGCCACCAGCATTCCCTACACCACGTTGGAACTGGGGATCCGCACCACCATCAGCGAAGCCGTGTTGGGGCTGACCTGGGTCGGGGTGTTCTGGCAATCGTTTATCGGCAAGACCCGCGGCTTGATCCTGTGGCGTCCGACCGAGCGCGCGCTGATGTGGCTGATGCTGTTCAGCACTATTCCGTTTATCTGGGGCATGGTCATCATCCATGCCGAAGGCAACGGACCGGTGAACTGGGTACGCTGGCTGATGAACCTGTCGTTGCTGTTTATCGTGCCGTTGCTGCTGCGCACCGACGCCGACCGCGACAAGGTGGTGGTCGCCCTGCTGCTGGGCAACCTGGCGATGCTGTTGCTGTCGATTTTCATGTTTTTGAAAACGCGCAACGCCATGTCGATGATCGAGGTGCTTACCGACCTCAAGTACGCCCACCCGGAAGCGGTGAAGGATATTTTTTCCGCCAACTACACGCGCATGGCCTCGCCCTGGGTGCACCCAAACCTGACGGGTGGCGTGCTGGTGCTGTTTATCCCCCTGGCGCTGTTCTACGGCTGGACCCGCAGCGGCTGGCGCCGGGCGCTGGGCCTGGCGGTGGCGGTGCTGGGTTGCGCCGGCCTGCTGCTGAGTATTTCCCGTGGCGCCATCGTGGCCCTGGCGCTGGTGCTGATCTGGCTGACCTATAAGCGCGTACCTAACAGCGGGCGCATCATCGGTATCGGCGTGGCGTTTGGGGTTGCGCTGGTGATGTTCTATCCGCCGTTGCAGGAGCGCTTGCTGACTATCTTTTCGTCCACCAACGCCAGTACCGAAATCCGCTTCGACGAGTACGCAAGATTCCCCGAGGCCATGTCGACATACCCCCTGGGGATCGGCTTCAAGATCGACCCACCCGTACCCGGCACCAACCTGTTGGGCATCTCCAACCTGTGGCTGAACTTCATTTACAAGGTCGGCATTCCGGGGATGCTGTTGTTTATCACCGTCACGGTGTTGTGGTGGCGTGAAGTGCGGCCGCTGGGCCAGGTGCGCAAGGTCACCGCCGACAACGCCCTGTGGCTGGGGTGTATCTGCGGCGTGATGGCAGCGCTGTTGACGGGGATTTTCGACCACTATTTCAGCTTCACCTTTGTACTGATCGCGCTGTTCTGGCTGTTGATGGGCATGAGCCTGCAACAGGTGCGTCTGCGCCCCTCCATTACCGCCCCTGTTGCTGCTATTGCGCCAAAGGATAACCAACCATGAAACACCGGATGATTCACTCCACCGATTTGCGCGATCGCCTCCCCACACTGGCCGCTGAACTGGGCGTGAGCCTGCCGGACCTGGAAGAGGCGCTGGACTGGTGCCTGGCCAACGACGTGGTGTTTGAAGAGGGCGAAGGCGACAACAAGCGCTTCTGGATAAACTCCATCGACCTGGAACCCGCCCTTGAGCACCCGGTGGCCCGCCTTTTGTTCCGCCGTATGAAACAGGACCTGCCGGGCAAGCTGTTGCCGCGCTATGGCAAAAACTGGGCAACGATCAAGGATCGCTGGCGCAACGCCTGGGACATGGCCTACAACATTTTGATCAACAAGATCCCCAGCCACCATGTGCGCATTGCCTGGCTGCGCCTGGGCGGCGCGAAGATCGGCAAGGGCACAAGCTTGTGGCGTAACACCGAAGTGTTGGGCATCCACAATTTGAGAGTCGGTGACGATACGGTGATCGGTTGGCATTGCCAGGTGGACGCCCGCGCCGGGCTGGTGATCGGTAACCACGTGGCGATTGCCTCCCACGTGCTGATCATCGCCGGCAGTCATGATTTGCAGGCACCGGAGTTCTGGTCGATTTCCGGGCCGATCTACATCGACGACTATGTGTGGATCGGCAGCCGGGCGTTGATCGGCTACGGCACGCACCTGGGTCATGGTTCGGTGATCAGCGCCAATACCGTGGTGGCCAAGGCTGTGGCCCCCTACAAAATCATTGGCGGTTCCGGGGCCAAAATCATGGGCGAACGTTGCCATGATCTGAACTACAAGGTGGGTGGCAAAGGCCTGTTCACCCTGTTTCACTGATGTTCGGCAGCACGCTCTGGCTGACCGTCGCGACCCTCGCCGGGCTGGTCGCCGGTTTTGCCCGCGAATGGCTGCTGGTGGCGGCCTGGGGCGCGGGCAGCCGCAGCGACGGGTTTCTGGTGGCGGTGTTTTTGCCCGAAGCGTTGCGCATGACCCTGGCCGCCGGCTTGCTTGCGGCGGCTGCCCTGCCCCTCTATCAACAACGCGACCCACAACGCCAGCAAGCCTGGCTGGCCAGCCTTTCTCCACGCCTGCTGGGAGTAGGCCTGGCCCTGTTTGCCGTATTGGCGCTGGGCGCGCCGCTGTGGGTGCGCCTGATCGGCCC
Organism: Pseudomonas sp. W2Jun17; assembly: GCF_023127795.1. Taxonomy (NCBI): domain Bacteria; kingdom Pseudomonadati; phylum Pseudomonadota; class Gammaproteobacteria; order Pseudomonadales; family Pseudomonadaceae; genus Pseudomonas; species Pseudomonas sp. W2Jun17. The sequence goes on along the minus strand of NZ_SPKO01000026.1, from coordinate 10,762 downwards.
CGGCCTGGACGCCGCAGCCCATGCCGAAGCCGCCGCTAACTTGCGCTGGCTGGCGGCCTGTGCGCCGGGCCTGGTGATGCATGGGTTGTTCAGTATTCCCTTGCAGGCACGCCAGCGTTTTGTGCTGCCGGGGCTGGGCTCTTTGCTGTTCAACCTGCCGCCGGTGCTGTACCTGTTTATCCGTGGCAGCGCAAGCGACAGCGGCGAACTGGCCATGAGCTTTTTTGCCGGCAGTGTATTGATGTGCCTGCCGCTGCTGGCGCCGGTCTGGTCTTTCGGCTGGCGGCCGTGGCAAGTCACTGGCGACAAGCTGGCGGGCCGCGAACTGTTGGGGCGCATCGGACCATTGTTGGCCAGCAATGTCGCCAGCCAGGGTTTGGCGCTGCTCGAGCGCTTGATCGCCAGTTACCTGGGGGAAGGTGCCGTCACGTGGGTCAACCTTGCACGCAAACTGATCAATCTGCCCTTGATCGCCCTGATGAGCCTCAACCAGGTACTGCTGGGCATGATGAGCGGCGAACAAGGCCAGCAGCGCCTGGCCCTGCTGCGCCGAGGCCTGGATGCTGCGACCCTGCTCAGCCTGCCGGCCGCCCTCGGCCTGATCGGCGCCAGCCCGGTGCTGATTCATCTGCTGATGCCCGCCCAAAGCGCCGACAGCCCACTGCCCGCCCTGCTGGCCTGGTTCGCGACGCCATTGGTGTTCGGCGCCTGGAACGCTATGCTCGCCCGCTACGCCTATGCCAGCGGCGACACGCGCCTGCCCTTGCGCTGCGAATTGCTGGGCAGCGGGGTCAACGCTTTGCTGTTGGTGCTGCTGCCGTACTTTCTGGGTTTGCCGGGTATCGCCCTGGCGGCGTTGGGCGGGGTTATCGTCACCAACCTGCTGCTGATGCAACGCCAGCAATTGCTTGGGCAACTGCGCTGGCCGCTGCAATGGGGGCTGAGTGCGGTATTACTGGGTTCTGCAGCCGTCATCTTGCATCCACTGCAAAACGATGGCTGGCAACTGGGCTTGAGTACCGTGACGGCGGCCCTGGTATTGGGAGGGTTGGCTGGGTGGTTCAAGCCGTGGAAACAGTGAACTGGAGCCACCACCGCAACGGCCTGCGCAGGAGCTGGTAAGCCAGCTCCTGCACGGACTCAGTCATCCAGCTGTTGAGGCGCAGCCGGCTTGGTTGCCTTACCCGCTTTGGTAGCGTTCTTGCCAGGCGCAGGCGCAGGTTCTGGCACAACCGGAGCAGCCGCTTCTTTCTCGGCCATCGGCATCTGGTCAATGGCGCTGAAAAATTCCTTCAGGTCGAGGGTATCCGGCGGTACGGTCTTCTCCAGTTTCTTCTCGCCATCCTTGCCGATCAGGATCACCTTGGTGCCGCTGCCGACGCCGAGCTTGAGGGCACGGATCAGCGCGTTGGTTTCAGGCGGCGTGAGCTTTTTGCTGTCCTTTGGGTCCTTGGCGAACTTCTCCCCTTCGGCGCCAATGCTACCGAACTTGACGGTGTAGAACACCATGCTGCGCTCTTCGAAGGACTGCTTGGTGGCAGCCTCTTCCAGTTGTTTCTTCAGCGTTGCCAGTGTCGGGTTTCCAGCATCAAGCTCCACGACCACCAGCGGGCGCGTCTTACCCAACTCCTGCTTGAGCGGATTATCATCAGCGGCCAACAACGGCCCCGTAAAAGCCATCAAGGTAGCCAGGGTCAGCGACCGGATGAGCATGCGCACCTCCTTTGAATTCCATGCAGGGTTCTTGAGTTTCATGTCTGCGACAGTCAAATTCAAGGATGATTCCTACATCACTTTGAGAAGAGTAGGTCAGGACGCCCGCGACGCAAGGGCTTGGACAGTGGCCGGAGCTTTGTTTCTTCCGGTTACGAGACCTTCCACTGCGGCCAATGCCGGGCAAAAACCGGGGCCACAACAGGGTCGGCGTCTACCCGCTCCAGGCTCTGCGCAAAGCCCGGCGCCAGGTTGCCGAGCACCTCGCGCGCGTCATCCCAGCGCGACACCGCCGCCGCCATGATGCCCAGTGCATTCGGCACATTGCCCGGGGTAAACAGCTGGTCGGCAAACTGATCGGCAAACACGACCCAGGCCTGGTGCAGGTAGCGCCGTGTGCCGCTGACCAGTTGCGCTTGCTGCACCTCATCGGCATTACCCAACCAGCGTTGCGGGTAGTCGATGATGCCGATCGCCGAATAACAGTTGGCGGCGATGTACAGCAGCCCGCGCAGGATCTGCGCACGATCGCCGGCCAGCAACTCGGACTTGGGGTACTCCAGGCCCAGGTGGATCAGGATAGCGGCGCTTTCGGTCAGCACCTGGCCATTGGGGGTGACCAGGGTGGGGATCTGCTTGAGTGGATTGATACGTGCAAGAGCGTCGCTGCCCTCGCCGTCCTGCCAGGAGCTGGCGTCCACGCGATGCCACGGCACGGCGCAGCGCTGCAGGGCGATTTCGATCATGCAGGAACCGGATTCGTCGGTGCCATAAAGTGTGTACATGGGCGTTGCCTCCTGAGCGATGGGCGATAGGGACAGTGTGGTCCAATGCCTAGAATAGCCCCATCTGCCCGCCCACCAGGGTACCGAAGTCATCATTCACAAACGGCAGGATCGCGTCGGCAACGGGCTGCAATTGCCGGGTCACATAGTGGTCGTAGTCGATGGGCGCTTGCCGCACTTCCAAGGGTTCGGGGCCGTTGACGCTGATCACGTAGCTGATCCAGCCACCGCGCTGGTACTGGCGCGGGCGCCCCAGGCGGTCGTTGTACTCGTCTGCCAGGCGTGCCGCGCGCACATGGGGCGGGACGTTGCGTTCGTAGTCGTGCAAGGGCCGGCGCAGGCGCTTGCGGTAGATCAGCAACTCGTCGAATTCGCCGCTCAGGGTACGGCGCACGTAGTCGCGTATGTAGTCCTGATGGGGCTGGCGATGGAAGATGCGCCGGTAGAGTTCCTGCTGAAATTGCCGGGCCAGAGGCGACCAATCGCTGCGCACGGTTTCCAGGCCTTTGTAGACCATCTCTTCGCTGCCATCGTCGCGCATCACCAAACCGGCGTAGCGCTTCTTGCTGCCCTCCTCCGCGCCACGGATGGTCGGCATCAGGAAGCGGCTGAAGTGGGTTTCGTATTGCAGCTCCAAAGCACTTCGCAGGCCGTACTCGGTGCTCAGGTGGGCGCGCCACCAATCATTGACGTGCTGCACCAGCGCCAGGCCGATGCGGTTGGCATCCTGCGGAGAATGGGCGCTGCCGAGCCAGACGAAGGTGGAGTCGGTGTCGCCGTAGATCACTTCATAACCCTGGGCCTCCACCAGCTCGCGGGTCTGGCGCATGATCTGGTGCCCACGCAGGGTGATCGAGGATGCCAGTCGAGTGTCGAAGAACCGACAGCCGCTGGAGCCGAGCACACCGTAAAAGGCGTTCATGATGATCTTCAGTGCCTGGGAGAGCGGCGCATTGCGCTCGCGCTTGGCCTCTTCGCGGCCTTCGGACACCCGGGTGACGATGGACGGCAGGCAATGCCGGGTGCGGGAGAAGCGTGCGCCGCGAAAGCCTTCCACCGAGTCACTGTCGTCGGGATGCTTGAGGCCTTCGATCAAGCCCACCGGGTCGATGAGGAAACTGCGGATGATCGACGGGTAAAGGCTTTTGTAGTCCAGCACCAGCACCGATTCATAGAGGCCCGGGCGCGAGTCCATGACAAACCCGCCGGGGCTGGCCTGGGGCGGTTTGTCGCCCAGGTTCGGCGCGACGAAACCCTGGCGGTGCATCAACGGCATGTACAGGTGGGTGAAGGCGGCCACCGAGCCGCCGTTACGGTCGGCCGGCAAGCCGGTGACGCTGGCGCGTTCCAGCAAGAACTTGAGCAGCTCGGTCTTCTCGAAAATCCGCGTGACCAGTTCGCAGTCCTTGAGGTTGTAGCGCGCCAGGGCGGGCTTGTCCTCGGCGAACATGCGGTTGATTTCGTCCATGCGCTGGTACGGCGTGGAGATGTCCTTGCCTTCGCCAAGCAGGGTTTGCGCGACGTTTTCCAGGCTGAAGGACTCAAAACTCCAAGTGGCCGAACGCAGCGCTTCGATACCGTCGATGATCAACCGCCCCGCCGCCGCCGCAAAGTAGTGATTGCGGCTGCCGTGCTCGCGCCAGGCCATGGCTTCACCGCCACGTCCCAGCAACAGCGGCACGTTCAGGCGTTGGGCGTGTTCGTGGAGGACGCGCAGGTCGAACTGCACCACGTTCCAGCCGATGATCGCGTCGGGGTCAAACGTGGCCAGCCATTGGTTGAGGCGTTCGAGCAGTTGAGCACGGGTGTCGCAATAGTCGAGCTTGAAATCCACGGCGTCGGTTTTGTTCGGCGGGCCGAGCATGTACACCTGGCGTTCGCCGCAGCCTTCGAGGGCGATGGAATAGAGATCGCCCTGGGCGGTGGTCTCAATGTCCAAGGACACCAGCTTCAAGGGAGGCCGGTAGTCGGGGGCAGGCTTCATTTGCGCGTCGAGCAAGGTGCCGTTCGCGTCGGGCGTGCCGCCGAACCATACGGGGGCAGTGATAAAACGCTCCATCATGTAACGCTCGGGCGGTCGCACGTCGCCTTCGTAGACATCGACCCCGGCGCTGCGCAGGCGCTTTTCGATGTCCATCAATTGGCGGTGCTGGCGGGCATAGAGGCCCAGGACCGGGCGATGGTGGAAGTCGCACAGTTGCAGCGCACGCAACTCCAGATCACGCTCGCCCTTGAGCAGCCAATCGAGCGGCTTGCGATGGACTTCGGGGATGAACATCACCGAGGTTTGCACGGGTAGGCGAATACACCGAGGCCCGTGGTCGGTGGCCAGCCAGAAACTGACCTCCGTGCCTAACGGGGTATCGCGCCAATGCCGGGTCAGGACAAAACCCTGCTGTAAATCCACCGTACCGCACCTCAGGAATCGCTTTCAGGGCGTGATTCTACTCGGCATCTGTACAAACGCGGCAGGTTAACGCGCACGCAGAGCGCAATCGCATAAATTTGTTGCAGGACATTAATAACAATCACTATCATTTGCGTCGGAGTCGTATCCGCGCAGTGAGGAAGCGCAACGTCGCTGCCCCCTTCCTCATAAGTTAGCCGCCTGGATCGACCATGCCCCTCTGCAATCTTTTCGCTGCGCCATTTCGCCCGACCCTGCTCGCCCTTTGCTGCTCCGTGAGCCTTGCGGCACAAGCGGCAGCCCCAGCGGCCTCAGACAACGTGCTGGAACTGGGCGCCACCAACATCAATGTCCAAGCCCTTGCGCCCACGGCTCTGCCACCAGAGTTTGCAGGTGGCCAGGTTGCACGCGGCGGCCAACTGGGTGTGCTGGGCAACCAGGACATCATGGATGTGCCCTTCAGCATGTCCTCCTACACCGAAAAGCTGATTCGCGACCAGCAGGCGGAAACCGTCGGCGACGTGTTGCTCAATGACTCCTCCGTGCGCCAGGCCTCGGGGTATGCGAACCAGTCCCAGACGTTCATGATTCGTGGCCTGCCGTTGAATGGCGATGACATTTCCTATAACGGTTTGTACGGTGTCCTGCCGCGCCAGATCATTTCCACTGACGCCTTGGAGCGCGTGGAGGTATTCAAGGGCCCTAACGCCTTTATCAACGGCGTCACCCCCACCGGCTCGGGGATTGGTGGCGGCGTGAACCTGCAACCCAAGCGAGCCGATGATGTGCCACTGCGTCGTTTCAGCACCGACATCAGCAGTGATGGGCGGATTGGCGAACACTTGGATATTGGCCAGCGCTTCGGCGAAGACAACCGGTTTGGCGCACGGGTCAACCTGTCCCAGCGCGAAGGCGATACCGGCATTGACGATGAAAACCAGCGTTCGAAGCTGTTTGCCGTCGGCCTTGATTACCGCGGCGATGCGTTGCGGCTGTCCGGTGATTTTGTGTATCAGAAGCAGCGTATCAACGGTGGGCGTAACTCGGTGTTCCTTGGCACCATCACCCAGGTGCCGGATGCGCCGTCGGCAGACACCAACTACGCGCCAAGCTGGAGCAGTACCAACCTTGAAGACACCTTGGGGATGCTGCGCGCCGAATATGACCTGAATGAAAACTGGACCGCCTACGCGGCAACCGGTGCCAAGCACAGCCGTGAAATGGGGCGCTACTCGTCGGTGACCTTGAGCGATAATCTCGGCAATGCCAGCGCCAGCGGCTCGACTATCGCCCACGAAGAAAACAATACCAGTGCCATGGGTGGCCTCAATGGCAAGTTCCACACCGGCCCGGTGAGCCATCGGCTCAACTTCGGCCTGGCAGGCATCTGGACCGAGGCGCGCAACGCCTATGTATTCGCCAGCGCAAAAACCCCGACCAATATCTACAACCCCGTGACCGGCGCGCCGCCGGCCCTCAACAGCCCACGCAATACCCCAGGTACCGACTTCAGCGATCCGACCATCACCGACAAGACATTCGTGCGTAGCGTCGCGGTATCCGACACCTTGGGGTTCTTCGATGACCGCCTGTTAGTGACCGTTGGTGCACGTCGCCAGCAGATGGTGGTGCAGAGTTACAACTACATGAGCGGTACCCGCACCGCCAACTATGACGAATCGATCACCACACCGGTCTACGGCATTGTGTTCAAACCGTGGGAGCACGTATCTCTGTATGCCAACCGCATTGAAGGCCTGGCTCAGGGCCCGACGTCGCCGCTCAAATCAGGCAACCTGACGGTCATCGGTGGCGGGCAAGCTTATGCGCCTGCCCGGTCCAAGCAGATCGAAGCGGGTGTCAAAGTGGACATGGGCACCTATGGCGCGACCCTGGGTGTATATCGTATCGAGCAGCCCGGCGCGGGTTATGCCGAGGCCATCGACGCCACCACCGCCCGCTACGTGCGGGAAGGTCAGCAGATCAACAAGGGCGTCGAGCTCAACGTATTTGGCGAACCGGTCAGCGGCCTGCGCTTGCTGGGCGGGGTGACCCTGATGAAAACCGAACTCAAGGGCACCCTCAACGGCGCCAACGACGGCAACCGTGCCATTGGCGTACCGTCATTCCAGCTCAACGCCGGGGTGGATTGGGATGTGCCCGGCCTGCAAGGCGTAAGCCTCAGCGGGCGTATGCTGCGCACCGGCGGGCAGTACGCCGACGCGGCCAACAACCTGAGCCTGCCGGCCTGGAACCGCTTCGACGTGGGTGCGCGCTACACCTTCGCCGTGGACAAGCGCGAGGTGACATTGGGTGCCACGGTAGAGAACGTCGCCAACGAGAAATACTGGGAGTCGGCCCAGGGCGGGTTCCTGAGCCAGGGGGATCCGCGAGTGGCGAAGTTGTCGGCGTCGATTGATTTCTAGAACGTGATTACGTTGGGGGGCTGATCTGCCCCCTTGCCCACCATCATACTGGTCGGGTTTCGCTCAGATAGGTTTCGATATTGCCCATCTGCTCATCCCAACCACGGGAGTTCATCTTGAACGCCTTCTGGCGCCGTGCCTCGGGAACCTGGTCGAAACCGGATTCGACAACCCGCAGCAGGATGCCGGGGGCGTGATCCTCGATGGTGAACTCCACCAGAGTCGGTGTTTCGTTGTCGTAGTCGATGCCCTCCTCTACCGCGAAGGGGTGCCACCAGAAAGAGAACAGGGTTTGCGGCAGGACGCGTTCGATCCTGGCCTTCCAGACCACATGTTCGTAGCCTGGGTAAGTAATTGGCGCTTCGATGGTTTGCCCGGCTACAAAGGTTTTGCCCTTGAGCGCGATACCGAACCAGCTGCCAAATTGCTCGGCATCCGTGAGAGCCTCCCAAACTTGTTTACGCGATGCATTGAGCAGGACTTTGCGTTCGATTCGATCTAATACGTGCATGAGTCACCTCCTTCTTTGAACAGTAGGCGACATCCACCAATGCGCAACCTTGCGTTGTGCGCGATGATGATGACCCCCTCCTTGACCTGGCCATAGGTTATGACTGACCCATTGAATGGAAGTTGCTTGTGCAAAGCTGTGCGCTATCAGGTGGACAGCCTGGACATGCCCATCAGCCACTGCCATTGCGACAGCTGTCGCAAGGCACACGCAGCTGCGTTTGTTGCCACTGCCGGGGTGATGCGCGAGCATTTTCGCTGGACGCACGGTGAAGAGCTTTTGGCATCCTTTGAATCCTCGCCGGGGAAACTCCGACGCTTCTGCTCGCGCTGCGGCTCACATCTGATTGCCGAACGGGGGCATCAGCCCCACGTGATCGTGCGGGTGGCGACGCTGGACGATGATCCCGGCGTCAGGCCCACCTCGCATATCTGGATGGCCCATGAGGTGCCATGGCTGGCCTATGAAGGCTTAGAGCGCTGGGACGAGTGGCAGGCCTGAGTCAGACGCGTGGGTCGCCTGGCGCTTTGGCTGGCGTCGCATACTGCGGCTTGAGATGACCTTCCTGGTCAAGCAACCAGGCATCCATGATCTGCCGCACAACCGGCCCAGCCACACGGCCTCCGGCCTCACCGTTTTCAATCATGACGGAAATCACGATTTTCGGATGTTCGGCCGGCGCAAAACCGACGAACAAGGCGTTATCGCGATGACGCTCCAGCGTCTTGTTGCGGTTGTAGCGCTCACCCTGCTTGATCGCCACTACCTGGGCGGTGCCGCTCTTGCCGGCGATGCGGTATTGGGCGCCTTGCGCTGCCGCCCGGGCGATACCGCGTGGGTCGTGCATCACCAATTGCATACCATGGTTGACCTGCTCCCAATCACGCGGGTCTTTTAAGACCACGTTGGGCATCGGGTTCTCATCCACCGGAGGCACGCCGTTGATGGTCTTGGCCAGGTGCGGACGGTTCCAGATGCCTTTATTGGCGATCAATGCAGTGGCTTGGGCCAGTTGCAGTGGTGTCACTTGCATATAGCCCTGGCCGATGCCAAGGATGACGGTTTCGCCTGGGAACCAGGGCTGGCGACGGGTCGCACGCTTCCAGGCCTGGGATGGCATCAGACCTGCGGACTCTTCGAACATGTCCAGGGACACCTTCTGACCAAGGCCGAACTCGGCGAGGTAGTCGTGCAGGCGATCGATGCCTAGCTTGTGGGCCAGGTCGTAGAAGTAAGTGTCGTTGGAACGCATGATGGCGGCGTCCATGTCTACCCAACCGTCGCCACTGTGGTTCCAGTTGCGGTATTTGTGGTCAAAGTCCGGCAACTGGTAATAGCCAGGGTCAAACACCCGGGTTTGCGGGGTGACAACGCCACTGTCGAGACCCGCGATAGCAACTTCCGGCTTAATGGTTGAACCCGGCGCATAGAGCCCACGTAGCACGCGGTTGAACAGCGGCCGATCAATGGAATCGTGCAGCGCGGCGTATTCCTTGAAGCTGATGCCGGTGACGAACAGGTTCGGATCGAAACTCGGTTTGCTGACCATGGCCAGTACTTCACCGGTTTGCGGGTCCAGAGCCACGACCGAACCACGCCGGTCGCCCAGGGCTTCTTCCGCGGCTTCCTGAAGCTTGACGTCGAGGCTCAGGACGATGTTTTTGCCAGGGATCGGATCGGTGTGCTTGAGCACGCGTAGTACGCGCCCCTGGGCGTTGGTCTCGACCTCTTCATAACCGACATGGCCGTGCAGCTCGGCCTCATAAAAACGCTCGATCCCGGTTTTACCGATGGATTGGGTACCGCGGTACTCCACGGAATCAAGGGTCTTGGATTCTTTCTCATTGATGCGGCCGACGTAGCCGATGGAGTGGGCAAAGTGCGCACCCAGCGGGTAGTGGCGGACAAACTGGGGCTCGACGTCCACCCCTGGTAGACGGAACTCGTTGACGGCCAAAACAGCGATCTGTTCTTCGTTCAACTCATAGAACAACGTGACCGGAACAAACGGGTGACGAGCCTGCTTAAGCGCCTTATCGAACATGGCTCGGTCTTCGGCAGGCAGATGCAGCAGATTGACGATCGCGTCCAGCTCACCCTTGAGATCGGTGGTGCGTTCACGGGTGATGGTCAGGTTGTAACTCGGACGGTTGTCGGCCAGGACTACACCATTACGGTCATAGATCAAGCCGCGAGTTGGCGTGATCGGCAGTACGTGAACCCGATTGTTTTCCGAGATCGTGGAGTGGTAGTCGTACTGCACCACTTGCAGAAAATACATACGCCCCACCAGGGCACAGGTGATGCCTACCACCAGCAGTGCACAGGCCAGCAAGCGTTTGTTGACCAGGCGGTTTTCTTTTTCGTGATCTTTGATAGGTATCGGTTCAGGCATTTCTACAGCATCTCGTTGGAAATTAGCGACGCCGCCTCCTGCGGGTAACGATCAGTCCTTGTGAAAATGTGCTGCACCATACCAAAAATGCAGAAACACTTTGCATTGATTTCCCCAACGGCACGCTATTTAAGCGAGAGTCCCAGAGGCAGCCGGCTTTTCGACCGCCCAAAACAAAACCCCTGTTTGCGTTAGCAAACAGGGGTTCTGGAATTTAATCTTGACGATGACCTACTCTCACATGGGGAAACCCCACACTACCATCGGCGATGCATCGTTTCACTGCTGAGTTCGGGATGGGATCAGGTGGTTCCAATGCTCTATGGTCGTCAAGAAATTCGGGTACTGAGTCGTGACCAGTTGGCCTCGCTTCAGCAAATTGGGTATGTGACAGCTTTCGGTGTTTTTGTGAGCGTCGAACTTTCGGTTCATTGCGTCTTCACACACCGCAATCTGATGCTCGTTAGAGTAGTCAAATTGCTTGGGTGTTATATGGTCAAGCCTCACGGGCAATTAGTATTGGTT
>NZ_SPKO01000025.1:48362-570094 GCF_023127795.1 Pseudomonas sp. W2Jun17 | reverse complement strand
TTCATTTTTCTGTAGTCATATCAGCTGGTTAGCTGTTAAGGAAGTGCCATTCGGAGCAGATTTATTTGAATTAGGGTTGAAAAATCTATTAAACAAATCTGTCCCCTTTTGTTCGTGCCGCCTGCTCTGCTTGCAAATTATGGAGCACTGTACGATAAGTACCGCCCAGCAATTGAGTCGGAGAAAAAGCGTGAAAATTAATAAATGGCTTTTGGTAGTATTATTGTCGGCCTTGGCTGGCTGCGCACCTTCCCATTCCAATTGGGAAAATGGAATGAATCTATGGGTAGGTACTCATTTCGATTCCCACCTTTACAAAGACTGCACTCGAGGATGTGGCGACTCATATTGGTCGCCTGTAAATAAAAATAAGACCTTTGATAAGGTTGTTGATGAAAACGGAGGCAGGCGGTATTACATAACTTGGATTAGAGATTGCCGATATTCGGTTTTTGTCGCTGCGGATCGGCTAATAAAGTCATGGAGATACGAAACTTCTAACGTAAAAGGATGTTATGTCTTTTAACTGCTGTTTTAAGGGAAAAAAGAGAGAAAAGGGGACGAGAGAGAAAAAGGAAGAGAAAAGGGGGCGGATTTGAATGGCACTTACTTAACCTTCTTCGGGTGTCCATTTCTCCTGATCTCGGCCCTTGCCGCGAGAAAAGGGGACTGCTCGTCCCGTGGCGAAATCATATCAAAGGAAAAAGTTGAGCTGGTGCAAAGAGAAGAAAAGGGCATAGATTTATTTTGATTCGAGATCGCAGAAAAACCAATTAATGGTTGAAGGGAGCCATACATAATGACTGATGAAACAAAAAAAAAGGATTTTGGCGCTGGGGTTTTGTGCTGTTGCTTGTTGGTATAGCAGCGGTCTTGATAAAACAAGCAACAGAAGAAACGCCTGAGCCTAGCAAACCAACCTTCCTTAGTGACTTGATAATCGTCACCGCGCGAACGCACGCGCGTAATCGGAAGGTTGACGAAAATACAGAGCTTGTTCGTATGGATGCGACTAATAGTCATACTATAACGGTTTATTATTCTTTATTGAATTATGATTCTGATGTTTCTAGTTTTAACTTGGAAGCTACTAAGTCAGCAGTTGTAAATATTTTTTGTGATCCCCAAAATTTTGAAAAACAATCCATTTTTTCGCTGGGCGGGACTTACGTTTATGTTTTTGGTAGCAAAAATGTAAAAGAAATTGGCCGATTTGAATTTAACAAAAAGAATTGTGAAGGTTCTTTGTAAACGCTTGGTCATCGAGGCGGAGCAGTGCGAAAGGGCGGGTTTATTTAGCCTTTACCCTCCCCGCACGAGGCCAAAGCGAGCGACACGAAGGCCGCCCGATTTTCACTCAAGACGGATCGGCATTAAGCCTGCGACTGATGACATCCAGCAAATCACACCCATCGCGCAGCGGAATGGCCAGCAAATGGGCGAAGTCTGAAAGTACTACGGCATCGCTGCTGAGTTGTTCGCGAAAGGCCAGGTTTTCCAGCAGTTGGGTGACGGCCCGAATGCGGTGCACGGCGGCGTCGTGAAGGACGTCGAGAGGTACCTGGGTGTCGATGATCAGGGCTGGGACGGTGCAGTCGTGGCCGGTTAGGGGAATGTATCGATTCATCATTAAGCTCTCTGGATTATTGAGGGCTCGTTCTTCGGGTCGCCAAACCCGGTCACCTTTTGAGTGACGGCCGGACTATAAGCCGCACCACCAAGCCCGCGCAAGGCATCAAAATGCCGCCGCTTCGGAGCGTGTACGCAGCTACTAACGTCTTGCCACCCATTGCCGACATACTGCTCACGAACAAACGCACTACGACTATGCAAATCTGAAAGCTTCACCCCAAACATTAAAGGACCAATGTGAAAAACCTCCTCCTCATTCTCTTCGCCACCCTCATCCTCGGCGGTTGCGTCAGCCACCCCCTCACCCCCGAAAACCGCGCTCAGATCAAGACCGTCAAAGTCCTGCCCGTGAAGTGGGAAAAGAACATGGTGTACTTCGGCCGCGAACAGGCCTGGGGCGCGGCCCTGGGTGCCGGGGTTGGCGCCGGTGTTGGCATGGCCAGCGGGGCGTCCAAGCTGGGTACTGCGGCGTTGAGCGGTGCCGGGTTTGCCGGCGGCATGAAGCTTGGGCAGTTGGCCGAGATGCCGACGCCGGTGGCTATTCTGACGGTGATGGAGGCGGAAAAACTCGATGTAGGCGTGTTGCTCAAGCAGGGCTTTGTCGATGAGTTGGGTAAGACTTCGACGCTCAAGGTGGTCGGCGACGATGAGCCCGCCGATGCGCAGATTCAGCTGACCGTGTCCGAGTGGGGCTTTCGCCTGACCCAGGGTTTCAGCAGTGTGATTTATCCGACCCTTAACGTGATGGCGCAGATGGATCGCGGCGATGAGATGATCTGGCGCACCTTTGAGGCGGTCACGCCGTTTAATGGCCAGAACGTCTATGGCTACACGCCGCTCACTTACCGCACTGACCCTGAAGCCTTGCGCCGGGCGTTGACCGGGATTACGCAGATTTCTGCGCAGTATCTGGTGAAGGAGCTCAAGTAGGTCTGTGCGAAGGCTGGCGGCTGTTGGTGGGCGGGCTTGGACTAATGCCAGTCAGGGTTAAGCGCAGTTCCCCTGTGGGAGCGGGCTTGCCCGCGAAGGCGGTGTGTCAGTCGCTGCATCTGTTGCTGCACTACCGCTTTCGCAGGCAAGCCAGCTCCCACATTTGATCTTCGTTGCTTTGGGCATTGCGTTCGTTTAATTGATCGGCATTGGGCTTGCCCGCGAAGGCGGTGGGTTAGTCGCTGCATCTGTTGCTGCACTACCGCTTTCGCAGGCAAGCCAGCTCCCACATTTGATCTTCGTTGCTTTGAGTATTGCGGTCGGCAGTAGGGTAAGCCCCCCACCTATGGCCGAAACAACTTGAGAACCGCTCTCAACCCCGTAAAATGCCGCAGCCGTTGCATCACCGTCTTTCAGGGAAGAATCCAGGCCAGCGCGCTTTCAGGCTGCCTATCTCCTTGGAAAACCCGGCAACGCTGTTTTCCTCACCCAAGGAGCACCCTGTGAAGACACTGTCCAAAATCCTGCTGTCGGGCCTCACCGCCGCGGCGTTGTTGACCGTGGCCGGTTGCGCCACCGAGAGCAACCGCGCGATGCCGGTGGAGCAAGTCGCCAGCGCCCACGTAGCCTATTCCGGCGTGCGTGTGCCGATTGCCGTGGGCAAGTTCGACAACCGCTCCAGCTACATGCGCGGCATCTTCTCCGATGGTGTCGACCGTCTCGGCGGCCAGGCCAAGACCATCCTCATCACCCATTTGCAGCAGACCAACCGCTTCAGCGTGCTGGACCGCGACAACATGGGCGAGATCTCCCAGGAAGCCAAAATCAAAGGCACCGTGCAGAAGCTCAAGGGCGCTGACTACGTGGTGACCGGCGATGTGACCGAGTTCGGCCGCAAAGAAACCGGCGACCGCCAGCTGTTCGGCATCCTCGGCCGTGGCAAGACCCAAGTGGCCTACGCCAAAGTTGCGTTGAATATCGTCAACATCAATACCTCCGAAGTGGTGTATTCCACCCAGGGCGCCGGTGAGTACGCGCTGTCCAACCGTGAAGTGATCGGCTTCGGCGGCACCGCCAGCTATGACTCCACCCTCAATGGCAAGGTGCTGGACCTGGCCATGCGCGAAGCGATCAACCGCCTGGTCGACGGCATCAACGCCGGCGCCTGGAACCCGCGTAACTGATCAGCCACACCACAAGGAGCAGTACACGGATGAGCAAGGCAGTGAAGTTGGCGCTGACGCTGGCAGCAATCGCAACGGTAGCCGGGTGCCAGACGGCGCCCCAGCCCCTGTATCAATGGGAGAGCTACCAGCCGCAGGTTTACGAGTACTTCAAGGGCGAGCCCAAGGAAGCGCAGGTGGAAGCACTGGAGCGCGATCTGCAGAAGATCAACGCCAGTGGCCGCAAGGCACCGCCGGGTTACCACGCGCACCTGGGCATGCTGTACATGAACATGGGCAAGGATGACCAGATGGTGCAGGAGTTTCGCACCGAGAAGGCGCTGTTCCCTGAGTCCGCTGCGTACATGGACTTTCTGTTGAAAAACGCCAAAGCCGGAGTCGCCACCAAATGAGCCTGTTAAAACTCACCGGCGCCTTGCTGGCCCTGGCGTTGCTCGGCGGTTGCGCCGCGCCCAAGACGGTCGATTATTCGGCGTACAAACAGGCGCGGCCCAAGTCGATCCTGGTACTGCCGCCGATCAATGAATCGCCGGAAGTGCAGGCGTCCTACAGCCTGGTGTCGCAAGTCACCTACCCGCTGGCCGAAGCCGGCTACTACGTGTTGCCAATTGCGCTGGTGGACGAAACCTTCCGCCAGAACGGCCTGACCACCGCCAACGATATCCAGGCCGTACAGCCGGCCAAGCTGCATGACATCTTTGGTGCGGACGCGGCGCTGTACATCACCATCAGCGAGTACGGCACCCAGTACATGCTGATCTCCAGCGACACCTCGGTGACGGCCTCGGCCAAACTGGTGGACCTGCGCACCGGCACCACGTTGTGGACCGGTTCGGCGCGGGCGTCGAGCGAAGAGGGCAACAACAACGGTGGCGGCCTGGTGGGCATGTTGATTACGGCCGCGGTCAAGCAGGTGATCAACAGCTCTACCGATGCGGCGCATCCGATTGCCGGTATCACCAGTGCGCGCCTGCTGTCGGCCGGGCAACGCACCGGGCTTCTGTACGGGCCGCGTAACCCGAAGTACGGCACGGACTGAACCGCGTCACCTCTGACGACGGTGCTGTTGGATCAAGTCGATGCGGGTGGCCGTGCCCATGGAGTCGCGCTGCCCGTTTACGCTGGCGCCGATGGAACCGTTGTGTAAGGCAACGATCTCGCCCGTATCAACGCTGATCAGCGGTGAGCCGGAGGTGCCGGGCTTCTTGAAGGCATCATGGTAGACCGTGCCCTGATTACGGCTGTGCTGGTCGTATCCCTTGAGTGTGGTGGGTTGGCCCTTGGTATTTAGAAATGAAATGCCGAGGGCCTCTTGCCCATGGTTGGGCATAAAGACTTTCTGCCCAGGCGATGCTTGGGGGCCGGAGGCCAACTTGAGCGGCCGGAACTGCTCGGCCAAGGCTTTTTTCTCGCCGACGGGCAAGTCGACACGCAGCTCGGCATAGTCCAACCGGGCGTCGCCACTGAGCGGGTTGGGGTCCAGCGGCACTTTGCGCTCTACCTTCATTCGGCCGGTGCTGTCTTGTTCATACCCCAGCCACAGTTCGAGCTTGCTGCCTTTGGCCAGCGCGTGGCGCACATGTTGGTTGGTCAGCACGCCGTTGCCATCGTTGATCAGCGAGCCGGTACCCAACGAACGGGTATGCACGCGTTCGTAGCCCCATGAGTCCCGCGTGACGCTCACTTCGCGAATCGTGCCCACGGCCCTGGCCGCGGTATGCATCGGCGTGCCCTTAAGGGATGCGTTGGCGTAGTTCTGCAAGGAGAACGGCGCTTGTTGTGGGGCGAGCATTGGCTCGGGGCGGGGCTTGTACGGTGCTGTCTGCGCTGGCGTCGGCGGTTGCGGAGTTGTTGGCGGTTGCGGCGTAACTCGGGCGGGTGGGGTTGGCACACGGTTCGGCTGGGAAGCTCGGCTGATCACGTCGTTTGGCTTGATTGGCCCTTGGCTCTTGATATACAGGTCGGCTTGGCCCGAGCCGTCCAGGTCAATCGCCAGGCTGTGCTGGCGCGTGTTCGGCTCATAACCAAGCAACGCCTCGCCCGGCCGGCCACTGAAGCGGCGCACAAACTGCAGGTCCTTGATACCCGCGGCCTGCAGCGCGGCAGCCACATCGATCTTGTCCTGCCCGCTGGTGAAATCGGTGATCAGGTCGGGGCGTTGCGCGGTCGACTCGCTGGCGTTGTTATACACAAAGGTATCCTTGCCCGGCCCGCCGGTAAGGGTGTCCTGGCCCAGGCCACCGGTCAGGCGGTTATCGGCATGGTTGCCGATGAGTCGATCAGCACCCGTGCCGCCGATGGCATTTTCCAGTGTCACCCCTTTGGCAATGGAGACGTTGCCTTTCATGCCGCCGACATCGGAGAAGTGTTCAGCCTTCAGGTTGATGGTCTGGTCCTGATGAAACCGCGAGAAATCCAGAGTGTCGTTGCCGCCCCCATCCCACACGCTGAACACGGGTGCGTCGTCCGCTGAGTTGAGGCTGAGAAAGTCACGCCCGGTATTGGAGTTGAAGCCGTAGACCGTGTCGGTGTCGCGGGTTTTGTAATTGGCACCGTAGAGCTTTTGGATGGCGGTGATGTCGTCCATCAGCGGCGCGCTGGCATAGTGAGTTTGGCGGTTTTTGTTGTGATCATGGCCCAGATGACCTGCCCACCAGTAACTCATCAGGCTGTAGGCGCGGTTGTCCTCGGCGTAGCGGGCGTTTTCAGCGTAACTGCCGCCATTGTTGTATTTGCCGGGATGCATGAGGCCCAGGGTGTGGCCGATCTCATGGGCCAGCAGGTACCGGCTGAAACTACCGTGAGTGAAGGGTCGATTCATGCCGTCTGACGCGAACCAGGCTTGGGTGCCATCGCTGTAGATGCCCGGATAAGACGCATGGCCCGACAGGCCGGTCTGGTTCGGGTCATTACCCAGTAACAGCTGCCCATTGGCCTCGGGTGCATTCTCAGTGAAGGAGATATTGGCGACATCCGCCCAAGACTGCATGGCGCGCCTGGCCTGCTCTTTTTGCGACGGTGAGAACTCGTTAGCGCCGGTGGGTGTGCTGTAGGTGGCTTGTGAAGGTGTGAAAAAACGATAGCCGATAGGTGTGGTGCCGTCTGGGTTCTGCACTTTCCAACGATAGCCCGTTCGAGTGATTTGCTCTGCCGCTTGCTCGGTGGCGTAGGACAGCTTGTCTGAAGCGGCCCCCGCATAGCTCGGGCGTTCGGCGAATGAGGGCGGCTCATAGCGGTGTGTTAGGTTATTTTTTACGGAGTTCATCGCGATTTCTCTGATGTAAAAAGGCTCCAAAGACGTCAAGAAACAGGCTGTTCTGACAGGGAGGCGAACTCTCGATATGTGGTTGGTGGTAATGGCAGGTTCACCCGGTTGTGTCTCGAAGTGTGACGCAGCAATTGGGCGAAGAAATAACCGTGGTTAACCCGTACCGGTGCTGCGTTACGTCTGAGCTGTTGAACG
The DNA here is from genome assembly GCF_023127795.1 of Pseudomonas sp. W2Jun17. Classification (NCBI taxonomy): domain Bacteria; kingdom Pseudomonadati; phylum Pseudomonadota; class Gammaproteobacteria; order Pseudomonadales; family Pseudomonadaceae; genus Pseudomonas; species Pseudomonas sp. W2Jun17. The sequence goes on along the minus strand of NZ_SPKO01000025.1, from coordinate 562,885 downwards.
GATCATTCATTCACGAGGTTCAGCCCATGTCCCGCTCTATGCTCTTGCTGCGTCCTGCTGCCCAAGGCTTTGCCGTCACCCTGCTGGTGGCGCTGGCTGGGTGTGGGCTGTCATCGTCCCCCGAAGTCGCCAAACCGATTGAAGCGGCGCCTCTCGCCGAACTTCACAGCGCGCCGGTCCAGAATGCAGTGGTCAAGCGAATGGCGATGCCGGCACCGATGGCGGTGCGAGAAATGGCGACGATGGACTACCGCAGCGAACCCCGCGAGCAATACGCCAACCTGCCGGATAACCCGGTGCATCGCGTTTCCGAAACCCCGGTTTCCACCTTCAGTATCGACGTCGATACCGGCAGCTACGCCAACGTAAGACGCTTCCTCAACCAAGGTCGCCTGCCACCCGAAGGTGCGGTACGACTGGAGGAAATGGTCAACTACTTCCCGTACAACTACGCACTGCCCACCGATGGCTCCCCATTTGGCGTCACCACCGAGCTCGCCGCCACGCCCTGGAACCCGCGTACAAAACTGCTGCGCATCGGTATCAAGGCCTGCGATAAAGCCGTGGCAGAATTGGCGCCCGCCAACCTGGTCTTCCTGGTGGACGTGTCCGGCTCCATGGACCGCCGCGAAGGCTTACCGTTGGTCAAAAGCACGTTGAAGTTACTGGTCGATCAACTGCGTGATCAGGACCGCGTGTCACTGGTGGTGTACGCCGGTGAATCCCGCGTGGTGCTCAAGCCCACCTCGGGCGCTGAAAAAGCCAAGATCCGCAACGCCATCGACCAACTCACCGCCGGTGGCTCCACCGCAGGCGCGTCCGGCATCGAACTGGCCTACCAGATGGCTCGCGAAGGTTTTATCGACAAGGGCATCAACCGCATCCTGCTGGCCACCGACGGTGACTTCAACGTGGGCATCAGCGACTTTGACAGCCTCAAGCAAATGGCGGTGACCCAGCGCAAAAGCGGCGTGTCCCTGACCACCCTCGGCTTCGGTGTGGATAACTACAACGAACACCTGATGGAACAACTGGCCGATGCGGGCGACGGTAACTACGCCTACATCGACAACCTGCGTGAAGCGCGCAAGGTGCTGGTGGAGCAACTCAGCTCGACCCTGGCCGTGGTCGCACGGGATGTGAAGTTGCAGGTGGAATTCAACCCCGCCCAGGTCAGCGAATACCGCCTGCTGGGCTATGAAAACCGCGCCTTGAAGCGTGAGGATTTCAACAACGACAAAGTCGATGCCGGCGAAATCGGCGCAGGCCATACAGTGACCGCGCTGTACGAAATCGTGCCCAAGGGCGAGAAGGGTTGGCTGGAGCCATTGCGATATGCCAATGCACCAACGGCCGAAGGCAAATCCGCCGAGCTGGCGATGCTACGGGTGCGCTACAAGCCCGCTGCGGGCGGCAACAGCCAATTGATCGAGCGCCCTATCGCCAACCAGGCCACCCCGGCCAGCGACGACCTGCGCTTCTCCTCTGCCGTTGCCGCGTTCGCCCAACAGCTCAAGGGGGATGGCCGCTACACTGGCAACATGAGTTTGCAAGACACCGCCAAACTTGCCCGCTCGGCCCGCGGCGATGACCCGTTCGGCCTGCGCAACGAATTCGTGCAACTGGTGGAACTGGCCCAAAGCCTCAAACCCTGATCTGGCCTACAACGATGTTCAAATGTGGGAGGGGGCTTGCTCCCGATGGCGGTGTGTCAGTATCCGATGTGCTGTATGACCCACTGCTATCGGGAGCAAGCCCCCTCCCACACTAATCCTGCTTCGGCTGACAAAAAGGAGTTCGCCCATTACATGGCCGTCCCAGACGATCCACCCAGCGACGAATCGCTGCTGGCCCGCTACCGAACCGGCGACGCTGGCGCATTTGAAGCCCTCTACACGCGCCACCGTCAGGGCCTGTACCGCTTCCTCGTGTCCCTGTGCAACAAAGCCGACCTGGCTGAAGAAATCTATCAAGACACCTGGCTCAGCTTGATCCGCAGCACCACCCAGCCACAAGGCCGGGCGAGTTTTCGTACCTGGCTGTTCCAGATCGCCCGCAACCGCCTGATCGACCACTGGCGCAAGCACGGCATCCACAACCCCCTGCACGACAGCTACGACGAACAGCTGCACGCCCAACCCGACGACAGCGCCGGCCCCGAGCAACAACTGAGCCTGAGCCGCGACCAGACGCGCCTCGACGCCGCCCTGCAAGAACTGCCCGAAGACCAGCGCGAGGTGTTTTTGTTACGCCTGCATGGCGACCTCGAAGTGCCGCAAATCGCCGCCCTCACCGGCGCCCCGCTGGAAACCGTAAAAAGCCGCTTGCGCTACGCCCTACAAAAATTGCGGCGCCTGCTGGCCGAGGAGGTACCTGTATGACTGACCCCCGACACACCCCGGACGACGCGCTGCTCCAGCACTACCGTCAACACAGCACGGGCGAGCCGCCCGCGTCCCTCGACGCCTTCATCCTCAACGCCGCCCGCCGCGAAGCCCCGGTGCCGCAACCAAACCTGTGGCAACGCTGGCTGCAAGCCTGCCAACGCCCGCGCTGGCAAATGGCATTCGCCACCGTCGCCGGGTTGGCGCTGATGATCGGCGTGGTCATGCGCTCCCCCGTGCCGCAGCCCGAAATCTCAACCGCGACATTCTCCGCCCTGCGCCACGAAGAAGCCGCCCACCCAGCGCCGCAAGCGTTTTCCGCCCCCGCGCCAATGGCCCGCATGGCGATGGCGCCACGGGTTGAAAGTGCGCCGGTTCAAGCCGAAAGCGCAGTGGCGGATCAGCCAGCGGCGAAACTCAGCAAGCGGGCGCTGCCTACGTTGGAAGAAGGTCTGCAGGAAATTGTGAACCTGCGTCGAGCGGGTGAAACCAGGGCAGCGGATGAAAAACTGCTGGCGCTGTATCAACGCTTTCCTGAGCAGGACTTGCCGGCACGGCTAGAGGCGTTGCAAAAGCATTGAACCTGACGCCACGAACCCGCCCCAGGCCTGTCGACCTGGGGCTTTTTATTACAACCCGCCGTAGGCTCGGGACCAGGCCACCGTGTCAGTGAGGGTCTGCTCCAGCACGCGAAAGCTCAGCCCCAGTTCCTCTTCACTTTTGCGGTGGTCAAAGCGGGTACGGTGCTCCTCACGTATCAACAGCCGCAACGTCGCCATGCTCAGCAAAATGGGTTTGCCGGTCAGGTAGGCGTAGGCCTCTTGCACCGCGGCTAACAGGTAGAGCACAGGCAGCGGCAGTTGGCGCGAGGGCACCTTGACCCCGGCAATACTCCCCAGCGCCGGAATCAGCTGGCGCATGGTCAAGTTGCGACCGGCCGCGAGATAACGCTCGCCCCGTCGCCCGTTTTGGGCGGCGGCAATGTGCGCCCAGGCCACATCGCGGGCATCGACCAGAGAAAAGGTGCCAGGAATCAGCCCCGGCAACTTGCCGTTGATAACGTCCCTGACCAACTGCCCCGAAGACGTCGGCCCACGGTCACCCGGCCCCCACATCCAACCGGGCAAGACCATGCAGGCGTGCATCTGCGGATGGCTTTCAAGAAACCTCAACACCTCCCGCTCAGCGAGGATCTTGCTGCGGTAGTAGTCATCCGCATCGGCTTCGGCCCGCAGGCACGTCTCGTCGATCGGCGTACCGGGGGCACCGTCGAGCACGGCAATCGACGAGGTATGCACAAACCGTCGCACACCGGCGTCATACGCCTGTTGCAGCAGGGCTCGCGTACCGACGACATTGATCTTTTCCAGCTCCTCCCAATGGCTGCCGCCCTTATAGTTATCCCGAAAAAACGCCGCGCAGTGAAACACCGTATCGCAGCCTTGCAACGCCGCCGCGAAGGCATCCACATCAGCCATATCCCCCACCACCTGCTCCACGCCCGGCACATCGCCGAACTGCTGCGCACCCTTGGCCGCCGAGCGCACCAGCGCCTTCACCGCATAACCCCGTGCGACCAGCTCCCGTACCAGGTTGTTGCCCAGCAAGCCGGTGGCACCGGTCACAAAGGTGCTGCGCAAGCGATTGGGGTTCTTGTTCATACAGGCCATTCCATTTGTTGAGAAGGCCAGTAGATATACCGGTCAGCCTGCGCCGTAAAAACAGCGCCTGCGGCATAATGGCTTTGCACATCTGCACACCAGGGAAGCGCGGAGATATGGCATTGCAGGCAAATTGGGATGATCTTCGACTGCTGTTGGCAGTCTCACGGCGCGGCAGCTTTTTACAGGCGGGCCAGTTGCTCGGTATCGCGGCGTCTACCGTCTCCCGCCGCCTCACCCAACTGGAAACCGCCCTGGGTGAACCACTGGTGGAACGCGGCGTGGAAGGCTGCCGGCTCACCTCCCGAGGCCAAGCCCTGGTAGACGTCGCCCTAGCGGCCGAATCCGGCCTGCGACGCCAGACCCCCGTCGACGGCACGCCAGCAACCCTCAGCGGCACCGTGTTGGTGAGCGCTGGCGAAGGCTTTTCTGCCAGCGTGCTCGAAGCCGCCAGCCGCCTCACAGCGCAGCACCCAGGCTGCTCCGTAGAACTACAGGTCACCACCGACTTCCACAAAATCGTACGAGGCGTGGCCGACATCGCCATACGCACTGCACACCTGGGCGAACCCTCCCTGATCTACCGAGGGCTCGGCAAACTCGCTTACGGCGTGTTCGCCACTGCCGAATACCTGCAACGGTTTCCTGCGCTAACTCCCGCCACTGCCGCAAGTATCGCCTTGCTGCCACCGCTGGACCTGCTACCGCAAATGCGCGCCGCGAAAGCTGCGGGGCTGGATCATGCGCCGATTAGGGTGAGTTCGTTTGCGGTGCAGCTTGAATCGGTGAAGCGTGGGATGGGGGTGGCGGTGCTGCCGCGTATTTTGGCTACGGGGTTGAGTGAGGTTTTTCAGGAGATAGAACTGCCGGCGATGGAGGTTTATCTGGTTACACGGCCACAGGCGTTGAAGCAGGGGCATATTCAGGGTTTTTTTGGGGTGTTGGAGGGGGTGTTGCGGGAGGCGTTGAGGGGGGATGGTGAAGTGGTGGTATAGGGGGGTTAATGATTAAGGCGCGGCGTAGGTACAGGGCATCGTTCGCAAAAAGCCATAAGTCTCCGGACTGGGCTTTCTCAATTCAAAATCAGCGACATTGGCACGCCGAGTCTAAATTGATCGAAAAGTGACCGATTATTAGCCATTAATGCATGTTTAGCTGTACAGCTAAACATGCGATTTAAGCTACAGAAGGCACTCTGTAAATTACTCATAACGCCGACCCCTACAACCTCAAGGCGGCTTAATGCATCCAGCCGGTAAATAAAACTTAAAAACAAAAAAGCCCCAGATCTCCCGACCTGAGGCTTTTTCATTCATATCTGGTGCACCCGGCGGGATTCGAACCCACGACCCCTGCCTTCGGAGGGCAGTACTCTATCCAGCTGAGCTACGGATGCTTGTGCGGGCGACATCATACCCATGTCGACCTGATGCGTCCATTCCGGCATTTCCCCCGCTGCCTGTCGTCCATTTCCGACAAAAAATGGCTAATCGCCACCCTCATTCACAACTCCCCGCGCCGCGCGTCCCTTTGTTTGCTTTGCTCTTGTGGCTTTAACCCGCTTCCACGCCGCAATTCCTCAGGTGAACGCATGCATTCCAAAGGAACCGTGATGCTCGATCTCCCGCTCAGACAAACCCTGCTGGCTCGCTCCGATTTGTTTCGAGGTATGCCGGAGCACCTCTTGCGCTACGTTGCCACCCATATGGTGGAGCGCACGCTGGATGATCGTGAGCTGTTGTATTTCAAGGACGACACCCTCGAGTTTATTGCGCTGGTAGTCGAGGGCCGGATTTATTCGGTGGTGCATGGGCCGGATGGGCGCGAGCAGATCATCGGCAGCACCGGGGCCGGGCAGGTGGTGGGGGAGACGGCGTTGATCAAGGATCATGGGCGCGAGTCTTCCACCTTCGCCAGTGGCCCTACGCGCTTGTTGCAGTTGGGCAGTCGGCATTTTGCTGTGTTGTTTGAGGAGCCGGCGTTTCTGCGGCGTTTGTTGATGCTGATGATGCTGCGTTTGCTGCAGGCCATCGAGTTGCTGGAGTTGGTGTGCCTGCATCGGCTGGAGTCGCGGTTGGCGCGGTTTCTGTTGGCCAACCTGGGCGAGATCGACCTGGCGTTGGCTTTGCCCAGTGTGTCGCTGCCCGCAAGCCAAGGGGTGTTGGCGTCGATGCTGAATACCAGCCGCCCCAAGCTGAATGTGCAACTGCAAGTGTGGCGCCGCAATGGCGTGATCAGCGGCAATCTGGAGCGCATGGTGATCAACGATCTTGAGCATTTGCGGCGCAAGGCGTTTGCCTTGAATTAGTTGCCGCAGTGTTCCCCAGGTAACAGCGTACCCCCGTCGAGCCCTCGCAGACTGGCCCTTCATCAAGGATGCACAGGAGTGCTGGCGATGGGGATGACTGTTGAGTTCAAGGATCAATGGGCCGCCGATGACCGTTTGTTCGAAGCGAGTTGGCGTGCCGTGCAGGGCGAGCTGAAGCGCCGGGCGTTGCGGCGGGCCAAGGGCAATCTGGATCAGGGCCAGGAGTGGTTGTCGGCCACGGCGATCAAGGCCCTGTTGTTTTTTCGGCGTTCGCCGGAGCGCATTCGTGACCCTGAGGGGTTTCTGTTTCTGGTACTCGACCATGTGTTTCTCGACAGCTTGCGGCGCAGCAAGCGCGAGGGGCGGCTGTTCGATGATTCGGTGGATCTTGAACACGATCATCTGGCCGCGCTCGCCGCGCCCTGCGCGTCGGTGCTGGAGCGGGTGGAATGTTATGAGCGCCTGGAGCAGATCGAGGCGCACGTCGCACGGTTACCGCTGTTGCAGCAGCGTTTGTTCGAGATGCGTTTTGTCGACGACCTGCCTTACCCGCAAATCGCCGCCGAGTTACACGTGAAGCTGCCGCTGGTGCGCAAGCGTGTGCAACTGCTGCGCAGTGCTTTGCGCTGAAGGTGATTCACAGACGTTGGCGTGGGGCGTTCTAGTGATATGAGCGCAGCACGCCGCCGCTATCCACACCCAAACCTGGGTGAATGCCATCAAGGAGAGATGTATGACAGAGGTCAACAGCCAGATCACCGACGCGGTCACTCAAACCAACGTCAAGGTGGTGGCCGAGGCGCCGGCCCAGGCCATCGCGTCGCTGTACCAGGTGGCCAGCAGCGCGGCGGGCCTGTCGTTGCAGAACGCGGTCAACAGCCAGCAGGCGATGAATCAGATTTCCAACGCGGTGATCTCCAAGGCCGTGGCGCTGATCATGCAGATTGGCGAGAAGGGCTGAGGCCTCGGGAGATTGATTATGTCGTGGTTCAGCAGAAAGAAACCCGCCGCCTCCCAAGCAACGCCCGCCGCCGATCCACCTGCGCCAGCGCCCGCTGCACCGGCCTCGCGCTCGATCATGGCGCGCATGAACGAGCACCTGCTCAACCAGGTAAGCACGCCGTCGCCCGATAGCACGGCGGCGCTCAATAGCCAGATCGTGCAGGCGGTGCAGTTCACCAACGCGCAGAACTTTGCCTATGCCCCGGCGCAGATCGCGGTGCCGGCCGACATGATGATCAGCCAGGCGGCCGGGCTGGTGGCGCAGGCGGCGGCGGGGTACTTCGACGGGGTCAGCAAGATCGCCCTGGCGGCCCAGGCCGTGCTGCTCCAGCAAATGACCGAGAACATCGTCAACGACAACCTGCCAGGCGCTGCCGAAGACGCCTTGGGCGCCTTGGCCACCGACCTGCTGGTGGGCGCCGCTGCCGCCGTGGCCGCCGCCGCCGGAGCCATGGAAGCCGAAGCCGCCAGCGTGGCCATCGACAAGATCGACCAGAGCATCGCCAAGTACGCGAGCACCCTGGCCAACCGGGCCGCGCCAGCGGCCTGAACCCAGCACAGCGCTCCAGCGTTCGGCTGGAGCGGTGCAACAGCAACTTGAAAGCAACTTTTCTTGAGTGAGGAGCGACATCATGCAGCCTGGAGATATTATTTTTTCTGTCAAACAAGATGACGACAGCGCTACGCGGGCGTTTATCAAAGCCGGTCAACTGGTCAAGGCCAAGGTGTTCTCGCAGGACACGACCTACCTGAATGTGGTTCACCCGGCGATTGCGGTAAGCGACACGATGGTGATCGAAAGTGTCGGCAGTGGCCTGGCCCTGACCGACCTGAGCCTGGAAAAACCGCCGCGCTCGGCGATGGTGTTTTCCTGCGTGGATACCGAACTGGGCGAGGCGGCGACGGTAGCTGCCAAGCAGTTCTACTTCGACAAGATCGGCGGTGATATCCGGGGCCGCTATAGCGTGTGGAACGCGATGATCTCAGCCTTTCGGCGCTGGACTTCCGATACCAGCCTGGTGACGCGGATCAACGAGTCCATCGACATCGGCAGCGGGTCCTTTTGTTCGCAGTTTGCGGCCAACTGTTATGAAGTCGGCAACCTCTACAACGAGGCCAATCTGCTGCCGCCTCCGCCTGCCATTTTCCCCAACCAGCCTAGCGCCATAACGCCTGCGGAGTTGGCGACCTTCTGTGATTCCTCGCCGCACTTTTACTTTGCAGGGTTCTGGCAGGACAACGTTGAGGTGCGGCTTTAGTGGCGCTGTTGCCGTCCAGCCAGTGCCGCAGGAGGTTCACATGCAGCCACCGGTTCTATCCAGCGCTGATCGCCAGCGGCTTGAGGCGATGCTGCGCAGCCCGCAAATGTTCGACGGTGCGCCGCGAGCTATCGTTGACGAAAGCCTCAAGCGCGCGGTGCAGGTGCTTGAACAATCGAAGACCAACGAGCAGGCCATTCGCCAGGCCGCCCAGCAGAGCGAGGCGGCGGTACGCCAAGCGCTGAGTGGCGCGCCCGATCAAAGCGTCGAGCAGTTGGATCTCAAGCGTGAAGTGAACAAGGAGATCCAGCAGTTGATCGCACGGATCGAGGCCGCCCGGGCCGGACCTGCGAAATCCTGAAGCCACAGGTTTCACAGCCCTTGTTTGGCAACGTTCATTGATGAACACGGAATGCACCGTGTACTAAATAAGGAAATTGATCATGGCATTTGTTAACGAGCAAATTACCGACGCGGTCACCCAGACCAACGTCAAAGTGGTGGCCGAATCGCCAGCGATGGCGATGAGCACCATCTATCAATCCATGGCGCAGGCCACGGCGATTCTGTTCCAGAACGCCGTGTCGGCCCAACAGCAGCAAAACACCCTGGCTCAGGCGGCCACCAACCAGGGCGTGATGCAGATCTACAGCGTCGATACCACCGCAGGTGCGGCGGCCACCGAGAAAGTCGCCCAGGGCGGCGTGTCGGATAACCTCACCAGCCTGTTGACCGTGCTCAAGTCTTTCCAGCCTTAAGCACTGAGCGATAACGGATGTTGTTCTTTCTCAACCCAGGAGTTTCAACCATGAGTACAGTCAGCCCGCAAATCACCGATGCCGTCACCCAGACCAACGTCAAGGTGGTTGCCGAATCACCCGCGATGGCCATGAGCACCATCTACCAATCCATGGGCCAGGCCACGGCGATCCTGTTCCAGAACTCGGTCTCGGCCCAACAGCAACAAAACACCCTGGCCCAGGCGGCCACCAACCAGGGCGTGATGCAGATCTACAGTGTCGACACCACCGCTGGCGCCGCGGCCACCGAAAAAGTCGCCCAGGGCGGCGTGGCCGACAACTTGACCAGCCTGCTGGCCGTGCTCAAGTCGTTCCAACCTTAAGCTGCGAGGTCCCCAACGGCCCCGGCGCCCACAAGGCTCCGGGGCTGTTGTCGTGTGTGCGCTTGATCTGAAAGATGAGCCGGATGCGCCATATTCGTTCTTTTTTTCGAACATCCTATTGCCCTGTACCCCCATTGATCCTAGGATTCGTTTGAGATTTCAAACGCTCTGTCTCCCGTGCGCACTTTCATTTCTTCCGCGCGCTGGGGCTGATTTCCCTGACGGCAGCCCACAAGGCGCCTTTCAACAACTCTAATTCGCTCCGCGTGCGCGCGGTGCTGTTAAGGAAAGCCGACATGCAGCTCAAAGATACCCAATTGTTCCGCCAGCAAGCCTTTATCGATGGCGCTTGGGTCGATGCGGACAACGGTCAGACCATCAAGGTCAACAACCCGGCCACGGGCGAGATTCTCGGCACCGTGCCGAAGATGGGCGCCGCGGAAACCCGCCGCGCCATCGAAGCCGCCGACAAGGCCCTGCCGGCCTGGCGTGCACTCACCGCCAAGGAGCGCGCCAACAAGCTGCGCCGCTGGTTTGAACTGTTGATCGAAAACCAGGACGACCTCGGCCGCCTGATGACCCTCGAACAAGGCAAGCCGCTGGCCGAAGCCAAGGGCGAAATCGTCTACGCCGCTTCCTTTATCGAGTGGTTCGCCGAAGAAGCCAAGCGCATCTACGGTGACGTGATCCCCGGCCACCAGCCCGACAAGCGCCTGATCGTGATCAAGCAGCCTATCGGCGTGACCGCAGCCATCACCCCGTGGAACTTCCCTGCAGCGATGATCACCCGCAAAGCCGGCCCGGCCCTGGCCGCCGGTTGCACCATGGTGATCAAGCCGGCCTCGCAAACCCCCTTCTCGGCCCTGGCCCTGGTTGAGCTAGCGCACCGCGCCGGTATCCCCAAAGGCGTGCTCAGCGTGGTCACCGGCAGCGCCGGCGACATCGGCGGCGAACTGACCAGCAACCCGATCGTGCGTAAACTGTCCTTCACCGGCTCGACCGAAATCGGTCGCCAGCTGATGGCCGAATGCGCCAAGGATATCAAGAAAGTCTCCCTGGAGCTGGGCGGTAACGCGCCGTTCATCGTGTTCGACGACGCCGACCTGGATAAGGCCGTCGAAGGCGCGATCATCTCCAAGTACCGCAACAACGGCCAGACCTGCGTGTGCGCCAACCGCCTGTACATTCAGGATTCGGTGTACGACGCCTTCGCTGAAAAGCTCAAGGTGGCGGTGACCAAATTGAAGATCGGTAACGGTCTGGAAGAAGGCACCACCACGGGCCCGCTGATCGACGAAAAAGCCGTGGCCAAGGTTCAGGAACATATCGCTGATGCCCTGAGCAAAGGCGCCACGCTGCTGGCCGGTGGCAAGGCGATGGAAGGCAACTTCTTTGAGCCGACCATCCTCACCAACGTCTCCAAAGACGCCGCCGTGGCCAAGGAAGAAACCTTCGGCCCGCTGGCGCCGCTGTTCCGCTTCAAAGATGAAGCCGACGTGATCGCGATGGCCAACGACACCGAGTTCGGCCTGGCCTCCTACTTCTACGCCCGTGACCTGGGCCGTGTGTTCCGTGTGGCCGAGGCCCTGGAGTACGGTATGGTCGGCGTCAACACCGGGTTGATCTCCAACGAAGTGGCACCGTTCGGCGGCATCAAGGCCTCGGGCCTGGGCCGTGAAGGCTCCAAGTACGGGATCGAGGATTACCTGGAAATCAAATACCTCTGCCTGGGTATCTAAGGCGCGGGATTGCAGTAAACGCAGAGGGCACGAGAGCGCTGTCCCTTTGCGTGTTTCACATCGTAATTCGTAGTGGCCGGGAAAGCTGGGGCAGTCGATCATCGAATGCTGCCGTAGTTGCCTCCCCGCCACGTATGCCTTGGACCACGCCACCCGATGAGTGGCGAATGAGGACTTTATGAGCAAGACCAACGCTTCCCTGATGAAACGCCGCGAAGCCGCTGTACCGCGCGGTGTTGGCCAGATTCACCCGATCTTCGCCGACTCGGCGAAGAACGCCACCGTGACCGACGTTGAAGGTCGCGAGTTCATCGACTTCGCCGGCGGTATCGCCGTGCTGAACACCGGCCACGTGCACCCCAAAATCATCGCGGCCGTGACCGAGCAGTTGAACAAGCTGACCCACACCTGCTTCCAGGTATTGGCCTACGAGCCCTACGTCGAAGTGTGCGAAAAAGTCGCCGCCAAGGTGCCGGGTAATTTCGCCAAGAAAACCCTGCTGGTCACCACCGGTTCCGAAGCGGTGGAAAACGCGGTGAAGATCGCCCGCGCCGCCACGGGCCGTGCTGGTGTGATCGCTTTCACGGGCGCTTACCACGGCCGCACCATGATGACCCTCGGCCTGACCGGCAAGGTCGTGCCTTACTCGGCCGGCATGGGCCTGATGCCAGGTGGCGTGTTCCGTGCGCTGTATCCGAACGAACTGCACGGTGTGAGCGTCGATGACTCGATCGCCAGCATCGAACGCATCTTCAAGAACGATGCCGAGCCACGTGATATCGCCGCCATCATCATCGAACCGGTACAGGGCGAAGGCGGTTTCTACGTCGCGCCGAAAGCCTTCATGCAGCGCCTGCGCGAACTGTGCGACAAGCACGGCATCCTGCTGATCGCCGACGAAGTGCAAACCGGTGCCGGCCGTACCGGTACCTTCTTCGCCATGGAACAGATGGGCGTTGCCGCCGACCTGACCACCTTCGCCAAATCCATCGCTGGCGGCTTCCCGCTGGCCGGTGTGTGCGGCAAGGCCGAATACATGGACGCCATCGCCCCAGGCGGCCTGGGCGGTACCTATGCCGGTAGCCCGATCGCCTGTGCGGCAGCCCTTGCGGTGATGGAAGTGTTCGAAGAAGAGCACCTGCTGGACCGCTGCAAGGCTGTCGGCGAGCGCTTGGTGACCGGCCTCAAGGCCATCCAGGCCAAGTACCCGGTGATCGGCGAAGTGCGTGCCCTGGGCGCGATGATCGCGGTCGAGCTGTTCGAAGACGGCGACACCCACAAGCCAAACGCTGCCGCCGTTGCCTCCGTGGTGGCCAAGGCGCGTGACAAGGGCTTGATCCTGCTGTCCTGTGGTACTTACGGCAACGTGTTGCGCGTACTGGTGCCGCTGACCTCGCCGGACGAGCAGTTGGACAAGGGTCTGGCGATTATCGAAGAATGTTTCTCCGAACTCTGACACGCCCCGCTCCTACGAAAAGCAAAAAAACCGCTTCGGCGGTTTTTTTGTGCCTGCTTCATTGTACGCACGCGGCGGCATTGTCTAAGGTGCAAGCATTGCCGATGGAGCGTGCTGGATGACTGCTGTTGATTTACCTGCTGTACCCCGAGTGTTGATTGCCGAGGCGGACCCCTGGTCGCGGGACCTGCTCAAGCAAGTGTTGTTGAATGTGCGTTGTGACGCGCGGCTGGATGTGTGCGCCGATGGTGACCACGCTGCTGCGCTGTTGCGTGAGAAAAGCTATGACCTGATCCTGGCGGATTGGGAGCTTGCAGGCGTCGATGGCCTGAGCCTGCTGCGCAGTGTGCGCCAGCAGCGCCGCTCCCCCGCATTGCCATTTATTCTGCTGAGCAGTCGCAACGACAGCGCCAGCGTACGCGAAGCCTTGCCCCTGGCGCCCACGGCCTACCTGACCCGCCCGCTGAACATGGAGAGCCTGACCCAGCGCCTGCAAGACCTGCTGCTTAACGAAGGCGAAAGCGTGTATTGCGAGATCCCGGCGCTGGCACCGGGAATGACCTTGCCAGCATTCCTGGAGCAGCGCCGAGAGGTCTGCGATGGCGCACCGTTGCGTGTGGACGTGAAAGCGGCGGTGCATCGCAGCCTGGGCCCCGAGGGCGTGGACCTGCAGCAGCTTGAAGATCAGGTGCGCATGGACCCGCAAATCACCGCTGTGCTGATCGCTGCCGCCAACAGTGCCGGGTATCACGGCACGCCGGTGCAGACCCTGCACGCAGCCCTGAACAAGCTGGTCCCCGGGCAAAGCATGAACCTCATCCTGGGCCTTGCGCTCAAGCACAACGTGGTGCTGGGTGACCCTGGGCTGGTGGCCTACGCCGAGCGGCACTGGCAGTTGTCCGAGGACAGCGCCGAGTACGCCCGGCGCCTGGCACGCATGTTGGAACTGGATCACCAGCGCTGCTACAGCGCCTGCATCCTGCATCGGTTGGGCGACCTGGCCTTGTTGCGCTGCCTGGAAGACTGGCGTCAGGGTGGCGGCGCCCTGGATGACGAAGCGATCGGCGAATCCCTCGACAACTTCGGCGCCGCCTACGGTTCGGCGTTGCGCACTCGCTGGCGCTTGCCGCTGGAGTTGCGCCAATTGATCGCGGCCACCTATTCACTGGAAGGCGGTGTGTATTCACGCGAAGCCTTGGTGGTGAACCTGGCGACGCAGATGGCGCGGTTGACCGAGCACGAAGGGCTGCAAGAGCTGGCCGGCAGCAAGACGGCGCGGTTGCTCAAGGTGGGCTTGTCCGAACTGACGCGAGTACGCAAAACCTGAAACACACACCGATCAATTGTGGGAGCTGGCTTGCCTGCGATAGCGGTGGGTCAGCCAAGACGCCATCGCAGGCAAGCCAGCTCCCACAGTTGATCGGTATCAACCGGCTATAACGCGGTTCTTGCCTTGGCGTTTTGCCTCATACATCGCTGCATCCGCCCGGGCGAACAGGCTGTCGAGGGTGGAGTCATCTTCACGCAAGCTGGCCAGGCCCTGGCTGACGGTCACGCTGAACTCGCGCCCTTCATAACTGAACAACAAGGCCTGGATCTCCTTGCCCAGCCGTTCGGCTACTTGCAGGGCCATTTCTGGCGCGCAACCGGGCAGCACAGCGGCGAATTCTTCGCCGCCAATGCGCCCGAACAGGTCGCCACGGCGCAATACCCCCCGACCACTCTCAGCGATGCGCCGCAGCACCTGATCGCCCTCCAGGTGGCCGTAGGTGTCGTTGACGTCCTTGAAGTCATCGATGTCCAGCAACAGGAACGCCAGCGGTGTGCCCTGAACGCAGGCGTTGTCGAACGCCTGGTTGGCGCATTCGAAAAAATACCGGCGGTTGCTGCTTTGGGTCAGCACGTCGGTGGTGGCCAGACGTTGCAGTTCCAGCTCCAGCAGCTTCTTTTCGGTGATGTCTTCGGCCATGCCAACCACAATCAGCGGTTCACCGGGCACCACCTGCTGGTTGATGTAGCACTTGTCACTCAGCCAGCGGATTTGCCCGTCGGCGGTGATGATGCGGTACTCGCGGTCTTCCACGGCGCCTTGTTCCAGCACGCGGGCCAGGCTGTGTTCGGCGTAATCGAGGTCTTCGGGGTGAACACTGTTGCGCCATTCGCGGTGGTCGGCCAACAGCAAACCGGCCGAACGACCGAATATGCGCTCGTAGGCTGGGCTCACATACAGCACGCGACGGGTTGCCCAATCGATGGCCCAGAGCACGGCGTTCACGCTGACCAACAGCGAACTGAGCAATTGCTCGCGCTCACTCAGCCGCTCCACTTCGCCCTGGGCATGCATCAGCGCCAACAGGGTCGCCGCCGCAGCTGGACGCGGCGGCTCGGCAGTGGGCACATCGGGCAGGCAGGGCTTTTCGTGAACCATCGGTACAACTCTCTCTGGGCGCGCCGCAGGATGGAGCAGCGGTCACTACAAGGGGTCACCATGATGGCGAAGTGTTCTTTGAGAGAGGGGATTTGCAGTGAAGTTCCGTGATCGGCATGGATTGACGGTGCCCGGAAAATGGCGCCAAAAAGCCAGTGTGTGGGAGGGCAAGCCCTCCCAAAGTACCGTCAGACCGCCGCAGGGCGCAGCGAGTAGGTCTTCAACTGGTGGGCAAAGTCGCGCAGGGATTGAATGCCGCTGGCCTCGGCTTCGTGCACCCATTCCTTGATCGCGGCCAGCATATCGTGGCCATTGGTGCTGGTCTTGAGCCAGATCTGCTGGAGCGCCAGACGCTTCTCATAGATTACGGTCAGCGCATGGCTGTGCTCCAACATGCTTTGGATACGCAAGTGGTGACGGTCATCCAGCAAGCTGGTTTCCCGTGACAACAGGCGCTTGGCACGGTGGAACTGGTGACGTACCGAGTGATCGACCTTCTCCAACTCCTGCTTGACCAGCGGGCCGATCACCAACTTGCGGTATTGGGCCATGATCTGGAAGCGGTTGTTGAGGATCGCCATGGCGGTGTCCATGTCCAGGCTGCCCTTGCCTTCGACGCGGTGGGCGATGGGGGCAACACGCTGCACCTTGGCCAGGCGCAGGAAGCTGAACACCTTGATCCAGGCCCAGCCCAGGTCGAACTCCCACTTCTTCACCGACAGCTTGGCCGAGTTGGGGTAGGTGTGGTGGTTGTTATGCAGCTCTTCGCCGCCGACGATGATGCCCCACGGCACCAGGTTGGTGGCGGCGTCACGGCATTCGAAGTTGCGATAGCCCACGGCATGGCCCAGGCCGTTGATGACGCCGGCGGCCCAGAACGGAATCCACATCATCTGGATCGCCCAGATGGTGATACCGATGGTGCCGAACAGCAGCAGGTCGATCACGCCCATGAGCGCCACGCCCAACAGCGGGTAACGCGTGTAGAGCTTGCGTTCGATCCAGTCGTCCGGGCAGTTCTTGCCGTAGATGCGCAGGGTCTCGGGGTTTTCCGCCTCGGCACGGTACAGCTCGGCGCCTTTGCGCAGCACCGTGGACAGGCCCTTGATCACCGGGCTGTGCGGGTCATCGACAGTTTCGCATTTGGCGTGGTGCTTGCGGTGGATGGCGGTCCACTCGCGGGTGTTCTGCGCCGTGGTCAGCCACAGCCAGAAGCGGAAGAAGTGTTTCAGGCCGGCATTGAGCTCAAGCGAGCGATGGGCCGAATAACGGTGCAGATAGACAGTGACCCCAATAATGGTCACGTGGGTCATCAACAGCGTGACTGCCACCAGTTGCCAGGCTGACAGGTCAAGAAAACCGTTGTACCACATAGGCTGTATGGCCCTCAGATAAAGAAAAGAACAGCTCACGCATTATCACTAAGCCTACAGAGAAAACCAGCCGCTCTTTCAGATAGGAGTGACTGGATGTTTCTTATTCTATAATCCCCAGCCTTCGTAGGGCGATTCTGTTTTTTTTGGTAAGGATTACTGACCATATGCTGTTTTCATACCGAGGAGCCCTACGTGCGGGGCTGGTATACCTGCTGATTTCCGTCGTATGGCTCAGACTCAGCCACCAATTATTGATCAACTTTATCGATGAACCGGGGGCGCTGGCGCATTGGCTGCAACTTCGCGGCTACGTCTGGGTAGCCCTGAGTGCGCTGGCTATATACCTGATGGGCGTACGTTTCGCCCGCGCCCACCAACTACAGCTGCCCCTGCAAGAAAACCGCGTACGCCTGCAACAGGCGGCCGCCGTGTTTGATTGCACCCGCGAAGGTGTATTGGTCACCGATGCCCAGGGCCTGATCGTGCACGTCAATCGCGCATTCATGGAGATTACCGGCTACCGCCGCGAAGACGTCATGGGCCAGCCGCCCAGCCTGTTCAAGTCCGGGCGCCATTCGTCGGCTTTCTATCAACAGATGTTTCAGACCCTGGAACGTGAAGGCGAATGGAGCGGCGAAATCTGGAACCGCCGCAAAAGTGGCGAGGTGTATCCACAGTGGCAAACCATCCGTGTGATTCGCGATGAGCGGGGCCATATCAGCCATTACGTCGCGGTGTTCTCGGACATCAGCGCCATCAAGGACTCCGAACACGAACTGGCGCACCTGGCCCATCACGACCCGCTCACCGACCTGCCCAACCGCCTTTTATTCACCGATCGTACCGAGCAGGCCCTGGCCTCGGCGCAAGTGCACAAGCGTGGCTGTGCCCTGCTGTTAATGGACCTGGACCACTTCAAGATCATCAATGACAGCCTTGGCCACAATGTTGGAGACCAGTTGCTCAAGCTGGTGGCTGACCGTCTCAAGGGCCTGTTCGGGCCTGGGGTCACACTCGCGCGGCTGGGCGGCGACGAGTTCGCTGTGCTGGCGGAAAGTTGTCCACAGGTGATCCAGGCCGCTGCCTTGGCGCAGCGCATGCTCAATGCCATGAAAGACCCGTTTGTTTTTGACGGTAATCAATTGTTTATCAGCGCCAGTATTGGCATCAGCCTGTTCCCCAGCGATGCCTTGAGCGCCGAGCAATTACTGCGCAACGCCGACTCCGCGTTGTTCAAGGCCAAAAGCGTCGGCCGCGAGGGCTATGCCCTGTACACCGAAGAGCTGACCGCTCACGCGCAAAATCGCGTGGAGATCGCCAGCGAACTGCGCCGTGCCCTCGACCAGCAGGAACTGCGCGTCTACTACCAGCCGGTGCATAACCTGCCCGACAGCCGTTTGGTGGGCGTTGAAGCGCTGGTGCGCTGGCAGCATCCGGAGCGCGGCCTGGTGCCCCCTGGCGAATTCATCCCCATCGCCGAACGCACCGGGTTGATTGCCGATATCGACGCGTGGGTGATGGACCAGGCGTGCCGGCAGATGTGCCAATGGCTGGCGGACGGCGCGCCGTTGGGCTTTATCGCCGTCAACGTCTCCAGCCGCCTGTTTGCCCGGCGTGAACTCTATGAACAAGTGGCTCAGGTGCTGCACGACACGGGCCTGGACCCGGCGTTTCTTGAGCTGGAAGTCACCGAAAGCGCAGTGATGGACGACCCCGAAGTGGCTCTGGAGCAACTGCACCGTCTGCGCGAACTGGGCTTGCGCCTGGCCATCGACGATTTCGGCACCGGCTACTCTTCGCTGTTGCGCCTCAAGCGCCTGCCGGTGCAGAAGCTGAAGATCGACCAAGGCTTCGTCGCCGGTCTGCCGTGGGACGAAGACGACGCTGCGATCGTGCGCGTGGTCATCGCCCTGGCCAAAAGCATGGGGATGCAGGTACATGCCGAAGGAATCGAGCAGGTGGAACAGGCGCGGTTCCTGTTGGGTCAGGAGTGCGATATGGGCCAGGGGTATTGGTTTGGACGACCGATGCCGGCCCAGGAGATTGATTGGTCACGAGCCCCCGCCATCCGACCTTGAAACACGGTCAAACTGTGGGAGGGGCGGTGCGACCGCCCCTCCCACATTTGGATCACATCAGGCCTTAACTTCAGCATCTGAGCAGAAAATCCACACGCAACCCCGCGCCCTATCAGAAAATTCTTTCTGGTTATATAAACATTCTTAAATAGTATTTTTAAGAATATCCACGCTTATCTACTATCGCCCTCACGCCGCAAGCAGTGTCGTCACTGCCAGGCACTATTCATTTCAGGAGCGAGACCATGAGCGCATCTCTACGTAGCGTCGACGGCCAGGACGAAGCAGCCATTTTGCGTGAGATCCAGAGCGCCTTGCGTGATCTGCGCTTTGGCGCGGTGGAAATCACTGTGCACAACGCCCAAGTGGTACAGATCGAGCGCAAGGAAAAATTCCGCCTGCAGAACCCGGGTAACAAACCGAGCTGAGCAAGAACGGCGATAGACCCGCAACTAATAAGAAAAGCCAACACTCAAGAATTTCAGGAGCTTCTATGTCGTCGATTCGCCGTTATGCCTTGGCCGCGCTGGCCAGTGCCGTGTTTGCCGGTTCCGCTGTTGCCAAGGACTACGAGTTGCTCAATGTCTCGTACGATCCGACCCGTGAGCTGTACCAGGACTACAACGCAGAGTTCACCAACTTCTGGAAGCAGTCTCACCCCGGCGACAACGTCAAGATCCAGCAGTCCCACGGCGGCTCGGGCAAGCAGGCACGAGCAGTGATCGACGGCCTGCGCGCCGACGTGGTGACCCTGGCCCTGGCCGGTGACATCGATGAAGTCGCCAAGCTGGGCAAGACCCTGCCGGAAAACTGGCAGACGCGTCTGCCGGACGCCAGCACCCCGTACACCTCGACCATCGTGTTCCTGGTGCGCAAGGGCAACCCTAAAGGCATCAAGGATTGGGGCGACCTGATCAAGAAAGACGTGTCGGTGATCACGCCCAACCCGAAAACCTCCGGCGGGGCGCGCTGGAACTTCCTTGCTGCCTGGGCCTATGGCCTCAAGGCCGGAGGCAGCGAAGCCAAGGCTCAGGAGTACGTGAAAGAGCTGTTCAAGCACGTCCCGGTACTGGACACCGGCGCCCGGGGTTCTACCATTACCTTCGTCAACAACGGTCAGGGTGACGTATTGCTGGCCTGGGAAAACGAGGCGTTCCTGGCCTTGAAAGAAGACGGCGGCGCCGACAAGTTCGACATTGTCGTGCCGTCCCTGTCGATCCTGGCGGAGCCGCCGGTGGCTGTGGTCGACAAGAACGCCGAGAAAAAAGGCAATACCGAGATCGCCACCGAATACCTCAAACACCTGTACAGCCCGGCCGGCCAGGAGATTGCGGCGAAAAACTTCTACCGCCCACGCGATGCAAAAGTAGCCGCCAAATACGCCCAGCAGTTCCCGAAACTGGACCTGGTGACTATCGACAAAGATTTCGGCGGCTGGAAAACTGCCCAACCGAAATTCTTTAACGACGGTGGCGTGTTCGACCAGATCTACACGGCGCAGTAAGCCAAAGTAACTGTAGGGGCCTGACTTTCTGTAGGAACTGGGCTTGTGTGGGAGCTGGCTTGCCTGCGATAGCATCACCGTGGTGTGGCTGATACACCGAGGTGCCTGCATCGCGGGCAAGCCCGGCTCCCACAGAAAAGCCAGCTGCCACAAAAAGCGCGCTCCTACAGTGGTTTCTACCCTTTAACCAAGGACTCTTATGTCGCGTCGTATTTCCCCCGTCATACCCGGCTTCGGGCTGACGCTGGGCTACACCGTCGTGTACCTCAGCCTGATCGTGCTCATCCCGCTGGCGGCGATGTTTGTACACGCCGCCCAACTCACCTGGGATCAGTTCTGGAACATCATCTCCGCACCTCGCGTGCTGGCGGCGTTAAAGCTGAGCTTCAGCACCGCGCTGTACGCCGCGCTGATCAATGGCGTGATCGGCACGCTGCTGGCCTGGGTGTTGGTGCGTTACACCTTCCCCGGCCGCAAGATCATCGATGCGATGATCGACCTGCCGTTCGCCTTGCCCACCGCCGTCGCCGGTATTGCCTTGACCGCGCTGTATGCGCCTAACGGCCTGGTCGGCCAGTTCGCAACCGACCTGGGCTTCAAGATCGCCTATACCCCCTTGGGCATCACCCTGGCGCTGACCTTCGTGACCTTGCCCTTCGTGGTGCGCACGGTGCAGCCGGTACTGGCCGATATCCCCCGGGAAGTCGAAGAGGCCGCCGCTTGCCTGGGTGCCAAGCCACTGCAGGTGTTCCGCCATATCCTCGTGCCGGCATTGTTGCCTGCCTGGCTGACCGGGTTCGCGTTGGCCTTCGCCCGTGGCGTGGGTGAGTACGGTTCGGTGATCTTCATCGCCGGCAACATGCCGATGAAAACCGAAATCCTGCCGTTGCTGATCATGGTCAAGCTGGACCAATACGACTACCGCGGCGCCACCTCCATTGGTGTGCTGATGCTGGTGGTTTCCTTTGTTTTGCTGCTGCTGATCAACTTGTTGCAGCGGCGCATCGAACGTCCATAAGGAGGCGCGGAACATGTCCCAATCGTCTATTTCCGCCGCGTCCTCGGCCAACGCTGCCCGCCGTGGCAGCGCGACGTCGCGACGTATCCTGATCGGCCTTGGCTGGCTGGTGTTCGCCCTGTTCCTGCTGTTGCCGCTGGTGATCGTGGTGTCCCAGGGCCTGAAGAATGGCCTGGGTTCGTTCTTCACCGCGATCCTTGAGCCGGACGCGCTGTCGGCGCTGAAACTCACGGTGATCGCCGTGTTGATTTCGGTGCCGCTCAACCTGGTGTTCGGGGTCAGCGCGGCCTGGTGCGTAAGCAAGTATTCGTTCCGTGGCAAAAGCATCCTGGTCACGTTGATCGACCTGCCGTTCTCGGTTTCACCGGTGATTGCGGGCCTGGTCTACGTGCTGATGTTCGGCGCCCAGGGCTTCTTCGGCCCATGGTTGCAGGACCATGACATCCAGATCGTGTTCGCCTTGCCCGGCATCGTGCTGGCGACCATCTTCGTTACTGTGCCGTTCGTGGCCCGTGAGCTGATCCCGCTGATGCAGGAGCAAGGCACTCAGGAAGAAGAGGCCGCGCGCCTGCTGGGCGCCAATGGCTGGCAGATGTTCTGGCATGTCACCGTGCCGAACATCAAATGGGGCCTGATCTACGGCGTGGTGCTGTGCACGGCGCGGGCCATGGGCGAGTTCGGCGCGGTGTCGGTGGTGTCCGGGCACATTCGCGGCGTCACCAACACCCTGCCGCTGCACGTCGAGATCCTCTACAACGAATACAACCATGTTGCCGCGTTTGCGGTGGCCAGCCTGTTGCTGATCCTGGCGCTCTTCATCCTGCTGCTCAAGCAGTGGAGCGAGAACCGAATCAACCGCCTGCGCAACAGCGCCGGTGAGGAATAAGTCATGTCGATCGAAGTCCGTAATGTCAGCAAGAACTTCAACGCCTTCAAGGCCCTGGACAGCATCAACCTGGATATCCAGAGTGGCGAGCTGGTGGCGTTGCTGGGCCCGTCCGGCTGCGGCAAGACCACCTTGCTGCGCATCATCGCCGGCCTGGAAACCCCGGATGCCGGCAGCATCGTGTTCCACGGCGAAGACGTGTCCGGCCACGATGTGCGGGATCGCAATGTTGGCTTCGTGTTCCAGCACTACGCCTTGTTCCGCCATATGACCGTGTTCGACAACGTCGCCTTCGGCCTGCGCATGAAGCCGAAAAACCAGCGCCCGAATGAAAGCCAGATCGCGGCCAAGGTCCATGAGCTGCTCAACATGGTGCAACTCGATTGGTTGTCCGACCGCTACCCGGAACAACTCTCCGGTGGCCAGCGCCAGCGTATCGCCCTGGCCCGCGCGCTGGCGGTGGAGCCTAAAGTGCTGCTGCTGGACGAGCCCTTCGGCGCCCTTGATGCCAAGGTGCGTAAAGAGCTGCGCCGCTGGCTGGCGCGCCTGCACGAAGACATCAACCTGACCTCAGTGTTTGTGACCCACGACCAGGAAGAGGCCATGGAAGTCGCCGACCGCATCGTGGTGATGAACAAGGGCGTGATCGAGCAGATCGGCTCACCGGGGGATGTCTACGAAAACCCGGCAAGCGATTTTGTTTATCACTTCCTGGGTGATTCGAACCGCCTGCATTTGGGCGAAGACAAGCACCTGCTGTTCCGCCCCCACGAAGTGTCGTTGTCGCGGCATGAACTGGAAGATCACCATGCGGCCGAGGTACGCGATATTCGTCCGCTGGGCGCAACGACTCGCGTGACCTTGAAGGTGGAAGGGCAAAGCGAGCTGATCGAGGCTGAGGTGGTGAAAGACCACGACAGCCTCACCGGGCTGGCCCGTGGCGAGACCCTGTTCTTCAAACCCAAGGTCTGGCAAAAAGCCTAAACTCAATACAGAACCCAATGTGGGAGGCAGCAAGCCCCCTCCCACATTTAGACTTCACTTGGCTTGAGATCGCGGCGTCCCACCGGGCCTGAACGTTGTTCAATCTGCTTTTGCAGGTCCTGCCGCAACCCCAGCAAAAACGCCAACTCCGCCACCACAAACAACGGCCCCACGATCAGCCCCGACACATCGTCCACAAACGCGGGTTTCTTGCCTTCGTAGTAATGCCCGACAAACTGAATCACCCAGCCCACCACAAACATACCCACGCCACTGCTCAGCCATACCATCGTGCTCTGTGCCGCCAATACATGCCCAGCCCATACCGACAGACCCATCAACACCGTCATCAGCGCGCCCAGGGCCAGTTCCAGGCGCAGGTAGAACCACGCCGAGAACAACGCCAGGAGCACCGCTGGCGAGACCCAAAGGCCACCCACCGTCCACTCGGGGCGTGACAGCAGCACGGCCACGGCAACCACTATCAATGGGATACCGATAAAGTGACTGACAATATTGCGCGGGTCGCGGTGGTAGGCAGCGTATTGACTGAGGTGGTCGACGAGGCTTTTCATTGTTGTTCCTCCTGTAGGATGTTTGATCATGCCCTGTCAGTCGGTGCCTAACTGTCAATTGGGCGACAATCTTCGGAGTTCCCATGGACACAGGCAAATGGCACGCGCAATTGGTTCGCGGTCAGTGGTTCAGCCACTTGCCGCCAGACTTTCAGCGTAGCCTGCTGGGGGCGGCGCGGTTGCGCGTACTTGCAACGGGGCAGTTCCTGTTCAAACGCGGCGACCCGCCGTGTGGCCTGTATGCGGTGCTGGAAGGGGCGGTGCGCATCAGTGCCGTCAGCGCCCAAGGCAAGGAAGCGGTATTGAGCCTGGTGGAAACCCCTCACTGGTTCGGCGAGATCTGCCTGTTCGACAACCTGCCACGCACCCACGATGCCCTCGCCACGGGAGCCTGCACGCTGTTGCAGATACCGCAGGTGGCGATACTCAAGATTCTTGAACAACAACCGGTGTTCTGGCGCGATATGGCGCTGTTGATGAGCCATAAACTGCGCCTGTCTTTGATCAACATTGAGCAGATAAGCCTGATGCCCGCCTCAAAGCGTCTGGCCCATCGGTTGCTGATGATCGCCCAGGGTTACGGCGAAATAGAGCAGGCGCGCCGCGTGCTGCAACTGCCTCAGGAGGATCTGGCGGCGATGCTGGGCCTGTCGCGCCAGACCATCAACAGTCTGCTCAAGGCGCTGGAGCAACAGGGCATCATTGGTTTGAGCTACGGCGCCATCGAGATACTGGACCTCGCCGGGCTGCGCCTGGCCGCGGGCCTATGAACCGCGATAGGTGGAGAAGCCGTAAGGGCTGAGCAACAGCGGGATGTGGTAGTGCTGGTCGACCTGCTTGACCTGGAAAATCACCGGCACCTCGGGGAAGAACGTCTCGCGGTTGGCCTTCTTGTAGTAATCGCCGGTCTTGAACACTACACGGTACTCGCCCGGCTTCATGCTCTGGTCGGCGGGGAACAGTTCGGCGATGCGTCCCTGTTGATTGGTCACGCCCTGGGACAGTGATTGCCACTGATCGCCCACATGCTGTTCCAGGGTGACGCTGACACCGGCCGATGGCAGGCCGTTTTCCAGGTTGAGCACGTGTACGCTCAGCGGGTTGCCGGCGGCCAGGGCCAGGTTGCACAGGCCGCTCAGGCTGAGGGCGGCAAGGGTCATGCTTAGGGTTTTCATGGGGAAGTCCTTTTGGAAGGGGTCAAGTCAGGGGGTGATTTTCAAGCCCAGTTGCTCGGCAGCCTGTACGGCGCAGGCTTCGTCCTGCGCAGCGCCGCCGGCACCGGCGATGCCCAGCGCGCCGACCAGTTCAGCATCAGCGAACAGCGGCACGCCGCCGCCGAGCAACAGCAACTCGGGCAAGCTGTTAAGGTTGGCGGCTTCAGGGTTGTTACGCGCACGCTCGGCAAACAGCCGGGTTGGGGTTTTGGTCGACAGCGCCGTGTATGCCTTGCGTTGGCTGGCGAAGCTGTTGTGCGGGCCGACACCGTCCGCCCGCAGGGCCACCAGCAAATTGCCACCGCGGTCCAATACCGTCAGCGCGGCCGTGCAGTGGGCCAGGCTGGCGTCGGCCAGTTGGCGCGCAGTGTGCAAATCCAGCTCGGCATGGCGTGGCAGTGGTGGCGTTGCCTGTGCAGCGGTGGTCACAGCGAGGCTCAAGAACAAAGCGGTGCGATACATGTTTGTGGCTCCAGGAGGCAGGTGCTCACGGTAGCCAGTGGACGCGGACAAAAGCCGCACAATTGGATGACAGGTTTGTAATCAAACCCAGAGGTAAGACATGCAGGTGTTGTTAGTGGAAGACCAGCCGCAACTGGCGCAGCTTATGGCCCAGGGCCTGAGCGAGGCCGGCTTCTCTGTGGAAGTTGCGGCCAACGGCATGGCGGCGCAGCGGTTTGTGGAAAGCACTGTGTACGAGCTGGTGATTCTGGATGTGATGCTGCCGGGCTTGAACGCCTGGAAATTGCAGCAGGCGATTCGCCAACGCGGCAAAACGCCGATTTTGTTTTTGACCACGCCTGGCGGGATTGAAGACCGGTTGCGGGGGTTGGAGCTGCATGAGGATGATTACTTGCTCAAGCCGTTTGACGCCAAGGTGTTAGTGGCGCGGGTGAGGAAAGTATTGCGCCGGGATCGTGGGCGTTGATTGCCTGGGCGACCGCTATCGGGAGCAAGCCCCCTCCCACACTTTGAACGTGTTCACAAATCAGAATGTGGGAGGGGGCTTGCCCCCGATGAGGCCATCACAGCCACTGAAAATCCTCCTACCGCAATCCCTCCCGAAATTGCCCGGGCGTCATCCCCGTCCAACGCTTGAACGCCCGGTTGAAACTGCTGGTATCGGCAAACCCCAGCAAATGGCTGATCTCGGCCAACGAACACTGCGGATCCCTCAGGTGCAGCAACGCCAGGTTCTGCCTGCACTCATTGAGCAGCGCATCAAACCGACAGCCTTCATCCGCCAGGTGGCGCTGCAAGCTGCGCAAGCTCAGGTGCAAGGCCTGGGCAACGCGTTCGGCACTCGGCTCGCCATCGGGCAATTGCGCCTCGATCACGGCGCGCACCTTGCGCTCCCAGGTCAGCGGTTGCAGGTGGGCGAGGGTGCGCTTGAGCACGGTTTCATTGTGTTCGGCCAATTCCGGGTTGGCGTCGTCAAGATGGCTGTCGAAGTCGTGGGCAGCGAACTCCAGGCGGTCTTCGCTGGCGGCAAAAAACACCGGCGAGCGCAATACGGTATGCCACGGCGTGGGGTCGGCGGGTTCCGGGCGCATTAGATAAACGGCCAACGGCGCGTAGTCACGCCCCAGGCGGTTGCGGCAAGTGCGCACATAGATCGCCACGAAGGCGTCGATGGCCTCCGGCGCTGGCGCGGGGCTGCCTTGGGGTTGGAGCAGGCGAAAGTGGTACGCGTCGCCATGGCGGGTCAGCTCCAGGCTCAGGGCGTCACTGACCACCTGGTGATAGCGCACGATGCGCTCGAACACCTCGCGCAAGCTGCCGCTGGCCACCAGGGCATAACCGAGGGCGTGAAAGGTGGTGGGGCTGACGAACCGCGACACCCGCAAGCCAATCGCCGGATCACCGCTGGCCTGCACCGCCAGTTGCCAGAGGCGCGTGGTGGCCGACAACGGATAGCGTGCGTTGGGGTCGTCCATCTGCTGCGGGTCGAGCCCGGCCTCGGCGCACAGCGTGGCGCTGTTCAGGCCCAGGGCGTCGAGCTGCTTGCGCAGGGCGCGGGTCCAACTGGCGAGGGAAGTGGGTTCGGTCATGGCGATTGGCGCTTGCGGTCAACAGGTTGGCGTCCGGGGCTAGCGTCCTGCCCGATCGCTTAGGGCAGGATGGACACATCAATGTACAAGAGGATGGAAGCATGGACGGTACTTCTGCAAGTCCCCAACAGATGAACGCACAACAACGTTCAGCGCATATCCGTGAGGTGGTGCTGGCCGAGGGCGCCCGATTGCGCCAGCGCCATCCCTGGCTGCTGCATCAGGACGCCCTGGGCGTGGGCATCCTGGCGTTTGCCTTGTTGGGCATGCTCGGCTCGGCGGCGCTCTATATCAGCGGTCACCTGGCCTGGTGGGCGTGCCTGCTGCTCAATGCGTTCTTTGCTTCACTGACCCACGAGTTGGAGCACGACCTGATCCACAGCATGTACTTTCGCAAGCAGCGCCTGCCCCACAACCTGATGATGGGCCTGGTATGGCTGGCACGGCCAAGCACGATCAACCCGTGGATACGCCGGCATTTGCACCTCAACCATCACAAGGTCTCCGGCACGGAGGCCGATATGGAAGAGCGCGCCATTACCAACGGCGAGCCCTGGGGGGTTGCGCGGCTGCTGATGGTGGGGGACAACATGATGTCAGCCTTGATCCGAATGCTGCGGGCCAAGACCTGGGCACACAAGTTCAGCATCCTCAAGCGCGTGGTGCTGGTGTATGCCCCGCTGGCACTGCTGCATTGGGGCGCCTGGTACGTCTTCCTGGGCTTTCATGCCGCCAACGGCATCGCCAGCCTGTTGGGCGCGCCGATCATGTGGTCGGCCGGCACCTTGCAGATGATGCAGGTGATCGACATCGCTGCAGTGGTGATCATCGGCCCCAACGTATTGCGTACGTTCTGCCTGCACTTTGTCAGCTCCAACATGCACTACTACGGCGATGTGGAACTGGGCAACGTGATCCAGCAGACCCAGGTATTGAACCCCTGGTGGCTGTGGCCGTTGCAGGCGTTCTGCTTCAACTTCGGCAGCACCCATGGCATCCATCACTTTGTGGTGAAGGAGCCGTTCTACATTCGCCAGATGACCGTCAAGGTGGCGCATAAGGTCATGGCCCAGATGGGCGTGCGCTTCAATGATTTCGGCACCTTCGCCCGGGCCAATCGGTTTGAGCGCCAGGAGCAGCCGGGCGTCAAACTCGCCTTCAGCAAGCAATGAACGCCAGGGGCAAATCGCGGATCTGTTCGCGCACCGGCGGCTGGTAGTGGTCGTCACTGATCAGTTCATGCAGCAATTGTTCGCGCAGTTGGTGGAATTCAAAGCTGCTGCGCTGGCGCGGATGGGGCAGGGTGATGTCCACCACCTGCTTGATGCGCCCCGGCCGGGGTTCCATCACCACCACGCGGTCGGCGAGGAAAATCGCCTCTTCCACATCATGGGTGACCAGTACCGTGGTGATCCTGGCGCGGGCGCGAATTGCCAGGAGTTCGTCCTGCATCTGCTGGCGGGTCAGTGCGTCGAGGGCGCCGAAGGGTTCGTCCAGCAACAGGATGCGTGGGCTGGCTACCAGGCCACGAGCGATCGCCACCCGTTGCGCCATGCCGCCGGAGAGTTGATGCGGGTAGGCACGCGTGAAATCGGTGAGGCCCACCAGCTCGATAAAGTCACGGATGCGCCGGTTGCGCTCGGCCTCGTTCAGCGGCTCGTTGACCAGGCCCAGGCCGATGTTCTGCGCCACGGTCAGCCAGGGAAACAGGCGGTGCTCCTGGAACACGATACCGCGCTCGCCACCGATACCGCTGACGGCCTTGCCATCAACCTGGATCTCGCCGCGATATTGCGTGTCGAGCCCCACCAGCAGACGCAGCAGGGTGGACTTGCCGCAACCGCTGGCGCCGACAATCGCGACAAATTCCCCTTCGGCAATCTGCAGGTTGAATTCGCGGATGGCTTCCAGTTCGAAGCCGTCGACATCGAAGCTTTTGCCCACATGGTTGAAGCTGACAATCGGTGCGTTCATGCGTGTCTCCAGCGGGTGGCACGGGTTTCGATGCGTTGGCCGATCAGGTTGAGGGCGGCGCCGGTGAGGCCGACCAGGAGCATGCCGCTCATGATCAGGTCCATGCGCAGCAGCTGTTGGGCGCCGATCATCAGGCTGCCGATGCCGCCGTCCGAGGGCATGAAATATTCCGCGCCGATGGTGCCCATCCAGGCGTAGATCAGGCTCAGGCGCAGGCCGGCGAAAATCCCCGCCGCGGCCCCCGGCAGTACCAGGCGACGCAGACGTTGCCACAGGCTCAGGCGCAGCACTTGCGCGGCTTCGCGCAGTTGCGGCGACAGGTTGAGCACGCTGCGCTGAGTGGCGATGAATAACGGGAAGAACGCGGCGAGGGCGATAAACACCCACTTGGCCAGTTCACCCAGGCCGAACCAGGCAGTGAGCAGCGGCACCCAGGCGAAAATCGCGATCTGGCGCAGCGCGGCCAGGGTCGGGCCAAGTACCCGCTCACTGCGCCGCGACAGCCCCAGCCACAAGCCCACGGCAAAGCCCAGGCTGCCGCCGAGCAGCAAGCCACCCACGGCCCGGCCGAGGCTTTTGCCCAGCGCCGTGGTCAGGCTGCCATCCAGCACACCCGCCACGGTGGTTTGCAGCACCGCTTGGGGGCTGACCAGAATGTTCGGGTCGACCCAACCCTGTTGCGTTGCCACTTGCCACAACGCCAGCAATAGCAGCGGCAACAGCCACGGTTGCAAGCGTTGCCAGCCTTCATAGCGTGGCCCGCGGCGGATCTGCGCTGTAGCCGGATGGGGCCAGTGCACCCACTTGCGATCCAGCCAACCGATGCCGCGGTCCATCACCACACCCAGCACGCCGATGACCACGATGCACACAAAGACAATATCGAGCATGAACAACTGGCGCGCCCACACCATCAGGTAGCCAATGCCTTCGCTGGAGGCCAGCAACTCCACGGCCAGCAACGACGTCCAGCCCGCCGCCAGGGCCAGGCGTACCCCGGCCATGAACGCCGGTAGCGCAGCGGGCAGGATCAGGCGGCGGATCAGCAAGTGGGTGGGCAGGCGCAACACGCGGGCGGCTTCGCGCAGGTTGGGTTGGGCGTCGCGCACGCCCACCAGGGTGTGCAGAGTTACGGGCACCACAATGGCCTTGACCAGCACCACCAGTTTCAAGGTTTCGCCAATGCCGAAAAACACCATGAACAGCGGAATCCACGCCAAGGTCGGTACCTGCGACAGCGCGCTGAACGTGGGGAATACCAAACGCTCGGCGCGGGCGCTGAAACCCAGGACTGCGCCGAGTATCGCGCCCACGCCGATACCGGCCAGCAGGCCCCAGAACAGGCGCTGCAAGCTGATCGCAAGATGGCTCCATAACTCGCCACCGGCCAACTCCACTGCGCTGCTCCACACCAGGGTGGGGGCGGGCAGAATCTGTTCGCTCATCCAGTGATTGCGACTGGCCAACCACCATAGGGCAAACAACGTGAACGGCAGCAGCCACGCCAACAGGCGCTGACACAGCTGCGGCCAACGCGGCACTCTACCGTTGGACGGGGCCACCAGAGGTAGGCTCAAAAGTGAAATCCGGGCCATGGAAGACCTCCGTGTCGCCAAATGCATTATGTGATTTCGATCTTATAAAAACGTAATCAAGATGATTGCGAGATAAGAGAAATCATTTAAAGCCTCAGCTCTCCACGCATCCAATGCATTCGAAGAATATTTTCGATGCTGTTCATGCATACCGCTCTGGAGCCTGTGTATTCGCTCGCATAGTCCAAAAAGCTATTAAATTGTGCATTTATAGTATTTAAAGTTTTGTTCGTGCTGTGCCTATTTTTTGCTCCCCAGGCGACCGTCGCCCACCAGGAGCTGCGCTTATGAAACTGCCCTTCAAACGTCTGATCAGCCTGTTCGCCGGTACCGCCCTGGCCGGGCTGGTGCATGCCGCGGACCTCAAGGAAATTCGCATCGCCGTGCCCGACCTCAGTGCCGGCAGCCAGCACAGTGGCGGCGGCATCACCGACGTTTTGCGTGAACAGCAAATCTATGAAAAAGCCTTTGCCGACCAAGGCATCAAGATCCAGTGGAATTACTTCAAAGGCGCGGGCCCTGTGATCAATGAAGCCTTCGCCAACGGCCAGGTGGACCTCGCCTATCTGGGCGACCTGGCGGCAATCATCGGCCGTTCCAATGGCCTGGATACGCGGCTGCTCAGCGCCACCGCACGTGGGGTCAAGCACTACCTCGGTGTGGTGCCGGGTTCAGGCATCAAGACCCTGCAAGACCTCAAGGGTAGGCGCGTGGCGGTGTTTCGCGGCACGGCCAGCCAGTTGTCGTTCGACAGCGCATTGGCCAGCCAGGGCTTGAGTGAGAAGGACCTGAAGGTCATCAACCTGGACTTCAATGCCGCCAGCGCTGCGCTGGCCGCCAAGCAGATTGACGCAACCTGGGGCGGTTCCACTCTCACGGCGTTGCAGGCCAAAGGCTTGGCAGAAATACCGCTGACCACGAAGGACCTGGGCGATGCCGGCAGCATCCAGGCCGTGCTGGTGGGCAGCGCCAAGTTTGTCGACGAACACCCAGATGCTGTGGCCAAGCTGCTCAAGGCCCAGCAGCAAGCAGTGCAGTGGTTGACCGATGACAACAATAAGCAGGCTTACATCGCGCTGGTGTCGGGGTTGGCCAGTTACCCGCCGGTGATCCTGACCAATGATTTGAAAGACCAGAAACTCAGTGAGATTTTCCCCTCGACCCTGGACCCGGTGTTCCTGGGCAAATTGCAGGATGCGGTGGATTTGGCCTCGAAGGAGAAGCTGATTCGCAAGTCGTTTCAGGTGAGCGATTGGGTGGCGCCGGGTTTGGTGGCGGCGGGGCTCTGAGCTTGTCGGTGCCTGGGCTATCGCTATCGCAGGCAAGCCAGCTCCCACACTTGAATGTGTTCACCGCTCAATGTGGGAGCTGGCTTGCCCGCGATGAGGCCCTTCAAACCGCCACACTTACCTGCTGGCTATCCACCTCCACCAACGTCTCGATCATCGCCTTCGCCGCTGGCGACAACCGCGACCCCGTGCGGCTGACGATCCCGCAGCGTGCGCTCAGGGTATCCATGTGCTGCGGCAGGTTGCGCCAGTGCAGCAGCACCAGCGAACCGCTGGCCACATCCTCGGCGAACGCTTCCTCGGTGCCGACGCCGATGGCGTTGGATTGCAGCACAATCTTCACCAGCGCCGGGAAGTGCTCGGTGTGGATGCTCGGGGAAAAATCCATGCGCCCACTCAGGTTCGCCAGCAGTTTGCGAATACCCTGGGAGATCAGCGGCGCGGCCAGCGGATAGTCGAACATATCGTTGGTCGACAGGCTGTCCTTGGCCAGCAACGGGTGCCCGGGGCGGCAGAAAAAGACGCCGCGCTTGGGTGTCAGTGCGCGGGTCTGGAAATTCGGGTCGGCCTCGAACTGACGGATGTCGGCGATAAAGAATTCGATCTCTTCACGGCTCAGGCTGCGGCTGAGGGTTTCCCAGTTGTCCACCTGGAAACTCGTGCGGATTTTCGGGTGGGCGTTGATAAATCGCGCCACCGCATCCGGCACCAACTTCACCGCTGGCGCGGGGCCGCAGCCGAAGCGCAGGTCGCCGGCGTCGAGCTTGGTCATGCGCGTCACTTCACTGCTCAGCAGCGCTGCGCCGTGCACCAGGCTCAGGGCGTGCTGCAACACCACCTGGCCTTCCGGCGTAGGGCGCAGGTCCTTGTGGCCGCGGTCTACCAGCACGCAACCAAACTCCTGTTCCAGCCCTTGGATGCTGCGGCTGAACGCTGGTTGGGTGATGCCCATGGCGTCCGCCGCACGCACGAAACTGCGGTGTTCGTTGAGGGCGATGAAGTAGCGCAGTTGGCGAAGATCCATATGCTTTCCCGGCATTTTAAAAATAGGTCGAAGGCATTTGCGACCGAGCAAGCTGAGGTTTTAAATGCAAGCTCTTATTCCGTCAACGAAGCATTGATTCATTTGCTAGATCTAAAATGCATATGGATAGAGCGTTGCTGGAAAGCATCTCCACCATCAGCAGGCACATGAGGGTCATCACAATGAGCAACGCCGCATTAGCTGTTCAACCCATCGCCCACGCGCTCGACATCCACCCGGTGGCCGGTCGTATCGGCGCCGAGATCCGTGGCATCAAACTGTCTGGTGACCTGGATGCCGCCACCGTTGAGGCCATCCAGCAGGCACTGGTGCAGTACAAGGTCATCTTCTTCCGCGAACAAACCCATCTCGATGACCAGAGCCAGGAAGCCTTCGCCCACCTGCTTGGTGAGCCGATTGCACACCCTACGGTGCCGGTGCGCGACGGCACGCGCTTTCTGATGGAATTGGATGGCACCCGTGGTCAGCGCGCCAACTCCTGGCACACCGACGTGACTTTCGTCGATGCCTACCCGAAAGCTTCGATCCTGCGTTCGGTGCTGGCGCCAGCGTCCGGCGGCGACACCGTCTGGGCCAATACCGCCGCCGCTTACAACGACCTCAGCGTCGAGCTGCGTGCGTTGGCTGACCACCTATGGGCGGTGCACAGCAACGAATACGACTACGCCGCACGCAAGCCGGATGTGGCGGTGGAGAAGCTCGAGGAATACCGCAAGGTCTTCACTTCCACGGTGTACGAAACCGAACACCCGGTGGTGCGTGTGCACCCGGTCAGCGGTGAGAAAACCCTGCTGCTGGGGCACTTCGTCAAGCGCCTGAAAGGCTATTCCCAGGCGGAGTCGGCGCAACTGTTCAACCTGCTGCAAGGCCACGTCACCCGCCTGGAAAACACCGTGCGCTGGCGCTGGAATACCGGTGACGTGGCGATCTGGGATAACCGTGCCACCCAGCATTACGCGGTGGACGACTATGGCACCCAAGAGCGCATCGTGCGCCGGGTCACGCTCAAGGGTGATGTGCCGGTGGGTGTGCAGGGGCAGCGCAGCCAGACCACCAAAGGTCTCTAAACCAGTTGGAGATCAAAATGTGGGAGGGGGCTTGCTCCCGATAGCAGTGGGCCAGTCAAAAATGCTGTGACTGACACTCCGCTATCGGGAGCAAGCCCCCTCCCACATTGGATTTGTGGCGTTTACCAGACCCCAATTTGCACCACTTTTTCCGCCTCCGGCTCACCATAGCGAAACCATTGCCCGCGCACTTCGATCTCGGTGTGGCTGATGGTGGTACGCCGCTTCAACCCACGCAGCCATTCGAACAGATAACCCAAGTGAGTCTCGCGCACCTGGGCATAGGCGGGATCGCTGCCCAGGTCGTGGATTTCCTGCGGGTCGTTTTCCAGGTCGAACAGCTGCGGGCGAAAGCCGTCATAGGCCAGGTACTTCCAGCGTTCGCTGCGCACCATGGTCATGCGGCAACGGTCGATGGGCTGCGCCAGGCGTTCCCGAGCCGGGGCCTGGAAGGCGTAGTCGTATTCGGCAATGGCGTAGTGGCGCCAGGTGGGTTGCTCGCCGTGCAACAGCGGGATCAGCGAGCGGCCTTCGAGGCGATGGTCGGCTGCGGGCAGGCCCAGAGCGTCGAGGAAAGTGGGCAGGGCGTCGATGGTTTCCACCAGGCGTGCGTCCACGCTGTCACGGCTGACATCGGCACTGGCCCGTGGGTCGCGCACGATCAAGGGAACACCCACCGCAGGCTCCAGCAAAAACTCTTTTTCACCGAGGTAATGATCGCCGAGGAAGTCACCATGGTCGCTGGTAAACACGATCAGCGTGTCGTCCCAGCGGCCAGTGCTTTGCATGAAATCAAACAGCCGCCCGAGTTGATCGTCGATCTGTTTGATCAGGCCCATGTACGTGGGAATCACCGTCAGGCGCACTTCATCCCTGGAAAAATTCAGGCTCTCCTGGTGTTGGCGAAACGCCTGGTACACCGGGTGATCGCTGGTGTGTTCAGGTTGAATCGGCGCCTGGATATGCTCGGCGCCATACAGCGCGTGGTACGGCGCCGGGGCAATGTAGGGCCAGTGCGGCTTGATGTACGACAGGTGCAGGCACCATGGCTGCTGCCCCTGCTCGCCGATAAAGTCGATGGCGCGGTCGGTGGTGTAGACGGTCTCCGAATGTTGTTCGGCCACCCGCGCAGGTTTGCCGGCATTGCGCATGTGCCAGCCGCTGAGCACTTCACCGTCTTCACCTTGGGCCGCATTGGCCCAGTCATGCCAGGGGTTGCGACCACCGTAGCCCTGCTCGCGCAGGTAATGGGTGTAAGGCGCGGACTCGCGTTTGTCGTCGAACAGCGGGCTGTCGGGGTAGATGCCGTCGTGGCGCAGGTACGCATCAAAGCCCACCTCATTGAGCGGCTCGGCCTGGGCGCTGTCGGGGTCGATATGCAGGCGTTGTAACGCCTCCACGTTCGGCGTGGCGTGGGTCTTGCCCACCAGCGCGGTGCGGATGCCGTGGGGGCGCAGGTAGTCGCCAATCGTCAGCTCTTCCAGCGGCAGCGGTACGGCGTTCCACGCCACCTGATGGCTGCTGACGTAACGCCCGGTATAGGCCGACATGCGCGACGGCCCGCAGATGGTGCCTTGTGTATAGGCCCGACTGAAACGCACACCGGCAGCGGCCAGGCGGTCGATATTCGGCGTCTGCAGATGAGCATGGCCGTAGCACGACAGATAGTCGCGACGCAGTTGGTCGCACATGATGTAGAGCACGTTGCGCACGGGTTGGGGTTTGGACATGGAGGTTTACCGGACGAAGGACAGGAGCGTTTTTTCGCCGTTCGCAGGGTGTGCTGGCAAGTGCATTTGAGGTCTGGATTTTATGCAGGGAATGCATGGGTGTGGCTGCTGGCGCCATCGCAGGCAAGCCAGCTCCCACAGGGGAATGCATTTCAAATGGGGAAGCCGGCCCGCCAGCCGACGCCCATCTACCTGACACTCCGCGATCAAATTGTGGGAGCTGGCTTGCCTGCGATGGCGGCTAGCCAGCCGACACTCATCTACCTGACGCCCCACGATCAGCCTGTGGGAGCGGGCTTACTCGGCGAAGGACCTGATGTGAGCAGCCAGCTCTGCCAGCTCTTTATCGTCTTCCCCGGTCCCGTGCATCGGGAATAATTTGGCGTGCAGATGATCGACGCCGTAACCCTCCAGAATCATGCCCGTTCTAGCCACACCTTTTAGCGCTTCGTCCAAAAGCTGCGCCGTCTTCTTGGCTGCGATGACCAAGTCACACAGCGCGGTGTCCGGTTCGGCAAACGCGTAGCTGCCGTGATGGGTTTTGGGGATAACGACACTGAACCCCGGCGTGTTGGGAAATATGGAGAGAAAGGCTATGTGAGTCTGGTCTTCCCATAGGAGGTGGCGGGCCTCCGTTCACCACTGACTCAGACCGCAATATTTTCCAACGCATAAGCATCCTCGTCCCTCTCATCAATCTCCTTGATCTGCTCAATCATCGCCTCCGCCAACGGCGACAATCGATACCCCGCACGGCTGACAATCCCGTAGCGGGTGTAACGCTCCTCCAGGTTTTCATCCAGGCCATCGATCTTCAAACACACCAGCTCGCCCCGCGCCATGTGCAGCACATCGCTGTTGGCGCTGACGATGCCGATGGCATCCGAGCGCAGCACCACGCCCATCAGGCTATAGCCGTTTTCGCACTCCACATTGGGTTGGTAATCGGGCCGGCCGCTGAGGTCGGCGATGACCTTGCGCAGGTTCGGCGGGCGAATGGTGACCGCCAGCGGATAACTCATCAGTTCATCGGCGCGGATGCTTTCGCGGCCGGCCAGGGGGTGGCCGGCGCGGCAGCAGAAATACCAGCGACGGGCGCGCAGGCGGTGGGTGTGGTAGTCGGGGTTGGCTTCGAAGTGGCGAGTGTCGGCGACGAAGAATTCGAACTCTTCGCTGAGCAGGCGTTTGCCCAGGCTTTGCCAGTCATCCACCTGGAACTGCACGCGGGCCTTGGGGTAGCGCCCGATAAAACTGCCGATGGCGCGCGGGATCAACCCACCTGCCGGGGCCGGGCCGCAGCCGAAGCGCAGCTCGCCGGCTTCCAGGCCGTTGAACTGGCTGATTTCGTTGGCCAATTGCTGGGCGCCGCTGACCAGGCGCCGGGCATGTTCGAGCAGTACCTGACCTTGCTTGGTGGGCGCCAGGTCCTTGCGGCCACGGTCTACCAGCTGGCAGCCGGCGCTGTGTTCAAGGGCCTGGATGCTGCGACTGAACGCCGACTGCGACAGGTTCACGGCCAAGGCTGCCGCGACAAAACTGCGTTGCTCGGCGAGGGCGATGAAGTGGCGAAGCTGGCGCAAATCGATATGCATTTTTCACATCAAAAATATCCGGGAAATGCATTGGCTATGCATTAGGTCGACTCCTTATAAATGCTATCTCTTATGCAGTAAATGTTCGTAAAAACATAAATAAATAACCTTTAGGAATATCTGGCGACGGATATCTCCGGGTTCTGGAGCCGCTTATGAGTCTGTTCAAGTCCTTGCCGCTGGCGATGCTGGTGGCCGGTAGCAGCAGTTGGTCGCCTTCCCAGGCCGCTGAAACACCCGCGCCTGCCGGCAAGGGCGAAAGCGCCAGTGGCCAACTGGAAACCGTCACCGTGACGGCCCGGCGGCGTACCGAAAGTGCCCAGGCCGTGCCAACGCCCATGAGCGTGGTCGGCGGCCAGGCGCTGGAAACCCAGCGGGTGTACCGCATCCAGGATTTGCAGCAACTGGTGCCCAGCGTCAACGTCGCCTACATGCACGCGCGCCAGTCCAGCGTGTCGATTCGCGGCCTGGGCAACAACCCGGCCAGCGATGGCCTGGAAGGCAGCGTGGGGTTGTACATCGACAACGTCTATCTCGGGCGCCCGGGCATGGCGGTGTTCGACCTGATGGACATCGAGCAGCTTGAAGTACTGCGTGGCCCGCAAGGGACGTTGTTCGGCAAGAACACCACCGCCGGGGTCATCAACATCAGCACCCGCGCACCGAGCTTTACCCCGGAGCGCAGCATCGAAACCTCTCTGGGCGAGGACGGTTATTTCCAGACCAAGGGCACGATCTCCGGCCCACTCACCGAGGACCTGGCGGGGCGTTTCTCGGCCTATCGCACCCGCAGCGACGGCGACATCAAGAACGAGCACGACGGCCATGAGCTTAACGGCGGTTCGCGCCAGGGCTTTCGCGGGCAACTGTTGTACAAGCCCAACGAGGCGTTCAACCTGCGCTGGATCGGTGATTACAACGAAGAGGATTCCAGCGCCGGCACCCGCGTGCTGTACAGCACCGGGCCGACCATCAATGGCACCAACCTGTATCAATCCCGGGCCAACGCAGCGGGGGCGACCCTGGTGGATGGCACCCATCGCAAGGTCAACCTGGACAACGACCAGCATGTCACCGTGTTCCAGGGTGGTACCTCGCTGGAGGCCAACTGGACGCTGCCTAGTGACTTCACCCTGACGTCGGTGAGCTCCTATCGCTGGTGGAATTTCACCCCACGCAATGATGACGGCCTCAACGTACCGGCGTCGTATAACGCCGGGGTCTCAGTGGAAGATAAGCAGTGGTCCCAGGAGTTTCGCCTGGCATCGCCTACCGGCGGCTTCTTCGATTACGTGCTCGGCGCCTATTACTTCGGCTCCGACCTGGACAACAAATCCTTCGCTTATTACGGCCCCAAGGCCGATATCTGGAACGGCACGCCGAACGGCGCTTTGAGCAATGTGAGCAGCGTCGGCAACGGGCATATCCGCACCGACAGTTTTGCCCTGTTCGCCCAAGGCACCTGGCACCTCACCGAGCGCCTGGATTTCACCGCCGGCCTGCGCGGCACCTACGAAGAAAAAAGCGCCTGGGTCACGCGCAATGCGCCGCTGGGCGGTGCTGCGGTGAGCGGTGCGGGGGCCACTGCACGGCGGGGGCGCACCGGGGCGTATGACTCGGGCGACCTGACGCAGTACAGCGCCACCCCTTCGGGGCTGCTCAACCTCAGTTATCACTTCAATGACAACCTGCTGGGCTACGCGACGCTGTCCCATGGCGAGAAGTCTGGTGGGGTCAACCTGGCGGTAGGGTCTGCGCCCACGGCCGGGGCCGACTCGTTACTGATCGGCACCGAGCGCGCCAACAACGCCGAGCTGGGTTTCAAGAGCACGTTGTGGGACCGCCGCCTGCAACTCAACGCCAACCTGTTCTGGACCCAGGTCAACGGCTACCAGACCAACGCCTACGACCAGGACAACCGCGTGCAATACCTGACCAACGCCGGTTCCATGCGCTCGCGAGGCGTGGAAGTGGAAAGCACCCTGGTGCCGATCAAGGGCCTGACCCTGAATATCAACGGCTCGTTCAACGACGTGAGCTACCTGTCGTACAAGGATGCACCGTGCCCGCCGGAAACCAGCCTGCGCCCTGGTGCTCCGGCGTCCTGCGACCTCACGGGCCATCAAGTGGTGGGCGCGTCCAAGTGGATCGCCAATGCCAACGGCGAATACAAATGGAACCTGGCTAACGGTTTGGAACCCTACGTAACCGCCAGCTACGCGTTCCGTTCCAAGGCGGTGGGCACGGTGGAAGATTCCGACTACGGGCAGATCCCGGCGTATGCGGTGGTCAACCTGTCCACCGGCCTGCGCGGTGACTATGAGCAGGGGCAGTGGGACGTGTCGCTGTGGCTGAAAAACGCCTTCGACAAAACCTACTACACCACCCTGTGGACCGGCGGTAACGGCGGTTACGAGGGCCTGTTGGGCACGCCGCGCACCCTAGGCGTGACTGGGCGCTACGACTTCTAGGTCGGTGCGATAGGTGGCCGGACTGAACACCCGCGTCACCAGCAGCATCGCCATCACCGTCACTGTCAGCACCACCCAGGCGCTGACAAAGTTGCCGGTGAGCTCGCGCAGCGCGCCGGTCAGCCACGGCGAAAGTGCATTGATCAGAAAGCCTACGCCTTGCACGAATGCTGCCAGTTGCCCGGCTTGGCGTGGGTCGCGGTGGTGGTCGAGGGTCAGCAGCAGGCTCAGGGCGAAACACGCGCCCAGGCCGAAGCCGATCAGCGCCACCCACAGGTGCGGGAATTGCTGTGGCGCCATCAGCAGGCCGAGGTAGCCGATGGTTTGCGCCAGCAGGCTGATGCTCAGCAACGGGCGCCGATCAATCCCACGTTGTGCCAGCACTGGCATCAGCAATGCGGCGATCACCTGGAAGATGGTCATGAACGCCAGCAACGAGCCGCTGGGCAGCACGCCCCAACCCAGTTGCTGATAGTAGGCGGGCAGCCACGCGACCATGCTCATGTAGCCACAATTGACCAGGCCGAAATACAGCGCCAGCAGCCAGGCACGCCGGTTGCGCAACCCTTTGAACGCAGGTGCCTGTTGTGGATTTCGCGCGGCACCCAGCGGCAGCCAGGCCCATAGCAGCAATGCCCCCAGCGCCGGCAATAACCACACCCCCAGGCCTGCCTGCCATTGCTGGAAATGCAGGGCCGCCACAGGGCTAAGCAGCGCCGCCAGCCCACCCCCGGCCATCAGCGAGGCCGAATACACGCCCATCGCCACAGGCACGCGGTGATGAAATTCGCGCTTGATCATCGCGGGCACCAGCGCCTGGATCAGCGCCACGCCCGCGCCGCCGAGCAGTGCGGTAACCAACAGCGCCGAAGCCTGGCCCATCAACCAACGCGCCAGGCACGCCAGCAAAATCATCAACAAGCCCAGGGCGATGCCGCGACGTTCGCCCAAGCGAGCCTCCACGCGCACGCCGACCAGTGCCACCAACCCCATGCAGATCACCGGCAGGCTGGTGAGCAAGGCGCTGCTCTGGAAGCTCAGCCCGGTGGCCTGGCGAATCTCGCCGAGCAACGGGCTGATGGAGCTGAGGATGGGGCGCAGGTTCAGGCCGAGCACCAGCAGCAGGCCCCAGCCGGCAAGGGATTTATTCAGGGTCATGCAGGGTTTTCCACTGGTGATACAGCGCAGTCATTGCTGGGTCGGGCAGGTGCTGGATGGGCAGGCGTTGCGCACCGATGGGCAAGCCGACCTGTTGGCTAATGGCTGCGGTCGACAGGCCGAACGGCTCGGCCATTTCGTTGCTGGCGGCAAACACCACCCGTTCTACACCGCACAGGTACATGGCGCTCAGGCACATCGGGCAAGGCTGGCCGCTGGCGTAGATCACGCAGCCGTCCAGGCGTGCACCCAGCAGCCGGCTCGCTGCGCGGATCGCCAGCAGCTCGGCGTGGGCGGTGGGGTCCTGGGTCAGGTGGATCTCATTCACGGCTTCCACCAGCACTTCACCGTTGCGCGTCAGCACCGCGCCGAAGGGTCGGCCGCCTTGGGCAACGTTGGCGCGGGCCAAGGCGATAGCGCGTTGCAGGTGTGGTTGATCGTTGGTCATACAAGCCCCCCCGGGCGCGATGAAAGGTGAAGTATGGTCAGCCACCGGGGTATGCTGAAATTAAATATAAACATGCCAATCAGTGGCAAACGCAATGGTGATGACGTTGTTCGATCCCGTGTTGTTGCGCAGTTTTGTCGCCGTGGTGGACTGCGGCAATTTCACCCGCGCCGCCGAGCGCCTGCATTTGACCCAGTCCACTGTCAGCCAGCAGATCCGCCGGCTGGAAGACGCAGTGGCTTGTCAGTTACTGGACCGCGACCAGCGCCGCGTGGTGGCTACCGCCGAGGGTGAGCGTCTGCTCGCGTATGCGCGCCGCATTCTCGCACTGCACGAAGAAGCCGCTGACGTGCTGATCAACCAGCAGAGCGACGGTGTGTTACGCCTTGGCGTGCCGGAGGACTTTGCCGCCGAGCGCCTGATGCCGCTGCTTTCAGCGTTTGTCGTGGCGTATCCACGGGTGCGGCTGGAAGTCACCAGCGGTCTGGGCCCTGAATTGCAGCGCCAGTACCGGGGCGGTGAGTTCGATGTGTTGCTGGTCAAGCAGATGGGCGACAGCGACGACTGTGTGGCGTCGTGGCCGGAGCCCTTGTATTGGGTCGACAGCCTGAGCACCCCAGCGCTGGGCCGCGATCCGCTGCCGCTGGTGGCTTTCCCGGTGGGCGGCTTGTACCGCAACGACATGCTTCACCATCTTGAGCGGGCCGGCTGGCGTTGGCGCATCGGCTACTCCAGCGCCAGCCTGGCCAGCGTGTGTTCAGCGGTGGCGGCAGGCTTGGGCATCAGCCTGTTGCCGGAGCGGGTGTTGCAACCGGGCCATTGCATACTCGGCCCAGAGAGTGGCCTGCCGCCTGTTCATGGTGTGCGATTGGCCCTGTATGGCCGCAGTGGTTTGGGCGCAGCGGGCCAGAGTTTGTTGGGAGAATTGCTGGCGTTGTGCAGTGGAAACCCGCACTGAGCCATACCTTTGCTGAATATTTTGTATGCCTTTAAAGCATTGAAAAACAAGGGTCTGGCGCCAGGCCCCGAGTCACGTGGCTTTGACGTCAGCGGTTGTTTCATTTATGCGTTTTTGTTCTATATATAACTTTAAAGATTACTTTAAGAGATAAGTGTCTGGCCCCGATGATTCAGCCCTCGACGGGGCTGCACGCTGGCCCGTCGGTTTTTCAAAACCGTAGGGAGTGAATCAATGGGCAATGTCCAGACCGCCGCCAGTGCACCCGAGGCGCAATGGCGCCAGGCACCGAGTGGTGAGTTGGTCGACCTTGGCCGGCCGCATCGCGCGCCGTTGGGGCAATTGCGCCTGCAGAAGACCCCGAAGCGTTTTTCCAGCCGCCGCGAAGGGATTTTGCTCGGGTTGCTGGTGTTGGCGCTGCACGGCGCTGTGATCTATTGGGTGAGCCAGAAACCCACGCCGGTGCTGCCGATTGTGCCGCCGGAAATTCCGCCGATGACCATCGAATTTTCCCAGCCGGCGCCGCCGGTGGTTGAACCGCCACCGCCTGTACCGCCACCACCGCCGTCGCCTGTGGTCGAGCCACCGCCGGTGGTGGATGAGTTGGCGGCCAAGCCGGCGCCGCCCAAACCTATTGTGAAACCCAAGCCCAAGCCCGCGCCGAAACCTGAGCCCAAGCCGGCCCCCAAAGCCGTCGAGCAGCCGCCTGCGCCACCGACGCCAGCCCCACCTGCTCCGCCCGCACCTGCGGCGCGAGCGCCAGCGCCGGTGACGCCGGCTTCGGCCAACGCCGCGTACCTGAAAAACCCGGCACCGGAGTACCCGTCACTGGCTCAGCGACGCGGTTGGGAAGGCACGGTGTTGTTAAGGGTGCATGTGCTGGCCAGCGGTAAACCGGGTGAGATTCAGGTGCAGAAAAGCAGCGGGCGCCAGCAGCTCGATGACGCCGCACTGGCCGCCGTAAAGCGCTGGAGCTTCGTACCGGCCAAGCAGGGGGATGTGGCCCAGGACGGCTGGGTCAGCGTACCGATCGACTTCAAGATTCATTAATTATTCGGCCGCGGTGTGCACACGCCGCGACCTGCACAAGAGGGAAAACATCATGGCATTAGCGTCTCCACTTGAATCCATCGAAAGCGCGGTGATCTGGCTGCTGGTGATCTTTTCGGTCGCCACCTGGGGACTGGCGTTGCTCAAGGGCGTGCAGTTCGGTCGCCTCAAGGCTCAGGATCGCAAGTTTCACAAACAGTTCTGGGCGGCATCGAGCCTCGATTCAGCCGCCGAACTCGCCGAAACCCAGCCCGGCGCCGCCGCGCGCGTGGCCCAGGCCGGCTATGGCGCAATCCAGGTG
The DNA here is from genome assembly GCF_023127795.1 of Pseudomonas sp. W2Jun17. Taxonomy (NCBI): domain Bacteria; kingdom Pseudomonadati; phylum Pseudomonadota; class Gammaproteobacteria; order Pseudomonadales; family Pseudomonadaceae; genus Pseudomonas; species Pseudomonas sp. W2Jun17. Next base: position 519,161 of record NZ_SPKO01000025.1, on the reverse strand, counting down.
GGCGATACCCCTCACGCTGCGGATCTAAGCCAGGCGATCAATCATCAGGACCGCCTCGAACGCGCCCTGCGCCAGCAAATCGTGCGCGAGCGCCGCTCCCTGGAGACCGGCCTGGCTGTGGTCGCCAGTATCGGCAGCACCTCGCCGTTCATCGGCCTGTTTGGCACCGTGTGGGGCATCATGGAAGCGCTGAAGGGGATCAGCGCCGCCGGGTCCGCCAGCCTGGAAACCGTGGCGGGGCCGATTGGTGCGGCGTTGGTCGCGACCGGTGTGGGGATCGCCGTCGCGGTGCCTGCGGTGCTTGTCTACAACTATTTCCTGCGCCGCCTGAAGCTGACAGCGGCAGACCTGGATGACTTTGCCCACGACTTCTACAGCCTGGCGCAGAAGAACTCATTCCGCGTGCTGTTGCACCCGACACTGACCAAAGCCAGCGCCGCCAGCCCGCAAAAAGTGAAGGAGGCGTCCTGACATGGCCTTCTCCACGCAAGACAGTGATGAGGTGCTGAGCGAGATCAACGTCACGCCGCTGGTGGACGTGATGCTGGTGCTGCTGGTGGTGTTTATCGTCACCGCGCCGTTGTTGACCAACTCGATCCCGATCAACCTGCCCAAGACCCAGGCCGTGGCGCCTGTCGAGCAGAAAGACCCGCTGGTGGTGAGCATCGACGGCGCCGGCAAACTGTTTATCAACAAGGACGAAATCCAGCCGGACCTGCTGGAATTCAACCTGCAGGCGGCCAAGGCCAAGGACCCCGATGTGCGGGTGCAATTGCAGGCTGACGATGGAGTGAACTACGGCGAAGTGGCACGCGCCATGGCGTCGATTGAACGTGCGGGGATTACCAAATTGTCGGTGATTACCGCACGTTAGTTTCATCCGCCGCGACACGTTTTTTAGGCCGTTTCCTTGGCAGGGTGCGGCCTTTTTTTATTTTGTGGTTACAGTGTTTATAGAGGAAAAGAATTTTCACGTATTTGAATATTTCTGGGCGTGCAATTCACAACAGTATGATTACTCTAGTCGGCGCATGGAGAAATTTAACTAATGGAGAAGTTGCATGAACGTACGCTTTCCTATTCATTCGGTAAGTGCATTTGTTAACCCACAATCAACTCCCCCTCAGCTCGAAGAAACCCCCACTGCAAGGATTTATTCGCGGCCTGATAGGCCGGGTGTGCAGCATCCGCTTCCCAAAAAATCATTAAGTCGCGCTGATTATCGAGAGAGTAAAGCGCCAAAGGCCGGGGCGCCGGTGTTGAAACCAAACCCTGAAATAGATGCTTATATCAGCACACACTCTTTTGACTACATTTCTCCCGAGAAAGAAATTTCGACGATACTCTCGGCGAAAATAAAACAACATTGGGGCGTCGACGTTGATCCTGATAAAACGTATCTGGTTACGTTTAAAGATAATGGTAAAGATGATAAAGATGTTGTGGAAAAAATAACGCTGACACAAGCGGCGTTGAAAAACAGACAAGATGTAACGATTGAGGATAATGAGGGCTGGTTTGTAAAGATTGCCAAGTATTTTTCGCCGGCAGTTTATATTTACAATAAAGTTGACGGTTGGGTGCAGGAAGCACACAGTCGACAAGCTATTTACCGAGAGCCGAGTTCCCCAGGTTCTGCGCTGTATAGTGCAGACACTCAAGTGTCCATTCCTGTTGAAGACTTCAAAGCCTTGGTCTGGGATACAGACCGAACCAAACTTTACAAGAACACCCTTGACGGGTTTTGGGACAAGCACAGTAGTTCCTATGCTTCATTGAGTAAAATATCCTTTGTTAAAGCGATCAACCTACAGCGCTTGGAAGGCACGCTTGGCCCAGTCGAGGCGGCACTCGCCCAGAGGGCGTTGGGGCCTGTTGCGCAAAAGCAATGGTCCGAGCTGACGGTTCAGGACTTTTCAGCACCTGCCGTCAAGGATCCGAACCTGGATATCGGGTTGCTGAGCATCAATGGCCTGCAGTCAACCGACTTGATGTGTGTGACCGATCGCAAAACCCAGCTGACCTTGCTTTACATCCCTGGTAACTCCTCGCCGATACATCGTTTCGATAACCCACAGCAAATGAATATCTGGCTGGCTAAGCAAGCCACTGATCCTGTGAAACTTGAATCACTGCTGACGCATTTTTCCCTCAAGGACCAGGCCCAAAAGCTGTTGGCAGACGGTGTGCGTCAATCCTTGGACGGGATGGCACATTGGTCCAATGCGCAAGTATCTGGCAACGGCTTCCTTGCAAGGATCAACGGCTGGGTGCCCGATCGCTTTATCTCGGTTGAGCCTTTGCGCAGCGACCCTTTTGAAGCGGTCAAGGTCCGGCAAAAGGCGCGGTCTTATTCGGATGCAGAAAACGCGATCGTCAGCGATGGTGACTACACCAAGAACAAAGTCTTGCAAGGTGTGGAAGAGGCCACGAAGGTTGCCATGTTCATGACGCCTCTGGCATTGGTCATGCCGGAAGTAGCGATAGGCTTGGATGTTTTTTTCATGGCAGCCGGAGCCACTCAAACAGGTATCGGTATTGATGATGCCGTCAAAGGAAAGGCCACTGGTTCTGACCGGATTGTATTTGGAGTACTGAACGCGATACCGCCCTTGGTCACCCATGCGGGGGCGCCGCTGGCGAAAGCGATGACAGAGAGAATGGCCAACGGGGGCGTTACAGCAGGGGTTGATGCAGCAGCGCAGGCGCCCACTCAAGTTGCTGAACAGGAGCGTCCATTCTTCAATCCCCCACGACGGGTCAATGGGCATATCGGCTACCCAATGGGGCCTACTACGCCTCCCGTTATCCTCGATGAGTTCACGGTCCCCATGGACGACGTGCAGCGAATGTTTTCTCAGGACTACATGGTTTTTGTCGGGCAGTACGGTACTAAAGTCACTTATGACGTTGAGGCACGCCTCTGGCGTGGGCTCAACGAAGATGGTCAAGTGAATGATATATTCTATTGGCGTAATGGCCGAGGAAGATGGTTAGGTGGTACTAAAACCGAAGCGATCGAAGGGAATAAGAGCGTACCTCCATCAATTATAAATAAAACGCTTAAGTTACCACGGTTGCCGTCGCTGCCGTCCGGTACGACAGAAGTGCCCAAAGTCATTCATTATTTTTGGGCTGGCAATGAAATGCCGGAGCATTTAATCCAGAACATTATTGAGAACGCCAGGAAAAGCCCGGGTTACAAGTCTGTTGTTCACGTGGATGCAAACAGCGGGAGCGCGTTTCAGAAAATAAAATCTGCTCTGGATCACAAAGTGGGTGGGCTGGAGGTGCATGATCTGAAAGAGGATGAAGCTTTTCGAGAGCTAACGTCAAGTAAATATGGAGAGATGTATCAGTATTTTAGATCAGGTCAAGGGCAAAATTTAGCGGCTTCATCGGATGTGATGCGCGTTGCACTGATAAAGAAGCACGGTGGAATATACCTGGATACGGATGACACGCTGACCTTCAACGTGGGGGATGTCACGCTGAAAGCCACACCAAGTGATCTATTGATGAACTCGCCCATTACTTATGAGGGAGCGGATTTCAATGGTTTCAATACAAGTAATTTCGCAAGCCATGCGGACAATCCATTATTTGACAAGATTCTGGAGGAGTCATATCAGCGGTTCAAAGCCAACGAGTCGTGGTTTAACAATAATCGTCCGTTTTTAAGAGAAGGTTCGACAGACATAGAACGGCAAGCCTATAAAGAGTACGAAACAAAAATCTTCGAGGTTACCGGGCCGAGAATGTTTGGTGATGTAGTGGCGCAAGAGGAATATGGTTTTTTCCCGTTTGTTGATGACATGACTGAACTTTTGAATGCGCGTCTTCTTTTGCCCGAAGATTTCGGAAAAAAGTACATGGAAGTACGCGATTTCTATATGCCCATGAATCGTAAATTTGGGGTCGATATCGGCTCGGAGCACTCTATGCATCATTCTCGTTGAGTCGGTATAGCGGTAGCGGTCGTTGAGCATTGGGTTATCCAACTCAACATTACCGGCCCCCGATGCCATGGCGTCGGGGGGCACAATGGTTGGGTTTCCAGGAATGTGGAAGGGAGTGGGATTCGAATAAATGATGTGATGAGTTTTTGGTTATTAATAAATTCCTTTTTATTCCTTATTTGATTGTTGGGGCGCCCCTATACTGGTCAGCAACGTTAAAAGCTGCAGGAGGGCACACCCATGCACAGCGAGTCGATTCGTTATCTGATCGTGCCGGGCTGGCAAGGATCGCCAGAAGATCATTGGCAAACCCATTGGCAGCACAGCCTGCCCAACAGCGCTCGCGTGGAGCAGGCCGATTGGCTGACGCCGCGTCGAGAGGATTGGGTAGCTGCACTGGCTGAGGCGATTGCCGCCGACAGCACACCGGTAATCCTGATTGCCCATAGCCTGGGATGCATCACCGTGGCTCATTGGGCGGCCACTGCCCCCGTGCATTTCTTGCGTCAGGTTCGCGGCGCCTTGCTGGTAGCCCCAGCCGATGTCGAGCGCGCAGCCTGTGCCCCCGCCCTGCGTAACTTCGCACCAATTCCCACCGACCTGCTGCCGTTTCCCAGCCAGGTGGTCAGCTCCGACAACGATAGCGCCGTCAGCGCGCCCCGGGCTCTGGAGTTGGCGCGTCAATGGGGGGCCGAAGCCGGCATTTTGTCCGGCGCCGGGCATATCAATGTGAAGTCCGGCCACCGCCGCTGGGAGCAGGGTTTCGCCTATCTCTATCGCCTGCAGAGCCGCCTCGAGCACCATGCTCGGCGTAGTGCCTGATATTTTTTCAACGCCCCGTCCCTGAGTGGATTGGGGCGGGAGCCTGCCATGAGTTTGCATGAAACCTACGGCCAGCCTTTGCTGACCTTTCCCGATGCCGAAAAGAGCCCACTGAGCATCCGCGCCAAGGCGTTGGTGTTCGTCGACCCACGCTCACGCCAACTGCGTGAAGAATTGGAAAGCCTTGCGCCGCGCGCCTTACCCGTATTGATCCGCGGTGAAACCGGCAGTGGTAAAGAACTGCTGGCGCGACACATCCACCGTGGCAGTGACCGTACTGGCCTGTTTGTCTCGGTCAACTGTGGCGCCATCAGTCCTACCTATGCGGATGCCGAGTTGTTTGGCTATGCTGCCGGCAGCCACAGCGGCGCAGCGAGCAGTCGGGCTGGCTGGTTTGGCTCTGCCAACGGCGGCACCTTGTACCTGGATGAGATTGGTGACTTGCCGTTGCCGATCCAGGTGAAATTGCTCGCGGCCCTGGAAAATCATGAGGTCACCCGCGTCGGTGCCCATCAACCCAGCCCGGTAGACGTACGTCTGGTGGCCGCTACCAGCATCGACCTGGCCCAGGCTGTGGCCGTTGGCAAGTTTCACGAGCGCCTGTTTCATTACTTGAGCGAAGGCCGGCTGGACCTGCCGGCGTTGCGCGAGCGGGTGGGGGATATTTTGTCCCTGGCCGAGTATTTCCTCGGCATCTACAGCCAGCGCCTGGACCTGCCGGTGCCGCTTATCAGCGACGCCGCTCAGCAGGTACTGGAGCGTCACACCTGGCCGGGCAATACCCGCGAACTGGAAAACGTCATTCACTTTGCCTTGCTGGTGAGCAGTGGCGATGAAATCTTGCCCGAGCATTTGAACCTGCCGGTGGCAGGTTCGCCGCTGGAGCAAGTGCGACGAATTTTTGCCAGCGCCAGTGCGACCGAGCGCGAATCGCTGCGTACCTTCCTGTATGAACAAAATGGAATATCAACGTGAATAAAAGATATTGTTCGGGAATAAAAAATCTAGGTATTGTCCTTCCTACGCCGCGATAGCATTTCGCTGGCACCTCACATAAAAAATGGTCGTTAGAAAAGGACACTGCATGAAAAAGGTTCTGTTGTTTACCGCCCTGGCGGCTGCCCTGACTGCCGGCTTCGCCCAGGCCAACGAAAAGCTGGTGGTAGCGGCCACGCCGATTCCGCACGCTGAGATCCTGGAGTTGATCAAGCCGACCCTGGCCAAGGAAGGCGTGGACCTGCAGATCAAAGTCTTCACCGATTACGTGCAGCCAAACGTGCAAGTCGCTGAGAAGCGCTTGGACGCCAACTACTTCCAGACCCTGCCGTACCTGGAAAACTTCAACAAGGGCAAGGGCACCAACCTGGTCACGGTAGTCGGTGTGCATGTTGAACCCATCGGCGGCTACTCGAAAAAGATCAAGAAAATTGAAGATCTGAAAGACGGCGCGACCGTGGCCATCCCGAACGAAGGCTCCAACAGTGGACGCGCCCTGTTGCTACTGCAGAAGAACGGGCTGATCACCCTGAAAGACCCGACCAACGCGTTGTCCACGCCAAAAGACATCAAGGACAACCCGAAAAACCTCAAATTCAAAGAGCTGGAATCGGCCCTGCTGCCACGCGTGCTGGATCAGGTTGATCTGGATGTGATCAACACCAACTACGCCCTGGAAGCCGGCCTGAACCCGGCCAAGGACGCGTTGATCATCGAAGATGCCAAATCCCCTTACGTGAACTTCCTGGTAGCGCGCCCGGACAACAAGGACAGCGACGCTATCCAGAAACTGTCCAAGGCCCTGACCAGCCCGGAAGTCAAAGCTTTCATCGAGAAGAAGTACAACGGCGCAGTCGTGCCGGCGTTCTGATGTAACTCAAAACCCCCTTCAAGGTTTCAACGCCGACGGCTACTACAGCGTCGGCGTTTTTTTTGTGGGAGGGGGCTTGCCCCTCCCACATTGATCGCCCTGGCGAAGGTTAGTTTTTTGGGTGATATCAATATGCTATTTCGGTATTTAAATTTTGCTTTTTATACCTTTAAAGTTCGCGCTACCCGACGTTATCCACGCCGGAACGGATTGCGCTCGCAGCATTACCCATGCGGCGATATGGACTGCACATGACCTTCGATTTCGCTTTTATCCTCAGCACCTTGCCGGCGTTCCTGCAAGCGGTGGGCGTAACCCTGCAAGTGGGCCTGATCGCCATCGGCACCTCCTTGCTGGTGGCGCTGATCAATGCAGCCTTGTTGGTGTTTCGCACGCCGTACCTGTCACGGCTGGTAGCGCTGTATGTGGAGCTGGCGCGGAACACGCCGCTGTTGATCCAACTGTTTTTCGTCTACTTCGCACTGCCGGCCCTGGGTTTGAATATCTCCGGGTTCTGGGCGGCAATCATCACCATGACCTTTCTCGGCGGCGCCTACCTCACTGAAGTGTTGCGCGCCGGTGTGGAAGCGGTGCCGCTGGCGCAGATCGAGTCGGGCAAGTCCATTGGCCTGTCCGACTGGCAGCTGTTGCGCCATGTGATTCTGCCCCAGGCCGGCATCCTCAGCCTGCCGGCGCTGTTCGCCAATTTCATCTTTCTGCTCAAGGAAACCACGGTGGTTTCCGCGGTGGCGGTGCCGGAGATTCTCTACACCACCAAGAGCTACATCGCCCTCTACTACAAGACCTACGAGATGCTCACCGTGCTGACGCTGATTTGCGTGCTGCTGTTTTTGCCGTTGTCGTTGCTGCTCAGCCGTTTGGAAAGGAGGCTCCAGCATGGCCAGTTCGGGTCTTGAGTTGCTGTGGGTGTCGTTGCCACAACTGGGCAAAGGCGCTGCGCAAACCCTGTCGATTTCGTTTTTGAGCATCGCTTTCAGTACGGTCGGCGGCGTGCTGTATGGCGTGCTGCGCACCTTGAATAACAAGGTGATCAACGGTGTGCTGCGCATCTACCTGGAGCTGTTCCGGGCGATTCCGGTGCTGGTGTGGTTGTACCTGCTGTTTTTCGGCCTGCCGATTTTCTTTGGTGTGAGCCTGCCGAGCTTCTGGTGCGCGGTGCTGGTGTTGTCGCTATGGGGCGCCAGCGAAGTCGGCGAGGTGGTGCGCGGTGCATTGCATTCGCTGCCGCGTGGCCAGCGTGAAGCGGGCTTGTCGATTGGCCTGTCCGACCCGCAGTTGTACGGCTACGTGCTGCTGCCCCAGGCCCTTAAACGCATGACGCCGCCGACCATCAACGTCTACACGCGCATCATCAAGACCAGTTCCCTTGCGGTGCTGATTGGCGTGGTGGATGTGATCAAGGTCGGCCAGCAAATCATCGAGCGTACCTACGAGTCGGTATTGATCTACGGCGCGCTGTTCCTGTTTTTCTTCTTTATCTGCTACCCGTTGTCGGCCGCCTCCAAGGTGCTGGAACGGCGCTGGGCCCACGCATGAGCGCATTGATCGAGTTCCAGGGTTTCAACAAATTCTTTGGCCAGGCACAGGTGCTCAAGGGCATCGACTTGAGCGTGCAAAGCGGCGAGGTGGTGGTGATCCTCGGCCCCAGCGGCTGTGGCAAAAGCACCTTGCTGCGCTGCCTCAATGGGCTGGAAGTCGCGCACAGCGGCAGCCTGCGGTTTGCAGGCGTTGAGCTGCTGGATAAAAACACCGACTGGCGCCAGGTGCGCCAGGACATCGGCATGGTGTTCCAGAGCTACCACCTGTTCCCGCACATGAGCGTGCTCGACAACATCCTGCTCGGCCCGCTGAAAGTGCAAAAGCGTGTCCCCCGCGAGGCCCGTGAGCAGGCGCAAAAACTGCTGGAGCGCGTGGGCCTGGCCGACAAGCGCGACGCGTTCCCGCGCCAGCTCTCCGGCGGCCAGCAGCAACGCATCGCCATCGTGCGTTCATTGTGCATGAACCCCCAGGTCATGCTCTTTGATGAGGTCACGGCGGCTCTTGACCCGGAGATGGTCAAGGAAGTGCTGGAAGTGATCCAGGGCCTGGCCCGCGATGGCATGACCCTGCTGATCGTCACACACGAAATGGCCTTCGCCCGCGCCGTCGCCGACCGCGTGGTGTTCATGGAGGCCGGTCGCATCCTCGAACACAACACCCCCGAGGCATTCTTTACGAACCCGCAGACCGCACGCGCGCAGCAGTTCCTGGAGAAGTTCTCCTTCGTTTCAACACTGCCCAAAAAGATCAAGGAACTGGAGCTGATATGAAAAAGTTACTGCTGCCACTGTTTGCCGTCGCCGTGCTGGCCGGTTGCGATAAAAAGGCCGAAGAGCCGGTAAAACCCGCGGCTGTCAGCTACATCGACAAAATAAAAGCGCGGGACAAGCTGATCGTTGGCGTCTTCACGGACAAGCCACCGTTTGGCTTTGTCGACGAGGCTGGCCGCTACGTCGGCTTCGATACTGACATTGGCCGTCAATTCGCCAAGGACCTGTTGGGCGACGAAAACAAGGTGGAGTTTGTCGCCGTTGAGCCCGCCAGCCGCATTCCGTTCCTGCAAAGCGACAAGGTCGACCTGATTCTCGCCAACATGACGGTGACGCCCGAGCGCAAGGAAGCGGTGGACTTTACCAACCCCAACCTGAAAGTCGCGGTGCAGGCCCTTGTACCGAATGACAGCACGGTAAAAAGCCTGGATGACCTGGCCACTCGCACCACCATTGTCACCACCGGCACCACCGCCGACATCTGGCTGACCAAAAACCACCCGGACTGGAAGCTGCTCAAGTTCGAGAAAAACTCCGAGTCGCTGCAAGCGCTGTCGGCCGGGCGTGGCGATGCCTATGCCCAGGACAACCTGGTGCTGTTCAGCTGGGCCAAGCAGAACCCGGGCTACCGTGTGCTGGAAGAAAAGCTGGGTGATGAAGCACCGATTGCTCCGGCGGTGAAGAAGGGCAATACCGAACTGCGCGACTGGGTGAATGCCGAGCTGGCAAAGCTGGGCGAGGAGAAGTTCCTGCTCAAGCTCTATGACCAATATGTGCGCAAAGAACTGAGCGATGACACCAAGCCTGAAAGTGTGATTGTTGAAGGCGGGAAGTGGCAGGGCTGAAACCTGACTTTTTGTGTTGGCTGCACCGGCCTCATCGGGAGCAAGCCCCCTCCCACACTGGATCGGGTTCACACATTCCGATGTGTGAATACAGGTCAAAATGTGGGAGGGGGCTTGCTCCCGATGAGGCCGGTACAGTCACCACCTACTCCGGCCAATGCCAGGCCGGCCCATCCAGAATCCCTTGCCCCACGATCCGCGTTTCCCCCAACACCTTCTCCAGCACAATCGAATTGCACCCCTCATCCTGCTGCAACGCCGCAATCAAGCGGCTGGCATGGGACACCACCCACACCTGGCACTGCTTCGACGCTTCGATAATCAGGCGCGCCAAGGCGGGCAGCAGGTCCGGATGCAAGCTGGTCTCAGGTTCGTTCAGTACCATCATGGTCGGTGGGCGTGGCGTCAGCAGCGCTGCGATCAGCAGCAGGTAGCGCAAGGTGCCGTCCGACAGCTCCGCCGCCGACAACGGCCGCAGCAAGCCTTCCTGATAGAACTCAATGGCAAAGCGTCCGCCTTGCAACGGTTCAATGTTCAGGCGCGCCCCCGGGAATGCATCGCTTACGGCACGTTGCAGCGCCTCGGGGTCGCCGATCTCGCGGATAGTCTGCAACGCGGCCGCCAAATCGCGGCCATCGTGATGCAACACCGGCGTACGCGTGCCCAACTGGGGCTGGCGCACTGGCGCGTCCACGTCGCTGCGAAAGTGATCATAAAAGCGCCAGCCACGAATGCTTTCACGCAACAGCAGCACTTCCGGCGAGCCGCGCAGGCTGCCGACCTGATCGAACAGGCTGTGGTAGTTGGGTGTGTGCTGCGCCAGTACATCCCAGGCACGGCCTTCGCGGGCACGCACCATGGCACCTGAGCGCTGCACCAACAGGCTGGCCGGGCGGTAGATGTGGCCGGCCCAGATGCATTCCTTCTTCACTTCGGGGTCGAGGCTGAAGAACGACGAGGTTTTTTCCGGCAATCCCAGAGAGATTGCGTAGCTGAAATCTTCGGCGGCAAACCCTAAGCGCAGGCGTTTGACGCCCTGGCGCACATTGGATTCGATCGGTACTTCACCAGTGCGCATACGCCGGCTGATGGTTTCCGGCCCGGCCCAGAAGGTCGAATCCAGCCCGCCTTCACGGGCCAGGGCATTGATCACTCCGCCCTGGGCGGTTTCTGCCAGCAGGCGCAGGGCCCGGTACAGGTTGGACTTGCCGCTGCCATTGGGCCCGGTGATCAGGTTCAAGCGGTCCAACGGGACTACCAATTTATTGATCGAGCGGTAATTGGCCACCGCGAGGGTTTTCAGCATATGCATTTAATCGGCTGGGGAACCATTGGAGTATGGGATCCTCCATGCAGATAAGGAACCCTGTTCTAAGCTCACAGTCGCATACACACTTGTACGTGAGCATCACGCAAAAGGAGCCTGCATGGGCGGTCGCGCTTCGACATTAATTTTCAGCCTTGGCCTCCTGGCGCTGCTGAGCGGCTGTGGCCAAGACAAAGCCGAGCCCAAGCAGCATTCACGGGTATTTGTGCAAACCGTGCAGCCGGCGGATTTTGCCGCGGCGGTCACGCTGACGGGCGATATCCAGGCGCGGGTGCAGACCGATTTGTCCTTTCGCGTGGGTGGCAAGATCATTCAGCGCATGGTGGACGTGGGCGACCGAGTAACGGCCAAGCAAGTACTGGCCAAGCTTGACCCCAAGGACCTGCAAACCAACGTCGATTCCGCCCAGGCCCAGGTTGTGGCCGAACAGGCGCGGGTCAAGCAGACCGCCGCCGCCTTCGTGCGCCAGGAAAAACTCTTGCCCAAGGGCTACACCAGTCGCAGCGAATACGATGCCGCCCAGGCCGCGTTGCGCAGCAGCCAAAGTGCCCTGGCCGCCGCGCAGGCGCAATTGGCCAACGCCCGTGAGCAACTTGGCTACACGGCGCTGGTCGCCGATGCACCGGGGATCATCACGGCGCGCCAGGCCGAAGTCGGCCAAGTGGTACAAGCCACCGTACCGATCTTCAGCCTGGCCCGTGATGGCGAACGTGACGCGGTGTTCAACGTGTATGAATCCCTGCTGGTGGAGCCGCCGCCGGATGCGCCGATTACCGTCAGCCTGCTGGACAACCCGAGCATCAAAGCCGTGGGCAAGGTGCGGGAAGTGACCCCGGCAGTGGCGGCCAATACCGGCACCATACAAGTGAAGATCGCCCTGCAAAACCTGCCTAAAGGCATGGAGCTGGGTTCGGTGGTGAGCGCCACCGCCAACGGCCCGGCCAAGGCCAGTATCGAATTACCCTGGGCGGCCTTGACCAAAGACCTCAGCGAGCCTGCCGTATGGCTGGTGGATGCCGACGGCAAGGCGCAGCTGCACAAGGTCAAGGTGGCCCGTTACCTCACCGGCAAGGTGATTATTGGCGAGGGCCTTAAAGGCGGCGAAAAAGTCGTAGTGGCCGGTGGGCAATTGCTGCACCCCGGCATGGTGGTCGAGATCGCCCAGCAAGGAGCCCAGCCATGAAGCAACTGACGGTTATCGTCGCCGCCAGCCTGTTGCTGATGGCTTGCTCCAAGGAAGAGGCGCCGCCTGAACCTGTGCGCCCGGTGTTGTCCATGCAAGTGAAGGCTGAAGATCAGGAAAACCTCGGCCGCTTCGCCGGCACTATCCAGGCCCGCTACGAAAGCAACCTGGGTTTCCGGGTGTCGGGCCGCATCGCCCGTCGCGCCGTCGACGTGGGCGCCGAGGTGGAGAAGGGGGCCTTGCTTGCCGTGCTCGACCCCACCGACCAGCAGAACCAACTGCGTGCCGCCCAGGGCGACCTCGCCCGCGTGCAGGCACAGTTCATCAATGCCCAGGCCAATGCCCGTCGCCAGCAGGAGCTGTTCAACCGGGGCGTCGGCGCCCAGGCTCAGTTGGATGTGGCGCAGACTGACCTGAAAACCACCCAGGCCACCCTTGATCAGGCCCGCGCCTCGGTCAATCAAGCCAAGGACCAGCTCAATTATGCCGAACTGCACACTGACCACGCCGGTATCGTCACTGCCTGGAATGCCGAGGCTGGCCAGGTAGTCAGCGCGGGGCAGCAGGTGGTGACCCTGGCTCGCCCGGACATCAAGGAGGCGGTGATCGACCTGCCTGCCGGCCTGGCCGAGCGCCTGCCGACGGATGTGGTGTTTCTGGTCGCCGGGCAACTGGACCCCAGCGTGCATACCACCGCCATCGTGCGCGAGATCGAACCCCAGGCCCAAAGTGCCACGCGCACCCGCCGCGCACGTCTGAGCCTGACCGACACTCCCGCCGCGTTCCGCCTGGGCACCGCCATCAGCGTGACCTTGAGCAGCGCCATTACGCCGCGTATCGAATTGCCCTTGAGCGCGTTGCAGGACGTCGACGGCAAGACGCGCATCTGGCTGCTTGATACCCAGAGCCAGACCGTGCAGCCACGCGACGTCAGTGTGGTCAGCCGGGATGCTGACAGCGCCTTGGTCAATGGCGGCATCAAAGCCGGTGAACGCATCGTCACCGCCGGCGTGAACAGCCTGAAACCCGGGCAAAAAGTCAAAATCGACGAGGACAGCCCGCGATGAAAGGGAGCTTCAACTTATCCGACTGGGCACTCAAGCATCAGTCCTTCGTCTGGTACCTGATGTTCGTCGCGCTGCTGATGGGCGTGTTCTCGTATATGAACCTGGGCCGCGAGGAAGACCCCTCATTCACCATCAAGACCATGGTGATCCAGACCCGCTGGCCGGGCGCTACCCAGGAGGAAACCCTCAAGCAGGTCACCGATCGCATCGAGAAAAAACTCGAAGAGCTCGACTCCCTAGACTACGTGAAAAGTTATACGCGACCGGGTGAGTCCACGGTGTTCGTGTTCCTCAAGGACACCACCAGCGCCAAGGCCATTCCGGAGATCTGGTACCAGGTTCGCAAGAAGATCGATGATATTCGCGGCACCTTCCCCCAGGGCCTGCAGGGGCCGTCGTTCAACGATGAGTTCGGTGATGTGTTCGGCTCGGTGTACGCCTTTACTGGCGACGGCTTGTCGATGCGCCAGTTGCGCGACTACGTGGAGCAGGTGCGCGCCGAAATCCGCTCGGTGCCGGGGCTGGGCAAGGTCGAGATGATCGGCCAGCAGGATGAAGTGATCTACCTGAACTTCTCCACGCGCAAACTGGCGGCATTGGGCATTGATCAACGCCAGGTCGTGCAAAGCCTGCAATCGCAGAATGCGGTAACGCCTGCCGGGGTGATCGAGGCCGGGCCGGAGCGCATATCGGTGCGCACCTCTGGGCAGTTCGCTTCGGAGAAAGACCTGGCCAACGTCAACCTGCGCCTCAATGACCGCTTCTATCGGCTGGCGGATATCGCTGACATCAGTCGCGGTTACGTCGACCCGGCAAGGCCGATGTTCCGTTTCAATGGCAAGCCGGCGATTGGCTTGGCGATCGCCATGCAAAAGGGCGGCAATATCCAGTCGTTCGGCAAGGCGCTGCACGGGCGCATGGATGAGCTGACTGCCGACCTGCCGGTGGGCGTCGGTGTGCACAAGGTGTCTGACCAGGCCGAAGTGGTGGAAGAGGCCGTCGGCGGCTTTACCAGCGCGTTGTTCGAAGCCGTGATTATCGTGCTGGTGGTGAGCTTTATCAGCCTCGGTATGCGCGCTGGGCTGGTGGTGGCGTGCTCGATTCCGTTGGTGCTGGCGCTGGTGTTCGTGTTTATGGAATACAGCGGCATCACCATGCAGCGGGTATCGTTGGGTGCGTTGATCATTGCACTCGGCTTGTTGGTGGACGATGCGATGATCACCGTGGAGATGATGATCACGCGCCTGGAAAAAGGCGAAACCAAGGAGCAGGCCGCCACCTACGCCTACACCTCAACAGCGTTCCCGATGCTCACCGGTACGCTGGTGACCGTGGCCGGTTTCGTGCCGATTGGCCTCAATGCCAGTTCGGCGGGCGAGTACACCTTTACTCTGTTCGCGGTGATTGCCGTGGCGATGTTGGTGTCGTGGGTGGTGGCGGTACTGTTTGCGCCGGTGATCGGCGTGCATATTCTCAGCGCCAATGTGAAGCCGCATAACGCCGAGCCTGGGCGCATCGGCCGCGCGTTCAATGGCGGTATGCTCTGGGCCATGCGCAACCGCTGGTGGGCCATCGGTATCACCGTGGCGCTGTTTGCGGCCTCGGTGTTTTCCATGCAGTTTGTGCAGAACCAGTTTTTCCCGTCATCGGATCGCCCGGAAATCCTGGTTGATCTGAACCTGCCGCAAAACGCCTCGATCAACGAGACGCGCAAGGCGGTTGACCGCCTCGAAGCGATCATCAAGGACGACCCGGACATTTCTCGCTGGAGCACCTACATCGGCCAGGGCGCGATCCGTTTTTACCTGCCGCTGGACCAACAACTGGAGAACCCGTACTACGCGCAGTTGGTGATCGTCAGCAAGGGCCTGGAAGAGCGCAGCGCCTTGATTGCGCGATTGCAGAAACGCCTGCGCGATGATTTTGTCGGTATCGGCAGCTATGTGCAGCCGCTGGAAATGGGCCCGCCGGTCGGGCGGCCGATTCAGTACCGCGTCTCCGGTAAAGACACCGACCAGGTGCGCAAGCACGCCATCGAACTGGCGACCTTGCTGGACCAGAACACCCACTTGGGCGAGATCATCTACGACTGGAACGAGCCGGGCAAAGTGCTACGCGTCGACATCGCCCAGGACAAGGCGCGGCAACTGGGGCTGTCGTCGGAAGACGTGGCGCAGTTGATGAACAGCGTGGTCAGCGGCGCGGCGGTGACCCAGGTGCACGACGATATCTACCTGATCAACGTGGTCGGTCGCGCCGAAGATGCCGAGCGCGGCACGCCGGAAACCTTGCAGAACCTTCAGATCGTTACGCCCAACGGTACCTCGATCCCGTTGCTCGCGTTTGCCACGGTGCGTTACGAGTTGGAGCAGCCGCTGGTGTGGCGTCGTGACCGCAAGCCGACGATTACCATCAAGGCCGCGGTGCGCGATGAGATGCAGCCGACCGACCTGGTCAAGCAACTGGCGCCGACCATCCAGAAATTCAGTGACGGCCTGCCGGTGGGCTACAAAGTCGCCACCGGCGGCACCGTGGAAGAAAGCGGCAAGGCCCAGGGCCCGATTGCCAGTGTGGTGCCGTTGATGCTGTTCCTGATGGCCACGTTCCTGATGATCCAGTTGCACAGCGTGCAGAAAATGTTCCTGGTGGCCAGCGTTGCACCGCTGGGGCTGATCGGCGTGGTGCTGGCGTTGATCCCCACCGGTACGCCGATGGGGTTTGTGGCGATCCTGGGGATCCTGGCGCTGATCGGTATCATCATCCGCAACTCGGTGATCCTGGTCACACAGATTCATGAGTATGAAGTGGCGGGCTATACGCCGTGGGATGCGGTGGTGGAAGCGACCGAACACCGGCGTCGGCCGATTCTGCTTACGGCGGCAGCGGCGAGCCTGGGCATGATCCCGATTGCCCGGGAAGTGTTCTGGGGGCCGATGGCCTACGCGATGATTGGCGGGATTATCATCGCCACGTTGCTGACGCTGCTGTTTTTGCCGGCGCTGTATGTGGCCTGGTACAAAATCCGCGAACCCAAACAAGAGCATCAGGAACAGCGCGGTTAAAAATGTGGGAGGGGGCTTGCTCCCGATGGCGATGGTTCAGTCAGTGCATCTGTATCTGGCCCATCGCCATCGGGAGCAAGCCCCCTCCCACATTTGGATCTTCATCTCGCTTGAGGCTGTGGGAAGCTTCCGAAAGATCCACTTGTTGCCCCGGCCACTGTCTGCATGTTTTACCCTCTCGACCTAACTTCTCCGTCCAGGTCGATTCCCATGCAGTGCCTGCGCCTCATCTTTGTGCTCTGTGCGCTTGTTCTTGCGCCCTCAGTCTTTGCCTCCACCGTGCTGGAAAACGCCCTGTGGCGCGTTGACCTCGACCCTGCAACCCTGGCGCTGCGTGTCACGCCAGCGGGGGAGGCCCCGGTACAAGCCTCCAGCGGTGTCGCCGCGCACGCTGTCAGTGCGTTGCAAGCTGATGCCGCACAGGTCTCCTGGCAATGGGATAGCGGCGCCTACCGCCTGACGGCCCGGCTTGAGCAGCGCGAACTGTCCCTGTCTATCAGTGCTCGCGAGCCGGGTGAATTGGCCCTGCTGCGCCAGCCGGCCACGGCCATGGGCCAGGCGCTGATCTGGCCGTTGGCTGAAGGGCATTATGTGCCCTTTGATAACCCCGTGTGGAAGGCGTTCCTGCTTGAGCACGGCGAAGTCAATACCACCCAGGACCTGAGCTTGCCCTTGTGGGGCCTGGATCACGGGCGCTTCACGCTTAACTGGCTGCTGACCAACCCCTACAACAATCGCCTTGAATGGCAAGCGGACGGCCAGGGCCTGGCGTTGTCAGCGGCCCATGAATTCACCACCCTTGCCCCCGACGCACCGATGACGCTGCGCCTGTACCTGGGCGATGCAGACCCATTGGCCGGGGCCAAGCATTATCGCCAATGGTTGGTGGAGCAGGGCCGTTACGAGCCGCTGGCGGACAAGCTGCGGCAAACCCCCGAGGCGGTGAAATTGCTCGGCGCCAGTCACGTTTACCTCTGGGGCAACGGCTTGCTGACGCTGGATGATGTCCGTGATTGGCCAACGTTGATCAAACGGCTGCGCACCCATGAGCTTGGCAGGCTGCTGGACAAAGAGTCTGCGAAGGTGCTTGCACAGACAACCGCATTGAATCGTTATGAGCAAACCGTGTTGCTGCGCGGCCTCAATGCGGCCATCAACCAGAAGGCCCGGCAAGCCTGGCAAGTGGAAGAGCCCGACATGAGTCGCCTTGCCACTCGCTACGGCGAGTTGCGTAGCGAGCTGGCCGTGGATTTCGTCTCAGCTTTGAGTGATCGCCCCGAAACCTGGGGGCATTCGACTATCCAAGCCTTGCGTGACGCGGGGCTCTCGCGTCTGCTGTTGACCCTGGGTGATGGCTGGGAAGGCGGGCTCTGGCATCCCGAAGCGATTCGCGCAGGCGTGGATGCCGGGTACCTGATGGCGCCTTACGATTCGTATGAAACGGCGCTGTCGGCCAGCGAAAATCCGGACTGGGCCACTGCCCACCTGGGCGGCAAGGCGTACCGTGACTGCGCAATCATATTGAAGAACGGCCAGCCGAAAGCCGGTTTCCAACAATCCGGCCACTACACGGACCCGCGCTGTGTGCGACCGTTGCTGGAAGCACGGGTAAAGGCGGTGCAGGCCGCAGCCGGATTCAATGCCTGGTTCCTCGATGCGTACGCCACCAGCATGATCTTTGACAGCTACCGCGACGGCGCCTCCATGAGTCAGGTGCAGAATGCCCAGGGCAATATCGACGCCTCGCGCTGGATCAACACTTCGCTAAAACTGCCCGCAGGTTCCGAAGACGGCAACGCCGTCACCGCTCAGGGCATTATGTTTGCCCATGGTATGCAAACTCCGGTGATCGGCTGGGGTGACCGGGACATGACCCGCGACCGGCAGTCGCCCTATTACGTCGGCAACTGGTACCCGGCGGAACAGCCGGCGGTGTTCTTCAAGCCTGTGCCGTTGAAAGCGTCGCTGCGCACGGTGTATTTCGACCCGACGATGCGGCTGCCGTTGTATCAGGCGGTGTTCCATGGCTCGGTGATCACCACTCATCACTGGCTGTTCGACAACCTCAAGCTGAGCAATGTACGGGCTGAAAATGAACTGGCCCAACTGCTCTACAACGTACCGCCGCTGTATCACCTGAGCGCGACGACACTCAAGGACAGGCTGCCGGTGATTCAGCGCCAGGACCGGTTCTTTCGGCCGCTGCATCAACGGTTGGGGACTCAGGCAATGACTGAGTTTCGCTGGCTGACAGCGGACAAACTGTTGCAGCAAACCACCTTCGCCGATGGGACGCGGTTGGTGGCGAATTTTTCGGACGCGCAGAAAGATGGGTATGCCGGGCGCAGTGTGACGGCGCTGGTGGAGGGGGAGGAGCCGGTGGTGTATCAGGTGAAATAACGCTGCCCGTTACGGCGCCATCGCGGGCAAGCCCGGCTCCCACAGTGAAATGCATTCCGAATGTGGGAGCTGGCTTGCCTGCGATGAGGCCGGTACAGGCGATGCGGCACTAAATTTTACGCCACACACTCGCCAACCAAGGCTGCTGTTCCCGCGGCAACCCGGCCGGCCGGTAGTAGTGCTCCAGCTCTTCAAATCCGGCCTCGGTCAGCAAGCCCCGCCACGCTTCCAGGTCGTGATAAGAGCCATACCGCGGCCCATTCCAGCCTTCCTGGTTTTCACCTCGAGGGTTGGAGCTGAACAGCACGCCCCCAGGCTTCAATGTGCCATGCAACTGCTTGAGAATCCGGGGCAATTCCTGCTTGGGAATATGAAACAGCACCGCATTGGCAAACACGCCATCGAAGCGCTCGGGTGGCAGGTCCAGCTTGAGAAAATCCTGTTGCAATACCTCACAGCCGCTGTCGTCCCGCGCCATCTGCGCAAACCGCTCGGAGCCATCCAGCCCCACGGCGATATGCCCCATGCGCGTAAAAGTCTGCAAATCCCGCCCCGGCCCGCAGCCGAAATCCAGCACGGTAAACGGCGCCGAGCCCTGGATATGTCGCAACAGCGCGTCGATGTTCTGGCTCACATCGTGATCGCGGGTGCCTTCACGGAAGTCTTCGGCCACCTTGTTGTAATGGCCGAGGGTGGTGGCGGTGATCTGGTTGAGGTCGTCGGGGGCGAGTTTCATGGTGTGGCGCACCGCTGCGGTTGAGGTCGTTGGACTATACCTCAGGCTCACCCTTGAGTTGAAAGACGTGTATCTGGTGTAGGGCGGTTCATTGTGTGCGTGTTGGGAGAATCCGACAGACCGCCCCGCAGGATTCTGGGTAAGATTCGGCCCTCATTCAAAGAGGGTTGTACATTCATGGAAGAAGAAAAACGTTCACGTGAGGGTCAGAAATTCACTGCAAACAAGGTGGACCAATACGCCACGAAACTCAGCAGCGGCCTGCTCTGGCTCAATGAACGCGCCTGGCCGCTGACGGTGGGGATCCTGTCGGTGGCAGGCTTGTATTTGTACCAGTACATCCAGGTGGAAAAAGTACCCCTGAGCATTCTGTCGGCCGCCGCATTCACTGCGCTGCCAGCGATGTTCGCCATGCTGGTGTTTGTGATCGGCATGATGGGCGCGTCGATCCTGGTGCCCACGTTCATCTTGTTCACGCGGCTGAACGGCACGGGTGTGCGCCTGAGTGATCAGCTCAATCTCAGCCCGGCATCGCCGCAGGTGACGGCGCAACATCGCCGTTTGTTGCTGCACTGGGCCGCCAGTCTGGTCGTCATGGGTATCTTTTGGATGTCCGCTGTTTACCTGTCCGTGAATGCCCAGAGCGGGCCTCTACTGACCATCAGCTGGATAGTGGCGGTCGTGCTGGCGGTTGTGGTCTACGTTGGCATCATCCTTCGCGCCCGTCCCACCCATATTGCACTGCGTGACCTGTCCGGAGAATTCTGGCTGGCCAGTGTCGGTGCAGGTGCCGTTCAAATGCTGGTAATCCTCATGGTGACGGTGCCGGTCTCCCGGGCCTTTCGCGAGTATTCCGACAGTGCGGTGCTTTTTGCGCCGTTCATGTTTGCCGAACTGGTGGTGCTGTTCCTGGTCCAGGGATGTGCCGCTTGCCTTGTGGTGTGCATGAGGGATCATAAAAACCCGGTGGCATTCGCCTCAATGGCAGCCTTTGCACTCATCGTCTTCCTCGGGCTGATCCCGGCAAGCGGGTCGAAGCTGGGTGGGTTGCCATTGCAAGGCTCCGCCTCCGGAGGGCGCGTGTGTACGCTGATGACCTGGTCGGACGACGCCAAGGTTCTTCGCGTGCTGGTAGACGCCGACAACCCGCAGCGCAGTGTAAAACTGCGGGTAATGGCAGACTCGGACGGCAGCTACATCGTGCGCCCCTGGCAGGCCAAGGAAAAAACCGTCAGCTTCGTACCCCATGCCAGCGTCGCGCAGTTGGACGAATGCCCGTGAGTTCAGCGCTTGTTCAATACCCGCGCCAAGCGATCCCCACTCAGTTGAATTACCGCCACCAGCACCACCAACAACACAATCACCGTGAGCATGATCTGCGAATCAAACCGCTGGTAGCCATAGCGGTAGGCAATGTCGCCCAAGCCACCGGCGCCAATCGCGCCGGCCATGGCCGATGAGTTGATCATGGTGACCAGCGTGATGGTGAACCCGCCGACGATCCCCGGCAGGGCTTCCGGCAGCAGCACATGCCAGATGATGTGCCAGCGCCGGCAACCCATGGCCTGAGCCGCTTCGATCAGGCCGTGGTCGACCTCGCGCAGGCTGACTTCGGCAATGCGCGCAAAGAACGGTGTGGCGGCGATGGTCAGCGGTACCACGGCGGCCCATACACCGTAGGTGGTTCCGACGATCAGCCGAGTGAACGGGATCAGCGCCACCATCAGGATCAGGAACGGAATGGAGCGGAACAGATTGACGAACGCCCCCAGCACGCGGTTAAGCGCCGGCGCCTGGTAGATACCGCCCTTGTCGCTGGTAACCAGCAATACCGCCAGCGGGATACCGACCAGCAAGGCAATCAGCGACGACACACCGACCATCAACAACGTGTCGATAGCGCCCTGTACTAAACGATCAAACCACATAGCCCAGCACCTCTACCCGTTGTGCCCAATTGCCGGCGCGGTTACGCAGCTCTTCGGCATTGTGCGGCGACCCATTCACCGCCAGCAGTAATTGCCCCAGAGCGTGCCCCTGGATCCGCTCCACACCGCCTTGCAGCAAGCGCACGCGGCCGCCGAGGGCGCTGAACAGTGCGGCCAGGTCCGGCTCATCGGTATCGCTGCCGGTGAACTGCAAGCGCAGCACCAGCGCCGCATCAGCCGAGGTTTGTGTCGGTTGCAGGCGATTTTGCAATTCGGGCGGCAGGCCGTGTTGCAGCGGTGCGAGCAGGGTCTTGCTGACCTCATGCTGCGGGTTGCCGAACACTTGCCACACCGGGCCTTGCTCGACGATGCGCCCGTGTTCCAGCACCACCACGCGGTCGCAGATTTCGCGGATCACCGCCATCTCATGGGTGATCAATACGATGGTCAGGCCCAGGCGTTGGTTGATCTCACGCAGCAGGCCGAGGATCGACTGGGTGGTCTCCGGATCGAGGGCCGAGGTGGCCTCGTCGCACAGCAGAATCTCGGGGTCGTGCACCAGCGCGCGGGCGATGCCGACGCGCTGTTTCTGCCCTCCGGAAAGCTGCGCCGGATACGCCTTGTGCTTGTCTTGCAGACCTACCAGCTCCAGCAGTTCATGCACCTTACGCACGCGTTGTGCCTGGTTCACGCCGGCGACCTTGAGAGGCAGTTCGACGTTCTGCCACACGGTCTTGGCCGACATCAGGTTGAAGTGCTGGAAGATCATGCCGATGCGCCGGCGCAGTGCTACCAGGTGGTCTTCATCGAAGCCGCCGATGTCCACCTGATCGATCAGCACGCGCCCGCTGCTGGGTTGTTCCAGGCGGTTGATGGTGCGGATCAGCGATGACTTGCCGGCACCGCTGCGGCCGATGATGCCGAACACTTCGCCACGCTGGATCGCCAGGTCGATGCCTTGCAGGGCGTGTACGGTGCCGCCATAGGTTTTGCCCAGGTTGATAAAACGCACGTGGGCGCGATTGAGGTCCGGGTGCAGTTCAGTCTGCTCGGCGTCCCTGGGCGCATGGCCCAGGTCGCGCAGTTGGGCGTTGGCGGCGGTCATTTTTTATCTTCCCAGCCGACTTGGTAGAGCTTGCCCAGGGATTTATCCAATGCGGCACGTACCACCGGCGAGTGCTGGTAGATGTCGACGAACTTGATCACTCGTGGGTCGGTCTTGCTCTTGGGCTGAATCACGAACTGAATCACGTACTCCGGGTGGTCGAGGCCATCGAACAGCAGCGCCGATTGCGCATCGAAGGTCTTGGACAGGCGGATATACGCCGGGTAGCCCTGCACCAGGTCGGCGTCGTCGTAGGCGCGTACCAGTTGCACGGCTTCCACCTGCAGGATCTTGAGCTTTTTGGGGTTGCTGACGATGTCTTCTTCGGTGGCCTTGTAGCCCACGCCCGGCTTGAGGGTAATCAACCCGGCCTTGGCCAGCAGTTGCAGGCCGCGCCCGCTGTTGATCGGGTCGTTGGCAATGGCCACGCTGGCGCCTTCGGGCAGGTCGTTGAAGCTTTTGTATTGCTTCGAATACAGGCCGACGTTGTTGATGATGCCCGGTGCGTAAGACACCAGGTCAAACCCGGCGGCGGCCTTGGCGTTTTCCAGGAAGGGAATGTGCTGGAAGTAGTTCACGTCGATATCGCCGGCGGCGAGGCTGACGTTGGGGGCGATCCAGTCGCTGAACTCGACCAGTTCGACTTTCAGGCCCTGTTTGCCGGCCTCTTCAACGGCCGCCTCCAGCGGAATGGCGAAGGCGGCGGTGGTGCCGATTTTCAGTGGTGGGTCGGCGGCGAAGACCGCTGTGCTGAATAAGCCGAAGGCCAGGGCCAGTGCTTTGACTGGGTGGGTGAGCAGTGTTTTTTTCATAATCAATTTCCAGTCATAAGGTATAGGCACAAACAATGGAGATCCAATGTGGGAGGGAGCAAGCCCCCTCCCACATTTTTTGATCAGTGACGGTAGGTGGCGCCGGTGTGTTGTTCGGGTAGCCGAGCGGTGCCGTGGAAAACTTTTTCCCGCAGGGTGCCCTGCTCATAGGCGGTCTTGTACGACCCACGTCGTTGTAGTTCCGGTATCACTAGGTCAATGAAATCCACATAGCTCTCCGGCGTCACAATGCGCGTCAGGTTGAAACCATCCAGCCCGGTTTCACTGATCCAGGATTCCAACTCATCAGCAACCTGCTCAGGCGAGCCCACCAAGGTGATATAGCGCCCACCCAGGGCGTGCTATTCGAGCAATTTGCGCCGGGTCCAGTCGTTGTTTTGCAGGTTCTTGGTGGCCGACTGGATCGCGTTGCTCTTCACGTACTGGATGGGTTCGTCCAGTTCGTAGGCAGAAAAATCAATCGCCGTGGACGCCGAAAAGTGCGCCACACCGGCTTCCGCACTGGCATAGCTCAGGTACTCGGCGTGCTTGGCCCATGCAAGCTCCTCGGTGGCGCCCACGATCACGTTGAGGCCCATGAACACCTTGATGTCATCCGGGTTGCGCCCAGCCTCCACTGCGCTGGCGCGCACCTTGTCCACCTGTAGCCTGGTCGCGGCCTTGTTCTGCCCGCTGATGAACACGCACTCGGCGTGGCGCCCGGCGAACAGCAGCCCGCGCTCGGAACTGCCGGCCTGGAACAACACTGGCGTACGCTGCGGCGATGGCTCGCACAGGTGATAACCCTCTACCTGATAAAACTCACCGTGGTGCTCCACCTTGTGCACCTTGCCCGGTTGCGCATACACCCGCGTTTGCGGGTCGTTGAGGACCGCGTCGTCTTCCCAGCTGCCTTCCCAGAGTTTGTACAACACCTCCAGGTATTCATCGGCCTGGTCGTAGCGCCGGTCATGTTCGACCTGTTCGGTGAGGCCCATGGCTTTGGCGGCGCTATCGAGATAGCCGGTGACGATGTTCCAGCCGACGCGGCCACGGCTCAGGTGATCGAGCGTGGACATGCGCCGGGCGAACAGATAGGGCGGCTCGTAGGTCAGGTTGGCGGTAAGGCCGAAGCCAAGGTGCCGGGTGACGGCGGCCATGGCCGAGACCAGCAGCAACGGGTCGTTGACCGGTAGTTGGATGGACTCCTTGAGCGGCACGTCAATCGAGTTCTGGTACACGTCATAGACGCCGACGATATCGGCGATAAACAAACCATCGAACAACCCGCGCTCAAGAATCTGCGCCAATTCGGTCCAGTATTCGAGGCTCTTGTACTCGGTCGAGTTGTCCCGTGGGTGAGTCCACAAACCGTGGTTGATATGCCCGATGCAGTTCATGTTGAAGGCATTGAGCAGGATCTTTTTCTTGCTCATCAGATGGTCCCCCGCAGCGGCGGGTTTTCATCGTTGAGGTAATAGTTGCCTACCGCATGATATTTCCAGCGCACCGGATCATGCAGGGTGTGCACCCGGGCGTTGCGCCAATGGCGGTCCAGGCCATGCTCGGCCAAAGTCGCCTGGCTGCCGGCCAGTTCGAACAAGGTGCTGCCCGCTGCGAGGGAAATCTCGGTGCTCAGGGCGCGCACTTCGGCCACGGCGATGGACGCGGCGGCGACGGTCTGGGCATTGCTGTCGGCCTGGGCGCGGTCGAGGAATTCGCCGGAGCGCTCCAGCAACGCCTCGGCGGCGTGCAAGCGAATGCTCAGGTGGCCGAAGCTCTTTAGAGTCAGCGGGTCTTCGGTGGCCTTGTCGTTGCCGGAATCGATCCACGGGCGGGTCTTGGTGCGCACAAAATGCAACGCATCTTCAAACGCTGCGCGGGCGATGCCGGTGTCGATGGCGGCGTGAAGGATCTGCGCCAAGGGGCCCACGGTGGTCGGGCGTTCGAAGGCGCTCTGAAATGGGATCACGTCCTGCGCTGCGACCCACACGTTATCGAATACCACTGAGCCGCTGCCAGTGGTGCGCTGGCCGAAGCCGCTCCAGTCGTCGATGACCGTCAGGCCCTCGCTGTCACGGGGTACGAACGCCAGTTGCTGGATGCCGTTTTCATCCACCACCGAGGTGGGAATGCGTTGGGCATAGATCGCGCCGGTGGCGTAGAACTTGCGCCCGTTGATGCGAAAACCGTCGCCGTCGCGGGTGAGGCTGGTCACGCGGTCATGGGCGGTCTTGGTGCCCAGTTCCGCCAAGGCGTTACCAAAGCGCTGACCGGCCAGCACCTCGGCGTACAGGCGCTTTTGCTGCTCGGGGTTGCCGTTTACGCGCAGCACTTCAAGGGCATAAAAATGATTTTGCGGGATCTGGCCCAAGGAACCATCGGCCTGGGAAATCAGTGCAATCACCTTGGCCAGGGTGACATTGGATACGCCCGCGCCGCCGAATGCCTTGGGCACCGTGATACCCCACAGGCCGGAGCGCGAAAACACGTCCAGCTCGGGCCACGGCAGGCGGCGTTCGCGGTCGCGCTGGGCGCTGTCGCGGCGCAAATCTTCAGCGAGGTCGCTGGCGACGATAAGGGCTTGCTCATCGCTGGTGATAACCGCGACGTGGTGAGAAAGGGTCATGAGTTTCTCCAGAAGCTCGTGGAAAAAGTGTTCTGGTCGGTTAAATCCAGGAATGACGAGCAGGTAAGGTGCCGTTCAGTCGATACGCGCCGATGGCGTGATACTTCCAGCGCACCGGATCGTGCAGGGTATGCACCCGCGCGTTGCGCCAGTGACGGTCAAGGTTGAATTCGGCGAGGGTGGCGCGGCTGCCGGCCAGTTCGAAGAGCTTTTCGGTAACCTGCAATGCCACTTCGGTGGTGAGCACCTTGGCCTCGGCTACGGCAATCGAGGCGCGCGCGGCGGACTGCGCGGTGATCGGCGCCGCGCTGACCTGGTCCAGCACCTGGCCGGCCTTGCGCAACAGTGCTTCGGCAGCGTGCAGTTCGATCTTCATCTTGCCGATATCGGCGATCACATACAGGTCATCGCTGGCCCGCTCGACCTTGGCGTCGATCCAGGGGCGTGAACGCTCGCGTACAAAGGCGATAGTGTCGTCGAGGGCACCACGGGCGATGCCGGCGTCAATGGCTGCCTGGATCAGTTGCGACACGGCACCCTGGATATTCGGGCTTTCGCCCAGGCGCCAGTTGTCGATGACCAACTCCGGGTCTACCGCCACCCGGTCGAGCAGCACGGTGCCGCTGGCGGTGGTGCGTTGGCCAAAGCCCGACCAGTCATCGACGATGCGCAACCCCTCGCTGCCGCGCCGCACGAAGGCCATGACTTGCTTGCCGTCATCGTTCAATGCCTTTATCGCGACCCAGTGGGCAAATAGTGCGCCGGTGGAGTAGAACTTCTGGCCGCTGACCACGAACCCATCGCCTTCGGCCGTGAGGCGGGCCTTGAGCTCCAGCGTGTTTTTGGTACCGCGTTCCGGGCCGCCGTTGCCGATGCGCCAACCGTCGAGCACGCTCTGGAACAGCTGCTTTTTCTGGCGCTCGGTCGCGGTGCCCTGCAACACGTGCAGGATGCCGAAATGGTTCTGCGGGATCTGCCCGAGGGCCGGGTCGGCTGCGCTGATGATCGCAAAGACTTCGGCCAGGGTCACAAACGACACCTGTGGGCCGCCGTATTCACGGGGAATGGAAATACTGCCCAGGCCGCTGCGGGTGAATTGTTCGAGTTGCGCCCACGGCAGTTTGCGCTGCTGGTCGCGCGTAGCGGCCTGCAGGCGCGCAGCCTGGGCCAGCTCATGAGCCGCACTCAGTGCCTGGGCGTCGTTGCGCAGCACCGTGGCGGGCAACAACAGGGGGGCTACGTCCAGATCACTCTGGGGGGGTGTTAGAGCCAAGTTAGACATCAGCGCCGCTCCTTGGCTGCACGCAATGCCCTGGCGTTATGCACCGGGGTAATTCTGACCATACCGACCTCGCATTCAATGAAATAAAAACAGAAAAATCAGGAATGTCCGGTGGTCCGGTGCATATACCCTAAGCGTGTTAATTCTTTAAATAAACTAACTTTTAGGAATATGCATAGAAGGGCTGTCACCCCGGTTCACAGGGTGAGCCGAAGCGACGCGGTTGATAGCCCGGCGCGGGCGAGGCAGGTGGGGTTGGCACGACTGGCGTGCAAGCGGCGATACGTAGCGTGCGGGCCGGTGCCCAGCGTGAATTATTGCCCACGCGATCGAGAATGCAGTACGTGACTTCCAATCGGCAGTCGTCGCCCGCTTCGACAATGATCTGGGACGGTACCCACACCTGCACTGCCAGGCCAACGTTTTTGTCCTGGATTTTCGGCAGGTCCAGGCGCACATCACCCCAGCGCAGTGTGATGGCATCGCCGGCACTCATGTTCAAGTAAGGTTCGATGGTCAGCGGAATGCCGCGCCGAACCTGGTTGCGATTGACGCCATGGCGGCGGATCGTCTCGGGCAAACCCACGGGGGCGAGATTCTGGTTTTCATCACTTTCGTGGTTGAGGCATGGCGCAGGCTGGCCTCCGGGGTAGTTGGTCTTGACCCGCACCAGGGCGACGGCCGAGCGCATCGGGCCATGGCCGATT
This sequence comes from Pseudomonas sp. W2Jun17, assembly GCF_023127795.1. Lineage (NCBI taxonomy): Bacteria > Pseudomonadati > Pseudomonadota > Gammaproteobacteria > Pseudomonadales > Pseudomonadaceae > Pseudomonas > Pseudomonas sp. W2Jun17. The sequence goes on along the minus strand of NZ_SPKO01000025.1, from coordinate 491,100 downwards.
TGCAGGACCTGGTAGTGGACGCGTGCCGGCCCGTCCTGCACGAAGCTTTCCGGTACCCACAGATGAGTGAACGTGCCGATCTTGCACGCCGTCACCTTGCGCGAGGCGGCAAAGCAGTTGTTCCAGAACAGTTCGATCAGGTCGCCTTCCTCCATGCCCGAGTAGGGGGATATGTCGACCTGCAGATGGGTGGAGGCCAGGGCGCTGATGCCGTTTCCTACCGCCTGGGGCAGCTTCGGGGCAGGCAGCATGGCCAGGGTTTGGGTATGTGTCATAAGTAATCTCCTTGTTGCAGCCAGCAGTCATCGTTCCGAACCTTCGGCGCATAGGCACAGGGCGATTCGAAAGGAACGATTCAGTCAGTAGCCGGGATGGGATCCAATCCTCAAGGCGCTAGATAAGAGGGTTGGCCGGGGAGCGTCAATGGAGGCAAAAGGCTAAACGGCGGGTTTGAGGATATTCAGAAGGGTCTGACGGGGAGGGGGATTTTAAGGGGGGGACGGCGGGGGTATTTTATGCGCTGAAATGGTAACCCGTTGTAGGAGTGAGCTTGCTCGCGAAGAACGTAAACGGTAACGCGGTGATTCAGATCGACCGAGTTGCCTGGGCGTTTTTCGCGAGCAAGCTCGCTCCTACAGAGGGTGGGTCAGTGGGCGAGGAATTTGCTCAGAAACTGCCGGGTGCGTTCTTCCCTGGGGTTGGCGAACAACGCTTTGGCTTCACCCTGTTCAACGATCACGCCCTTGTCGAAAAAGATCACGCGGTTGGCCACGTCCCGCGCAAAGCTCATTTCGTGGGTCACGATGACCATGGTGCGGTTTTCTTCGGCCAGGCTGCGAATGGTTGCCAGCACTTCGCCCACCAGTTCCGGGTCGAGAGCCGAGGTGGGTTCGTCGAACAGAATCACCTCCGGCTCCATGGCCAACGCACGGGCAATCGCCACACGCTGTTGCTGGCCGCCGGACAGCCGCCTTGGGTAGGACGCCTCCTTGCCCGCCAGGCCGACCCTGGCCAACAGCTTGCGCCCCAGTTCGGTGGCCGCTTCCCGTGGCATCTTCTTGACCACAATCGGGCCTTCGATGACGTTTTCCAGCGCAGTGCGGTGGGGGAACAGGTTGAAGTTCTGGAACACAAAGCCCACGTGCTGGCGCAGACGACGCACCAGCCCCTGTTGCTGGTTGAGCGGCTTGCTGCCGTCGATCTGGATATCCCCCACCTTGATGCGGCCGCTGGTGGGTTCTTCGAGGAAATTCAGGCAGCGCAGGAAGGTGGTCTTGCCGGAACCGCTGGGGCCGATGATGGCGACCACTTCGCCTTCCTTGACCTCAAGGTCGATGCCGTCAAGCACCACTTGACCGTTGAATTGTTTGGTCAGTTTTTCAACCACGATCATGCTTCAGGACTCCAGGTCATGCCGGTTGACCCGGTCTTCCAGACGATTTTGCAGATGCGCCAGGATGCTCGCCAGGATCCAGTAGATCAGGGCTGCGGACAGATACATGGTGAAAATTTCGAAGGTCCGCGCCGATACCAGTTGGGCCTGACGGAACAGCTCGGGTACCTGGATGGTGGCGGCCAGCGCAGTGTCCTTGACCAGCGAAATGAAGCTGTTGCCCAGGGGCGGCAATGCCGTGCGCATCGCTTGCGGCAGAATGGCCCGGCGCAGGGTTTGCGCACGGGTCATGCCAATACTGGCGGCGGCTTCCCACTGGCCACGCTCGATGGAGGCGATGGCGGCCCGCAGGATTTCACACGCATAAGCGGCCATGTTCAGCGAAAAGCCGATCATGGCCGCCGGGATCGGATCCAGCTCGATGCCCACTTGCGGCAAGCCGTAGTAGATCAGGAACAGCTGCACCAGCAACGGCGTACCGCGAAAGAACGACACGTAGACTCGGGCCGTCCAGCTCAGCAACTTGAAGCGCGACAGGCGCATCAAGGCCAGGCCGAAGCCCAGCAGCAAGCCGAAAAACATCCCGCCCAGGCTGAGGATTACCGTGTAGTACGCGCCCTTGAGCAGAAAGGGCGCGGAGTCCAGCGCGAGTTGAAGACCTGCTTCCATTATTGAGTGACGTCAGCGTTGAAGTACTTCTCGGACAGCTTCTTCAAGGTGCCGTCGGCGCGCAGTTTGTCGAGGGCCGTGTTGACCGCATCGAGCAATTCAGGCTCGCCTTTGCGCAGGGCGATACCGGACTCCTGACGGGAGAAGGCGTCGCCGGCAGCGGCAGTGTCGGGGGCTTTCTTGGCGTATTCGAGGGCGGCCAGGCGGTCGATCAGGATCGCGTCGATACGGCCGATGCGCAGGTCCTGGAACTTGGTTGGGTCGTCGTTGTAGGTCTTGATAATGGCTTTGGGTTGATTGTCCTTGAGCCATTGTTCGTAGTTGGTGCCCAGGCCCACGCCGACCTTTTTACCGGCCAGGTCGTCGGCTTTCTTGATCGAGTCGACGTTCTTTTTCAGGACCAGTGCCTGGATGCCGGACACGGTGTATGGCTTGGAGAAATCGTACTTTTTCTTACGCTCTTCAGAGATGGTCACCTGGTTGACCACGGCGTCCAGGCGCTTGGATTCCAGCGCGGCGAGAATGCCGTCCCACGGTGTAGCTTGCAGCTTGACCTTGACGCCCAGCTCCTTGGCCAGTGCTTCGGACAGTTCCACTTCGAAACCGCTGAGCTTGCCGCTTTCGTCGACGAAGCTGAACGGTGGGTAGGTGCCTTCCAGACCGATCTTGATCTCGCCGGCCTTCTTGATGGTGTTCAACTGCTCGCCGGCAACCGCCTGGCCCAACCAACCGGCGCCAAGCGCCAGGCCCAAAGTGCTGACCAGCAGCGTGCGACGCAATACAGAAATAGTCATGAAGAGCCCCTGTGTTTTTATGGTGAGCGAAGCAGGTGACGCAGTAGTCGTATCCTGCCTTAAAGCGCGAAGCGCGTCTTCGCCTTCGGCGCGATGATAAAGCGGGTTTTTAAGACTTGAAAATAATAAAAAAACAATTTCATATTTCTTTTGAGAATATGTGCGTATTCAATCAATTGAATACTGAGTCATAGGCAAACAATGCCGGCGCCCCACCGGTATGCAGGAAAATGATCGGCCCCTCTTCAAACCGCTGGCGCCCGATGCCGTCCAGCAAACCGGCCATGGCCTTGCCGGTATAGACCGGGTCCAGCAGCAGACCTTCCTGGCTGGCCAAAAGTTTGATCGCGGAAAGGGTGCCGGCATTCGGTTCGCCATAACGGGGGCCGAAATACTCGTCCCACAGGATCACTTTGAAGGCGTCGGGAATAGCCACTCCGAGCAACTCGGCAGTGCGTTCTGCCAGGCTTTGCACTTTGGGCAACTGCGCTTGCTCGGTGCGCGACACGGTGATGCCGATCACCGGCAACTGCGGTAGTGCTTCGCTCAAGGCCAGGGCCAGGCCGCTGTGCGTGCCGGCACTGCCTGAGGCGAGCACCACGGCGGCGAACTCAATCCCGCTGTCTTCAATCTGCGCGGCCAGTTCCAGCCCTGCGCGCACGTAACCCAAAGCGCCAAGTGCATTGGAGCCACCGATAGGCACCAGGTAGGGCTTCTTGCCATTGCTGCGCAGGCGGTCGGCGAGGGCGGCGAGTTGGGCGTCGGCGTTGTCGAGGTTTTCCACCAGTTCCACTTTGGCGTCAAACAGCTCCAGCAGCAGGCGGTTGCCATTGGCCAGGTAGTTGGCGTCTTCGGTGCCAGTAGGGTTTTCCAGCAGAGCAACGCAGCCCAGGCCGAGTTTGGCGGCCAGTGCGGCGGTCTGGCGGACGTGGTTGGACTGGATCGCGCCGGCGGTGACCAAGGTGTCGGCGCCCTGGGCAATGGCGTCGGCCGCCAGGTATTCGAGTTTGCGCAGCTTGTTGCCACCCATGGCCAGGGGCGTGGTGTCATCGCGCTTGACGTAAATGTCCCTGCCCAGCCAGGCCGACAGCCGTTCAAGTTTTTCCAGAGCGGTGGCACCGCCCAGTAGTTCCAGACGGTTAAAGCGCTCGAGCTGTTGTTTGATCATGGCTACGCACGGTGACTGAATGATGGGGAGGACTATAGGCAGGCACTTTTCATCGGGCAACCGTCAATCGCTTATGAACAATAGTTCTTACGATCACACCATTGGTTCTTAAGAGCTGCCAGGGTGCATACCGTAAAGTGATGGCCATTTCGTCAGGAGTGAATACCGTGAGTGAGCGTTCCAGTCATTGGCAATTGCAGACCATCGTCAGCCAGCTGCGCGGCGCGCGGGACCAGTGGCGAACGCGCAACGGTCGCTTGAGCGGCGAGCACGGTGGCCGTGAATTGCCGTCCCGCGAGGCGGTGGCGCAAATCCTCGAAGCCTTGTGCGGCGCACTATTTCCCATGCGCCTGGGCCCGGTGGACCTGCGTGAAGAAAGCGAAGACTTCTACGTGGGGCATACCCTCGACGTGGCGCTCAACGCCTTGCTCGCCCAGGCGCGCCTGGAGTTGCGCTACGCCGCACGCCAGGGCGGCGGAGACGACAGCGGTGTGGATGCCCATGCCATTCGGCTGATCCAGGATTTTGCCCTGGCATTGCCGGCTCTGCGCAGCCTGTTGGATACCGACGTACTGGCCGCCTACCACGGCGACCCGGCTGCACGCAGTGTGGATGAAGTGCTGCTGTGCTACCCGGGCATCCTGGCGGTGATTCACCATCGCCTGGCCCACCACCTGTACCGCGCAGGTTTGCCGCTGCTGGCGCGCATCAGTGCAGAAATCGCCCACTCGGCCACTGGCATTGATATCCACCCCGGCGCGCAGATTGGCCCGAGTTTCTTCATCGATCACGGGACTGGCGTAGTGATTGGCGAAACGGCGATCATCGGCGAGCGCGTGCGTATCTACCAAGCGGTGACACTGGGCGCCAAGCGCTTCCCAGCCGATGAGGATGGGCAGCTGCAAAAAGGCCATCCGCGGCACCCCATTGTCGAGAATGATGTGGTGATCTACGCCGGGGCGACGATTTTGGGGCGGATCACCATCGGCCAGGGCTCGACCATTGGCGGCAATGTGTGGCTGACCCGCAGCGTGCCGGCGGGGGCGAATATCACTCAGGCGAACTTGCAGCATGACGATGGGGCGCAGAAGTAATACCTGAGCCAACCGCCGACCCGTGTGGGAGCAGGCAAGCCAGCTCCCACATTTCGTATGTATTTCAACGTGGGGTCGCTGAACGATTTGCCTTCTTCATCCGTCATACCAATCCTTGAGCTAGTGTAGGAATCATCTACCACTCAGCCCTGCGATTAGTCCCAGACCGCCTATTCATGTTTAACTTGAACGTTCGTTCAAGTTAAACCCGGTGGTTCGCTGCCCGCTCACAACAGGAGGCTTACCTTTGCTGAGTCCGTTATTTACAGCCATATCCCGCAACCTTGAGGTGCATCGTTCATGAGTGCATCGTCCACCCCTTCCAGCGGCATGGTGCGCATGAATGCGCCCGTTTTCTACTTTGCCGCCACCTTCATCCTGCTGTTTGGCATCACGGTTATCGCTATCCCGCAACAGGCCGGAGCCTGGCTGCTGGCGGCGCAAAACTGGGCGGCCAATACGGTCGGCTGGTACTACATGCTGGCGATGACCCTGTATCTGGTCTTCGTGGTGGTCACCGCGCTATCGGGCTACGGCAAGATAAAACTCGGTGCCGACCACGACGAGCCCGAATTCAGTTACCTGTCCTGGGCCGGCATGTTGTTCGCCGCCGGGATCAGCATCACGCTGTTCTTCTTCTGCGTCTCGGAGCCGTTGACACACCTGGTGCAGCCGCCCCAGGGCGAAGCGATGAACGCTGATGCAGCGCGCCAGGCCATGCAGGTGCTGTTCCTGCACTGGGGCCTGCATGGCTGGGGTGTGTTCGCGTTCGTGGGCATGGCCCTGGCGTATTTCGCCTACCGGCATAACCTGCCGCTGGCATTGCGTTCGGCGCTGTACCCGCTGATCGGCAAGCGCATCAATGGCCCTATCGGTTATGCGGTGGATGGCTTCGGTATCATCGCGACGGTGTTCGGCCTGGGCGCTGACATGGGTTTTGGCGTGTTGCACCTCAATTCCGGCCTGGACTACCTGTTTGGCATTGCTCACACCCAGTGGATCCAGGTGGGCCTGATCACGTTGATGATGGGCGCGGCGATCATTGTTGCGGTAGCCGGCGTCGACAAGGGCGTACGGGTGATGTCCGACATCAACATGCTGCTGGCCTGTGCGCTGTTGCTGTTTGTGTTATTCGCCGGGCCTACCCAGCACCTGCTCAACACCTTGATCCAGAACATCGGGGACTACCTGGGCGCGCTGCCGACCAAGAGTTTCGATGTGTACGCCTACGATAAGCCAAGCGACTGGCTGGGCGGCTGGACAGTGTTCTACTGGGCCTGGTGGATCGCATGGTCGCCGTTCGTAGGTCTGTTTATTGCGCGTATCTCCCGTGGCCGCACCATCCGCGAATTCGTGTTTGGCGTGCTGCTGATTCCGCTGGGCTTTACCCTGGCGTGGATGTCGATCTTCGGTAACAGCGCCATCGACCAAGTGCTCAACCATGGTATGGCCGCGCTGGGCCAGTCGGCCATCGATGACCCGTCGATGAGCCTCTACCTGCTGCTGGAAACCTACCCGTGGAGCAAGACGGTGATTGCGGTCACGGTGTTTATCAGCTTTGTGTTCTTTGTGACCTCGGCGGACTCAGGCACGGTGGTGCTGTCCACCCTGTCGTCCAAAGGCGGCAACGCTGATGAAGACGGGCCGAAGTGGCTGCGGGTGTTCTGGGGTGCGATGACAGCGCTGGTGACCAGTGCCCTGCTGTTCGCCGGCAGTATCGACTCGCTCAAATCGGCGGTGGTGCTGACCTCGCTGCCGTTCTCGCTGATTCTGCTGCTGATGATGTGGGGGCTGCACAAGGCGTTTTACCTGGAGTCGCAAAAGCAGATCGCGCAGTTGCATTCCCTGGCGCCAATATCGGCTTCACGCAAAGGCCGTGGCGGCTGGCGCCAGCGCTTGAGCCAGGCCGTGCATTTCCCGTCACGTGATGAGGTGTATCGCTTCCTTGAATCGACGGTGCGCCCGGCGATCGAAGAAGTGACGGCGGTGTTTGTCGAGAAGGGCCTGAATGTAGTCACTCAGCCGGACCCGTCCAACGACAGCGTCAGCCTGGAAATCGGCCATGGCGAGGAGCACCCATTCATCTACCAGGTGCAGATGCGCGGCTACTTCACGCCGTCGTTTGCCCGCGGTGGCATGGGTTCCAAAGAGATCAACAACCGCCGTTACTATCGTGCGGAGGTGCACTTGAGTGAGGGCAGCCAGGACTATGACCTGGTGGGCTATACCAAGGAGCAGATCATCAACGACATCCTCGACCAGTACGAGCGCCATCTGCAGTTCCTGCATTTGGTGCGCTGATACCGTTCCTCTCAAGTAGGTCTTTGCTGTAAAAGGAAGAGGCAGACTTAAGCGATTCAGCGGGTTAAAAGGCTTGGGAATAACCTTATTCCCGGGCCTTTCAACCCTCAGTCCAGAGAGGATTCGATGACGTACATTGCTGCCGAAAACCGCTATGAATCTATTCCCTATCGCCGCGTAGGCCGCAGTGGATTGGTGCTGCCGGCACTGTCCCTGGGGCTGTGGCACAACTTTGGCGACAGCACCCCGATCGACACCCAGCGCGCTTTGCTGCGCACGGCGTTCGACCTGGGTATCAACCACTTCGACCTGGCCAACAACTACGGCCCGCCCTATGGCAGCGCCGAGATCAACTTCGGTCGGTTGCTGCGTGAAGACTTCAAGCACTACCGCGACGAATTGATCATCTCCAGCAAAGCCGGTTGGGACATGTGGCCCGGCCCCTACGGCCAGGGCGGTGGCTCGCGCAAATACATCCTGGCGAGCCTGGACCAGAGCCTGCAACGCCTGGGCGTCGACTACGTGGATATTTTCTACTCCCACCGTTTTGACCCCGACACGCCCCTGGAAGAAACCGCCAGCGCCCTCGCCACCGCTGTGCAACAAGGCAAGGCGTTGTACATCGGTATATCGTCCTATTCCGGGGTGAAAACCCGCGAAATCGCAGCCTTGCTCAAAGAGTGGAAAGTGCCGCTGTTGATTCACCAACCGGCTTACAACCTGCTCAACCGCTGGGTGGAAAAGGACCTGCTCGACACCACCGAAGAACTTGGCGCTGGGGTGATCGCCTTCACGCCGCTGGCCCAGGGTTTGCTCACCGACAAGTACCTCAATGGCATACCGGCCGATGCACGGGTCAATCGTCCGGGTGGTGGTTCGTTGCAGGCCCAACACCTGTCCGAAGCCAACATCGCTCATGTGCGCGGCTTGAATGAAATCGCCCAGCGTCGCGGCCAGAGCCTCGCGCAATTGGCGCTGGCCTGGACCCTGCGTGATCCACGGGTGACCAGCGCGCTGATCGGCGCGAGCCGGCCGGAGCAGATCATCGAGAACGTCGGGGCGTTGCAGAACTTGAGCTTCAGTGCTGAGGAACTGGCGCAGATTGATCGGTTTGCGCAGGAAGGCGGGATCAACTTGTGGGAAAAGCCATCCACTGCTGAATAACTGACACAACTGGGTCAAAAATGTGGGAGGGGCGGTGCGACGATTCGACTTGCTCCCGATAGCAGTGGGTCAGCTACGGATGAGCTGACTGAACCACCGCCATCGGGAGCAAGTCGAATCGTCGCACCGCCCCTCCCACATTTGGTTTTCGGTGTGGCGACTAGAACGGCACATCCCCAAGAATCGTAGCCCGGTGCATCACCCGCCGCTGTGGCCGGTAGTCATCCACGGCGTAATGCTGGGTCACGCGGTTATCCCAGAACGCCACGTCATTCTCTTGCCAGCGCCAGCGGATGGTGAATTCCGGGCGGGTGGCGTGGGCGAACAGCAGCTTGAGAATGGCCTCGCTTTCGGCCGCTTCCAGTTCATTGATTCGGGTGGTGAAACCGTCGCTGACGAACAGCGATTTACGCCCACTTACCGGATGCGTGCGCACGACTGGGTGCGATAGCGGCGGGTTTTTCTTGCGAGTTGCCTCCCAGCGCACCAGGTCCTCGGCGGTGTTGCCAAAACGCTCAAGCGGGAACGACTTGGTGAAGTCGTGTGTGGCGGTGAGGCCATCGAGCAAGCGCTTTAGCGGTTCAGACAGTGCTTCATAAGCCGCAATCCCACTGGCCCACAAGGTATCGCCGCCAAACGCCGGCAGCAGCTTGGCGCTGAGCACAGCGCCCAGGGCAGGCGTGGGCAGAAAGGTCACGTCGGTGTGCCAAACGGCGTTGTCACGCACGTCGGTGACCGCGGTGTCGAGGATCAGCACTTCGGGCTGTTCCGGCACGTTGGGGTAGATCGGGTGGATGTGCAGGTCGCCAAAATTGGCCGCGAACCGTGCCTGTTGTTGCGGGGTGATTGGCTGATCACGGAAGAACAGCACCGAATAGTCGAGCAACGCCTGTTCAATGGCGTCGCGCTGTTCAGGGGCCAGCGGCTGAGTGATGTCGACGCCACTGATCTGGGCGCCCAGGGCGGTACTTAATGGGGTAACGGTCAGGCTGCTCATTGTAGATTCTTCACTCAGTGTGCCTGGCCATGCCAGGGCACTAATTTACGCTGCAAGGCGCGCAGGCCCATTTCCATGGCGAAGGCGATCAGGGCGATCACCAGGATCCCCAGCACCACCACATCGGTGACCAGAAATTGCGCCGCCGACTGCACCATGAAACCCAGGCCGCTGGTGGCGGCAATCAACTCGGCGGCCACCAGGGTCGACCAGCCCACGCCCAGGCCGATACGCACACCGGTGAGGATATCGGGCAGGGCGCTGGGCAGGATCACATGGCGAATCAGTTGCGCACGGGTGGCGCCCAACGACTGCGCGGCCCGCAGCTTGGCCGGGTCGACGGTGCGCACCCCGGTTGCGGTGGCGATGGCGATCGGGGCGAAAATCGCCAAGTAAATCAGCAGCACCTTGGACAGCTCGCCAATGCCGCACCAGATCACGATCAGCGGCAGGTAGGCCAGCGGCGGAATCGGCCGGTAGAACTCGATCAACGGATCGAAAATGCCTCGGGCAATGCGGTTGGCACCGATGGCAATCCCCACCGGCACGGCAGTCAGCACTGCAAAACCCAGGCCCAGGCCGATGCGGCTCAGGCTCGCGCCCAGGTGCTGCCACAAGGTGGAATCCATGTAGCCGGTGGTCGCCAGCAGCCAGCCTTTTTGCAACACGGCGGACGGGGGCGGCAGGAACAAAGGTTCGATCAAACCGGTGGCGGTCACCCCCCACCACAGGGCAAGCAAAGCGACCAGGGTCAGTGCGCTGATCCAGCGTGTGCTCAGGCTGCGGCGTAACGGGATAACGGCGGGTGCCACCGGCTTGCTGGCGGTGGCGGGAAGTTCGTAGCTGCTCATGCGTACACCTGCCGTTGGGAGAACACTTTGCCCAGCACGTGCTCGCGGGTTTCGATAAAGCGCGGGTCGGACTTGATTGCGCGGGCTGATTCACCGGCAGCGTAACGTTGGCCGAAATCCAGCTGCAGGCGTTCGACGATCTGGCCGGGGTTGGGCGCCAGCAGGATCAGGTCCGTGGCCAGGAACACCGCTTCTTCAATGTCATGGGTAATCAGGAACACCGGCTTGGCCGTGCGCCGCCACACTTGCAGCAGCAACTCCTGCATTTGTTCGCGGGTGAAGGCGTCCAGCGCACCGAAGGGCTCGTCCATCAGTAATACGCGAGGGTCGGCCGCCAGGGCGCGGGCGAGGCCAACGCGTTGCTTCTGGCCGCCGGAGAGTTGCCAGATGCGCCGGCTGTCGAAACCGGCCAGGTCCACCAGAGCGAGCATTTCGCGGGCGCGTACTTCACGCTGCGCCTTGGGCACGCCGGCCAGTTCCAGGCCGAAGGCGACGTTGGCCAGCACGTCCTGCCAGGGCAGCAGGGCGTCGTCCTGGAACACCACACCGCGTTCGGCGCTGGGCCCTTTGACCGGCACACCGTCGAGGGTAATCCGCCCGGCAGAAGGCTCGACGAAACCGGCAATCAGGTTCAACAGCGATGTCTTGCCACTGCCGGAGGGGCCCAGGGCGACCAGCAATTGCTGGGGCCCAAGGTCCAGGGAAATATCGGACAGTACCGGTTCCGGGGCGCCTGGGTACTGTGCGCTGATGCGCTCCAGCTGTAGCAAGGCCATCGCGATGAACTCCTTGGATCAGTTAGAAATGAACTTGGCGCTGACGTAAGGGGCGTAGTCGGGCAGTACGGCATCGACCTTGCCTTGTTCCTTGAGGAACACAGCAGTGTCGGTGACTGCCTTGGTGGTCGGCGCGCCCAGCAGGGTCACCTGGTCAGCGGCCAGCGGGTAGACGTTGCCTTGCAGCAGCAAGGGAATATCGCTGGCCTTGGCGCCGGAGAGTTTCACCAGCTTATCGACGTTGCCGGTGTCGGCGAGCCAGGCTTGTGGGTCTTTGCGGTAGGCTGCGTAGGCATCCAGGGTGACCTTGGCGAAGGCGGTGACGATGTCCGGGTGCTTCTCGGCAAAATCCTTGCGCACGATCCAGGCATCGAATGTTGGCGCGCCGAACTTGGCCAGTTCGCCGGAGGTGATCAGCACCTTGCCGTTTTCCTTGGCTACGCCCAGAGCCGGGTCCCACACGTAGGTGGCATCGATATCACCGCGCTTCCACGCGGCGATGATGGCCGGAGGCGCCAGGTTGAGAATGGTGACTTTGGCCGGGTCGATGTTCCAGTGTTTCAGCGCGGCAAGCAGGCTGTAGTGGCCGGTGGAGACGAAGGGCACGGCGATCTTTTTGCCGATCAGGTCCTGCGGGCTGTTGATCCCCGATCCGTTGCGCGCCACCAGGGCTTCGGCCCCGCCGATCTGGGTGGCGACGAGGAAGGTTTCTACTGGGACTTTGCGGGTTACCGCGGCAGTCAGCGGGCTGGAACCGAGGTAGCCGATCTGCACGTCGCCGGAGGCAATGGCGGCGATGATGTCGGCGCCATTGTCGAATTTGCGCCAGTCGATTTTGGCGTTGGTAGCTTTTTCATAGGCCCCGTCAGCCTGGGCGACTTTGGCCGGGTCGACGGTGGTCTGGTAAGCGATAGTCACGTCCGCCGCCTGGGCAAACAGACTGGCACCGGCCAGGGACAACGCGGCCAGCAAGCGCAGAGGGGTCAGCAGTTTCAAGGGGAAGCTCCTCAATCAGGCGGCCGAGAGTCGGCGTGTGAGGAGACTAAATGATCTAAGAACTCGAAAATAAATAACCTTTTCGAATTAGCTTATGAGTAGAAAGGTTGAAGCAAATGTTTGTACCGGTGATGACCAAATGTGGGAGGGGGCTTGCTCCCGATTGCTGAGTATCAGTCACTGCATCTGTTGACGGACCCACTGCTATCGGGAGCAAGCCCCCTCCCACATTTGAACTGAGTACAGCTCCAGCTAGTTGCTGATGGCCAGAATGCTGGCCTGGTACGACCCGACAAACACGTCAAAATCGCCCACTTCGTTCTGCTCCAGTTCCGCCTGCTGTGCCAGTGATGTGCGGGCCAGCTCTTCGAAGCGCGCCTGCTCTTGGGCAGCCAACGGCTCACGGCGGAAGTACTCGGCATGGACCTCGCTCTGATGCAGAGAGAACTGCGCAAAGCTCTCCTTGCGTTCAGCCATGGCCGCCAACACCTGGGCCGACGGCGTCAGGGACGGGTCCTTGACCTTGGCCAGTTGGGCATCCAGCGCTTCGCTGTGTTCGGTCATGCCCTGGCTCTCGTCGAGCAAGGCAGCCAACGGTGCAATCTTCTCCAGCAACTGCGCAGCCCATTCCTTCATGTCCACCGGCTGGCCGTCACGTTGCAATTGCAGGCCCGGACGCCGACCTTCCTTGACCACGCTGAGGAAGTTGGAGGTGGCGTTGCCGCACTCGTTGTTGGCGAACAGCGGGCTGTCGTTCAGCGTGCAATACAGCAGGAATGCGTCGAGGAATCGCGACTCCGGCAAGTCGATCCCCATCGGCAGGAACGGGTTGATATCCAGGCAGCGTACTTCGATGTACTGGATACCGCGGGCCATCAGCGCCTGGATCGGCCGCTCGCCGGTGTAGGTCACACGCTTGGGGCGGATATTGGAGTAGTACTCGTTTTCGATCTGCAGGATGTTGGTGTTGAGCTGCACCCACTCGCCATCCTTGTGCGTGCCGACTTCAACATACGGCGCGTAGGGCGTTGCCACCGCTTCGCGCAGGCTGTCGGTGTAGCTGGCCAGGTCGTTGTAGCAAGGCGTCAGGCCAGCCTGGGCGTTGCTCTGGTAACCCAGGTCGCTCATGCGCAGGCTCGTGGCGTAGGGCAGGTACAGGGTGTCGGCATCCAGGACTTCAAGCTGGTGCGAGCGGCCGCGCAGGAAACCGGCGTCCAGGGCTGGCGAGGCACCAAAGAGGTACATCAACAGCCAGCTGTAGCGACGGAAATTACGGATCAGCGCGATATAGGCCGTGGACTGATAGTCACGGTCGGTACCGACAAAGCCTTCGGCTTCCTTGAGCAACGGCCACAGCTGTTCCGGCAGCGAGAAGTTGTAGTGGATGCCGGCAATGCACTGCATGGTCTTGCCGTAGCGCAGGGCCAGGCCCTTGCGGTACACATACTTGAGCTGGCCGATATTGGAGGTGCCGTAGTAGGCGATCGGAATATCTTCCTCGGCCGGTAACGGGCACGGCATCGAGGGGCTCCACAGGTATTCGCTGCCCAGCTTGGAGTAGGCAAAGCGATGGATCTTGTCCAGGCTGCCCAGGGTCTCGGCCGGGTTGGGCAGGGCTGGGGTGATGAACTCCAGCAGCGATTCCGAATAGTCAGTGGTGATCTGTTCGTTGGTCAACGCAGCGCCCAGGGCTTCAGGGTGCGGCGTTTGCGCCAGGCGACCCTCGCTGGTGACGCGCAGGCATTCGCGCTCGATGCCGTGCAAGCACTGCTCTAGCAGGGAGAGGTGTTCGCGCTTGCCGAGCAGGGCCAGGCGGCGGTTGAGAAGTTCGCTCAAGTTGGATTCCTTCACGCGTCAGTCGCCCCAATATGGGGGTGGGCAGGACGGTCTACAAGGGTGAAGTGGAAACTGGCGTGATCGCCTGGTTCTGAGTCGATTTGACCCGCTCTGAAAATGCCGACTTCACTCCATGAATTGGGCTACAGCGCAGCGAGAAAATTCCGACGCTGTTATCGCAGCGCCGAAATTAACTCAAATCGAGGGTGGGGAGCTATAGGACAGCGAACGTGCCCTGCGCTTTTGCGACAAGTCTTTCGCCCTGGTACACGTCGGCTTCGACCACCAACGTGCGCCGGCCGGCGTGGACTACCCGGCTGGTGCACAGCACGTCACCGTCTTCGACGGCGCGAATATAGTTGATCTTGCATTCGATGGTGGCGCTCTGCTGGTCGAAACCATGGGCGCTGGAACAGGCCAGGCCCATCGTGATGTCCACCAGGCTGAAAATCGCCCCGCCATGGAGCTTGCCTGCACGGTTGCGCAGGTGCGGCTCCAGGGTCAGGGCCACCTCGGCAACGCCTTCATCCAGGCGTTGCAGGCGGCAGCCGATCAGCTCGCTGAACGCGCTCTGGGTCAAACCCGCCGGGATTTCCATCAACGCTTCTTCAACTGTTTGGCATTGGCGAACAGCGATGCCATGGCGTTGTTGCTCGGCGCGGCAGTCGTAGCGTCCTTGCGCGGCGCGTTGTTCTGCGACTGGCGCGGTGCCGAACCTGGGCGAGCGCCACGAGCACCGTCGATCTTCTCGCCCGGGGTATCGCTCATGCGCATCGACAGGCCCACGCGTTTACGCGGGATATCGACTTCCATGACCTTGACCTTGACCACGTCACCGGCTTTGACCGCTTCACGCGGGTCCTTGATGAACTTCTCCGAAAGCGCGGAGATATGCACCAAACCGTCCTGATGCACGCCAATATCCACGAAGGCGCCAAAGTTGGTCACGTTGGTCACTACACCTTCGAGGATCATGCCCGGTTGCAGGTCCTTGAGGTCTTCGACGCCGTCCTGGAACTCGGCGGTCTTGAACTCGGGACGTGGGTCGCGGCCAGGTTTTTCCAGCTCTTGCAGGATGTCGGTGATGGTCGGCACACCGAAGGTTTCGTCGGTGTACTTCTTTGGATCCAGACGCTTGAGGAAGGCGGCGTCGCCGATCAGCGAGCGGATATCACGGTCGGTCTCGGCGGCAATGCGTTGCACCAGCGGGTAGGCTTCCGGGTGAACCGCCGAGGCGTCGAGCGGGTTATCGCCATTCATCACGCGTAGGAAGCCGGCCGCTTGTTCAAAGGTTTTTTCACCCAGGCGTGCGACTTTTTTCAGCGCAGCACGGGTTTTGAACGCACCATTTTCGTCGCGATGGCTGACGATGTTCTGCGCCAGGGTCGCGTTGAGGCCCGAGATTCGCGCCAGCAGCGCTACTGAAGCGGTGTTCACGTCTACGCCCACGGCGTTTACGCAGTCTTCCACCACCGCATCCAGGCCGCGTGCCAGTTTAAGCTGCGACACGTCGTGCTGGTACTGGCCGACGCCGATGGATTTGGGGTCGATCTTCACCAACTCGGCCAGCGGGTCTTGCAGGCGACGGGCGATGGAGACGGCGCCACGGATCGACACGTCGAGGTCCGGGAACTCCTTGGACGCCAGCTCCGAAGCCGAGTACACCGAAGCACCCGCCTCGGAGACCATGACCTTGGTCATCTTCATGGCCGGGTATTTTTTGATCAGCTCGGCGGCCAGCTTATCGGTTTCGCGGCTGGCAGTGCCGTTGCCGATGGCGATCAGGTCTACCGCGTGCTTGGCGCACAGGGCGGCAAGGATCGCCAGGGTCTGGTCCCACTTGTTGTGCGGTACGTGTGGGTACACGGTGGCGTGGTCCAGCAGCTTGCCGGTGGCATCGACCACAGCGACCTTGCAACCGGTGCGCAGGCCCGGGTCGAGGCCCAGGGTGGCACGCGGGCCGGCCGGTGCGGCCAGCAGCAGGTCGTGCAGGTTGTGGGCGAACACGTTGATCGCTTCGGTTTCGGCGCCGTCGCGCAACTCGCCCAGCAGGTCGGTTTCCAGGTGGGTGTAGAGCTTGACCTTCCAGGTCCAGCGCACGACTTCACCGAGCCACTTGTCCGCAGGGCGATTCTGGTTCTGGATGCCGAATTGTTGACCGATCATGCCTTCGCACGGGTGCATGGTGCCTGGCAGTTCGTCACCGACTTTCAGCGCGGAGCTGAGAATGCCTTCGTTGCGGCCGCGGAAAATCGCCAGGGCGCGGTGGGACGGCATGCTTTTGAGCGGCTCGTCGTGTTCGAAGTAGTCGCGGAATTTGGCGCCTTCCTCCTCTTTGCCGGCGATGACGCGGGCGCTGAGGATGGCTTCCTGCTTCAAGTAGGTACGCAGTTTTTCCAGGAGGCTGGCGTTTTCGGCGAAGCGCTCCATCAGGATGTACTTGGCGCCTTCGAGGGCAGCCTTGACGTCGGCGACGCCTTTTTCCGCGTCGATGAAGCGAGCGGCTTCGGTTTCCGGCGTCAACGATGGGTCGTTGAACAGGCCATCGGCCAAATCGCCCAGGCCGGCTTCCAGGGCGATCTGGCCCTTTGTACGACGTTTCTGTTTGTATGGCAGGTAAAGGTCTTCGAGGCGGGTCTTGGTGTCCGCGAGTTTGATGTCGCGCTCCAGTTGAGGGGTCAACTTGCCCTGTTCCTCGATGCTGGCGAGGATGCTGATACGCCGTTCGTCGAGTTCTCGCAGGTAGCGCAGGCGCTCTTCCAGGTGACGCAGTTGAGTGTCGTCGAGGCTGCCGGTCACTTCTTTTCGGTAACGGGCGATGAAAGGCACCGTGGAGCCTTCATCCAGTAGAGCGACGGCCGCTTCGACCTGTTGTGGGCGTACACCGAGTTCCTCGGCGATGCGGCTGTTGATGCTGTCCATAAAACCACCTGAAATTCTTAAAATCAGCGCGCCGGCCCGTAAAAACAAGGCCCGGCGAGGCTGGTTGAGCGGCCCGACTGGCGCCGCTGCCTGGGTCAAGAGGCTGCCTATTGACCCTCGAAATCGAAAAATTCACGACAAGCGGGTAAAAAAAGCCCGGCAGCAAACGGTAACGATCTGACGTTGCCCTGCACGGAGGCGCCGCATTATAACCAGCGTTCTGCTATTGGGGGGTACTGCGCCGGAGGTTGTAGGGCGTGGGTTCGCTGGCAGTAGATGAAAAATCTGCTAACAATGCACACGGTGCGTATAACGGCAGCTACGCCATAATGCGCGCCGAGATAAGAGGAGCATCCAATGAGCAGCACCGCACAAACTGCTGAAGGCGAAAAAATTCTCATCGTTGATGACGATCCGGGGCTGAGCAGCCTGCTGGAGCGTTTTTTCAACTCCAAGGGCTACCGTGCCCGCGCGGTGCCGAACACCGAGCAAATGGACCGCCTGTTGGGGCGTGAAGTGTTCAACCTGGTCGTGCTCGATCTGATGCTGCCCGGCGAAGACGGCCTTACCGCCTGCAAGCGCCTGCGTGGTGCCAACAACCAGATTCCAATCATCATGCTCACCGCCAAGGGCGATGAGTTGAGCCGCATCAAGGGCCTTGAACTGGGCGCTGATGACTACCTGGCCAAGCCGTTCAACCCTGATGAGCTGATGGCGCGGGTCAAGGCCGTATTGCGTCGCCAGGCACCGGCCGTGCCGGGCGCACCGGGCAGCGAAGACGAAAGCGTCACCTTTGGCGACTACGAACTGTCGTTGGCCACCCGTGAGCTCAAGCGTGGCGAAGAAGTGCACATGCTTACCACCGGCGAATTTGCGGTGCTCAAGGCTCTGGTGATGAACGCCCGTCAGCCGCTGACCCGTGACAAGCTGATGAACCTGGCCCGTGGCCGTGAATGGGACGCCCTGGAGCGCTCCATCGACGTGCAGATTTCCCGACTGCGCCGGATGATTGAGCCGGACCCCTCCAAGCCGCGGTATATCCAGACGGTGTGGGGCGTGGGTTATGTGTTTGTGCCGGATGGCACCGCAACCAAGTGACCGATGATTTGCAGGGGCGGGTATCCGGCGTTTGACTCCATAAGAGTCGACGGGATGCCCGGCGTCTGCAATTCTGCGAGCACCGCTCGTTCCTGCAAGGTGTGCAGCTTTCATCTATGAAAACCCCGCTGTGGTTCCCACAAAGTTTCTTCTCTCGCACCCTTTGGCTGGTGCTTATTGTCGTTCTGTTTTCCAAGGCGCTCACGCTGGTTTATCTGTTGATGAACGAAGACGTGCTGGTGGATCGGCAGTACAGCCACGGTGTGGCCCTGACGTTGCGGGGCTATTGGGCCGTAGACCCTGAGAACCGAGAAAAGGTGGCCAAGGCGTCGACCTTGACTCGGGTTGATGGGGCCGGCGTGCCTGAAGGCGAGCAGCATTGGCCTTACAGCGAGATCTATCAGCGCCAGATGCAGGCCGAACTGGGCGCCGACACCGAGGTGAGGCTGCGCATGCATGTTTCACCGGCGTTATGGGTGCGGGCACCTAGCCTGGGCGATGCCTGGATCAAGGTGCCGCTTTATCCGCACCCGCTGCGCGGGCAGAAAATCTGGAACGTGCTGGGCTGGTTCCTGGCCATCGGCTTGCTTTCAACGGCCTCCGCGTGGATCTTCGTCCGTCAGCTCAACCAACCACTCAAGCGCCTGGTATTTGCCGCTCGCCAATTGGGCCAGGGGCGCAGTGTGCGCCTGCCGGTCAGCGACACGCCCAGTGAGATGACCGAGGTGTACGGCGCGTTCAACCAGATGGCGGAAGACGTCGAGCAGGCCGGGCGCGAGCGCGAGCTGATGCTGGCAGGCGTGTCCCATGACTTGCGTACACCCTTGACACGATTGCGCCTGTCCCTGGAGCTGATGGGGGACCATACCGACCTCACCGATGACATGGTGCGCGATATCGAGGACATGGACGCTATCCTGGACCAGTTCCTGGCCTTCATCCGCGACGGGCGTGATGAAGTGGTTGAGGAGGTGGACCTCACGGACCTCGTGCGTGAGGTGGTTGCGCCCTATAACCAGAACGGTGAGCAGGTGCGCATGCGCCTGGAGCCGATCCAGCCGTTTGCATTGCGCCGGGTCTCGATGAAGCGCCTGCTGAACAACCTGATCGGCAACGCCTTGCATCATGCCGGTTCCGATGTGGAGGTGGCGGCGTATGTCTCCGGTGACAGTGCCGCGCCTTACGTGGTGCTGAGCGTGATGGACCGTGGCACGGGGATCGACCCTGCCGAGCTTGAGGGTATCTTCAACCCGTTCACCCGTGGCGACCGAGCCCGAGGTGGCAAGGGCACCGGGTTGGGGTTGGCGATCGTGCGACGAATCGCCTCGATGCATGGCGGCAATGTCGAGTTGCGTAACCGGGAAGAAGGTGGGTTGGAGGCGCGGGTGCGCTTGCCGCTTGGGCTGATGCTGCCTAGAGATGCGGTCTGACAAACAACAAATATCAAAAATGTGGGAGGGGGTTTGCTCCCGATGGCGGTCTTTCAGTCAAGAAGTTCAGTGACTGTGACACCGCTATCGGGAGCAAGCCCCCTCCCACATTGGTTTCATGTCGGGATTAAAATAGGCTTTTAGCCTTTGCCCTTGGTCCGAGTCATATTCGGCCCACCATTCTTCTCCAAGTGCTGAATGATGATCCCCGCCACGTCCTTGCCGGTGGTGGTCTCGATCCCTTCCAGGCCCGGCGATGAGTTCACTTCCATCACCAGCGGCCCATGATTGGAGCGCAGGATATCCACGCCTGCCACGCTCAAGCCCATCACCTTGGCTGCCCGCAGTGCGGTCATGCGTTCTTCCGGTGTGATCTTGATCAGGCTGGCGCTGCCGCCACGGTGCAGATTGGAGCGGAACTCACCGGGCTTGGCCTGGCGCTTCATCGCCGCGATCACTTTGTCGCCCACCACGAAGCAGCGAATATCCGCGCCGCCGGCTTCCTTGATGTACTCCTGCACCATGATGTTCTGCTTGAGGCCCATGAACGCCTCGATCACCGATTCAGCTGCCGTCGCCGTTTCACACAGCACCACACCGATGCCTTGGGTGCCTTCCAGTACCTTGATCACCAGCGGTGCACCATTGACCATCTCGATCAGGTCAGGGATGTCATCCGGGGAGTGGGCAAAGCCGGTGACCGGCAAGCCGATACCCCGGCGTGACAGCAACTGCAGCGAACGCAGTTTGTCCCGCGAGCGGGCAATGGCCACGGACTCGTTGAGAGGAAACACCCCCATCATTTCAAACTGACGCAACACCGCGCAGCCATAAAACGTCACCGAAGCGCCGATACGCGGGATCACCGCATCAAAGCCTTCCAGGGGTTTGCCCCGGTAGTGGATCTGCGGCTTGTGGCTGGCAATGTTCATGTAGGCACGCAACGTGTCGATCACCACCATTTCATGGCCACGTTCAGTGCCGGCCTCGACCAGGCGGCGGGTGGAATACAGACGCGGGTTTCGCGACAGCACAGCAATCTTCATGCAGCACCTGGGGCAGAAATAGTGGAGACCGGGAACACCGGCTTGTCTTGAACGTACTTGACGCCTGGATTGACGACCAACTGGCCGTCAATCAACGCCTTGGAGCCCAGTAACAGGCGATAACGCATGGCTTTGCGACAGGCGAGGGTGAATTCCACCCGCCATACCCGGTCACCCAGCGCCAGGGTGGTGCTGATCACGTAGCGCACCTGCGCATGGCCGTTGGAGCTCTTGATGGTTTTCATCGTCACCAGGGGCGCTTCGCAGCGACGGTGGCGCAGTTGCACCACGCTGCCCAGGTGCGCGGTAAAGCGCACCCACTTTTCACCGTCGCGCTCAAACGGCTCGATATCGGTGGCATGCAGGCTTGAGGTGCTGGCGCCGGTGTCGATCTTCGCGCGCAGGCCCGCCACTCCCAGGTCGGGAAGTGCCACCCATTCACGCAGACCCACAACGGTCAAATGGTCAAATGTCTTCAATATGGGTACCGGTCAATTTGCCCAGGCTTGAGGAGAAACCTTGGCCAGGGCATTGAATGCAGGTTTGGCGAACCAAAAACCCTGCATCAGAAATATTCCACAGTCGGAGAGGAAATCCCGCTCGCCAGCACTTTCGATGCCTTCGGCGATGACAGTAACTCCCAACTGCTCACAGATTGTGACAATCCCCCGGACGATCACCTGACGGACACGGTCTTGATCGACATCGCGAATCAACGCCATGTCGAGTTTGATCAGGTCGGGTTGGAAATCGGCCAGCAGGTTCAGCCCCGAATAGCCCGCACCGAAGTCGTCGATGGCGGTCTTGAAGCCGAATTCGCGATATTCACGCAGAATATTCGTCAAATGGCGATAGTTATCTACATGCTCGCTTTCCAGTGTCTCGAAAATCAGCCGGTCCAGCGGGAAATTGTGCGCCCGGGCGGCCTCCAGGGTGCTGCGAATACACAGTTCCGGACGGTATACGGCATTGGGCATGAAATTGATGGAAAGGTGAGTCTGCATGCCCAGCGCTGCGGCACCGGCAATGGCCTTGGTTCGGCAGCGCTGGTCGAAGCGGTAGCGATTGGTTTCGTTGACCTGGGCCAGCACCGAGAGCGCGCCTTCTCCCTGGGTACCGCGCACCAAGGCTTCGTTGGCGAATATCGAGTGGTCACGCAGGTCTACGATAGGTTGGTAGGCGAACGCAAAGTCGAACCCCAGAGGCTCGCTTTGCTGGCAACCCACGCACCGCTGGTTGGGCGAGGTGAGTGAAAGGGGGAAGTCGGTCACAGCGTATCCTCGCGAAAACAGGGTGCTACCTGGCGTATCTTAGGTGAGCCTTGGGGTTTATGCGTCGAAGGGTTTCAACGGTAAGGTTGCGACATTTTTCAGAGCGAGGAATTCAAGTGGGTCAAAAACAGGAAGAGGAAGAAAAGGTCCGACTGGACAAGTGGTTGTGGGCCGCGCGGTTCTACAAAACCCGTGCCCTGGCCAAGGCCGCAATCGAAAGCGGGAAGGTTCATCATCGCGGCGAGCGCTGCAAGCCGGGCAAAGAGCCACGTATCGGCGATGAGTTTCAGATTCGTACAGGGTTTGATGAAAAGACCGTCGTGGTGCAGGCGCTTTCTGTCGTGCGCCGTGGGGCACCCGAAGCGCAGGCGCTGTACACCGAGACCGAAGCGAGTATCGCCAAGCGCGAAAACGCAGCGGCCATGCGCAAGGCGGGAGCGACTGGAATGACCACCGATGGCAAGCCAAGCAAGAAGCAGCGCCGCGATCTATTCAAGTTCCGCGGCAGCGGCAACGACGATTGATTACGAATCTCCTGCCGGCAGCAGATCAAAATGTGGGAGGGGGCTTGCTCTCGATAGCAGAGTGTCAGCCAATACACTTGTGACTGAGCCACTGCAAATCGGGAGCAAGCCCCCTCCCACATTTAACCCGCGTATTTAAGGAGCGGTGCGTATGACGCTCAATCGCCCGATCACCGGCAGTTTTCCAAGCAACCCGAACACCGGCGCGGTTACCCGCAACAGGAACCCCGACACCTTCGCCGCAAACGGCGTGTAATACCCCCACCCCAGCGCCAACAGCGCCAGCAGTACGCCACCTATGTAATCGTCCTGACCCCAGTGCGCGCCCGCAACCAGGCGCGGCATCATGAACAGCAGCGCCAGGCCCCAGATCACCAGCACCTGGCCGATACGCTTGGCAAATACGGTCATGAACATCCCCCAGATCAACAGCACCGAGGCATGGTCGCCCGGGAAGCTCTGGCTGGAACGGTCCTTCAACTCCCAGGTTTTCTCCAGTCCCGGGAAAAAATCACTCATCTGAATCGCGCCGCTGATCACCATGGATGGGCTGCTGTGCTGCCAGCCCATATGCGCCGCGAGTTTGGAGAACAACATGCGAATAAACAGCAACAGCAGCAGAATGCCGAGAAAACCAAAAAACGCCTGGCGCACCTGCACGGCCTTGAACACCCAGTCGCCGCGGATCAGCAGCGTCAGCAAAATAACGCCGACCACTGCATCAAACGGCCGCAGACTGGCCACGGCCCACACATGCAGCCAGGTCGAATTGGTGGCTAGCGGGCCATTGAGCAGATGAAACAGCCACTCGTCGAAAATCACACACAGCATCTGGCCCGTGGGCCACAGCCAAAAACACAGCAGTCCGATAGCGAGTAGATTGCAAAGAGCCCATCGCCGGAGGTTCCAGTTGGCTTGGAACAAACCCGGATTGTTCATAAACTGTCCCTCATCGCTCTATTCAGCTCCTTGAATTCAGGAGAAGTCGCACCAAGATGGTGCTAAAGCGTTTAATTTTATAAACCTTGTAATCATTTTGTCATCACTTCAGATACCCAGACCTATGACTGATCTACCGGATACCGACTTCACCCAACGCTTCATCTTCGATGAGAGCGATGCCCGCGGCGAGATGGTGTCGTTGGAGCTCAGCTATGCCGAAGTCCTTGCCAAGCACGCCTATCCGGAGCCGGTCGCGCAATTGCTCGGCGAGCTGATGGCCGCCGCGGCGCTGCTGGTTGGCACCATGAAGTTCGACGGGTTGCTGATCTTGCAGGCCCGTTCCGAAGGGCCGGTGCCCATGTTGATGATCGAGTGCTCCAGCGAGCGCGAAATCCGTGGCCTGGCCCGTTATGAAGCCGACCAGATCGCCGCGGACGCCACCCTGGCCGACCTGATGCCCAATGGCGTCCTGGCACTCACCGTCGACCCGACCGAAGGCCAACGCTACCAGGGCATTGTCGACCTCGATGGCCAAACCCTGTCGGAGTGCTTCACCAACTACTTCGTAATGTCCCAGCAGGTGGGCACCAAGTTCTGGCTTAACGCCGACGGCAAACGTGCCCGTGGTTTGCTGGTGCAACAATTGCCGGCCGACCGCATCAAGGATGAGGATGATCGTGCCGAAAGCTGGCGGCATATCATCGCCTTGGCTGATACGTTGAAGGCCGAAGAACTGCTGGGCCTGGACAACGAAACCATCCTGCACCGCCTTTACCATGAAGAGGCTGTGCGGTTGTTTGACTCGCAAGCCTTGCACTTTCATTGCAGCTGTTCGCGCGAGCGTTCAGGCAACGCCTTGGTCAGCCTGGGCCTGGAAGATGCGCAAAATCTGGTGGTGGAACACGGCGGCCATATCGAGATTGATTGCCAGTTCTGCAACCAGCGCTACCTGTTCGATGCCGCTGATGTAGCCCAATTGTTCGCCGGAGCGGGCATCGACACCCCTTCCGACACCCGCCACTAAAACGTTTAAGCACAGGTAAATCACCTGACAAACGCCGGATTAGAGGTGTTCTGACGGGAGGGCCCTACTCTTTTTGGGCTTTTCTGGCATAATCCGGCCCACTTTTTTCGCGGTAGTAGTGCGCAACTTTCTACTACAAAACGTTTGGAGCACTCGGCCATAGGCCGACGGGGAACCTCATGACGCAAGCCAATAACGCCGTATACACCGATCTGAGTGTTGACGATCTGGTCAAAGAAGCCCTGCAGCGCGGTGAAGGCGTGCTTGCCGATACTGGTGCGCTGGTTGTCGAAACCGGTCACCGCACCGGTCGTTCGCCGGTCGACCGTTTTATCGTTGAAGAGCCTTCCACCCAGGACGCCATTGCCTGGGGCCCGATCAACCGCAAGTTCCCGGCCGACAAGTTCGATGCCCTGTGGGCTCGCGTCGAGGCGTTCAACAACGCGCAAGAGCATTTCGTTTCCCATGTTCACGTAGGGGCCGCAGAAGACCACTACCTGGCCGTGAAAATGACCACCCAGACTGCCTGGCAGAACCTGTTCGGTCGTTGCCTGTTCATCAACCCGGCCCAGTACAACCCGGCCGGTCGTGAAGAGTGGCAAGTGCTCAACGTGGCCAACTTCGAGTGCGTGCCAGAGCGTGACGGCACCAACTCCGACGGTTGCGTGATCCTCAACTTCGCACAGAAAAAAGTGCTGATCGCCGGTATGCGTTACGCCGGTGAAATGAAAAAAGCCATGTTCTCGGTGCAGAACTTCCTGCTGCCGGCCGCCGACGTACTGCCGATGCACTGCGCCGCCAACATTGGCGAAGCAGGCGACGTGACCCTGTTCTTCGGCCTGTCCGGCACCGGCAAGACCACCCTGTCCGCCGACGAAAGCCGTTACCTGATCGGTGACGACGAACACGGCTGGGGCGAAGGCGTAGTGTTCAACATCGAAGGCGGTTGCTATGCCAAGTGCATCGACCTGTCCGAGAAGAACGAGCCGGTTATCTGGAAAGCCATCAAGCACGGCGCCGTGCTGGAAAACGTCGTGATCGACGAGGCCAAGCACGCCGACTACGCTGATGTCAGCCTGACCCAGAACAGCCGTGCCGCCTACCCGCTGGAGCACGTTGCCAAGCGTTCCGAGAAGAACCTGGGCGGCGAGCCAAACGCAGTGATCTTCCTGACCTGCGACCTGACCGGCGTACTGCCGCCAGTGTCGATCCTCAGCGAAGAACAAGCGGCCTACCACTTCCTGTCCGGCTACACCGCGTTGGTGGGCTCGACTGAAATGGGTTCCGGCAGCGGTATCAAGTCGACCTTCTCCACCTGCTTCGGCGCGCCGTTCTTCCCACGCCCGGCTGGCGAATACGCAGAGCTTCTGATCAAGCGCATCCGTGGTTTCGGCTCCAAGGTCTACCTGGTCAACACCGGTTGGACCGGCGGCGGCTACGGCGTCGGCAAACGCTTCAACATCCCGACCACTCGCGGCGTGATTGCAGCGATCCAGAGCGGCGCGTTGATCGGTGCGCAAACTGAACACCTGGACACCATCAACCTCGACGTGCCATTGGCCGTACCGGGCGTTGAAACCGGCCTGTTGAACCCACGTAACACCTGGGCTGACAAAGCTGCCTACGACGAAGCCGCGAAGGCGCTGGCTGGTCTGTTTATCGAGAACTTCAAGAAGTTTGAAGTGAGCGATGCGATCAAGGCTGCGGGTCCTAAGTTGTAAGACTCAGCTGTTGTGAAAAAGCCGCCTTTTGCAGGCGGCTTTTTTGTGCGCGCAGGGTTAGTGGGCGATGTGCAGCAGCACCGCGCCGACCAGCACCAGCACAACCCCGAGCACCTGTACTGCCGACAAGCGCTCCTTGAAAAACACAAACCCCAGGATCGCCGCGATACCGCCTGACAGCGTACTGATCACGGTCACCACCGAAACCGAGCCGGCCATCGCCCCCCACGAAAACGCCGAGAACCCGCCGAGGTTCATCAGGCTCGCACCGGTCAACGTCGCGCAATTTTTCAGTGGTGGGATCTTCAGACCGTCCTTGATCTTAAGCACCATCACCACCAGCACGCACAGGCCCACCAGGTACCCCAACCACAACATGGTGATCGGCCCCAGTGCCGGTAGTGTGTAGCGACCTTGCAGCCAGAAACTGGTGCCGTACAGCGTTGCTGCGAGCATGGCGTAGGCGATGGACAGGCGTGGGTTGTTGTGGGGCGTGCCGTTGTCCTTGTGGATGCTGGACAGGACCACGCCGATCACGCACAGGGCGATGCAGCCCAGTTGTATCAGGCTGATGTGCTCACCGCTGGCCCAGGACAGCAGGGTGGTCACCACGCCATAGGACGTGACCAATGGCGCGACGATGGCGGCTTTGCCCAGGGCGAAAGCCTTGGACAGCGCGAGGGCTCCAGAGACGGTCAGCAGGGCCGCTGCGATGCCCAGGAGCCAGACGCTCAACGGCGCATCGAGGGATTTGAACAGGAAGGCCGGGAAAATGACCAGCAGCAGAGTCATGATCAGAAAGCCAAGGGCTTGGCCAAAATACACCGCGCGTTTAACGCCAACGGCGCGGGCATTGAGGCCCACGAGAAAGTCCGTGCCACCCCAGAGCAGGGCGGCCAGCAGGCCCATTAGTACGTCCATGTAAGGTCCTTGTTATGCATACCGCTCGCCAGATTAACGCAGAACCAATGTGGGAGGGGGCTTGCTCCCGATGGCGGTGAATCAGTCAGCTTATCTATAGCTGACCCACCGCAATCGGGGGCAAGCCCCCTCCCACATTTGGATCTCAGTGCTCTTGGGATCAGCTCAGGTTTTCCAAGGTCTGCGTGTCCCACCTTTGGGTCTTGATCGCCAGGTAGAGCATACCGATGGTCAGCGGTATTTTGTCGCCACGGCCTTTGGCGCGCCGCTTCAAGAATACGTCGAACATCGGCGGCTGAAAGTAACGATAAGCGTCGTAGTCGCTTAGGTCGACCCCAAAATCCTGTTCCAGCGCCTCCATGAATTGCTTGGCCTCAACGCCATCGCAAGCAAGGTCGAAGTTGAGCGAGGTTTGCAGGCTAATGGTCTTGTGTTTCGGCAAGCCGATTTCTTCATGCAGCAATTGCAGGAGCTGCTGCATGACGGGGTCTTCGGGGAAGTGGGGGGCCAGGTTCATGGTGGGGGTGCGTAGGAGTGGGTGAGGGGGCCTTTTAGCTCTTGTCGATTGTTTGGCATCACGGTGAGTCGAATTACCGTGAAAGTGATGCCATAGTGACCGACATATTGAGTCCTTTCGATGTTCACAAATTTATGCCGACAGAGCTTGGAGAGGGCGCTAGTTTCGCTCAGGCGAAAGGTATTTCCGTAGAGGGCGAGCGATTGTTTGAAGCAGTTTGGGAAGCGGACGTCGCGCCATTTGGTGGTTTCTTACAGTGGTTTCCTGGGTTTACGGCTTGATACCGATTTGGCAGGCTGAACTGGCAAAAAGTGGGAGCCGGGCTTGCCCGCGATGGCGGTGCGTCAGGTTTAAAAAATATAGCCCGATACGCCGCCATCGCAGGCAAGCCAGCTCCCACACGTTTAGCTGTGTAGCGGATCGCTTTGTGTTGGTTGGTCGGCCGCTGGTCGCATTTGCACGTGTTGAGTAGCTTCGAGCAAATCACAGCCGTCCTGAACGAGCAGGTACAGCGCATTGATGATGTGAGAAATGTCTTTGAGGTCGGCGTGTTCGAAGGTCAGGCAAGAGAAGGTTTCCACTAAATCGCTGGCGGCGCGGATACGCTGGTGGGCGGCGGATTGGATGTCATCACAGTGTTCCAATACAGATTCAAAGAAATACGCCAGAGGAGCTGGCACGTTTGTCTCTGCTGTTTTTCGGGTGACCAAACCCGGTCGCTGAATTGGCAGCGACGAGCTGAACCTTAGAAGTGAGGTTGTTCTCGAGCAATAAACATATGGTTTAGTCGTTCGCGGTTCGATCAGGCTCTGGGAGGCTTACTGATACACCGCTCAAAAATCGCCTCCAGTCCTCGATAGTCACACGCCACCGCATCAATATTCGCGGGTATCCATGCCGCGTGTTTCACCAGCCACCAATTCACCGAAAATCCCGCATTCACGATGATCTGTTCAAACAGGATCCGCTGAGCCCGTCCATTGCCTTCACGGAAGGGATGGATGACATTCAGATCGCCATAAGCTTCAGCGATGTGGTGAACGAGATCGGCCTGGGACGCGCCGGTATACCAATTGGCTTCCTGCATATGCCGACTGATCTTCGCCGCTTCCGGCGGGATGCGCTCCGGGGTGCAGAATAGCGTCTCACCTTTCTGGATGTTGACGCTGCGCAGTTCACCGGCCCAATCGTAGATGTCACCGAACAGGACGCGGTGGATGTGTTGCAGACGATCAAGGTCGTAGGGCGGCGGAAAGAGCGGAAGGTTGCCTACTGCAATCTCGGATAACTCCCGCTCTGCCTCGTGCAGGCGGTGTTCATCGAGCAAATCGAGGCGGTTGCGCAGGACGCTGCTACCGGGGTAGCAGTACGGGTCCTGGCCCACCCCGTATTTGTCGAGCATCAGCGTGAGGTATTGCGGTATTTGGCCAGGACGGCTTCGCGGGTCGGCAGGGGCTTGTCGACATCGGTCGGTTGGGTATCGAACCCTTCCAGGCGCAGGCTGGCCAGGTAATTGGAACGGCGGATCTTGTGATAGTGATCCTGCTTTTGCTCAAACGTCAGTTCGCTCATTGCAGCGTACTCCTGGGTAGCAAGGCTGTGATTGTAGCGCAATGCTTCAGGGGGAAGGCAGTATAAAAACCAAGTCGTAACCTGTATCAAAATCCCGCCGAAGATCTTAATTCAATGTGAGTTTTCGCAATATTCCCCGTCGGCCCTGGGCCATCCCCTGCCTGTGTATCATCCTGTCTCTTATTTCCTTGCGACCTTTCTCGATTCGCCGAACTTACTGGGCTACGTTTTTAAGCCACGTTCAGCGGTCAATGGAGTGACAGCCTTATGCACGACACCCTCCAGCAGGTCTTTGGTTATCCACAGTTTCGCCTGGGCCAGGAAGAGACGGTCAGCGCCGTCCTGGCCGGGCGTTCGGCAGCAGCAATTTTCCCTACGGGGTCGGGTAAATCTTTGTGCTACCAGCTGTCGGCTGTGTTGCTGCCGCACCTGACGTTGGTGGTCTCACCCTTGTTGGCGTTGATGCAGGATCAATTGGGGTTCCTGCAGCGCCATGGCATTTCGGCGGGCAGTATCGATTCGGCCCAGAGCCGTGATGAGGCCAACGATGTGATGGCCCGTGCGCGTTCGGGCGAGTTGAAAATCCTTATGATTTCGGTGGAGCGCTTGAAGAACGAGCGCTTTCGTAACTTCCTGCACAGCGTGCAGATTTCGCTGCTGGTGGTGGATGAAGCGCACTGTATCTCCGAATGGGGCCATAACTTCCGCCCGGATTACTTGAAGCTGCCGGACTACCAGCGCCAGTTCAATATCCCACAAGCGTTGCTGCTGACGGCCACGGCGACGCCCAAGGTAATCGCCGACATGCAGGCCAAGTTCGCGATTGCCCCCGGGGATGTGGTGACCACCGGCTTCTATCGGCCCAACCTCAACCTGCTGGTGGAACCGGTCTGCGGTCAGCACAAGCGCCGCAGGTTGGTTGAATGGATGCAGGAGCGGGCCAACCAACCGAGCATCGTCTATGTCACTTTGCAAAAAACCGCCGAGCAGATTGCCGAGCATCTGAACCGCCACGGCATTCAGGCCGAGGCTTACCACGCGGGGCTGCCCCACGATAAACGCGAGGGCATCCAGCAGCGGTTCATGGGTGGGCGCTCCAATTGCATTGTCGCGACGATCGCGTTCGGCATGGGCATCGATAAAAGCGATATCCGCAATGTGGTGCACTTCGACCTGCCAAAGTCTATCGAGAACTACAGCCAGGAAATCGGCCGTGCAGGGCGTGACGGGCAGCCGTCGGATTGCCTGGTGTTGGCCAATCGCGACAGCCTCAATGTGCTGGAAAATTTCGTCTACGGCGACACGCCGGAGCAAGAGGGCATTGGCCGTGTCCTCGAGGAGTTGCAGGCCGCACGCAGTGAAGGGCAGTGGGAGTTCCTGCTCAGGTCGTTGTCCGATCACAGCAATATTCGCGAGCTGCCACTCAAGACGCTGCTGGTGCAGTTGGAACTCAAGGGTGTGATCGCGCCGCGCTACGCGTTTTATGCCGAATACCGTTTCAAGTACCTGGTCGAGCCCGACGCTTTGCTCGCACGTTTTTCCGGCGAGCGGCAGCAGTTCGTCGCGGTGATCATCCAGGTGTGCAAGCGTGCGAAAACCTGGGCAACGGTGGATTTCGACGCGCTGTATCAACAGCACAATGCCGAGCGCAGCCGGGTGGTAAAGGCGCTGGATTACTTCCAGGAGCAGGGCCTGATCGAGCTGGAAAGCAAACAGATGACCGAGGTCTACAGTTTGCTCGACACCGATTTCGAACCACAAACCTTGAGCGCTGAGTTATACACAGGCTTCAAGCAACACGAGGTGACGGAGGTGGCGCGGATTCACGCCATGCTCGACCTGTTCGCCACCGAGCACTGCCTGGGGCAGCGCTTGGCGCAGTACTTTGGTGATGAAAACGCTCCCCAGCGTTGTGGACATTGTTCGGTGTGCCACGGCCATGTCGCGTATCTGCCGCCTCCGCCAAGCCTGCCGCCGCTTGTGGATAAAAGCTTCATGGGGCTGTGCGGCGATTTTATCCACAGGCATCATGAGCACACTGGCGAGCTACCCAGTGCCGAGCGGCTGACGCGGTTTCTTGGCGGTATCAGCGTGCCGTTGTTTACCAAGTTGAAGGCGCGGGGCATTCCCGGTTTCGCCGCGCTGGAGGACTACCCCTACGCCGAAGTGCGCGAATGGGCCCGCGCTCAATTAGACCTACTCTGAAGAGACTTGCCGATGCCTGACTCAACGCCCCTGCGCGCCGATTACCGCTACTTCCAGCCGATCACCACGCGTTGGCACGACAACGATGCCTACGGCCATGTGAACAACGTCACCTACTACAGCTTTTTCGATACGGCGGTGAATACCTACCTGATCGAACAGGGCGGGCTGGATATTCACGACGGTGAGGTGGTGGGATTCGTGGTGAGTTCGGCGTGCGATTATTTTGCGTCGATTGCCTTTCCCGAGCGCATTGAAATCGGCCTGCGAGTGGGCAAGTTGGGCAACAGTTCGGTGCAGTATGAGCTGGCGGTGTTCAAGGCAGGCGAAGAAGAAGCCTGTGCGGCGGGGCGCTTTGTGCATGTGTTTGTGGATCGGGCCTCGAACCAGCCTGTGCCGATACCGGGGATGTTGCGCGAGGCGTTGCAGCGACTGGTGGTCTGACCTTGCGGCACCCCATGTGGGAGGGGGCTTGCTCCTCCCACATTAGTACTGAGGTGCTCTTCAGAGCTTACCGATGACGGTAGTGGTGCTTGTTCTTGCGATGCCCATAGGCATGACCACGGCCTGGATGGCCATCGCGGTAGTAGCGACGGTCGTCACGGTCGCGGTCGCGATAACGGCGGTCGTCGCGGTCACTTTCGTTACCCATGTAGTTGCCCAGTGCACCGCCCGCGCCACCGCCGGCCGCCGAGCCGATCAGTGCGCCGGTACTGCCGCCGACACTGCGGCCCACGACGTTGCCGCCAGCTGCGCCCAGTGCGCCGCCAATGGCGGCTTCGCCACGGCTGCGCTTGTCGGCGCCGACCGCACTACCACCCGCGCCGCCCAGGGCCGCGCCGATGGTCGAACCGGTATTGCCGCCCAGCTGCTGGCCGACAACAGAACCTAGAACCCCGCCCAATGCGCCGCCTACACCGGCTTCGGTGGTGCCACCGGCCATGGCTGCGCCACTGACCAGGCCAAGGGACAACAAGAGAATCGAGGAGAACTTCATTCAGGGAAACCTCAAGGGGATGACGGCGCGATCCTGAGGTTGTATCGAGCCGCTGACAATCGAAATCCGACCGGCGGCAGAGGTTGTATACAATTTGCTAAGTTGCTGTTTTGTATGGGGAACTTAAGTTGTTTTTACAGGTCTTTAGTTACTTCGGAACGGCCGCTTTTATGCAAAAGCGGCCTTTTTTGTGCCCGTAGAATATGTAGAGATTGTGCGGGCCTCGAAAGCGGTCGTTCAAACAACAAAGATCCCGGGTCAGGCCGAGCGCGCCATGATCAACCCAGTATCACTCGCCGCCTCCAGACGAATCGCGACGAACTTCGACGTTGGCGTATGGCTGCCGTCGCCAGTGCTTTCCAACGGCACCAGTGGGTTCACTTCCGGGTAGTACGCCGCCGCCTGTCCGGCCGGTATATCAAACGCCAGTAAGGTAAAGCCCTTCACCCGGCGCTCACGGCCGTCCTCCCACAGCGACACAATGTCGGCCTTCTGCCCTGGCTTGAAGCCCAGGCGGATGATGTCGGCTTCGTTGACGAACAGCACGTCACGCTGGCCCTTGACGCCACGGTAACGGTCGTCCAGGCCGTAAATAGTGGTGTTGTACTGATCGTGGGAGCGCATCGACTGCATGATCAGGTCTGGTACCCGGCCCGTGGCGTGGGTGCGTTCGTGGATCAGGTCTTTGGGCAGGATGTTAGGGCGGAAATTGGCGCGGCCCGACGGCGTGTTCCAGCGACGTGCACCGGCCGAGTTGCCAAGGTAAAAACCACCTGGGTGCTTGATGCGTTCGTTGAAATCCTTGAAGCCCGGGATGGTGTCGGCGATCAGGTCGCGGATGCGCCCGTAGTCGGCTACCAGCCAGTTCCAGTCCACCGGTGTGCTGCCCAGGGTGGCGGCGGCAATTCCGGCCAGGATCGCGGGCTCGGATTTCATCAGCGCCGACAGCGGCTGCAGCTGGCCATTGGAGCCATGGACCATGCTGAACGAGTCTTCCACCGTCACCGCTTGCGGGCCGTCGGCCTGGATGTCGATATCAGTACGGCCCAGGCACGGCAGGATCAGTGCGTCTTTACCGTGCATCAGGTGGCTGCGGTTGAGCTTGGTGCTGATTTGCACGGTGAGGTCGCAATTGCGCAGGGCTTCGAAGGTACGCGGGCTGTCTGGTGTGGCTTGGGCGAAGTTGCCGCCCAGGCCGATAAACACCTTGGAGCGGCCTTCGAGCATGGCGTGAATCGCTTCCACCACGTTGTGACCGTTATCTCGCGGCACCTGAAACTGGAAACGACGCTCCAGCGCGTCAAGGAACGCCACCGGTGGGCGCTCGTTGATGCCCATGGTTCGATCGCCCTGCACGTTGCTGTGACCGCGCACGGGGCACAGGCCGGCACCAGGGCGGCCGATATTGCCACGCAGTAGCATCAGGTTGGCGATTTCCTGGATGGTCGGCACCGAGTGACGGTGCTGGGTAATCCCCATTGCCCAGCACATGATCACGTTCTTGCCTTTGGCGTACATGCGCGCCGCTTGCTCGATCTCGACCAGGGTCAGGCCGGATTGCTCGACGATTTCTTCCCATGAGGTGTCGTCGATCTGGCCCAGATACTCCAGTACGTTGGCGGTGTGTTCATTGAGAAAGTCATGGTCGAATACCGCTTCCTTGCCTTCGGCCAGCGCTTGGCGTTCCCACAGCAGCAGGAACTTGGCCATGCCGCGCAGGATCGCCATGTCACCGCCCAGGGCCGGGCGGAAGTAGGCAGTGTTGGTCGGCTTGTCGCCGTTAGTGAGCATTTCGAGCGGATGTTGCGGGTGCTGGAAGCGCTCCAGGCCGCGCTCTTTCAGGGGGTTGATGCACACCACCTGGGCGCCGCGTTTCACCGCTTCGCGCAACGGTTCAAGCATGCGCGGGTGGTTGGTGCCGGGGTTCTGGCCCCAGACGAAAATAGCGTCGGCATGTTCGAAGTCGTCAAAGGTCACGGTGCCTTTGCCCACGCCCACACTCTGCGCCAGGGCTACGCCGCTGGCTTCGTGGCACATGTTCGAGCAGTCCGGGAAATTGTTGGTGCCGTAGGCGCGCACAAACAACTGATACAGGTAGGCGGCTTCGTTGCTGGCGCGACCCGAGGTGTAGAACTCTGCCATGTTCGGGCTGGGCAAGGCGTTGAGGTGCTTGCCGACCAGGTCAAATGCCGCATCCCAGCTGATGGGGGTGTAGCGGTCGGTTTGTGCGTCATAGCGCATCGGCTCGGTCAGGCGGCCCTGGTATTCCAGCCAATAGTCGCTTTGCTCCAGCAATGCCGTGACGCTGTGCTTGGCGAAGAAGGCTGCATCGACGCGGCGCTTGGTGGCTTCCCAGTTGACCGCCTTGGCGCCGTTTTCGCAGAACTTGACCATGCCGCTTTCCGGCGAGTCGCCCCAGGCGCAGCCCGGGCAGTCGAAGCCGCCGTTCTGGTTGGTCTTGAGCATCATGCGCAGGTTTTTAAGCGCGTTATCGCTGGTCAGCCAGGCTTGTGCCACGCTGATCAGGGCGCCCCAGCCGCCGGCCGGGCCTTTATAAGGCTTGTAGCGCGGAGTTGGGGTTTGGTCGGCTTGGTGGTGAAGGCTCATGGCTGGTGCTCCATCGCTGGGCTGTAGACCCGTGGCGCGCTTTTCTGCGGCAGGTGGATGAGATTGAGGTTGTGCCGGCGTGCCCATTGCAAGGCCAGGCCGGTGGGCGACGACAGGCTGACCAGGGTCTGGATGCCTGCACGCAAGACTTTCTGGATCAATTCAAGGCTGCAGCGGCTGGTAACAATCGCCAGGCCTCCGTCGGTCGGAATCTTTTGGCGGATCAACGCGCCGATCAATTTATCCAAGGCGTTATGCCGGCCGATGTCTTCACGGCCCAACAGCAATTCGCCTTGATCGTTCATAAACACCGCCGCGTGCACTGCTCCGCTGTACTGGCCCAACGGTTGGAACGCACTGATGCGCTGGCGCAGGCCGTCGAGCCATTGCGCTGGCGGCAAGGGCGCGCCGGGCAGCACTTGAAGGTCGGGCAGGGCCTGCTCAACCGCTTCTACACCGCACAGGCCGCAGCCGCTGGTGCCCGCCAATTGGCGGCGCTGCTGCTTGAGGTTCCAGAAGGCCCGGCTGGAAATCTGTACCTGAGCATACTGAGCGGAGCCCGCGCCGCTGATTTTGAGATCATAAATATCGCTAACGTCGGCAATAATGCCGCTGCCGAGGCTGAAGCCGACGATAAAATCCTCAAGATCAGTCGGTGTGACCAACATGACAGCCTGACTGATATCGTTATAGGCAATGGCCAACGCCACCTCTTCGGCCAACGCAGTGCTGCCGACTTCAGTGTGTTCAAGATTGCAGTATTGGTAGCTCTGGCTGGCGGCGGGCGCGGGCGTTTCAAGGGCGGGCGCCGCGCAGGTTGGGCGCTTGGCGTTCATGGGGCAGTACCACCGACGGATTGATCAGTGTTCAGACTAGGCGCGACAAAGGGTCGCGTCTAATTGCCAGTATTGATGTATTGATAGATGGCGTCGATCAAGGTTCCCGCCCATTTCGCCGGGGGCTTATTCCAGGGACGGCGGATCTGGATACTTTTGAGTCTTTAGCCGGTTTGGAACCCAAGTCTGCTGGACTGGTCTAGTCTTGGGCATCTGGAAATTAAATCCCAAGGAGAGCGCACCATGAGTATTTTTAGCTTTATCAAAGAAGCCGGCGAAAAGATTGTTGACCTGTTGACGCCGGGTAATGCGAATGCGAGTGAGCAGCTGAAGGAGCATGTGAGCAAGGTGGGCCTGGGTAATCCAAACGTGCAGACCACGGTGGATGGCGACAAGGTCACTGTGACTGGTGAAGTGGCGAGCCAGGAAGAGAAAGAAAAGATCCTTTTGGCGCTGGGTAACATTGCTGGCGTGGCAAGCGTAGACGACCAGATCACTGTAACTGGTCCAGTAGTCGTGGCTTCACGCTTTGTTGTTGTGAAAAGCGGTGACACTCTCAGCGCAATCTCTAAAACGGTTTATGGCGACGCGAATAAGTACGACAAGATTTTCCAGGCTAACAAGCCGCTGCTGTCGCACCCGGACAAAATCTATCCAGGCCAGACACTGCGTATCCCTGAGTAATACGCAGGACAAAACGTGGGAGGGGGCTTGCTCCCGATGGCGGTGGTTCAGCACCTGATACTTGGCTGATACACCGCCATCGGGAGCAAGCCCCCTCCCACATGGGTTCAGAGCCCGACAATGAGATCGCGGTAATCCTCTACTGCCGCAAACTCTGCGGTGTCCTTCGGGCCTTTCTTGCTATCAGGCTCTTTGACTGCCAGCAAATGCCCCACGCCGAAATCCCGGGCACTGCGCAGGATCGGCAAGGTGTCATCGATAAACAGACTACGGGCCGGGTCAAAGTGGATATCGGCTTGCAACGCTTCCCAGAACTGTGGGTTTTCCTTGGGAAAACCGTAGTCATGGGAGCTGATCAATCGCTCGAAATACGGCGCCAGTTCAATGCGTTCCAACTTCAATGACAGCGAATCACGATGAGCGTTGGTGATCATGATCACGCGCTTGCCGGCCTGTTTGATCGCCTTCAGAAAAGTATCGGCATCCGGGCGCAGGGCGATCAGGTGGGCGGTTTCCAACTTGAGTTCGCGCACCGGGATCGCCAGTTCAGTGCTCCAGAAATCCAGGCAATACCATTGCAACTGTCCGGCGTTACGCTCAAACAACGGCTGCAACTCCATTTCGGCCATGGCCCGGCTCACGCCGTGCAGTTCGGCGTAGCGGTGGGGCAGGTGTTCCATCCAGAAATGGTTGTCGTAATGCAGGTCGAGCAGGGTGCCGTCCATGTCCAGCAGGACGGTGTCGATGGCGTGCCAGGGCAAAGAGGGCATGGTGCGTTCTCATGTAAGTAAAGATATCCGACACAGACAATCGGAAAAGCCACGGTATAGTAACCCGATCACGCCAAGGAGCCGCTTATGCGCCAGAAACCCACCGTCCTCGCCCGCGAAATAGTCGCCAGTAGCCGTTTGTTCCGCGTGGAGGAAGTGCAGTTGCGCTTTTCCAATGGCGTTGAACGGACCTACGAGCGCCTGGTGGGGCGCGGCGCGGGCTACGGCGCGGTGATGATTGTGGCGATGATCGACGAGGATCATGCATTGCTGGTCGAAGAATACTGCGGTGGCACTGACGAATATGAATTGTCCTTGCCCAAAGGTTTGATCGAGCCCGGCGAGGACGTGCTGGCGGCGGCGGACCGCGAGCTCAAGGAAGAAGCTGGCTATGGCGCACGGCAGTTGGAGCACATCACCGAGCTGTCGTTATCGCCGGGCTATATGAGCCAGAAAATTCAGGTAGTACTGGCCACCGACCTTTACGAAGAGCGCCTGGAGGGCGATGAGCCTGAGCCGATGCGCGTGGACAGGGTCAACCTGCGGGAGCTTTCGGCGCTTGCGCAAAACGAGCAATTCAGCGAGGGCCGAGCGCTTGCCGCGCTGTACCTGGTACGCGATCTGTTGACCCAGCGTGGAGCGTTCAACGCATGAGCGAACTGTTTTTAGGCCACCCGTTTATCGCCCCCGTGATTGAGCTGGCCCGCCAGGCCGGCGAAGCTATCCTGCCCTACTGGCGCGCCAATGTAGCCGTGACCTCCAAAGCGGATGATTCGCCGGTGACGGCTGCCGATCTGGCCGCTCACCATCTGATTCTCGCGGGCCTGACCGCGCTCGATCCGAGTATTCCGGTACTCTCCGAAGAAGACGCCGATATCGATCTGAGCGTGCGTGCCCAGTGGCAGCGCTGGTGGCTGGTGGACCCATTGGATGGCACCAAGGAATTCATTTCCGGCAGCGAAGAATTCACTGTCAATATTGCCTTGATCGAACAGGGCCGCGTGGTGTTCGGCGTAGTGTCGATGCCGACCACTGGCCGTTGCTACTTCGGAGGCGCGGGCCTTGGGGCATGGCGTTCAGATGTGAAGGCCGCACCCAAGCAGATCCAGGTACGCCAGACCCCGGCCGTGGGCGAAGCCTTTACTGTGGTCGCTAGTCGTCGGCATACCAGCCCTGAGCAGGAACGCCTGCTGGATGGCTTGAGCGAAGGTTTGGGCGCGCTGAAGCTGGCGAATATCGGCAGCTCGTTGAAGTTTTGCCTGCTGGCCGAAGGCAGTGCTGACTGCTATCCGCGCCTGGCACCGACCTCACAGTGGGATACCGCTGCGGCACAGGGCGTACTGGAAGGCGCGGGAGGTGAAGTGTTGGAGTTGAATGGTCAGCCGTTCAGCTACCCGGCGCGGGAATCGCTATTGAACCCGTTCTTTCTGGCGCTGCCAGCCAAGGCCGCATGGCGTGAGCGCCTGTTGACCCTGGCCAGATCTTAAGATCACTGCAGAGCAAAATGTGGGAGCATCGCTTGCCCGCGATGACGGAGTGTCAGTCATACAGGTATTGGCTGATCCACCGCTATCGCAGGCAAGCCAGCTCCCACTTTTATTTTATGTAATGGCTGCTAGCGGTGCAGGACGTACTGGCCGGTAAAGGCCACTGCACGCTCCTCACTGCCTTCATTCACAATCCATGTCTGCAGCGCCAACCGCGCCCGTCCATAACGCTTGTACGTCGCCAGGAAACGCTTCCACACTTTTTCTTCCGGCGCCGTGCAAATCGCCGTTGCATCCTGCGTCACCGGCAGCGGATAGCTGATCTGCCCTTCCTGAATCACGATATGACCGTCTTCTATCCCCGCTTCGCGCAGCTTCAGGTGCAGCCAACCCCAGCCTGCCAGTACGGCGCCACAGTAGAGGCTGCCACCGAACATGGTGCTTTTGTGGTTGATATTGGCTTGCAAGGGCAGGTGCAGCTGCAGTTGGTCGTGTCGCCAGTCGAGCACCTTGAGACCCATCTCCCGGGTGAGGGGAATGTCGTGGTGAAGGACGGCTTCCAGGTAACGGCTGTTGCGGCTCATAGCGGTCTCTTGGTGGTAGGCGGATTCATTCGTCGTCGGCGCTTTGGCTGGTGCTGTCGGCGAAGTTCAGACCGTGTTTGCGCAACTTGTCGTGCAAGGTCTTGCGCGGCACGCCCAACGCTTCGGCGAGGCTGCGCACGGAGCTGTGAGGGCGGGTGAGTTCGGCGGCGATCAAGCTTTTTTCGAACTGCTCGACTTGCTCGCTCAAGCCACCGGGCGTGGACGTCAGCACGCCGGCGGCGGGATTGTCCTGGGCGCTATCGAGCGCCAACTCCAGGCCCAGGGCGAAACGCTCAGCGGCGTTTTGCAGTTCCCGCACATTGCCCGGCCAGCTATGGCGCAATAACAGCGCGCGTTGGCCCGGTTGCAGCTCATGCAGGGGCAGGCCGTGGCGGCTGCTGGCCTCGTCGGCGAAGTGCTGGAACAGCATCAATGCATCTTCACCGCGCTCGCGCAGAGGCGGGATGCGTAGCGGTGCGACGTTGAGGCGGTAATACAAGTCGGCACGGAAACGGCCCTGGTCAGCGGCTTGGCGCAGGTCTTCCTTGGTGGCGGCGATAATGCGGATATCCAGCGGAATCAGCTGATTGCCGCCCAAGCGCTCCACCACGCGCTCCTGCAACAGGCGCAGCAACTTGACCTGCACATCCAGGCTCATGCTTTCGATTTCATCGAGAAACAGCGTGCCGCCATTGGCGAACTCGAACTTGCCGATGCGGCGTTTCTGCGCGCCGGTGAACGCCCCCGGCTCATGGCCGAACAGTTCGCTTTCTACCACCGATTCGGCCAGCGCCCCGGCGTTGATCGCCACAAATGGGCCACTGCGGCGGCTTGAAAGATCATGCAGGGCGCGGGCGACGACTTCTTTGCCAGCACCGGTTTCGCCCAGGATCAGCACATCGGCCTTGGTCGCGGCCAAGGCGCCAATCTGCTCGCGCAGGCGCAACATTTGCGGGGAGTGCCCCACCAGGCGCGTGCTCAGTTGCTGACGATCGCTGAGGGCCAGGCGCAGGCTGCGGTTGTCCAGCACCAGGCGACGCAAGGCCAGGGCGCGGCGCACGCTGTCGAGCAGTGCGTCGCTGGCGAAGGGTTTTTCGAGGAAGTCATACGCGCCGGCACGCATCGCCTGCACCGCCAACGGTACGTCGCCGTGGCCGGTGATCAGCAGCACCGGCAGGTCCGGGTCCTGGCCATGCAGTTCGGCCAGCAGCTCCAGGCCGTCCATCCCGGGCATACGGATGTCGCTGACCACCACGCCAGGCCAGTCGCGGGACAGGCGTGCGGTGAGGCCGGTGGCTTCGCCCAGGGGCAGGACTTTGAGTCCGGCCAGGTCCAGGGTTTGGCACAGGGCTTGACGCAGGTGTGGATCGTCGTCGATCAACACCACCTGAATCTGGTTGTCGATGCTCATACACTGCGGTCCTCGGACGGTTGCAGACTGACGCCCGGCGAGCCGGCACGCAATTTCAAGGTTAACAGCGCGCCGCCTTCCTTGTGGTTGGCGAACAGCAGTTCGCCACCAAAGGCGCGCATCAGGGTGTCGCAGATTGCCAGGCCCAAGCCCAGGCCCTGGGTGCGCGTCTTGGTGGTGTAGAACGGCTCGCTGGCGCGGCCCAGGGCTTCCATGCAAAAGCCTGGGCCGTTGTCGCGAATGTACAGGTTGACGCCCTGGGGCGTGGTTTCGGCACTCAGCCAGAGTTTGCGCGGCGGGCCTTTTTCAGTGAGGGCGTCCAGGGCGTTGGCCAGCAAGTTACCCAGTACCTGGCGCAGACGGGTTTCGCCGGCCTGCACCCATAGGGTTGCTTCCGGCAGGTCGCGGATCAATTCCACTTCCATCGAGCGCCGCCGCTTGGCCAGCAACGCCAGGGCGTCATCCAGGGCCGGTTGCAAGGCTACGCTCTCCGGTGCGTGACGATCACGGCGAGCGAATGCACGCAAATGGGCGATGATCGAGGCCAT
Source organism: Pseudomonas sp. W2Jun17 (assembly GCF_023127795.1). NCBI lineage: Bacteria > Pseudomonadati > Pseudomonadota > Gammaproteobacteria > Pseudomonadales > Pseudomonadaceae > Pseudomonas > Pseudomonas sp. W2Jun17. The sequence goes on along the minus strand of NZ_SPKO01000025.1, from coordinate 449,944 downwards.
GCGCCCGGTCAGCTCGCTGATCAGTTTGAGGTTGCCGCGGGCATCGCTGGTGCGCTCATGGTCGAGGAGGATTTCGGCGTTTTCTGCATAGCTGCGAATCGCCGCCAACGGTTGGTTCAGCTCATGGCTGATACTCGCCGACATGGTGCCCAAGGCGGAGAGTTTACCGGCCTGGACCAGGTCGTCCTGGGCGCGCACCAGTTCCTGCTGGGCGTGTTCGCGCTCCAACACTTCCTGTTTCAGGCGCCGGTTCAGGCCCTCCAGGTCGCTGGTACGCTCGGCCACGCGCATTTCCAGCTCACGGCGGGCCTTGGCTTCGAAGGCGATGCGTTCCAGGTAGTGCCGACGGCGCTGCATCAACAATCCCAGCAACAGCATCAGCACCAACAACGTGGCACCGCCCACGGCGACAACCGTGCGCACCGGACGGTTGATCAGCGAGCGTGGCGCCAGGATTTCCACATTCCAGCCGGTTTCGGCGATGGCCGTGGATTGGCGCAGCCAGGCGCTGCTGCTCAGGCTCAGCGGCTGTGGGTCACGGGTGGGGTAGGGCTGTATGGCGATGATGGCCTGGCGCTCTTCGGCGGTCAGTGGCCGCGTGGCGCGGAAACGCCATTGCGGGCGCGAGGTGAGGATCACCACGCCGTTATGGTCGGTGACCAGCAGTTGTTCCGGGGTATTGCCCCACAGGCTTTCGGTGTGATCAAGGTCGACCTTGACCACCAGCACGCCGATGATGGTGTCGCCGTCACGCACCGCGGCGGCGAAGAAGTAGCCGCGCTTGGCTGAGGTGGTGCCCAGGCCGAAAAACCGACCCAGGCGCCCGGCCATGGCTTCGCTGAAATAGGGGCGAAAGGCGAAATTGCGCCCGACGAAGCTGTCTTGCTTGTCCCAGTTGGAAGCGGCAAGGGTCTTGCCGGTGGTGTCCATCAGGTACATCACTTCCACGCCCGCCTGGGCGGCGACATCCTTGAGCAGCAGGTTGGCATTGGCCAGGTTGGTACTGACGTGAGGTGCGTCCAGGGCGATGCGCAGGGCCGGCAAATCGCCGAGGATTTGCGGCAACACTTCATAGCGGTGCAGGGTGCCCAACAGGTTGGCGACATACAGGTCGAGAGTCTGGCGGTTTTGCCCGGCCAATTCGCTGCGGTAGTAGCGCTCGGCCAAATGCTCCAGCGGCCACAGCAGCGGTGCCAAGCACAATGCCAGCAGGGCGAGGCTGCGCCAGCGGGGTCTTCGCGGAAGGGGTGGAGTCATGGGGAGTGTGCGCCTGTGGGTACAGGCGCATTATGCCTAGTGCTGCTTGGCAAGACACTCGTGCAATGCATCTTGCCAATGGGGCTGGCTGACGTGCCATTGCTGTTGCAGACGCGAGCAATCCAGGCGCGAGTTCAGCGGGCGCTTGGCGGGGGTGGGGTAGGCACTGGAAGGGATCGGCTCCAGTTCGGCGCAGGCTTTGCCTTCGATCCGCAATTGCTCGCCAATGGCTTGGGCAAAGCCGAACCACGAGGTCTCACCTTGTGCGGTGAGGTGGTAAACCCCCCAGTCCCCGGCCTTGCCAGCCTGCCACTGCTGAATCAGCGCGCGGGTGCTGCTGGCGATGGTCCCGGCCCAGGTCGGCGCACCGATCTGGTCGGCGACGATGCGCATCTGCGGTTTTTCCTGCAGCAGGCGCTGCATGGTCAGCAGGAAATTCTTGCCATGGCTCGAATACACCCAACTGGTGCGCAAGATCAGGTGTTCGCCACCCACGGCAGCAATCGCCTGTTCACCCGCCAGTTTGCTCTGACCATAGACACCCAAAGGGTTGGGTGTGTCGCTTTCGATGTAAGGGGCAGGTTTGCTGCCATCGAACACGTAGTCGGTCGAGTAATGAATCAGCGGGATGCCCAGTGCCTTGGCTTCCTCGGCGAGGATGCCGGGGGCGATGGCGTTGATCGCAAAGGCTGCGTCCGGTTCGCTCTCGGCCAGATCCACGGCCGTGTGAGCTGCCGCGTTGATGATCAGGCCAGGGCGGTGGGCGCGTACCTGTTGGCGGATGAGGTCAGCGTCGGCCAGGTCAAGCTGGTCGCGGCCCAGGATGACGAGTTCGCCAAGACCCTGGAGCCGCTGTTGCAGCTCCAAGGAGACTTGGCCGTGTTGGCCGGTGATTAATATTTTCATGGGAACAGGTCGGCTTCCATCAGCAGTTTTCCGACCTGGTCTTTGGCAGACAATTGCGGCGGCTCGACCAGCTCCCAGTCGATAGCCAGCGTTGGGTCATTCCAGAGAATGCTGCGCTCGGCGCTTGGCTGGTAGTAATCGGTGGTTTTGTACAGGAACTCTGCGTGGTCGCTCAACACCACGAAACCATGCGCAAAACCTTCCGGCACCCACAATTGACGATGGTTCTGTGCCGACAGGCGTACACCTACCCAGTGTCCGAAGTTTGGGGAGCTGCGACGGATGTCGACGGCTACATCCAGCACTTCGCCGTGAGTGACACGCACCAGCTTGCCTTGAGTGTGCTCAAGCTGATAGTGCAAGCCCCGCAGTACGCCTTTTTGCGAGCGCGAGTGGTTATCCTGCACAAAATCACGCTTGAGCCCGGTAGCTGCTTCAAAAGCGCGGGCGTTGAAGCTTTCGTAGAAGAAACCGCGCTCGTCACCGAATACCTTTGGCTCAAGGATCAGCACGCCGGGTAGTGTGGTTTCAACTACGTTCACTGGGTCTCTCCGGCGAGGGAATACAGGTACTGGCCATAGCCGGTCTTGCCGAAGTATTTGGCGCGTTCCAGCAGATAGTCGCGGTCGATCCAGCCGTTTTCGTAGGCGATCTCTTCCAGGCAAGCCACTTTCAAGCCCTGGCGGTGCTCGATGGTCTGCACGTAAGTCGAGGCCTCCAGCAGGCTGTCATGGGTGCCGGTGTCGAGCCAGGCAAAGCCGCGACCGAAGCGTTCTACATGCAGGTCGCCGCGCTGAAGATAGGCGTTGTTGACGTCGGTGATTTCCAACTCGCCGCGCGGCGAAGGCTTGACGGCCTTGGCGATCTTGATCACGTCGTTATCGTAGAAATACAGGCCGGTGACGGCATAGGGTGACTTGGGCTTCGCCGGTTTTTCTTCGATGGACAGGGCGCGGCCCTCTTTATCGAAATCAATCACACCGAAGCGCTCCGGGTCTTTTACCCAGTAGCCGAATACCGTAGCGCCCGATGAACGCTCGGCTGCAGTGCGTAATTGATCACTAAAATGTTGGCCGTGGAAGATGTTGTCCCCCAGAATCAGGCACACGGCGTCATCACCGATGAACTCTTCGCCAATGATAAATGCTTGAGCCAACCCGTCTGGAGACGGCTGTTCGGCATAGGTGAAATGCACGCCAAACTGGCTGCCATCTCCCAGCAGGTTTCGGTACTGTGGCAAGTCTACCGGCGTGGAGATCACCAGGATGTCCTTGATCCCGGCAAGCATCAGCACGGATATCGGGTAGTAGATCATGGGTTTGTCGTACACCGGCAACAGCTGTTTGGACACTCCCAGAGTAATGGGGTGCAAGCGGGTGCCGGAGCCGCCAGCCAATACGATGCCCTTCATCATGCGATTAGATCCTTCAAGTCGGTGTTGCCCAATCGTTCGCCCTGATAACTACCGTCCTGGACCCTGCGGCACCATTCCAGGTTATCGAGGTACCACTGCACGGTTTTGCGCAGTCCTGTCTCAAAGGTTTCTTCCGGGACCCAGCCCAGTTCGCGTTCGATCTTGCTGGCGTCGATGGCGTAGCGCTGGTCGTGGCCAGGGCGATCCTTGACGAAGGTGATCAGGTCAGTGAATTTTGCCACGCCGGCAGGGCGCTGCGGCGCCAGCTCTTCCAGCAGGCCGCAAATGCCACGTACCACGTCGATGTTCTTCTGCTCGTTATGACCACCGATGTTGTAGGTCTCGCCCACCACCCCAGTGGTGACCACTTTGAGCAGTGCACGGGCATGATCCTCGACGAACAGCCAGTCACGTACCTGCAAACCGTCGCCGTAGACAGGCAGTGGCTTGCCCGCCAAGGCGTTGAGAATAACCAGCGGGATCAATTTTTCGGGGAAGTGGAATGGCCCGTAGTTGTTCGAGCAATTGGTCAGCAGTATCGGCAGGCCGTATGTACGCTGCCAGGCGCGTACCAGGTGGTCGGATGCCGCCTTGCTCGCGGAGTAGGGAGAGCTGGGCGCGTAAGGCGTGGTTTCGGTGAAGAGGTCGTCTACGCCGTGCAGGTCGCCATACACTTCGTCAGTGGAAATGTGGTGGAAGCGGAACGCGCTTTTGGCCGGTTCTGCCAGCTTCTGCCAGTAAGCCCGTGTGGCTTCCAGCAGGCTGTAGGTGCCAACGATGTTGGTCTGGATAAAATCCGACGGACCGTCAATGGAGCGGTCAACGTGGGACTCGGCCGCCAAGTGCATGATCGCATCAGGTTCAAAGCGTGCGAGTACGGCGCTGACGGCGGCCTGGTCGATGATATCGGCCTGGACAAACTCATAGCGGCTGTTGGACGCGATGCTGGTCAGCGATTCAAGGTTGCCGGCATAGGTGAGCTTGTCCAGATTGAGCACTTCATGTTCGGTATCTTGAATCAAATAGCGGATCAGGGCTGAGCCGATAAAGCCAGCGCCGCCAGTAACGAGAATGCGCATATCGGAGGGCCCTTTCCTTAGATGGACATTAAGCGAATGAAGCATAGCTTGAGTTGTGTGGGCCGGGTGGTGCAAGTCCGGCGTTTACTGGGGGTTGCCTTGTGACCCGGAACAATGGCGATATAGACGTCTGAAAAAACAAAGGTCGTCACAATGTCGTTAGCCACATTGACCCACCGCGCCAGTTTACCTTGCCCACAAGTAAGCCCCGACCAGGCGGCAAGCCTGCTCGAGCGGCATTATGGGATGAGCGGTGTGCTGCAAGCGTTGGGCAGTCAACAAGACCTCAACTACAAGATTGACAACGCCCAGGGCCGTTTTGTTCTCAAAATCTGCCGCGGTGACTACGCCGCCGTTGAACTCGAGGCCCAACACGCGGCCCTCAATAGTCTGCAAGCACATGACCATCTGCGCGTGCCCAAGGTGATTCAAGCGTTGGATGGTAATGAGCTGCTGACGGTAGACGTGGACGGGCACACCCTGCACCTGCGGCTACTGGAGTACATCGACGGCCAGCCCCTCACGCATTTACCGCACCTGGGCCGCGATGTGATCGCAGGCTTCGGTGAGCTGTGCGCACAGATGAGCCTCGCGCTGCAAGGTTTCGAGCATCCGGGCCTTGCGCGCACCCTGCAATGGGATCCGCGCCATGCGCAGGCGTTGATCAATCATCTGCTGGCAACCTTGCCTGACCTGCCGCAACGCGCCGTATTGGAGCACGTAGCCACGCAGGTCGAGGCGTATGTCCAACCGTTGGCACCACGCCTGCCGTGGCAAGCGGTACATCTGGACATCACCGATGACAATGTGGTGTGCCAGCGTGATGCCCAGCGGCGCTGGCGTATCCACGGCGTGATTGATTTCGGCGATCTGGTGCACACCTGGCGGATTGCTGACCTGTCGGTAACCTGCGCGTCCCTGTTGCACCACGCCCACGGTGACCCGTTTGCGATTCTGCCGGCAATCCAGGCCTGTCACGCGGTGATGCCGTTACAGCGCGAAGAGTTGGAGGTGTTGTGGCCGCTGATCGTCGCACGCGCGGCGGTGCTGGTGCTCAGCAGTGAACAGCAGCAACGCCTGGACCCGGATAACACGTATTTAAAGAAAAACGCTGAGCACGAGTGGGAAATTTTCCATGTTGCGACGGCGGTGCCGTTTGCGCTGATGCAAGCGGCGATTCTCACTGGCGTTGGCGAGACGTTGCCACCGGTTGCCAGCCATGACTTTGCACCCTTGTTGCCCGGCCTGGTGGGCCGCGAGTTCGCGCTGATCGACCTGGGCGTACTCAGCCCGCATTGGGAGGCCGGTAATTGGGAAACCCCGGGAATAGATCGGCGGTTGCTGGCTGAAGCAGCGGCAGTACATGGGCTGGCGGCCAGCCGGTATGGGCAATACCGCTTGTCGCGTACCTGTGCCGACAGCGCGGTAGAGCCGCAGACCTTCCCCCTCCATGTCGAACTGCACCTGCCCCACGGCAGCGTGCTGCAAGCCCCCTTTGCAGGCACGCTGCGTGAAGGCGCCGATGGCTTGCTGTGCTTGCACGACCCTAGGCTGAGCCTGCGTGTGTGGGGCTTAAAAACGTCACTCACGCCTGGAGCGTTGGTGGTGAAAGGGCAAGTAATGGGGGAGGTTCACGCGCCGTTGACTGTGCAGTTATGCAGCGCCGACCTTGAACCGCCACTGTTCTGCACGCCCTCCCGAGCCTCGGCCTGGCAGGCGTTGTGCCCGTCACCGGCGGCGCTGTTGGGGCTGGCCTGCGATGCCGAGCCGGAACTGGACCCGCAGGCTCTGCTGGCCCGGCGTGATGCCAGCTTCGCCCGCTCCCAGAAGCATTACTACGTGGACCCGCCACGTATCGAGCGGGGCTGGCGCAACCACCTGATCGACATGCAGGGCCGATCCTACCTGGACATGCTCAACAACGTAGCCGTGCTGGGCCATGGTCACCCGCGCATGGCCGCGGTGGCAGCGCGGCAGTGGTCGCTGCTCAACACCAACTCGCGGTTTCACTATGCTGCGATTGCCGAGTTTTCCGAACGGTTGCTGGCGCTGGCGCCCAAGGGCATGGACCGCGTGTTCCTGGTCAACAGCGGCACCGAAGCCAATGACCTGGCGATTCGCCTGGCCTGGGCCTACAGCGGTGGGCGCGACATGCTCAGCGTGCTGGAGGCGTACCACGGTTGGTCAGTGGCGGCAGACGCCGTGTCCACATCAATTGCCGATAACCCCCAGGCATTGAGCAGCCGCCCGGACTGGGTGCACCCGGTGACAGCACCCAATACCTACCGCGGCGAATTCCGCGGGCCGGACAGCGCACCGGACTACGTGCGAAGCGTGGAACACAACCTGGCGAAAATTGCCGCAAGCCAGCGCCAATTGGCCGGATTTATCTGTGAGCCGGTATACGGCAATGCCGGGGGCATCTCTCTACCGCCGGGTTATTTACAGCAGGTGTATGGCTTGGTCCGTGCCCAGGGGGGCGTGTGCATCGCCGATGAGGTGCAGGTAGGTTACGGCCGCATGGGCCACTTCTTCTGGGGCTTTGAAGAGCAGGGTGTGGTGCCCGACATCATCACCATGGCCAAAGGCATGGGCAACGGCCAGCCTTTGGGGGCGGTGATCACCCGTCGAGAAATTGCCGAGGCGCTGGAGGCCGAAGGGTATTTCTTCTCGTCATCGGGGGGCAGCCCGGTCAGTTGTCAAATCGGCATGGCGGTGCTGGACGTGATGGAAGAAGAGAAACTCTGGGAAAACGCCCAGGTGGTTGGCGGGCATTTCAAGGCTCGGCTGCAAGCGCTGATCGACCGCCATCCGCTGGTCGGAGCGGTACACGGTTCGGGCTTCTATCTGGGCCTGGAACTGGTGCGTGACCGACACACCCTGGAACCAGCGACGCAAGAGACGGCGCTGTTATGTGATCGTCTTCGGGAATTAGGGATTTTCATGCAGCCTACCGGCGACTACCTGAATATTCTCAAGATCAAACCGCCGATGGTGACCACCCGGCAAAGCGTGGACTTCTTTGTCGACATGTTGTCGAAAGTACTGGATGAGCAGCTGTGATAGATCGATTGTTATCGGCTATTTTGTGTAATATTCGGGATCTATAATCGTTAAGCGCTTCCAAAGCCGATTTTTATCCATATCAAGTCGGTCGTCACCCCATTCGGAGTTTTGAACGCCATGACCACCCTGCACAGTACACCTCGCGCCGATGGCTTCCATATGCCTGCCGAATGGGCGCCACAGACCCAAACCTGGATGATCTGGCCCGTGCGCCCCGACAACTGGCGTCTGGGCGGCAAGCCTGCGCAGGCCGCCCACGTGGCTGTGGCCAAGGCCATCGCCCGCTTTGAGCCCGTGACCGTTGCGGTTTCCGCCGGCCAGTACGAGAACGCCCGTGCGCGCCTGGATGTACCCAATATTCGCTTGGTGGAAATGTCTTCCGACGATGCCTGGGTCCGCGATACGGGCCCCACGTTCGTGATCAACGACAACGGCGAGGTGCGGGGCGTGAATTGGGATTTCAATGCCTGGGGTGGTTTTGACGGCGGCCTGTATGCACCGTGGAACCGTGACTCCCAGGTAGGCGGCAAGATCCTCGAGATCGAGCGCGCGCCGCGCTATCGCACCCAAGGCTTCGTGCTTGAAGGGGGTTCGATCCATGTGGATGGCGAAGGCACCCTGATCACCACCGAAGAGTGCCTGTTGAACCGTAATCGCAACCCGCACCTGGATCGTGCGGCCATTGAAGCTGTACTGGCTGATCACCTCGCGGTGGATAAGATCATCTGGTTGCCGGATGGCCTGTTCAACGACGAAACCGATGGCCATGTGGATAACTTCTGCTGCTATGTGCGCCCAGGCGAAGTGTTGCTGGCCTGGACCGATGACCCGCAAGATCCGAACTACTCGCGCTGCCACGCAGCCATGGATGTGCTGCAAAACAGCACCGACGCCAAGGGGCGTGCGTTCATCGTGCATAAAATGCCGATCCCGGGACCGCTGTATGCCACCGAGGAAGAATGCGCCGGTGTCGACCCGGTGGACGGCAGCCAGGAACGTAACCCAAGCGTGCGGTTGGCCGGGTCCTACGTCAACTTCCTGATCGTCAACGGCGGCATCATCGCGCCGAGTTTCGATGACCCGCTGGACCACCAGGCCAAACAAATCCTGCAGAGCCTGTTCCCGCAGCACGAAGTGGTGATGGTGCCGGGCCGCGAACTGTTACTGGGGGGAGGCAATATTCATTGCCTGACCCAACAGCAGCCCGCACCGCACAGAAATTGAGTGCAGTTGTAACGGTGCTTTGAGGGCGCGTGTGCGCTGCGCAACCGCGGGCTTTTTTGTATCTGAATGCCAAGGCGGACGGCACATTGGCATAGCTCTTGTATCGCTGTCGGCACAGTGAATCTGTGCGATGACTGCGCAGTTCTGTCACAAACCTTGAGTAAGTTAGCCGCTCACGCAGCAGGAGAGAGCGCTGAAATGAATGCCGATATCGACCTGATGAACACGCGCACGTTTCACCCCTTGCGAGTCAACGGCGATGCGATCCATGCGTTGGCGCTGTGGTTGAAGGCAAACCGCTCGCGCCAGGTCAGGCAGGTGCCTGACTTGCGCAGGGTGATGAGAGAACGCTACCCGGTGGGGTTGTTCACGGAGGATGAAGTGCAGGCGTTATGCGAGTTGATGAGTAAGTGAAGGCACACTGCAGTCAGTGTGCCAGATGAAATATTAGAAACTGTAGGTACCGGTGACCACCAGGCTACGCGGCTCCCCTGGTTGAATCTGCGCCGCACTGGTCGCCGAGGCGTAGTAATTTTTGTCGGCAATATTGTTCAGCGCCGCTCTCACGTCCCACTCTTTCTGACGGAACCCGGCCAGTGCGTCCCAGCGCCCGTATCCCGGCAGTACCACGGTGTTGAGGCTGTCGGCGTAGCGATCACCCACCAGGGTCAAACCGGTTTCGGCGTACCAGCCCATTTCCGGTTTCCAGGTGATGAACACGCTGGCATTGCGCTTGGCCACGTCGCTGATACGTTTGCCTTCAAAGCCGTTGTTGTCCTTCTCCACCTTGGCGTCCTGCAGGCCTACACCACCGCGTACGTACCAGTTGTCGATGATCTTGCCGGTAGCCGTCAGCTCCACGCCGCGTGAGCGTTGCTCGCCGGTGAGCAGGGTAATGGTGCGGTCCAGCGGGTCGCTGGTGCGGCGGTTGTAGAGTTCCAGCTCGTACACGGCGAGCGTGGTGCTCAGGCGGTCGTCGAACCAGTCGCTCTTCACGCCGATTTCCTTCTGCTTGGTCAGCTCCGGGCTAAGGTCGTTGACGTTCCCGGCGGCGTTCGGCGTGATACCGATCAGGCCGCCGCCCGCTGGCGAGAAGGTCTTGCTCCACGAGGCATAGAACGAATGATGCTCCAGCGGCGTCCACACCAGGCCGACGCGCGGGCTGGTGCTGTGGCTCTTCACGTTCTCCTGGGTGTTGAGCACCTTGCTGGTGGTGTCCACTTCAAAGCGGTCGTAACGCAGCCCGCCCAAAAGTTGCCACTGGTCGTTCAGGCGCAGTTGATCCTGCACGTACAGCGCGCTGCTTTCGACTTCTGTGTGGTTGTAACTCGACAGTCGCATGCTCCCTGTGTGGCTCAGGCGGCGATTGGGTTGGTTGAGGTCCAGGCTGGGGACCGTCTTGGCATCCCGAGCCGAGTACAGCTTCGGATCGCGGCGCTGGCTGCCCAGCTCGATACCGGTGAGCAGGCGATGCTCCAGGCCAAATGTGTCGAAACCACCCTCCAGCTCAAGGTTGTTGAAAACATTGCGGGTGGTCAGGTCTTGCTGCCAGTGTTGGCGGCTGACGCTGTTGGTTTTCGCGTCGTAGCCGGTCTGGTAGGTGTTGTCGAAATCGCTGTCGAGCTTGAACACACCGAGGGTGTGGCGCAGTTGCCAGTTGGCGTTGAGCTCGTAGGCGAGCTTGGAGCGCAGTGACTGGGATTTATCGTCGATGTAGTCGCCGTGATCGAAATAAGTGGTGCTGCGGCTCACATCCGCCGGGCGCCCGTTGACTCCGGGAATGCCACGGTCCGGCGTGCGGTTGTAGCGGCTGTATTCGTATTGCACCAGCCAGTTCAGGTCGGGCGTGAGCTGCCAGCTCATCGACGGCGCAAACAACTGGCGGTTGCCGCTGACGCCATCGCGAAAGCTGTTGTTGTCCTGGTTGCCCATGTTCAGACGCAGGCTGATGGTGTCGCTCGGGTCAGCGCTCAGGTCGGCATACAGGCTGCGCAAATCGTTGCTGCCACCTTGGGCTTCGATACTCGACTTATGGCCCGGCGTGGGCAATTTGCTTACGCGGTTGACGATACCGCCCTGGCCACCTCGCCCGTACAGCACGGCGGCCGGGCCCTTGAGCACTTCGATACGCTCGATGTTGTGCAGGTCGCGCACGTACTGGCTGTCGTCGCGAATGCCGTCCAGATAGAAGTCATTGCTGGCGTCGAAACCGCGTATGCGCAGGCTGTCGAAGCGTGTGTCGGCGCCGCTGCTGACGTTGGGAATACCGCTTAACGCCTGGCCCAGGTCGTTGGTGCCGTAGGACCGCAGATTGTCGGTTTTTACCGAGTCGATCGCCTGGGGCACATAGCGTACGGAGGTCGCGGTGCGCGTGGCGGTGTTGGTCTCTTTGACCCGTGGGTCGTCTTCATCCGCTTCGGCATTGATCGAGGTCTCGGGCAATACCGTAGTCGCGCAGGCAAAACCGGCAGACAGCAGCATGGAGAGCCCAAGGGCGATGGGCGTCAGGCAAGGGGTGGGCATGGGGGTGTATCCAACAAGTTGGGCAGGAAATTTGCGCGAATGGTAATGCTTTGCATTTGCGCGTGTTATCTATTCCCTGTCGTGTCGCTGGCAGATTTGTTACTTGATGTGTTTTTTATCGGTGCCGTAGGTCATTCAATCGTTTTCAGCGTAGTGCTTTAGCTCGCCCCTTAGACGAATATCGCCTAAATACAGACGATTCACGAAATTGACACATAGTTCAACGCCCGCATAGGATTGCGCCCAACGCCTGTGGCTCACCGCCATGACTTACTCCAATAAAAAAAGGCCCGCGGCAGTTCAGTCGTCCGCGGGCTTTCTTTTTGCGGCAAAGGTCGACACCAGAAATAGCAACATGGAGCCTGGTGTCACAGCGCGTACTCAACCCGTAATAAGGAATATAAGAATATGTTGAAGCAACGGATGAGTCTGATCGCTCTGGGGATTTTGAGCGCATCGACAGCAATGGCAAACGACCAGGAGCAATCCAAGGGGTTTGTTGAAGATAGCCACCTGAACATCGCCGCACGTAACGCCTACATCAGCCGTGACTACAAAAACGGCAAGCAGGACAAAGCTGAATGGGGCCAAGGCTTCATCGGCAAGTTCGAGTCCGGCTTCACCCAAGGCACCGTGGGTGTGGGTGTGGACGTGATTGGCCAATACGCTATCCGCCTGGACGGTGGTAAAGGCCGCAGCGGCGCTGGCGGTATCGACTTCTTCAAGCAAGGTGACAGCGGTGAAGCCGCCAACGACCTGGCCAAAGGCGGCGCGGCCGTGAAGGCGCGTATCTCCAACACCGTGATCAAATACGGTCAGCAAATGCCGGCCGTACCGGTCCTGCAGTACGATAACTCGCGCTTGCTCTCGGAAACCTATGAGGGCACCTCGATTGTTTCCAAAGAGATCGCCGGCCTGCAACTGGACGCCGGTCACTTCACCAAGGAAGCTCGCAAGAGCGCCGAGGGCAGCGACAGCGGCCGCTTGAAGAGCATCAACTACATCGGCGGTAGCTACAAATTCACCGAAAGCCTGTCGGCTGCCCTGTATGCCTCCGACATGCAAGACGTGCTGAAAAAGCAATACGTCAACGTCAACTACGTGCTGGCCCTGCCAGAGAAGCAATCGCTGACGTTTGACTTCAACGGCTACAAAACCAAGCTTGATCGCAGTTTCGCCCTGGAAAACCAAGGTGATGCGGACGCGCGCGACAACAAGATCTGGAGCCTGGGCGCGACCTGGGCCGTTGGTGCGCACAGCTTCACCCTCGCTCACCAGCGCAGCACCGGCGACACTGGCTACCTGTACGGCGGCTACCGCAACGCTGGCGGCATCGGCGACGGCGGCAATACCATCTTGCTGGCCAACTCCTACTGGTCTGACTTCAACGGCAAGGACGAGCGTTCCTGGCAAGCAGGTTACGGCATCGATTTCGCCACCTTCGGCGTACCGGGCCTGACCTACAACATTGCCTACGTGCGTGGCACCAACATCGACGACGGCACAGGCCGTGGCGATGGCACCGAGCGTGAAATCTGGAACCAGTTCAAGTACGTCGTACAGAGCGGCCCAGCCAAAGACCTGAGCCTGCGTGCTCGCGCCTCGTGGCTGCGCGTTTCCAACAACGCCAGCAACTACAACGTAGGCGGTAACGAAATCCGTCTGTTCGCCGACTACCCGATCAACGTTTTCTAATTGATCGAGCGTCGTGCCTGATGCCAGGCAATAAAAAACCCCGACTGGTTCGGGGTTTTTTTATGCCAGGTGCGAATGTTGCCGCCTAGGCCTTGGCCGGTGCGAGCTTCTTGCAGTTTTCCTTGCGTGTCGGGTACTGCTCGCACTTGCGCAACACCGTTTGCACCTGCTGCACATTCTGCAGTTGCTGGTTGGCCAACAGCTTTTCGGTGATGAACAGCTCCTCCGAGCCCAGATTGCGTTCAGCCTTGTCGATCATCGCCAGGGCCGATTGCCCATCACCCCGCTTGAGGTGGTAGCTGATCATCAAGTCATAGGTGGAGGGGCCGGCCAGGGACCAGTCCTTGATCGCCTGCAACTCTTTCACCGCTTCGCTGTTTTTGCCCTGGGCCAGGCGCACGGTATAGGCCGTGCGCCGAATGCTCGGCTGGTCCTTGACCGGTGATGCCAGGGCCTTGCGGATAAACCCTTCAGCATCCGGCACTTTGTTTTTCTCCAGGGCATCGATGGCGAAGTACGCGTCTTTATAACCCTGTAAGGCCTTCGCCACTTGCGGCGTAGTCTTCATCTTCGACCAGCTTTGTGGGTTGACCCGAGCGCGGCGTTCCTGGCGATATTCGCGTTGCAAGTACTGGCGCAGCTCGGTGTCACGGTCCATCGCCGACATGTGCGAGCGGTTGAAGTATTGCGTGGTTGCGGTGATGCCGGTGGTCAAGCCGTCCTTGACCAGCACGTCCAGCTCTTTGGTGAACTGGTTGAGATTGAACTGCTGCAGCGAATCCTGCATGGCATTCTTGCGCGCCGTGAGGAAGCCCGTGAGCAAGGGTTTCTGCTTGCCTTGAAAGTCATTGAGGCGCTCCAGGCTATGGGTGGCGGCACGCGGGGCGTAACCGGCGCGGATCATCAAGTCGGTGCCCAGCAGGTCGGCCTGGTCTTCCTGGCTGCGGCCCCAGGCGGTGCTCCATACCTGATCGGAAAAGGTATTGGCCAGTGCGGTGTACAGCACGGTGTTACCGATGGTCTTTTGCGTGCCGGCCGGGTCTTTACTGAACAGCTTCATCGTCCCGGAGCTGCGGTCGACGCCCGTATCGGCAGCCATGGTGGCCAAGGCGACCGTGGAGGCGACGGTGGTGAACATGTCTTTCTGCTGCTGGAAGGCAGCCATGCGGTCATGGTGATGCAGCAACACGTGGCTCATTTCATGGCCAAGCATCGCCGCGATTTCGTCTTCGCTGGCGACGTTGTCCAGCATACCCAGCGGCACGAACAGGTTGCCGTAAGGGTCTGCCGACGGCCCGAACCCATAGCTGTCGGTGATCTTCACCTGCAGCGGCGGCAACTCCCCCGGCCAGCCCTTGGACAAGCGCGTGACAATGCCCTGCAAGTAGGCTTGCAGCATCGGGATATCCACCAGGTTCTGCTGACGCGCTTCGGCAGCCGGCACCGCCCGCCCGTCGTAGCTCAGGCGCTGTTGGCTCTGGCGCTGTGGGTCGAGCTTGTAGTACTGGCGTACGTCAGTGTTGTCCACGTAGTGGCCCTGAACCCGGGATTGGGTCGAAGGCCCCACCAGGTTCTGGAACGCCTGGTCCGCGCCCTTCAAGGTGGCGCAACCGCTGAGCACCGAACTGGCCAATAGGCTGGCCGCAACTAGATATCCCTTCACCGCACCGCTCCTTTTATTGATTGCAACCGGCACCAAAACCAATGGTGGAGTTATTGCGGCTGTCTTTGGCCTGGCTTTTGGTCAGGCCCTGGCAGGGCAGGTCGACGACGTTCAGCGGCGGCTCGATGCGCAGGTCCATGGTGTCCAGCCAGACCTTCTGGCCCGCCAGCTCGACTTGCACCAGGTCCAGCGCCTGGTTGTACTGCAACACCGGTACGGGCTGGGTGGGCGCATCCTTTTTCGCCAACTCACGTTGTTGCTTGCCTTGCTCGTCCAGTACGGTCACTGGGTCGGCCAGGAACGCTTTGATACTGTGAGTTTCCGCCCAGGCACCCTGGGTGAAGAGGGCGGTGAGCAAAACGATGAGACTTCTGTTCATCCTTGAATTCCTTGAGTCAAATGACAAAACGGCACACTCAGCGGTCGCGGTCGAAGAAGGCTTCGATCCGCTCGCTGAACAACACCAACGACAGCAATACAATGCCCAGCACGTTGACCGGAGTGATGTCATTGAGGCTCAGCAACACACTGACCGCCGCCAACATCGACATCACCAACAGCCACGATGGGCACGGCGAGGTAAAAAACCAGATTTCCTGGCGCCGCCAGCGGCTCCAGGTGCGATGGCCCGCCAGGCGCCGTGCGTGCAGCGCTTTGAGCACGGCAATCAACGCCAGCAGCCCGAGCTCGAGCAGGTCCAGCCAATTGAAGGGCAAGCGGGGAAAGTCGGCCGGTTCATGGTCGTAGTCCATGCCAGAATTGATCAGGTTATCCAGGGCCATGGCGTGCAAGTACACGCCGGGGAGTTGGCCATGTACCGGCGACTCAACCAGATCCCCCGTGGACGCGATATTGGCGCCCACCAGCACCAGGCGGTCGCGCAGCAACTCTGCGATCAGTGCCTGATCGTCGGGGTCGCTGACCTCCAGGTCACTGGCCGACAACGTCAGCGTATAAGGGCACCGTGCCTGGGCCGAGTCATCGAGCTTCCAGAACACGGCCTGAAAGAACTGCGCCACCCCATCCAGCAAAAAATGCCGCGCGGGCGCGCAGTGGCTGATATCGGCAATCCGCGCCTGTTCCGCCGCCAGCTTCAGCCCCCATTGCACAGCAATGGGCTGGCGCTGCGCAGCGGTTTGCGCATCCACCGGCGGCTGTTTGCAATGTTGCGTGGCACAAAACTCGCGGTACAGCGCCATCGCTGGGGTTTCCAAAAGCCCTGCCTGTGTGTGCATGGCCAGCGGGTACTTGTCGTCCACCCCTTCCCACACCACCAGGGCTGGGCGGCTGACCTGCATAAAAGGCGCCAGCGTGTTGGCCTGGCCCGCCTCCGCACGCGTCAACCCGGTATTGGCCAACCACAGCGGGATGCCCTGGCGTTGATAACGCTCAAACACATTCGCCAGCAACTGACTGCCCCGCGCCGGGTCGCCCAACGAGTGGTCATGGCTGTAGAGCAAATCCACAAACACCGCCCCAGGCTTGTACGCCAGCAAACGCTTGAACAATTTGCTCTGCTCGCCATAGGGCATGGGCCATGAGCTGTCATTGCGCATCAGGTAGGCATCATCAATCAACACCACCGCCACCCGCTGCTGCCCAAGGCTCGGGTAGTGGCTGGCGAACATACGATTGAGCCACTGCGCCGACGCCTTGTCGCTGGAACTGGCCAGGCCGAAAGGATCAAGAATCGCCAGCAACACGATGATGACCGCCAGCCAATAGCGGCGGTATTTGAACAGCGGGGGGTTGGACAACATCCATGTCTCGATAAAAGCGCAAGCAAGGCGGGGTTTTTAAAGGAGTGGTGAGGGGGTGTCAATCGAATAAGTGGCTAAGTGCCATATTGCCTTTGGCTCGTCTTTCGCAAAAAGCCCCGACCTATTCAGGCCAGGGCTTTCCTCTGTGGGAGCCGGGCTTGCCCGCGATGACGTCAGCCCGCGAACCACACGACTTCTTTATTGCTCAACATTCCCTGGCGACTCCAACACCTTCACCACATCATCAATCACCGCCTTGCTCATCTCCTGCAAATAATGTGACGCCCAGGCATAACGGTCCGTGTCCTGCGTCATCGCCGCATCTTCCGCGAGCAGCTTGGCGAGGTGGAGCAAGTCGGAAACGTGATGCAAGGCTTCATGCAGGGAAACACCGCTGTTGACGCGGAACAGAGGTTGGTCGGAGTGAAAGGAAAAGGGGGTGACGCCGAGGGTGGTTAACGCAGATGGATTTGGAGCGGTCATTGGTATAACTCCCGTATCTAGTGAGAGCTACCACGTTCGTCGTTTGAACGAATGCGTGGCGCTAAGGCGCCTGCATCAAGTCGGGTTCTCAGGCCCGGTCGCTGAATTGGCAGCGACGGGGAGGAGGGTAGCGTGGTGGGACGTGGGGAGCAATCGGGAAACTAGATCGATTAGGCGTCTGCTGGGTTAAGAGCAGGGATCGACTGACCAATTATTGGTTTTATGGGAGCGGCATAATTATTGGCTCTCCATAATTTTGTATAAAAGCTCGGTTGCTAGCGAAAGGCACTGGCTGAGGTGAGAAGGCGCTCGAGAGCATGCCACGCAGATCGTCGGTGGATTGGATGGCACACGAGGCTCCCGGATTGCAGTGTGTGGACAAAAAGAGGACGCGCGGAAACTACAAGGCCCTCACATTTCTGCGAGGGCTTCGTTTTGTATGGTGCGGAACCAGGAGTCGTACTGGATCTTAATTCTATGATTATTAACAAAATTTCAGATAGTCGCTCTGCTTTCTACCTCTAGAACTACCCCAAAGCGCCCCCTCCAAAATGGCAAGCGAATTTGCATCTTAACCGGGAGCATTTTTGCAAGTGGTTGCTTGTATACGGCTGGAGTTGTATCGCAAGTAAACGCAACTATACGGAGAAAGCAAGAGAATTGGCCAACTTATATCTCCCGCACATATTGCGTTGGAAATTCAGAAATGGCACCTTTGGTGCTCGCTAGGGAAGGTACTCCAACGGAGGCGGGCATGGCTAATACTTATAATATTTACAAAGTAAAACCCCATAAGCTGGAACAACTCAAAGAAAAGCTCCGGGCAGTAGGTCTGGCTGAGCAGAAAACTCATGTTGCACAAGCTTACTCGAAAACATTTTACTATTCTGAAGTTAATCCGGGGAACGACGTTTGGTGGTGGGATACGTATCGAACCTTCTTTAAAGATGGTTTGCCAGCGCCTAAAAATATTTTCAATTTTGGAATGTTGCTTTGTCAACATACAGCCCAGCCTGAAACGATCTATGCGGTCAGTTTGGGGAAGTCGCATTTTTATCTCTCTAAGTTTATTCAGCTTGATTTTGGCATTGAGTTGGCTATCCGCATGGCGGACGAAAACTCAATTCTCCTGAAGAAAAGCCGCTATTTTACGGGTACTAAAAGACAGGATGTTTCGTCGTACCAACAATTTCAGATTGATAGCTACGAGCCGGGCGAATCAGTTGATCATCTCAAGCTAAAAGCAGCAGACAAAGATGTCTGGGGGAAACGTAATATTATATTTGCAGACTCCATCCAAATGGACATGGATAAGGCACCACTCGAGTTGTCAGAAATCTTCGAGCAAATCGAAAGAAGCTACCAGGACGACAAAATTATCCACTTGCCTAAATTAGAGGCTGTGACAGATGAGTTGGGCGCTGAACTGGATGCTGTTGCGTTTGAGAGCTTGAAGCGTGGGGAGGGAGACGTTGCCATTCAAGAATTCCAAGTGCACGGAGTTGCAATATGCTTTAGTTTTCATGACTACGATTATCGAATTTCAGCAAGAACTACAGATGACATTTATCGCAAGGATTTAGGGAATACGCTTGATATTGTTAATGTCTCGGAGTTCATTCGGGATCATGCAGGGATTACAAATATTGATGAGCTCTCCGTTCAGTTTAAGAATGAGGATTCTGGGGCTTTTACCAAGCCACTTAAAGAACTGCTGGATTTCCCGATATCCTTCGATGGTGCAGATTACTTTCTGAAAAGTGGGGAGTGGTTTGTTTTCAATCAGACTTTTATGGATTATCTAAAGCGTTCCTTGGAAAGTATTGATGTAGTTATTGAGGAGGATTTAGTAGAAGCGGATTTTCAGATTTGGAAAGCCGAGAAAGAGCGAAAAATTGCCGCCAATGAGCCGGTCGATGATAAGCTTACTTACCGAGAAGCATATTTTAACCAGAAAATATGTAATGAGCGTGGATTTGTATTGCTTGATCGACAGTTGACTCTAATTCAGTCGCTAAAGAAAAAGAAAAATCAATACCGGGTCGAGATTGCTGACATATTCAAGTCAGGTGAGATTATTTCCGTGAAAATTTCTGAGACAAAGTCTGAGCTCATTTATAATATTGAGCAATCCAAGGACTCTGTAGAGTTGATAAAAAGAAAAACAATAAAATTCGATAAGTCCATCAAAACAGCTTCCTTGTGGTTTGTGTTTGAGGGGGACATAAGGGAGATTACAGATTACAACTCCATTCAGTTCCTTCTGGCTGTGGAATCATGGCACAAGCTTGTTAAAGGATTCGGATTGAAGCCAAAGATATACATATCCAAACACGTAATCTAAATATGCGGTTAGTGTGGGTATCAATTCAGGTGCCCGCTAAGTGATTGAATACCCATGATCGTTCTAAACGACGGATGAGCAGCCGTACTGTCAAAAAGTAATAATACTTCGTCGCCTTACTGCTCCGGGTCAGGCGATGATCTAAGAACCATGCGACATGTTTTCTCTGCCAAGCCCACGGCGTCTTTCGCCGCCAACGCTCTGCAATTTCCATTTGAATAAGCTTCGCTTGACGCAAATGGCGTTGCCGTGTTGCATACGACCCCGTCAGCACGGCACCCAAGAACAGTTCCATATCGAAGGGCTTACTCATGTCTGCCCCCCGATGTAGGCTGCAACCACATCAATCGTGCAGTCCATTCCTTGGGCTGCGGCACCATCATCTGCATCGCTGTTGCTGGTGACTTCGGTGTTTGTCACGCCGATTGTCACGAGGGGGAATGCCGCAAAGCCTTGTACGAGTTGGGCTGCAGCAGCGGTAGGAGCGCCCGTCTCTTTCCGGGAGAAAGAGACGGGCGCAGGTTGGCGCAAGGAAATGGCTAAGCAGATAGGTTGCTGCTAGGCAGCTATGAAAGGGGGAAGTTGCCGCAGTGGGCACACTGGTAAAAGTAGGCATCCATCACATCGCTGTGACCGTACTAGCCGCCGGACGCTAATCGCACTTTGGGAGAACCACCACGGTGTGGCGTAGCCTTAAAGGTTCTGGCTACCTGGTGCCGTCAGCGGCAGCGCTTTGCCCTCTCTTTTCTACGCCTGTCTGATCACTCAACCCCGCAGTTTCAGCTCCCTCACCCGTTTGATCACAAACTGTTCAAACAGAGGGTGCGCAGTCACCACATCGTACATTTCATATTTTGTGAATGCCCGGATAACGGCTCCGCAGATTTCTGCCTCATCGAGCGCTTTGTTTTTGCCGTAAGCAGCAGCAAGAATGCCGTTCATGTTTTGCAAATAACCCTGCATGCCAGTGTCATTCAGGATTTGGTTGAAGACTTCCCGCCACGGCCTTTTGTCTACTTCGCGTATGTCGCGGCCGATGAAGGTCCAGCTCATGTAAAACTGGCCGTCTATTTCAAAGCTCTCGAAACGACAGTCTGTCTGAAAGGTTTCGCTGCTGACTTCGGCGTTTGGTTCTGGAGGGTACGGCGCCGTTTGGGATCTTCGCGTGTTGAGAACTCTGGATGCGCTGTCCACTTGTACGCAAATCACAGGCTGCGGGAGCGGGCGTAATATCTTATTGAATGTTGCTTCTTTGGATGCCCCAGCCTGGGTAAGGACCGAGCGGAAATAGTGCTCCACACTGGATGCGGCTTTGAATGCTTCACGCAACCAGTCAGATGGCATCAACAGCTCTGCGGCGAAGCGATTGGCTTCGGTCTCCATTTGGCTGTAGGCAGCATCCACTTCCCGGTTCTCCAGGTGGGAGACGAT
Organism: Pseudomonas sp. W2Jun17; assembly: GCF_023127795.1. Lineage (NCBI taxonomy): Bacteria > Pseudomonadati > Pseudomonadota > Gammaproteobacteria > Pseudomonadales > Pseudomonadaceae > Pseudomonas > Pseudomonas sp. W2Jun17. The sequence goes on along the minus strand of NZ_SPKO01000025.1, from coordinate 429,099 downwards.
TGTGCCGGTGTGCCATGGGATAACTACGTGCCCGATTTCATGGGCCAGCGTAAATTTTCGACGGGTTGCAGGTGCGTTTGAGTTGATCAGGATGCGGGGCTTGGTAGCAGCACCAATACCAATGGTGATTCCGTCCACGCCGAACGGCAGTTCAAGGTATTCAAGCTCCCCATAGGCAGAGGCTAGCTGTTCTAGATCGTAAGGCGGTGTCAGCTTGCGGATGGCCAGGACGCGACTGGCCATTTTTTCTTCTGGGGTCACTAGATCTTGCCCACGCTGCGTAGCCAGGCTTCGACTTTGGTCGCTTCAGCGACCGATCGCGCGCGCGCAGCAATCGCAAATTTGTCTTGATCGAGTTGGTCCTTAAGAGAGGTGCCGTACTTGTGGGCAGTCAATACAAAAGGTAAGACAGACGGGGTGGTTGACCACAGTTGGTACTCTTCCCAGTTCATGCCCAGGTATTCATGCAATTGCATGTCGGCGCCTTGACGACCCTCGTGCCAGTCCTCGACGAACTGGTCGATCTCTTCTTCCAGCACATCGCCTTTAAGGCAAAGCTCTACAAAATTCATATGAACCTCTCAGTTCGGTTTGATCCTTCGTCCGCGGACGGCAGGTTTCAACGCAAGCCCGGTTTCAGGGCAGACCGAACCCAGGTGAAAGCCACGTCGGTCGAAGACTTCAAACTCGCCATGAAGCGAATCCCATGAGTAGTATCGTTGCTCTACGGCATCAAAGTAATACTTACGGCCACCCTCTCCATACGCGACTCTGAAACCGCTGACAATAGAAGGATCAGGCCTCGGTTTGCCGCCCATCCAAGGTTCCCTTAATCCTGAAAACTGGTCTCGGCGTTTTCGCCAAGGAGGGGCCGGACTATACCGTAGCTGGATTGGCATGGGCGGCAGGCTGGAGCGCGGATTCGTTTCAAGAAATCGCGAACTTCATGTGAGGGAGATCTGGGATCTCCAGAACGAAAAAACCCGCCAGAAGGCGGGTTTTTCGGGGGTTCCAGAGATTTTGAAAGCCTTCTCTGGAACCTTGTATGGTGCCGGCACCAGGAGTCGAACCCGGGACCTACTGATTACAAGTCAGGCCTGTTAGTCAGTAACGATCTAGGCTGGATAGATTCTTTTGTACGCGAAGCCTGAGCTGCACCGCACGTTTTGCTTGGGTCTACTGATTCAATGTACGCGCCGATGACGTGCTTTTTCGTTGTGAAATTAGGCGCGGTTGTGGATAACTTCACGAAATTCGCGCATATCTACGGTCATCCTGCTCCGGTTTTTGGATTTAGACGGAAGAATTCGTTGTGGTACTATCGCTCGCCGCAGCGCTAGGGTGAATGATGCAGCCTAATCATGCACATGCCTTTTACAGCTGCTATATATAGTGCTAAAGCTCTTTACAAGATCCTTTGAGGTTCCATGGCAGCCAATATCAAGCCGCACGGCGGAAAGCACGCGATCAGTAACGTCTTGTTTCTGTTCGAGTTTTCAGCGCCATTGCCTCCGCATGCTTTCGCCAGCTTGCTCGAGGGCACACAGCTCCACGACCAATTGGTGGAGAAGCTACCTCGGGTGTCTAAGCAGCAGCAGATGATGTTGAACATCCCTCAAGGCCAAGGGATTGAACAGTTTATCGGAACACCATTCTCTCACCCCTTTGCTGGAGCCTTTGGACCTGCTGGGCCCATCTCAGGGATTGCCTTCGACAGGGTTAAGCCAAACGGCGAGCCTGCGCTTTCAGTCAATATTCAGACGAATGCATTGATCATCGCTTGCGGCGAATATGTACGATGGGCTGAATTGTGGGCAGAGGTTGAGAAATATCTTTCAATCCTTACCCCCTGGATGGGAGAAATTGAGTTTTCTGCACTGTCTTTGCAGTATACGGACGCCTTCAAGGTGACCTTTCCCAGAGGTGAGGCGCAGCCCCTCACAGAGCTTTTTAGACCGGGGACCAAGTTTTTGCCGCCTACCTTCACATCACTGACAGATGCTTTTCATTCTCATCATGGATTTTTCAGCCGGCCTGAATTCGGCCTTGGTGGAAAACTGCTGACCAACGTGAACGTGAATGTTACCGAAACCGCCTCCGTGTTCGACGTTCAGATTACGACCGTCCACAAGTATCAGCTCTTTGAAATGTTCAACCCGGTCGTTGGTGGTTTGTTGAACGATCAGATGAATGATGTATTCCAATTCCTGCATAACCAGAATAAATTGGTGGTGGGGGATATGCTGACGGATGAGGTTAAAGCTATGATCTCATTCAACACAGTCCATCCCAACTAAGGAGAGTTGCTATGGCAGTTTCTATGGAAACACAGTCCACGTTAGTGGATCAGCCTCCGCCGTATGTGGTGCAGGTCACGACGACCAAAAATGCGCCGAAGACCCTGATCCCTCAAGGGTTTACAGGGTTTTTCGTTCAGCTACCCCCCACTCACGCTAATAGCAGGGATGTGGGTATGAGCAGGCTTTATGCAAAGCTACATTCATATCTAAGGGCGGGTCACGACTGGGATGGATACGGCGGAGAGCCGGCCACCTACGCCTCGTGGAGCAATGCCATTGAGTTTCTGCACGTCCTTCCGATTAGATTTGGAGCGCCTATCCCCATGCTAGCTGGTGACGGAGAGATTTCCCTATTCTGGAAGGAAGCCGACAGCTACATCGAGATATCCTTCCCTGGGGACGGGACATTCCACTATATCTACAACGCCGCCGGCCTGAGATTCGCGAGTGCTGATTTGGCACTTAACGAAGCGGTCCTTCATTCCGGTTTCTTGACCCATCTGGGTTTGGTCTGACTTAGATATGTCGTGTAGGGCATTATTCGAAGGGCTACCGAGTGGGAGAGGCGAGGTCTCTAACCGCGCCAAGCTGATCGACGCTAGCTATCCGGACGCGTACTGCGAGTGCGAAACCGTTAGCAAGTTCTCTCCCTGCGCAGTAGGCGACGGGGAGCATTTGCACAGATTCGTTTTCTCACCGCTGCATTTGCACGACGGCGAAGTGCTTCCGGCGCTGTTCTCTGACGCGAAAGATAAAGGTTTGTCTTGCGAAAGAGCTGATACGTCAGCGATCGATCCCCGAAGTCATGAGCGTGGCCGCCAGCAAGCAGAGGCCTACAACCAGGCTAAGCCAGACGACAAGCCCGAAAGAACTTATCTCGGAGCGGTTACAGCGACCTGCATGGTGATTCGGAGTCTGATGATGCATGACAAAAGGCTTTTGGCGGTTTATGACACTGCTCTCGAGGACAACGTGGTTCATGTCGACGTTTTCGAGGTTGCCGGACGCTCTAACGCGGAAAGGAAGCAAGCTCGCAAGGATCTCGCAGACGCATTCACAAAGATCCCTGCAGACGTTTAGTCTCCGGATGGATCTACCAATGGCAAGCTGAAATCGTAAACATCCATCATCGCTTCATCCTTGTGTCCTGAGGCCTGTTGCTTGTCTGCCCGAGTGCCTACCGTGTCAGTGATGCCCTTGCGCTTGAAGTCGTGCATCCCGAAGCGTTGCTCCTCGGTGAGGACGCCTTTATCGATCGCCTGCACTATCAGCCTCTGGAAGGCTGTATCAAGACCAGACTTCGACAACTGTCTGCCGGTGGCGGCGATGATCAGGAAGCGCTGATCTGCACGGATCGGTACAGGCACACGCTTCCGCTCCCAAGTCTCAGACCTGACGGCTTTGGCTGCATCCCAGGCGGCGCGCAGCCGAGGCGTCCACCGAACGATATTGTCCCGACTTCCCTTGCGGCGGTTGGTCAGCACGCCTTCGGCGAGTTCGTTCTCGTCGGTGAGTGTGATCGTCTCGATACCGCGTAGGCGGCAGAGGTAGCCGATCTCCATCACGTACCACAGATAAGGCGAACAGGCGCCAGGCTGGCCGCTCTTGAGCTGGCCCTGCTGCTTCGCGAACCTGATCAAGTTGACCATGACCGTATCGTCGGGCAGCCGGCGTTGCTTGCGCTCTTTGGGCGACTCGATGCCCTTTGCCGGGTTGTCCTTCACGAACCCACGGTTGCGGCCCCACTGCATCACACGGCGCAGGTAGCGCAGAGCGTGAGCGGCCTTCGATGGCTTGCCCTCCTGGGCGATCTTGTCGATGATCCGCTGAATCAGCGCCGGCGTGAACTTGAGCACCGCCAGCTCGCCCAGCGGCTTGCCGAGCTTTGTCGGGAATGCCAGAAGCACGTCGCGGGAATAGACGTAGTCGTCGTGGGTTTTCTCGCTGAGAGCCTTGTACTGATCGCTTTTGTGGAACTCGTCGCAGAGATACTGCAGGCTGTCTCGGTCCACGCCGTTGCGCTCCTCGATCAGCCGGTGAAGCTCCGAAAGCGTCACGTTACCCGCGCATAGATTCTGCCGCTGGCGACGGCCGGCCTCGTTGAAGTACAGGATGTACCAGCACCCCGCCCCGCGGTGGTCAAAATACACCGATCGTGGCAGGGCGGCCTGGTCAATATGGCCAGGGATGTTCGGGTTGTGCTGGCGCTTCCTTCCTCGCTTCATACAATGTCCGCGTCATACTTTTCTTGATCGATTGGCTTGAGGCCGCCCGCCTGGTTGACCAGGTCGACTGTGGTCCAAGGCCCCTTTCTGCCGAGGAATATCCGTATTCCTTCCCCGCGTAACGCCTTCTCAACGTCAGCACGCCGCGTATAGCCGGTGATTCGCTGCAACTCTTCGAACTCTATAACCCTAGCTGCGCTCATGCCTGCCCGCCTTCGTGTCGCAACACGCTTCCTATTTCTTTAAATTGTGTCGCGTAAATTTCGTTAGTAGATTTGAACCCCAGGGAAAGCGAGGCCTCACCATTGACGTGGGCGTGAGCTTCGGCCAAGGATCGGCGCCCGTCATGTTCGCCTGACGCGTAGTCGCTCAAAAACGGCTTATGGAAGATCCGGTGCAAGCGCGTCGGGCGAACACCAACTCTTTGGCTTGGCCTTAATGTAGTTTTAGCCACGGCCAAGCCCTCCTTGAAAGTGGTCAGCCAATACCCGCCGCGCGTCGATACCGCAAGATGTCGACATGGCGTATATCTGGCCGAACGTGGTTTCCCGGCGCTGCAGGGCGTTGAACAGTTCGATCAGGCGCTGGCCCTTTATTCCGTTGAGGCGGCTCATAGCTTGAGCCCCTTTTCCTGAGGGAGCGGGGTGGTGGTCAATTGCTCGGTTTGACACATTGAAGTTGCCAGAGAAGTTCGCGCTGCCTGGTCTTCGCCCGTGGTGGTGCTGGTGGGCACCTGTAGGAGCGAACTGTCAGGCAAGCAACTGATCCCGGTGTTGTTCAAGATCCAGCAGGTGACGCCACGCACGCTGTCGTGCTGCACGTCGATCACCTGTTCACCGGCCGCGGCCTGGCCAGCGATCAGCAGCAGGATCATGGTGATGATGGTTTTCATGGTCGAGCCTCCCCGGCGATCATCGCCAGTTGCGCGAGCAAGTCATCCGTGCGCCCGTAGAATCGCCCGGTGTCCTCGTTGATGAACTGGCCTAGGACCTCGGCCACCTCCGGGCAGGCGGTCAAGCCTTGCAGGTCGACCTGGGCGGCGATCTTCTCGATGGTCCGCGCATCACTCGCCGCGTCGTGCACAAAGGCGTCGGCCTTGATCTGCAGCACCTTCACCGGGCGGATGCCGTTGCAGCCGCTGACCCAGTTGGTATCCGGCACCGCCCACGGATACATACCCATCAGCCAGGCCGTGGCCGCATTTTCTTTCTGAGTGCTGGACCAATACTGATGGGAGCCACGGAACGCCTGTGGCGCAGCCTCACACATGCGGTGATTCCAATCTGGCAGCTGGAGCAGATTACCCCGCATCACGTTCAGCTCTTCAATGCTCGGGATATGCCAGCCCCAGGTGCCGCGGATGTTCATGCCCAGCACCTTGGTGGCAATGGTGCAGCCTTCCGCGCTCATGGCCAGGGTGTTGGCCATACCGTCAAAGCGGTGGGTTGCCTCACGGATGCGTGGGCGCGGGCCGTCGTGGTCCCACCAGTGGGCGTATGTTTCGAAGTCGCGGCCAGCGTCGATCAGCGCGTACTCGGCACCGTCGAAATAGATACGGCCAGCGTAGAAGCCGCCGGCGAAAGGTTGACCGATGGTGGGCAAGGCGGCGGGGGAGATCTGGCGGCGCTTCATTGCTCAACCTCCGCCCAGCCTGGGTATGCTGTCATAGCCCGCTCAATATCAGCGTCGAGCTCGTCACCAACCAGCATGGTTCCTTGTTTATCGCGAGGCACCAGATCCTGGCGCGGCGTGTTGTATGCCGTATCGCGAAGCCATACGTAGCGCCGCGCATCAGCGGCCATCCTCACGCGATCGTCAATGTGCATCGGGTCGACTGACATGGGAGTGGTGACGGTGTTGGCCAGCGCGTCGAGCAGGATCTGCTGGCGCTTCTGCCCATCCAGGTACTGGCGCACGGCCTGGATGAAAACACTGTTCATGCTGCGGTCGCCGGTATTCGCTGCAGCTTCAATATCGGCGCGCAGGCCGTCGGGCAGGCGCACCACAAACTTGTCGGCGGTGCGGGAATCGTAATTCGGTGAATTCATGGTGTTCTCCCGGCCGATGGCGCAAATCTGCTCCATCGGCACTGTGGACCGATCAAATGGGCTTTGACTTACCAGCCATCAGCACCACCAACAGCAGCACAACCAAGACCAGGTCGCCCACCATTGAGAGGATGCGACTGGCCGAGTCGACGAAGACAACGCCACCGGCGAGCCCGTAGGCCGCCAGCGAACGTGCCCGGGTGCCGAACCTGGCCAGCATGGTTACAGGTGGTCTTTCAGGTTGAGGCCCAGCAGCTTGGCGCTACGCTCCAAAGCGGTCATTTCCTGGGGTTCGATCTCACCGTCAGCCTCGGCCACAGTCAGCATCACGTTGAGCACGGTCAGCGCCTCGGCTGGCGAGTGCGCCAAGTCACCCAGCTCTTTCTCCGCGTTCTGGCGAAGGATGCGGGCGCCCGATTTGAAGTCGGTCTTGGCGCGGTCGATGGTGTTGGAGAGCTCCGCGCCGAAGCCTTGCAGCGCCGGGTTGTTGCTGAGGATGGTCTCGATCTTGGAGAGCTCGCTTTCTTCCAGCTCGCCATCAGCCGCGGCGACATAAATGGAGCCGTAGACCACGGCCTCCATCAGGTCACGGTTGGCCAGCTTGGCTACCGCAGCGCGGGCCTGACCAGATTTCTTGCCGAACAATTTACCGAGCATGATTACTTCCTTTCAGTGGGTGCGCTTTTGCGCGGGTTTTGAATTACGTAAATCACGAGAGAGGCGGTGACGATCATCCAGACGCAGATGCCGAACACGCCGCCGATCAGCTCGAAGTCGCTGGGGTTATCAAAAATCACCGGCACGGCCTCGGAGAACCAAATCAGCGTTGCGAACAGGTAGAGCACGAACGACAGCAGGTACTTGAACAGCCTCATTTCACTTTCTCCTGGCAAGCCGGTAGCCCGCCGCGATATATGGCTTTCGCTTAAAGTTTCCTTGTTACTTGGCGGAAGTTACGCCTTGAAAAGGCTGAACACTTCGCGCTTTGCCTTGCCAACCATCCCGGTAAGCGCCGAGACTTTTACTTGCGCGTCTGTGTGTCGCTTTGCCTGATCAGTATCAAGTTCGGCGAAGCGAGTGTTCTTCATTACCTCTTGGCACTTGTTGAACTCGCGCCGCACGCCACGCATAGCATTATCAACGGCGATAAAAGCTTGATCAGATGGCGGTACAATCCGATAGCCTTGGCCCCGGACAGAGACAATATAAATTTGATGCTTGGTCAGCAGAGCTTCTTTGAACTGTTCGACACGATCCAGAATCACGAACTGGCAATTAACAATTTCCTGCGCAGTCTTTGGCTTCGGTAAGTTGAGCGCCCATTCAAGCCAGGCGTGGCTTATCAGCTGGCCGTCGGTGAACTTGTCGGCGAAGAACAGCTCCAGCGCCTTATCAAGGCTCCAGGTGTTCGGCTTCAAAGGAACGATGCTCATCACAACACCTCGACAGTGAAGCGGCCGAACTTCGGGCGGTAGTCGCCGACGCCGCAGTATTGCCCGGCGTCTTCCAGGCACTTCAACACCTGGGCGCGGTCGATCGACTCTTGGTCATAGGCGATCTCGCAGATGGTCGACCACTCGCGAAACAGTGGGCGATATCGCGTGATGCGGGCAGTTCCAACTTTAACTGAGCGCGCATCGTAGAACGCTTGATCCCAAAGGCCCTCAACTGTGCGCGGGCCTGTGTAGATAATTGGGCAGCGGGAATCCATGATTTCAACCGAGCGCTTTAGTTGAGTGCCCATTTTCGAAAGTTTGCCGCCTGCGACCAGTGAAGACTCGATGTTGATACCAGGTAGGAAGGGACCGATATCATCGGCAAAGTAAAGACCACCACGCCACTCGCTACGCGCAATAAGCTCATGATCTTCGTCGGACTTTTTACGTTTCGAAGTCAATACTTTATGAGCCTTGGTCAACTTGTTCAGCGGGTCGGCGAAGACGTCAGCGTGAACCAGAAGCGGACGGGTGCCGATGATCTTAACTTTCAAAGTCTGCATGGTGATGCCTCTTAGTTTCGCTGCGTGTGCCTGTTCGCCCGATGCGATGCACGTTGCTTTGCGTTTTCAACTTGAAAGCAGCCTCGATGGAAGTTGCTTTCAAGTTGTCACCAGAAACGCTGATGACGCCGTGCGGATTACCGCCCAAACCCTGCCCCACCACATCCAGCCACACCCAGCCGAGCCATGCCTAGCCCAACCAAGCGATGCTTTCGCACCGCACTGGGTTCTCGGTTGAAAACCCAGTACGCTGATTAGCCCTTGCCGAGCTCCGCCTTGCCATACCAAGCCTAACCACGACCCGCCAAGCCATGCCCTTGATGACTACCGTCACCGCTGAACCGCCTCATCGAAGCGGCTCAACGCTGCTTGCAGCCCTTGCCTTGCCTCACCCCGCCACGGCTTGCCAAACCCAGCCATGCCATACCCCGTGATGACTATCGCCACCGACCTACACTCCCCGAAGAAGGGCAGGCCGCTGATTACAGCCCTTGCCTCACCGGACCACGCCTGGCCCTACCCAGCACCGCCAAGTCCTGCCGCGTGATGCTTCCGCACCGGACAACGCCCTCAATGAAGGCGCTCGCCGCTGCTTTAAGCGACGAACACGGCTTGCTCGGCCTGATGATCTTCAGGGGCGTGCTCTGGATTAGGTGAAGAGGTGATGCAGAACGCGATTATTCCTAATCGCATAGCCTCAGCAACTGCGGCCGACTCCGAAACAGCTTTCAGCTTGAAACGGACGGACTTCATGCGCTGGACGATAGTGTGATGGGAGCGATCAAGGTCGCGAGCAACCTGTTTGGCAGTCTTGCCGGAAGCCTTGCCCATTAAGGACATAAGCTCCATGACTGCGAGGCCCTTGTCGGTAAAGGCCTTCCAGTTGCCATAGGTGAGTGCGTTCATGCTGTCCATCTCCAAAAGTTCGTGGAATGGACTTTAGCATAATGCTTAATTATGTAAATAGCTTTTTGCTTAATTTTTTCTACGCGAACATCGCCCACCAGAAAACTCGGCCGATTATCATCAGTTCCTGGGTTTCAATCTGTTCCCATGTGTATTCCTCATCCGGGAACTCATCCCGGTTGAAGCTGCGAACTCTGATGCCGGAAGGGGTTCTGTAGAGCTGCTTGACCCTGAGCTGTCCGGAATGACTTATCGCGTAGAGATCACCGTCTGTGATGGTCCGATTTCCACGGTCAACCCCAACGGTTGCTCCATTTTTTAGGATGGGTTCCATGCTGTTGCCCTTGATTGGCACGCAGACAGCATTTGCTGGGTCAACGTTGTGTCGCTTAAGGCTATGTTTTCCAAACCGCAGCTTTGCATGACTACTTTCTTCAATCACCGTGCGACCGCTCCCTGCAGAAAGCTCTACTTCCTTCAGGAAGGGGATGTATACCTCGTCGTAGTCCAACGGGGTTTCGTCGTCCCACGTCGATATCTGTACCAGTTCAGCGTGATCGGCCTCTTGGGTATCAGTAAGAGCTTCACCCAGAACCCGGCCAATTCTCTCGAGTTTCGCCCGCATTGCCTTGGTAGAAATCATCCCCTCAGCGTACTGCTCTGGTGTTTCCCCTTTGGCGGGGAAGCCAGGGCTCAGCTCTCGGAGATTGCGGACCTCTTCCTCGGTATGAGGCGTATCCATCCATCCTCTTCGCAGGTAGAGCATCTCCTCAATTTTACGGGCCAATTTGTCGCCGATTTCCCGCTTGGGGGTCGCCGACAATAACTGGCTGAGCATTGCCGGACTTACCTCAAGCGCGACCGCCAGCATCTTTCGGGACACGAAATGCTTTTGGATGTGCTCAAGATTTTGGCGGCGTATCTGCTTTGAATCGAGCATCAGTTCCTCGCTTGCTTAAATAATGGTTGCCAAAATTAAGCGTTTTGCTAATCTTCCCAGCATCGCTCAAAAGAGGTTTCCCATGGACAACCACACATTGGCGGCCTGGATGAAAGGCCGTAGCGCAGGCGAGCAAGCTGAACTGGCCAAGGCCTGCGACACCAGCATTGCTTACCTCAAACAGATTTCCTGCGGCACGCGACGGCCTTCTGAGGCGTTGGCGGAAGCAATCCACCTAGCTACCAAAGGTGAGGTTGCTGCTATCAGCTTCTTTCCTCGGCTACTTCGCCTCACCCTGAACCACGATGTGATTATCACCTGAAAACAAGCATTTTGCTAACAGCCTACAAATGGCCTGTTTAGGCATCCAGTATTGGAGTTTCACAATGGCAGCATCGATCCGCCTTTTGTTTTCTGGCTAGCCCGAACTCCAGGCAATAAAAAACCCGCTGTGGAGGCGGGTTCTTAGTCGCTACCAGTGTGGAGCTGGTGGCTTTGGTACTTCTTTGTCTTCGAAGGGACAAAACATGCAAACGAAAAATAGCACCACCCAACAAACAGTGCAACTGCCGAAACTTAAACCCTGTGAGTTTGGCGTGGAATACACCGACCTTTTTAGCGTTAAAGCGGATGCCAACCTTATCGAGGCTTTGTCCGTGGCTTCGGATCTGGCCGACGGCATCAGCCAGCTATGTGGCCGACTCGCCTATGCAATCAATGATGGTGAGCTCGCGTACCTATCTGAAGTTCGCACCCTGGTCTTCATAGGTGATGTTGTATCTGCGCTCACCCGCTCAGCTGAGCGCGGGCTCAAGGCAGCATACGAAGCGGAGGACGCACAATGAAGCCTCCAATGTGGAACCAGTTGCTGGTCGACGTTGAACGCGAGTTTCCATCTAACTTCGCGAAGGGGGCAAAGCTCACGCCTGCCCAGGTCGAACAGCTTCAGTGCGTAGAGAACGCCAACGACGAATTCCAGATCAGCACACTGAGCGGAGTTGCCGCTATCGGTGAGCTCATCGCGCATGCAGCAAATCACGGCGAACTCTCTGATGAGCTCGCCATGAGTGCCGGCTGGCTTATCAATTCGTTAGCTTATTTGTCGATGACAATGGCCGAGGCCGGCGCATCGGCGGCTTACAAGCTGCAAAACATCCCGCACCAGGGAGCCGCCAAATGAACGAGCCAGTGCCAACCATGCAAGAGGCTTCGCAAGAAGCGGAGTTTCAGCTGTGCGCAGCAAAGGATGTTCTCGAGTGGCAGCACGCACTTATCAAGGCCATGCACCTGGATCACCTTCACGACGGCGGGAAAGGGATTGGTGACTTGTTCCAGGTGGCGAAATACTTCAGCGACACCGGATTCGGCGGAGTTTATAGCGCTATCGACGAGTTCAGGGTTCTCGGCGAATCCGCGCCACAAAACTCGCAATCCGAAAACGTGGCGCGGGAAACTGGGGGTGATCAATGACCAGCCTGAAGAGCAAGCGCAACGCGAAAGAGCAGGTAACCCCTGAGTTCCTGTCTGCCGGGCGCCTCTATTCACAGCTACACGCCGCTGGCTTAGAGAAATCACCCGAAGCCGCAGAAGCGTTCCAACGCATGTACGACGCTGCCCCCGAGTCGTTCCGCCAGGAGATGCACGACATGGCCGTGCACATGGGGCTGATGCCCTCTCTTCCTGACGGGTATACCGATGACGGAGAGCCCGTTTACTCATTGGAAGGGTTGGCTAACCGCCTGGGAGTCAGCGCCGAGGAGGCTCAGCGCGCTGTCAAAGAGTTGGGTATCGAGCCCGGCACCACCAAAGTCAACAAGGTGCACTGATCATGACCATCGCCAAATTCCAAGACGGCGGTGCCGTCACCATGTCGTCCCGCGAAATCGCTGAGCTGACAGGGAAGCGCCATTTTCATGTGACGACCGACATCGAGAAGATGCTGGCCGAGCTCAAAGAAGATGCCACGGGTTTTCGTGCCATCTATTTGGACAGCATGAACCGCGAGCAAACCGAGTACCTGCTCGACCGCGAACACACCGACTGCTTGTTGACTGGCTACAGCGCTGCAATGCGGATGGTGGTAATCAGACGTTGGCGCGAGCTGGAAGAACAGGCCGCCCGCCCAATGACCCAGGCCGAGATCACCGCCGCCAACGCAAATCATCTGGTGGCCGTCGAGCGCCAGCAGCGGGAGCAGCGGGTGGCGCTGGAGCGGATCGAGCGGCGAGTCGAGGACTTGAGTCAGACCACTGTGTGGGATCACTGCCCACAGAACTGTCAGTCGCTCACTCGCGTGAAGGAAACGATGCTCAAGCGCCACGGGCTTTCGGGTGCTGTAGTCGACTACGTGCTGAGGGTCTGGCCAAGTCAGCCGAACCCTGCCGGCATGGTCCGCAACGGCCACGAAGAAGCGCTCGGTTCGCAGTATCTCGTTTGGTCGAAGCACCACGTCACGGCTGCCTTCCACCGCTTTGTTTCCGAATCCACGATGGTCACCGCCACCCAGGCGACTCACCCATATTTTGAGGGCCGGTTCCGCCTGGTCCAGAAGGCCCATTCATGAGCAAAGTATTGGATATTCCTCCGCAGGTGCTGCCCATGGAATGCATCGACGAGAACCTGTATGAAAAAAACAACGACGCCGCACTGCTGTTGAAGTGCTTCGAGGTAGTGAAGGACGTATTGGACGTGATCGCCGAGCCTGAGTATTCAATTGAAGACGGCGATGACACCCACATTGACCTCTACCGGGCCTTCTATGCGCTTAAGGTCCTATTTCGGCGGCGCACCGGGCACGACGCCGCGCAAGTTGCGAAGGATCACTTCGAGGCAATGGGCCGTCACCTGCTGGCGGGAGAGCCGCGCCCCGAAAACAAAATCCCCGTCCTTGTGTATCCAGCAGAGTGCCTGCCGGACGAAGCGTTCGACGGGCTAACCAATCAAGCGCTGGCTTGTGCGGCGTTCAACTACAGCGATCGTGTCCGGCAACTACTCAACGATCATTCTCCAACTGGCCTGGCACTCGACGAGGCTCGCACGTTCTCCATTGACTCCACCACCGCCCTGCGCCTGCTGGTGTTACGCCTGTCTGGCGGCTCAGTGGAAGCCATGGGAGCCGCGATATGCCGCAAGCCTGGGGAGACGCTGCAATGAACATCATCAATCCTCATGCCCCCCCCCAGGACGCCCCTACAGCGCCGGTAATCGTCGGTCCTTGGCCAAGCTATGGCTCGTTCGCCCATCTACCCGAGCGCGAGCGCTGGATGCTGTACGGGTCTGCGAAGGCATACCGCGAAGCCTTGGAAAGCCAGGGGTTCGCCATGTCTGAGCCTTACGACGACTTCATCCGCCGCGTGACGTGGGAGCTCAACGTATGAGCATCATTCGCGCCCCTCGGCCTGAGGGAAATTTCTATCTGCTCAACAAGTCGATCAGCGAGGACCAGCGCCTGAGCTGGGCTTCCAGGGGGCTGTTGGTTTTCCTGCTGGGCAAGCCTGACCACTGGGAAGTGTCCACCCACCATCTGATCGGCCAGACCAAGGATTGCCTGGGCAAGGCATCTGGTCGTGACGCAGTTCGGGGTCTGATCCGTGAGCTGGAGCAGGCTGGATACCTGCGAATCGTGCTTGAACGAGCGGATGGTGGAGAGTTCGGTGGACGCTCCTACACCGTGTCGGAATCACCGGCGACGGATTATCCGGGCCCGGTGGAACCGTCGCCGGTAAATCCCCCCCTAGTAAGTATTGAAGGTAAGCAAGGATTGAATAAAGCAGCAAGGATTGAAAAACCTATGGCTGACAAGGACATGGTTGAAGCCTTCGAAGTGTTCTGGAAGCTGTACCCGAACAAGAAATCGAAGAAGGACGCACGCAAGGCATGGGAGAAGCTCAAGCCAAGCGCTGAACTTCGCCTGACCCTGATGACCGCTCTTGGCAATCACCGCATTTCCCGCGACTGGGCCAAGGACGACGGGCAATACGTGCCGATGGCGTCTACTTGGCTGAACGGGGAGCGCTGGACTGACGAGCTGGTACCGGCATCGGTTGCAAAGGCGAACGCTTTCAACAACTTGCCCCAGCACACCGCCGATATGTACCAAGGAGGCGAAGATGGCCCAGCGTTCTAATTTCCGCCGCCAGCCTGAGCAGCGCACCTTCGCCGGCGATTGCCGGGTCCACGGAGCGGTTGATCGCTCCGAGGTTGAGCAGTTCGACGGCTCTATGGCGGTCCGCCCATGCAAACAATGCCAGTTCCACGGCCTGCGCGTAGCGCCACGTGGAAGTGACGAACATTCGCAGGCGTTGGCCAACCTGAAAGCCGAAAGCGTCAACAGCGCGCTTGTAGGCTCCGGCATCACGCCGCGGTTTGCCGATAGCACTCTCGCGACCTACCGCGCCGCGACACCAGCTATGACTCTGGCGCTAGAAACGTGCCAGGGCTATGCCGACAACTTCGGCGAACACTTCCAGGCGGGGCGCAACCTGCTGCTGTGCGGGAACGTCGGTAACGGCAAGACGCACCTGGCCAGCGGCATCGTCCAGCACGTCATTCGTCAGCACCGGGCCGTGGCAGTGATCACCACCGCCGCCGAGATCATCCGCGTGTTCAAGCGCTCGATGGATCGAACCGCCGGCTACACCGAGGGCGACGTGATCAATGAGTTGGCGAGTTTCGACTTGTTGGTGATCGACGAGATTGGCGCCCAGGCCGGCACTCACTACGAACTGTCGGTTCTGCATGAGGTGCTGGATCGCCGTTACAACCTGGTTCGCCCGACGGTGGTGGTGTCCAACCTCAACGCCCAAGGTCTGAGCCAGTACATTGGCGAGCGAGCCCTTGACCGTCTGCGCGAGAACAAAGCGCTTCTGGTCGGTTTCACATGGGGATCGGCAAGGGGGCGTGCATGAACGACTATCGCGAGTTGTATAGCGACGAAGCCGAACACGCACTGCTCGGCGCGCTGATGCTGGATGGCGAACTGTTCGACTCGATCACTGCCAGCGTTACCGCGGCGGACTTCCACGATCCGGAGAACGCGGCACTGTTCCAGGTGATGACTGAGCTGCACGCCACCGGCGAGCCGGTAGACCCCGTCACCCTCCATAACTTCAAGCCGGTACTGCCGAGTGGTGGCACAACCATCGCTTACGCTGCGGAATTGGCGAAGAACACACCCAGTACAGCCAACTGGAAGGCATATGCCCGAACAGTGAACGAGCGGGCAGTACTCCGGCGCCTGGTTGACGCCGCCGATGCTGTGCGTGACTCCGCCAGCGAGAACCGGCCGGTGGCAGAGATCATCGCAAGTGCCCAGCAAGCCATGGCCGACCTGCGCGACCTCGACACCGGCGAGCCGGACTACAAGCGCATGGATGAGGTGGTAGCCAGAAACATCGACATCATTGACGCCAAGTACAACGGGAGTGTGCAGTCGGGGTTATCTACTGGCCTGGTGGAACTGGACAAGCTGGTCCGTGGGTTGCGCAAAAAGACCGTGACTATCGTTGCGGGCCTGCCCGGGAGCGGCAAGACGACACTGGGCCTGCAGATCGCCCAGCACATCGCCTGCAATGGTCTAGGCGTCGGCATGGTGTTCTCGCTGGAAATGCCAGAGGAGGAACTGGCCAACCGAGCTCTGGCGTCACTCGGCAGTATCGATCTACAGCTGCTCGACAACGGGAAGCTGGAGGACGACGACTGGCCTCGGCTGACTTCCGCGGTCAACAAGATCATGGACAAGCCTCTTTACCTCAGTGACAAGTCGGGCCTCACCGTGCCGCGCATCCGGAGCATCTGTCGGCAAGTCAAGCGCAAGCACGGCCTCGATGTGGTGATGATTGACTACATCGGCCTGATCGGATCTGACGGCAATGCGTTCAACCGCACCTCCGAGCTCGGCAAAATTTCCACCGGCATCGTAAACATCGCCAAGGAATTGGATGTACCGGTGATCCTGCTGGCTCAACTCAACCGTGATTCGACCAAGCGCCCGGGCAAGAAGCCGATCGCCTCGGACTTGCGTGACTCAGGCCAAATCGAGGCCGATGCCCACTGCATCATCCTTGTCCACCGCGACATGGACAGCGAGGAGGGCCAGAACGGAGCGACAGAGCTGCTTATGCCCAAGTGCAGGCACGCACCGGTGGGCTCATGCATCGTTCAGCAGCAGGGCAAGTTCGCCAGGTTCGTGAACTTCGCTGGGCGGGAGCCCACCCAGGAAGAGGTCGAGATCAGCCGCCCCTTCGCCAGCCAGTACAAGGGGAGGAAGAGCAATGAGAAGTTTTAGGCTGCTGGATCGCCTGTTAGGCCGGCGAAACGAACAATTCGTACCCGGCGAATGCTTGAGTGCGCTGAATGCTTCGATGAAGACAGGCCAGGTCTGGATCGTCCCGGAGGGTGCCGTCGTTGTCCCGTCACCTGCAGAGCCAAAGTACCCCGAAGCCGAGCGAATCGCTGCGTCAATCAGGGATTTCCCCGAAGACTGGGGTTGGGAGCGCAAGGGGTTCGACCTGGTCCACATCCCCAGCGGGTTCAGGCTGTGGGTGGCCAATGAAGACTATGGCTTGGCCGAGGTCCACCCGAATAACGGGAAGACGGACTTCACGAAGCCTGAGCAGGCAATCATCTGGCCTGCCGTAGCCGACTGGCTTGGACACCGAAAGGTCGGGTTCACCGGGAGACTTCCGAAGGCGACCATCACCGGGCGCAGCGGGACTTACTGGTGCTTTGCTCAAGAGCATCCGTGGGCTGGCGTAGGAAGCTCGCCCGCGGAGGCTTATCGAATCTGGAAGTTCGCTATCTCGGTGGAAGCGCGCGTCGACATAAGCCCAGGGGAATACCTTCAACTGCGGAGTGTGAAGCTATGACTCGCTCCAAAACGTTAGACCGGATCGTCAGCGGTGCTGAAGCCGAGCAGACAGGCGTTAGATTTCAATATTCACGTTTTCAGCTACAGCCCACGGATCGCGGGGCCTGCGCCCTGCATCCACAAATTGTGATTGTGGAGGTTTGTAAAAGCCTCGGGAGTGCCGCAAATGAATAACGTAACGGCGGCATTGCCGCGCAAAGTCCTGACCTCTGACGAGCGGGATTTTCTGAAGCAGGGCAACCGACTGCTGCTCGACAAACCCAATGGGCGCATCGCCGCGGCCGCACTGATGGACCTTGTCGCCGACTGGGGAAACCACCGTGGCAGCCTTGCCTTCCAAGACTACGCCCGCCGGTGGATAACCGAAGGGCACGCCAAGAACAAAATCGCCGACAAGATGCTCCGTGAGCTGTTTGGCTTGAACGAACCGACACCGAGGAAAGTGGCATGAATACAAGAAAACCTTCACGTTTGCCGCTGGGCGACACTGAGTACATGCTTGAGCAATGGGGCTTCTGGCGCATGGATGGCATGGGCGTCCCGAGCTATGTGTCACCGTCCTGGGCGATCATGCGGGACATGGTTCCGTCGACGAGCAAGTCCTACGTCATCACGGACGAACTGGCCAGCGTCGTTGACGGAGCCGTCGCCCGGCTTTGCAAGCGTGCGCCAGAGATGGGCGACTTCATTTGGCTATACTATGGAGCCAAGTGGCCAGCCAAGCGGATTGGCAATAAGTACGACATTAGCGAGGCCAAGGCCAGGGAGATCATTAAGACTGGTGTGGGATGGATAGACTGTTCATTGGAACGATTCATCGACGCTGCGTAAAAAAACTTGCACACGCGGAATAGCCCTGTTTTCATGGCACCGTGTTCAGCTTTTCAAACGCGACACCAGACAAAAAGCCCAGCCTAACCCGTTGGGCTTTTTCGTTTTTTAGCGGGTGGCGCCAACAGGACGGCAAGCGGCCTTGAAAGCCGTGCTACTGGAAACGGTAAGGGTTCGAATCCTTCACCCGCTGCCAATCATTCAGGAGGCTGCATGGGAAAGCTTGAGATGGAAGTGAGCGTAGAAGGTATTGAAGACCTGGTGCGCCCACTGGTCGAGGCTATGCAGTCACTTGAATATTTTCCCGAGTTGCCGCTTCAAGTCTTCCGTGACCTTGTCGCCAACAGCCTTCATGACGTTGCCGTAAGTTTCGACGGCGCCGCACTTGCCGCAGGTGATCTTCGAGGAGTTTGTCGGCCTGGCCGGAATCTCGAACTTGTCACTGCCGCACTTCTTGCACTTAACGCTTACCTTCATCGCTGATGCTCCATGGATTGTTCGGTGTGGAAATTGAACGATAGCACGGGGCCATATAGGCGTTGACGAAACACAAGTTTGTTGCGTGAGCCATAGCCAGGGTGGGCCTTCGGGCAGGGCCGGGACGCGGTATCGCCGGTAGTCACGCGTTACGAAAGAACACCGGCAGCATGAGCAGCTCAAACCTGTGTGCTATTGGTGCTGGCTCAAGCGGGCAGCGTGGGAAGACACGCACGTTATGCAGATGAATGCGCATTGGATGCGCGGCGAATGAAGCGCTGTAGTCAGGCCTTTGGCCATGACTGAAAGCAGGAGATCAGCTCCTGCCACCTGCACCTATTTGGAGGCTCGCCATTTCGGCGGGCCTTTTTTATTCCTGGAGCACAGCAAATGTCCGATCCTAAATTTCAAGCTGTTGGCGCTCAGTTGTCTTCACTCAGGGTCCAGATCCAGACCGAATCGGTTGCGCGAGTGGCGGCGTACGCGGCATTGGCAGCGCGGATCGGCTCAATTGAAGCAGCGCGCGGCGGAGATATCCAGAGCGAAAACTACGTGCCGGGCGTTTCCGGCTGGAAGCTGGAGAAGGACGGTACGTTCGAAATCAACTCTTGCACCCTCGGTAGCGCTGCCAAAGCGCCTGAGCGCCAGATGGTGTCAGTCGAGGTGGCCAGCTGGAGCAAGTACGACTTACCCAAG
Source organism: Pseudomonas sp. W2Jun17 (assembly GCF_023127795.1). NCBI lineage: Bacteria > Pseudomonadati > Pseudomonadota > Gammaproteobacteria > Pseudomonadales > Pseudomonadaceae > Pseudomonas > Pseudomonas sp. W2Jun17. The sequence goes on along the minus strand of NZ_SPKO01000025.1, from coordinate 409,809 downwards.
AATGCGGCCAACCTGCTCCAGTTCATGCAGGCCGAGCTGCAAAAGGTGCCAGAGCAGTATCGCCACGCCGCCGAGTTCGAAGAGTTCGACGCGAGCTACGGCGATGAATCCTTCAATGCTCGCCTGTTCCTGAGCTACTCCCGCCTCGAAACCGAGGAAGAGCTGGCTGATCGCCTGGAAAAGGCGAAGTTCGCCGGTACGCACATCAGCTTCAAGAGCGGTCTGATGACCTTCACGAAAGACGGCGTTGTGCGGTTCAAGATCGGTAACCTCAATCAGCCGGAGCCTGAGAAACCTCAGCCATTCAAGGTTGATGGTGATCAGGTCTTCATCAACGAAACTTTCCTCCACGAAGCCTCTATCACCAACGCCAAGATCGTCCCGGGCGGCAAACTTTACGCCGGCACAGGGCTTGGTTCGATTATTGACCCTTCGCGATTTGAAATTGCCAGCCAGCATCCCGAATTGGGAGGGGCATTCATAGCTGGTGATGCCAGCAATATTCTCGACCTTCTGAAAGGTCAGATCGAGGTGGACAATCTCGGTGAGGCGCTCAGAGATCGGATTGATAAGATCTATGAGACGGTCAATGAAAAAGTCAAAGAAGTGATTCGGTCAGAGCTTCGACCGGGCGGCCTGCTTCACCGTTAAATAAAATCCATTCCTTCACTCCCTCACTGGGAGGATACCGAGATGAACCCGATGCCTGAGAAAAACCCCGACTTCTGGGCCCAGGTGTGGCTGGTCCTCTCGAACCCACTGTGGCAGGGCGCAATCATGGCCTTCACGATCACGCTGTTGCGCGTGCTGTACGACGCAAAAGAGCCGAACTACTGGCGCACCTTGTTTGAAGCGCTGTTGTGTGGGGCCTTGAGCCTGTCAGCCAGCAGCATTATTGAGTGGATGGAATGGCCGCCGAGCCTGTCAGTGGCTGCCGGCGGTGCCATCGGCTTCATCGGCGTGACGGCGATCCGTGACCTGATCATTCGGTTCCTGGGCAGAAAGGCGGACTCAGCATGAAGGCGATAGCAGTGGCAATCATCGTCGCCCTGGTTGGCCTGCTGCTCGTCGGCATCCAGCAGATGCGTGTCGAGGATCTGCGCGCAGAGAAGCGCATTGAATCTCAGGCCAAGGATGAAGCGGTCAAGGCCAACAACGAAAGCCAGGCCACCATCACCACGCTGCGCGCCGAAGCACTTCGCAACGCGGCGTACACCGCAGACCTGGCACAGCGCATCAAGGCCAGCGAGAAGAAAGCCGAGAAGGCGAGGAAAGACTTTGAAGAACTCAAGCGCAACAGCAAGCCTGTTCGTGACTGGGCTGCTCAGCCTCTTCCTGACGGCCTGCGCGGCAAAGCCGGCGGTGGTAACAAAGACTCAGGCCTTAAGAATCGAAGCCCCTGAGCTGATCCCATGCGAGCGGGTAGACCACGATGAAGCAGACCTTCGCTTCAATGGTGATGTGTGGGAGTTAAAGGACAAGGCCATCAAGTTGCTGGATACTTGCGCTGACCAGGTGGATGCCCAGATCGTTCGCAGCCAGAGCAAGTAATCCGCGCCACGTTTTCGAATGCGGCAAATCGTGGCGCGAGACTCATTTCTCAGCTACGACGAGAAAGCAGCCATGCCGCCAGGCCGACGCCACCTATAATTGCTGCTACATGCCAAGGTTTCTCTTGCGCATACTTCTTGGCGTTATTCAGGGCCTCTTGGCCTTTATCAACAGCCTCTTCAGCATCTTTAGGGAAGAAGTCGTTTGCGTTTTTTAGAATAGCTTCAAGTTTTTTGCGTGCGGCTTCAGCTTTGTCGCCTACAAATGATTCGCCGTCCGCCAACAGATCGCTAGCTTCGTTTATAAGTTTCTTCAATTCATCGTCGCCAATATCTTTTGCTTTTGATGCGACTTTTTCTATTTCAGCTTTACGTGCCATTTCCTGACTCCGTGATGGTGGTTTGAAGCTGATTGATCGCTGGATATTAAAAAAAGTTCAATTTCCCGATAGTGACGTTGCTCGCCTTGCTTTGGGCCTGTTAGAGCTGAACGTCACCTACGGCGCTGGTATTTCTCGCTGGTGTAGCGGTAGGCGCCAAGATGGCAGGAGGTTGGTGATGCGATACCGAGATCTGTTGAGAAAGACAGTGGCTGACTTGAATACCAGCATCAAGGCCGGAGCCCCTGAGTGGCTGGTTGGGTATGCCAAGGCTTCGATGGCCAAGGCTGACTACCACCACGCCAGGCGCAGAAGCCGAACCTGCCCGGAGCGGGTCAAGGCAATGAGCGAGCTACTCCAGCTTGGCGACATGCTGCGGTACTGGAAGTGGTGTAGCTGATGGCCTGCAGTGGATGCGCCGCCAGGCGCGAATGGTTCAACAAGATGAAGGAGTTGGCATATGAGCGAGCATCACAGCTCTTTAGTCGTGGGCCAGCTGAAGCTGACACCCGAGCAGATGCAGATGGTTCAGGAGAACTGGGAGCAGTTCCTCCAGATATTCAATCAGCAGTTGAGGGAGCAGGCGAAGACCAATGAGATGCTGGCTTCATTGCTCCAGGCATTGGCGGATGACCAAGGTGAAGACCCTGACGCACCGCATTCCACCTACATGGATGGCAGCAAGGTGACCTGATGGCGAAGATATCCAGCCTAAAGTCCAGGTTCACACCTGTTGACAGTCGCAAGGTTTCGAAACTGGCAGACGCTGCAAGCACTGACTCATGGGGCTCTGGTCGCGGTGGCCGTCCATGGCGCCGAAAACGCGCCGCGATACTGGTGCGTGACAACTACACCTGTCGCGTCTGCGGACTGATTACCAAAGACCTTGAGGTAGACCATATCGTCAACGTTGCTCAGGGTGGCACCGATGACGACGACAACCTCCAGGCGATCTGCATCCCATGCCACAAGGCCAAGACGGCGCGTGAGTCGTCGGCACATCGATAGGTCTGCACGTCACGGGCGTGCCACACATGGGGGGGAGGGGTAAGAGTTCACGCCCTTTTGTCTCGGACACCGCTCCCCCTCTCACGCGCAGATTTTCTCCCACTTTTGAAAAAGGAATTCAGCAAATGGCAGGCGTTAAAGGCAAGAGCGGGGGCGCTCGCCCCAACTCTGGCGGCGCGCGGCCTGGTGCTGGAAGGAAAAAGAAGGTCGAGCCGGAATCAGCAAATTCCTCGGCGGTCTCTGTGGAGTTTGAGGCACAACCTCACGGCGGCGCGTTGAAGCGCGAGAGGGCGGTGCCGGTGCCAGCGCCTGAGATGGATATGCTGGCCCTGCTGACCAAGATCGCGCTCGGTCAACTCGACGCGAGCCCCATTCAGGTTAGGGCAGCCATCGCAGCAGTCCAATACACCCACGTCAAAAAAGCGGAGGGCGGCAAGAAGGACGGGAAGCAGAAGGCGGCTGAAGAGGCTGCTGGAAAATTCAACCGGCAGGCCCCGCCCAAATTAGTAGCAGCTAACGGTAAGCAGGTTTAACTATGGAATGGTCGACCGCATGTCCTGAATGGGAGCAGCGCCTGATCGACCATAAATCGATTATCCCTCCTCCGATTTTCGTAGAAGAAGCGGAGCGTGCACTTCAAATATTCAAGGAGTTGCGCGTTCCAGATCTGCCGGGCAAGCCAAGGATGGCCGACTGTTGCGATGAGTGGGTACTCGACTACGTTCGCTGCATCTTCGGCGCTTACGATGCTGAGACCGGCAAGCAAATGATCCGCGAGTTCGGCTTACTGATCAGCAAGAAGAACACGAAGAGCACCATCGCAGCCGGCATCATGCTCACTGCCTTGATTCTCTGCTGGCGCGAGGAAGAGGAGCATCTGATTCTGGCGCCGACCAAGGAGGTTGCGGACAACGCTTTCAAGCCAGCTGCCGGGATGGTTCGCGCTGATGAAGAGCTTTCAGCGATGTTCCACATCCAGGAACACACCAGGACCATCACGGACCGAACCACCCTGAACTCATTGAAGGTCGTTGCGGCCGACACTGACACCGTTTCCGGCAAGAAGTCGGGCAAGGTGCTGGTCGATGAGCTTTGGGTGTTTGGCAAGCGCGCAAATGCCGAGTCGATGTTCATGGAGGCCCTAGGCGGACAGATCTCCCGCGAAGAGGGATGGGTCATCTATCTCACCACTCAAAGTGATGAGCCGCCGGCAGGGGTTTTCAAGGAGCGCCTGAGTTACTGGCGCGATGTTCGTGATGGAAAGGTTGTGGATTGCAAGACGCTGGGGGTTCTTTACGAGTTCCCGGTCCGGATGGTCGCTAACAAGCAATACCTGAATCCAGAAAACTTCTACATCACCAACCCGAACATCGGGCGCTCCGTGAGTGCGGAGTGGCTAGAAGACCAGCTCAAGAAAAGGCTGGGCACTTCAGATGGATCCCTGCAGAAGTTCCTGGCCAAGCATCTGAATATTGAAATTGGTCTGAACTTAAGGACCGACCGGTGGGCGGGGGCTGATCACTGGGAAGCCGCCGGCGACAAGTCGCTCACCTTTGATGAGTTGCTGCGGCGCTCCGAGGTGATTGTGGTAGGTATCGATGGCGGCGGCCTTGATGACTTGTTGGGCCTGAGTTTGATTGGCCGCGAGCGTGAAACTCGGCGCTGGTTGCACTGGGCGCACGCCTGGGCCCACCAGATCGCACTCGACCGCCGCAAGGATATCGTTTCAAACCTGCGCGACTTCGAAGCTGATGGCGATCTGACCATTGTCGAGCGGCCAGGTGATGATGTCCTGCAGGTCGCAGATATCATCTGCGAAGTCCGGGACGCTGGATTACTGCCTGACAAGCAGGCAATAGGCGTCGATGCGGCTGGTATCGGCGATATCGTTGACGAGCTCACCACTGAAGATCGCGGCATTACCATGGAGCAGATTGTTTCTATCTCCCAGGGCTGGCGACTCAACGGCGCAATCAAAACCACAGAGCGCAAGGTTGCGGGCGGCGAGTTTGTGCACGGTGGCACGCGGCTCATGGCCTGGTGCGTCGGCAACGCCAGAACTGTTGCGGTTGGCAACGCGATAGCGATCAACAAACAGGTGAGCGGGTCGGCAAAGATTGACCCGCTCATGGCTACCTTCGACGCAACAACGCTCATAGCGCTGAACCCGGTGGGTTGCGGTGATCTACAGGGCTTTTTCGACAATCCAATTATGGTGGGGCTTTGATGGCGCGCGAAAAGAAACCCGGGCGAATCAAGGCCACTCTTCAAAATTGGCTTGGTGTGCCCATCGGCTTAAAGGATGGTTCGTTCTGGCAGGAGTGGTTCGGAAGTTCAGTCAGTGGACAGCACGTATCGGTTGATAAAGCCATGCAGCTGTCCACGGTATGGGCCTGCGTGCGTTTGCTTTCGGAATCGGTATCTACGTTGCCGCTGAAGCTTTACCGGCGCCTGCCTGATGGCTCAAGGGCGCCAGCTACTGATCATCCGCTTTATCGGCTGCTATGCCGGGTGCCGAACGCAGAAATGACCCCTCAACGCTTCATGCTGTTGGTGGTGGCCAGCATCTGCCTACGCGGGAACGCGTTCGTTGAAAAGAAGATGCTTGCGGGCCGGATCATCGCCCTGGTACCGCTGTTGCCGCAGTGCATGCGGGTCAAGCGCGAGGAAAATGGCCGACTCAAGTACACGTACACCGAGAACGGAGTTGAGCGCGACATCCCCGAAAAATCCCTGATGCATATCCGCGGCTTTGGCCTGGATGGCGTGTGCGGGATGCTGCCCGTGACCACAGGCAAGGAGATATTCGGTTCTGCAATGGCGGTAGAAGAGGCAGCCGCGAAGGTCTTTGCCCAGGGTATGCAGGCCTCCGGGATACTCTCCAGCGACAAGACGCTAACCCCGGCGCAGCGCGAGCAGTTGCGAAGCAGTCTCGGTTCCTTCATGGGCTCCAAGAACGCCGGCAAGATCATGGTGGCCGAGGCTGGGCTCAAGTACCAGGGGATCACAATGAACCCCGAAGCCTCGCAAATGCTTGAGTCGCGATCGTTCAGCATTGAAGAGATGTGCCGGTGGTTCCGGGTGCCGCCCTTTATGGTCGGGCACATGGACAAGCAATCCAGCTGGGCCAGTTCGGTAGAAGCGCAAAACCTGCACTTCCTTACCAACAGTCTGCGCCCGCTACTGGTGAACATCGAACAGGAAATCACCCGGTGCTTGATCGGTGAGGCTGATGCTGACGAGTTCTTTGCTGAGTTTGCGGTAGAAGGCCTACTGCGCGCTGACAGCGCCGGGCGCGGCGCCTGGTACAACACAGCTCTGCAAAACGGCTGGATGTCCCGCAACGAAGTGCGGCGCCTGGAAAACATGGCTCCAATCCCAGGTGGCGATACCTTCACTGTTCAGTCGGCGCTTGTGCCGCTTGACCAGCTCGGCAAACAGTCAGCCGGAATGTCGCCGGCGGCTACCGCCTTCATGTTGCGCATCACTGCGGCAAATCAGAGCGGGGACAAGGAAGCCATCAAGGAAGCCTTCGACTTGGCTAACAAGGCGCTCGATGCCGGAAACCCGGACGGGCCAATGATGGCCCACGCACTGATATCACTACCGCGGCTCCTCGCCGCCTGATCCTGGAGTAACCAATGACCCTTAAGACCATTCCGGCGGCGCCGGAGGCTCGGCCGCGCGCGCAGGTTCACTGCGACCTGACGCCGAAGGCCTTGGAGCGGTGGAATCCATCGATCAAGGCGGCAAGCACGGACGACAACTCCATCACCATTTACGACCCAATAGGGTTTGATTGGTGGACGGGCGAGGGCGTGACTGCAAAGCGGATCAGTGCCGCGCTGCGATCTATCGGTGACAGCGATGTAACGGTGAAGATCAACAGCCCAGGCGGCGACGTGTTTGAAGGCCTGGCCATCTACAACCTGCTGCGTGAACACAAAGGCAAGGTAACAGTGCAAATCCTCGGCCTGGCAGCCTCGGCCGCATCGTTCATCGCCATGGCAGCGGATGAAATCCAGATTGCTCGGGCCGGCTTCCTGATGATTCACAACAGCTGGACCATGGCCGCCGGTGACCGCAACGACATTCGAGAGGTGGCTGACTTCCTCGAGCAGATCGACGGAACACTCGCTGATATCTACGCCGTACGCACCGGTGACCCCATTGAGGCCATGCAAAAGCTAATGGACGTCGAGACCTGGATGGGCGGCGCCGCTGCAATCGATGCGGGGTTTGCAGACAGCCTTCTGGCATCTGACGCCGCCGTCGAGGATGCCAGCGCATCGGCGCCGCACCAGGTTGCCGCCCGCCGTATGGATCTGATCCTGGCAAAACAGGGCATGCCGCGCTCCGAGCGCCGCGCCCTCATTCAAGAACTCAAGGCTGGTACGCCTGGCGCTACCACCTCCGGCAAGCAGAACGCTGCCGCAACCCCGGCCAACCTGGCCGACCCCATTGCCGAACTACAAGCTGCGCTTTCGCGGTTCTCGGCAGCAGCAATTCAAACCGGAGAAAAACCATGAGCGACACTACTGCCGAGCTGTTGAAGAACGTCTCCAACGAGCTCAAGAAGGCAACCGACGAATTCAGCAAACAGGCTGAAAACGCACTGACCGAAGCCAAGAAGGCCGGCTCCTTGTCGGCGGAAACCAAAAACGCAGTCGACGAACTGGCCACCAAGTTCAACAGCTTGACCGAGGCTGAAAAGCAGCTGAAGGCACAACTCGGCGAGCTGGAGCAGGAGTTTGCACGCATCCCTGCCAGTACTGCCGCTGCTTCCCGTGACACCGTGGGAGGGGTGGTGATCAAAAGCGAAGCGCTGAAGCAATTCTCCGCTCACATCGAGGGCAATCGTCGCATCAGCATCCCGGTGCATGCCGCCTTGTTGAGTGGCAACGTACCTGCTGGTGTGGTTGAGCCGCAACGCCTGCCGGGCATTGATGCCGCTCCGAAACAGCGCCTGTTTATCCGCGACCTCATTGCCCCTGGACGCACCACGTCGCCCGCGATCTTCTGGGTTCAGCAAACCGGCTTCACCAACGCCGCCAGGGTAGTGGCTGAGGGCACTCAGAAGCCTTACAGCGACATCCAGTTCGCGACCAAGATCACCCCGGTCAGCACCATCGCGCATATGTTCAAGTCGTCGAAGCAGATTCTGGATGACTTTGCACAACTGCAATCGACCATCGATACCGAAATGCGCTACGGACTGAAGTATGCCGAAGAGCAGGAAATCCTGTTCGGTGACGGCACCGGCGTGCACCTGCATGGCATCGTGCCGCAGGCATCGGCCTTCGACCCTGCATTTACCGTTGAAAATCAGTCCGGCATCGATGATCTGCGCCTGGCCATGCTTCAAGCTCAGCTTGCCCGCCTGCCAGCATCCGGTCACGTGTTGCACTTCATCGACTGGGCGAAGATCGAGCTCACCAAAGACTCTCTGGGCCGCTACATCCTGGCCAACCCTCTGGGCCTGGCTGGTCCCTTGCTGTGGGGCCTGCCGGTGGTGGCAACCGAGATCGCAGCCTTCCAGGGCAAGTTCCTGACCGGCGCTTTCCAGACCGGTGCGCAGCTGTTCGATCGCGAAGACGCCAACGTGGTGATCTCCACCGAGAACGCTGACGACTTCGAGAAGAACATGATCTCGATCCGTTGCGAGGAGCGTGCAGCTCTGGCGGTGAAACGCCCGGAAGCATTCATTTACGGCTCGTTCACCCCGCCTAAAGCCCCTTAAACCACTGATAGGGCCGCCCTGCTGGCGGCCCAACGGAGCGCGCTATGAAGATGAAAACGACCAAGCCGCTTTATCTGGGCGGTAAAACCTTGTCTGAAGGCTCGATGTTTGTCACAGACGAACAGCACGGTCGTCAGCTTCTGCAAAAAAACTACGCCGTGGAGTGCGATGACGATGGCGAGCCCTTGGTTGACCTAACTGAGGAGGATGACACACCCGATCCGCTGAGCAGCGAGAAGGCAGCTGGCAAGCCAGGCGGCAAGAAGAAAGGCGCCTGATATGACGGTTATCCCGATCGACGTGGCTATGCAGCACCTGCGGGCCGAAAGCGAGGATCAGAGCTATGTCGCGCTGGTGTTGGAGGCTGCCGAAGACAGCGCGGCTCAGTTTTTGAACCGCCGCTTCTACGCCGATGCGGATTCACTTGCTTCCGGTGTGCTGGCTGGAGACGCCGGTTCTGATCCGATCCTGATCAATCCGTCTATCCGGGCCGCCTGCCTGCTCATCGCTGGCAAGCTTTACAACTCGCGAGAGGATGCGGTCACGGGCGTATCTGTCACCGAGCTTCCTTCAGGCTCCCAGTCGCTATTGATGCCATACCGCGTCAGTTTGGGGGTTTAGATGAGAGCAGGCGATCTGCGTCACCGCATCACTATCCAGCGCCCCGTGCACACGCAGGACCCTGTCACGGGTGAGATGACTCCGTCTTGGGTTGATGTCGCCAAACTCTGGGCCGACGTTGAGCCAGTTTCGGTTAACCAATTCGTTGCAGCCGCTACAAACCAGTCCAAGGTATCGGCCCGCATCGTCATCCGGTACCGCGCCGGCATCGACTCGACAATGCGCATTCTGCACCGCGACAAAATCTACAACGTTGAGGGTGTTCTGGCCGACAAGGTCAGCGGTTTGGAATATCTGACGCTGCCGGTGAGCGAGGGGGTTAATGATGGCTGACGGCGTGGAGTTCAGCATTACTGGTTTAGATTCATTGCTCGGCAAGCTGGAGGCGGTGACATACGACCTCAAGCGCAAAGGTGGGCGCTCAGCGTTGCGCAAGGCTGCTCAACTGGTGGCCAACAAGGCAAAGGAGGGCGCCGAGAAGTTGGACGACTCGGCTACAGGCCGGTCTATCGCCAAAAACATCGCGCTCAGGTGGAATGGCCGGCTGTTCAAGCAGACCGGCGACCTGGCCTTTCGAGTGGGCGTACTGCATGGCGCTGTGCTTCCCAAGAAAGGGGCCACGCCTAACTTGTCAGCAAATGGGCCAACCCCCCACTGGAGGCTTCTGGAGTTCGGCACCGAGAAAATGCAGGCCTCGCCATTCATGCGAAAAGCACTCGCTGACAACATCAGCGCTGCAACTGACGCATTCGTCACTGAGTACGAGAAAGCAATCGACCGCGCTATCAAGCGCGCAGCGAAGAAGGCCGCTCAATGAAGTATCCGCCAATTTTTCAGGTTGCCGCCGCCGACCCAGCCGTTACTGCACTGCTGGGCATCAACCCAACCCGTCTCTATCTGTTCGGCCTAGCCCCGGATAACCCAGTGGGCACTTACTGCGTCTGGCAGATCATTGACGGGGCGCCCGATAACTACCTGGCAGGCCGGCCAGACGTCGAGAGTCATACCCTGCAGATCGATGTCTACGCCGCCACAGCTGCTGAGGCACGGGCCGCTGGGCAGGCTTTGGAGTACGCCGTCGAGCTGTCCGCCTCAGTGGTTGGCTACAACGGCGAGAACCGCGACACCGAAACAGGGCGGTACCGCTACAGCTTCAGCGTGGACTGGATTGTCCGCCGATAACGAAACCCCAAACCCAGGCCCGCCATGAGCGGGTATTTTTTTGCCCGACATTTGGAGAACGCCATGTCGATCCTTTCCCAAGGAACCCAGATTTACGCCCTCGTCCCGCCGGTGTCCGGCACTGGTCCAAAGACTGTGCTCGCCATTGAGTGCGCAACGGCATTCAGCCCTGGCGGTGCACCGGCGGACCAGATCGAAGATACCTGTCTGGAGGACACCACTCGCAGCTACAAGAAAGGCCTGCGCACCCCGGGCCAAGCCTCGCTGACCGTCAACGCTGACCCGAACAACGCGAGCCACATTCGCCTGCATCAGCTCTCCGAGGCCGATGGCGACACCACCATTGAGTGGGCGGTAGGCTGGTCTGACGGTACAGCAGCGCCGACGCTCAACACTGCGGGCAACGGTTTTGAACTGCCAGACACGCGCACCTGGTTCACTTTCCAAGGCTACGTCTCCGACTTCCCGTTCGACTTCGCAGCCAACGCCGTGGTGAGCACTGCCGCCACCATTCAACGTTCTGGCGGTTCCGCCTGGATTCGCAAGGTCACTACCCCTTAAGGATCAATCATGCAACTGAGCATTAGTGGGTTGAAAGAAATGGGCGCCTTCACCGGGCGTCCGGTTGAGCGAGAAATCAAATGGAGCCAGAGCGGGAAGGATATGTCCGCAACGGTCTTCGTTCGTCCGCTTGGCTACCGTACGGCAGTCAACGACGTGCTCTCAGCCACCGGAAAGGTGGAAAGCTACGCAGGGCGCATCGCGGCCAGCATCTGTGACGAGTCGGGCCAGCCTGTGTTCACTGTGGGGGACATCACTGGCGATGCTGACCCGGAGCGCGGCGCCCTGGATGGCAATTTGACCGTGGCTTTGATGATGGTCATCGCCGAGGTAAACAACATGGGAAAGACGATGAGCTCAGCGACACCGACGAGCTCTGGCACGAACTCGCCATCACAATCGGCGCCACGGTCGCGGAAGCTCAAGAAAGACTGAGCATGTCGGAGTTCCGGCAATGGGTTAAGTATCGGAAGCTGCGCGGATCGTTGAACGTTGGCATGAGGGTAGAGAGGTCGGCGGCATTGCTGGCCACTCTGTATGCAAACTTTCAAACGAAAAACGGTGGCTACCAAATTTACGACTTCATGCAGCACGACGCTGAGAAGCCGCCAAGCCTTGAGCAGGCTATCGAGTCGTGGACTTAAATAGGTGATTTGCAGCGGTTGAGTAAACGCTGCAATTGCTATTGGTCGCGTTGCCTACTGCCATGGTCATGGTTTTGGATTATCGAACCTGCTGCTACAGTGCCTTCATTTAGGGAGGGTTAGCAGGTATGCGCAAAAAAATCATAGCTGGGGTTGTGCTGGGAATGATCTCAATAAGTGCTCTTGCTGAGGAAAAACGAGACCCGTGCTTATGGGTGTCTAATCTTGCGGAACGCATAATGAAATCCAGGCAGAACGAAGTGCCAATGGCGAAAATCATGGGAGTGGTATCTGGTGGAGAAGCTCCCGATGAAATGAAGAAAATCATGAAAGACATGGTTATTGACGCCTACGAGTCTCCTGCATTTTCCGCTGATGTGAATAAAGCCAAGGCGGTCTCTAAATTCCAAAATGAGATGTACCTTGCCTGCGTGAAAGCAACCTGAAGTACTTTTTAATGAGACCCGCCAAGTGCGGGTTTTTTTTCGCCTGGAGAAATTGAATGTCCTCGAAATCCCTGGGCACGCTAACCCTCGACCTAATCGCGAGAATAGGCGGGTTTACTGGGCCGCTTGACCAAGCAGGCCGAAACGCCAAGAAGTGGCAGCAAGAAACGGAGAAGAGCGCGAAGTTGGTTGGCGCTGCAATCGGCGCAGGTGTTTCGGCAGGTGTTGGGGCTCTCGCGGCTCTGGCTGTCAGCACTGTGAGAGCAGCAGAGGAAATTTCCCGTTTCGCTGCGATCTCAAACACAAGTACAGCTGAGTTCCAAAAACTCTCTGCCGGCGCACAGCTGGTCGGGATCAGCCAGGAGAAGTTATCGGACATATTCAAGGATGTTAACGATAAGGTCGGCGACTTTTTAAATACCGGCGGTGGTGAGTTAAAGGATTTTTTTACCAACATAGCCCCGCTTGTAGGGGTGACGGCTGATCAATTTAGGAATTTGTCAGGTCCTGCGGCACTTGGTTTATTTGTGTCCAGCCTGGAAAAAGCCGGCGCCAGCCAGGCGGATATGACTTTCTATCTGGAGTCTATTGCCAACGACGCCACGCTACTTCTACCGCTGCTGAAGAACAATGCGGAAGGATTTAAGGCATTTGGCAATGCCGCCGAGGCTGCAGGCGCAATCCTTGACGACAAGACAATCAGGGCTGCGAAGGAGATGAGCGCCGCCACATGGCTGGTTGAGCAGTCAGCTTCAGGGCTGAAAAACCAAATAAGTGCAGCACTATTGCCAACGCTGGCCAACTTTTCGACTCAGTTAAACCTCACGTCTGCCAACGGACTGCTGGGCAAGCAGGTAGCCGACGACTTGGCCGGCGCCTTTAAAGGTTTGGCCAAATTTGCCTTGGGGGCTGTCGCTGGGATTCATATTCTCGGTCAAAGCATCAAGACGCTCTCTGATCTCGATGACGCCTCGATGAAGGACGGTTCCTATTGGGAGAAGTGGGTACCGCCAGCCCGAATCTATCGGATGATACAAAACTTCGACGGGGTCAAAGAAACGTTGGCCAAGGCTGGCGTTCAAATGGACCAGACCGCTTTGGGGTACGGTGATCTATTAGCATCCTTTGACAAGCCTGCAGATGTTGGGGTTACCAGCCAAGTTAAGGAACTGGCTGATCTCCTGGAGAAACTCAGGAATCCCCCGAAGGGCACGCTGAAAGTTATCCCGCCCGATCAAGTTGCTGCGGCGAAAAAAATAAGTGACTCATTCGAATCAACTGAGACTGGCCTCAAGCGTCAAATCGAACTGATCAATACATCCACCGACGCCCGGAATGAGGCCACGGAAGCTGCGAAACTTCAGTTTGAGTTCGAGTCTGGAAAGCTGACCGGTCTCAGCGGCCAACAGAAAGAACGACTCAAAAGCCTCGCTGAGGAGCTCGATGCACTCAAGGGCCTCAAAAAGGCCAATGAGGATGCGGCAAAGCTCGCGGCGTTTGGGGCGAACCTGAAAGACAGCAACCAAACCATCAAGCGAGGTTATGAGGTGGAGCTTGCTGGCGCGGGCTCTGGCGACAAGTTGAGAGAGCGCCTCAAGGCCGACCTACAAATTCAGCAGGATCATGACAAGCAAGTTGCTGACCTTTTTGAACAGCGCAACGCTGGAGACATCAGCCAAGAGCTGTACGACAAGGAGACCGCGTTGCTCGAAGAAGCACTTGCCGAGCGGATGGTCATTCAGCAGGACTATTACAACCAGGTCGATGAGGCACAAAACAACTGGATGGCCGGGGTCAGTGACGCCTGGCAGAACTACGTGGACGCCGCGACCGATTACTCAGCGATGGCTGCTGATGCCACTTCATCAATACTCGACAGTGCCAAGGGCGGACTCAGCAATTTCTTGTCTGATGTGATCAGTGGTGCTGAATCTGCCGATGATGCGCTTGGTGACCTGGTGGCCAACTTTGCGAAGTCCACGCTGCAGGCGCTTTCCGACATGGCGGCGCAATGGTTGGTGTATCAGGCTGTGCAAATGCTGGTGGGCAAGACCACGCAGGCAAGTGCGGTCCCAACCCTGGTGGCCAATGCCCAGGCAACTGCGTTTCAGGCCAGCTTGGCCGCGTTCGCTTCTACTGCGGCTATCCCTATCGTTGGTCCTGCTGCTGCCCCGGCCGCCGCGGCCGCCGCTGCTGCTGCAACTGCCCCCATGGTGGCTGGCGTTGCCAGTGCTGCGCTCGCCGGTATGGCGCACGACGGTATCGACGCAGTGCCAGAGACGGGAACCTGGCTGCTCCAAAAGGGTGAGCGAGTCACCACTGCCGAGACCAGCGCCAAGTTGGATAGGACGCTCGATCAGTTGCGAGCCAACTCAGGTGGTGGCGGTGGTGGTGGAATAACCTACAGCCCCCAGATAACAGTTCAGGCGCAGCCAGGCATGAGCGATCAGGATGTACGTCGCCAGGGTGAGTTGATGCAGGCGGGCCAGGAGGCTCAGTTCAGGAGGTTCCTTCAACGTGAAATGGGACAAAACGGCCTGCTGTGGAGGCGAACCTGATGGTTGAAACATTCAGCTACTGCGTTCAGCTCGGCGGAGATGGCGAAATCAGCCAGCGAACGTGGGAGAACGACTTTGGCGACGGGTACACCCAGGCTGGCGGCATCGGTATCAACACCAAGAGCCAGACCTGGAACCTGTCGCATACCGGCGCCCTGGCTGATGGTCAGGAACTCCCACTTGTGTGGGCTTTCCTCGACCGCCACGAGGGTTACAAGTCGTTCTTCTGGACACCGCCAGGTGGTGTGCAAGGTCGGTACCGGTGCAATGGGTATAAGCCGAGACCTCTTGGGGCGAACCTGTTCACCCTGACTTTCACCTTCAAGCAGGTCTACACCCCCTGACCATCAACTTACCGGAGCCCCGCCGAGTGCGGGGTTTTCTGTTTCTGGGGTTCTATGAATTACAACACCGACATTCAAAAGCTGGAACCGGGCAACCAGATCCGGCTGTACGAGGTTGACGCAACACGCCTGGGGGGAGCGCTCTGGCGCTTCCACGGACACGCCCATGAAGGCGATATTGTCTGGCAGGGCCAGTTGTATTCGCCTATCCAGATCGAAGCCAAGGGTTTCGACATTCGTGGCGATGGTCGCCCGGGTTCGCCATCACTCCAACTGGCCAACGAGCTTGGCGGTATTCGTGGGGCAATCAGTGCGATCTGCTTGCAAACCCGCGACCTGGCCGGCGCCCCGGTAAAGGTTATCGAGACCTTCCGGCACTTCCTGGACGCGGCGAACTTCCCCGAAGGCAATCCGGATGCAAGTAACCAGAGCAAAATCAATCTCTGGTACATCGAGCAGAAGACCGAGGAAAGCTTCGACTCAGTGACCTTTGAGCTTTCCAGCCCCACGGACATGGAGGGCCAGATGCTACCTGCGCAGCAGATTACCAAGCTCTGCCGGTGGGCCTGCCGTGGCGGGTACCGGCAAGAGGCCTGCGCCTATACCGGGGCGGCGATGTTCGACAGGAAGAATCTACCCACCGACAACCCAGCAGAGGATCGCTGTCCTGGTTGGTGGAGCAGTTGCAAGCTCAGGGGCAACACGCGCCGGTTCGGCGGCTCCATGGGTGCAAGCCTTATCGCCAGTTCGAGGTAATCATGCGCATCAGTCAAAAATTGCAGGACGAGATTCGCGCCCATGCCGAACGGGATCATCCCGCAGAAGCTTGCGGGGTGCTGATCAAGACCGCCAAGGGCCGCGAGTATGTCCCGTGCAGCAACCTGGCCACCACGCCCCGGGAGCACTTCCAGATCGATCACCGGGACTTGGCTCAGGCAGAAGACCGGGGCGAGGTGCTGGCGATCATTCACAGCCATCCGGACAAGGCGCCGACGCCGAGCATGGCGGATCGCGTCAGTTGTGAACTGCACGAATTGCCCTGGGGTATCGTGGGTTGGCCTGGCGGCGATATTGAGTGGTTTGCTCCCACGGGGTTCTCCGCGCCATTGCTGGGCCGGGACTTCTCCCATGGCCTACTCGACTGCTGGTCGGCCTGCCGGGATTGGTACAGTCGCGAGGCTGGGTTACAGCTGCCAAACTTTGAGCGCGCCGATCTTTGGTGGGAGCAGAAGAGCGGCCCGAGTCTTTATGAGGAGAACTTCAAGGCCACCGGTTTCTACCAGGTCAGTGAGCCGCGGCGCGGCGATATGTTGGTGCTGCAGATCCCCACGCCCGGGCGGGAATGTTACTTCCCGAACCACGCCGTGATTTATCTGGGTGATGAGCCTGCGCTACTCAGCGAGTCGGCGCCTGTATTGGGCGGCTCCGGTCCTTTTATCTATCACCACATGCCTGGGCGCCTAGCCAGCCGCGAGATCTACGGTTGGTCGATGGCAAACCGGGTGAAACTGATTCTGCGACACAAGGACTACAAGCCATGACCATGATCACCATCAAGCTGGGCGGCATCGTTGGTAAACGCTTTGGCAAAGAATACACACTTGACCTGAACGGCTTTCGAGACGGCATGACCGCCCTGTGCGCGATGAAGCCCGGATTCGAGAAGTTCATGCGCACTGCCGAAGAGCGCGGCCTGGTGTTTGCTGTGTTTGTCGACGAGCGCAACCTGGGCAAGGAGGAACTGGATATGGTTGGGCAGGGCATCAGCGTCATTCGCATTCAGCCGATAGTGCAGGGCAGCAAACAGGCCGGTATGTTTCAAACGCTGCTTGGTGTTGTGCTGGTGGTGGCGGGACTGTTCTCTGGCGGTACTACCTCCACGCTTGGTATGGGGTTGCTCGCCGCCGGCGCCGCTGTCGGGCTGGGAGGCGTGGTGCAAATGCTGGCGCCTACCACCAAGACCAGCACCACAGACAGGAACGATGACGGCAACAACCCAAGCTACGGTTTCGGTTCGGCGGTGACCACCACGGCCCAGGGTAATCCGTACCCGTTGCTCTATGGCGAGCGTGAGATTGGCGGCGCCGTCGAGTCGGGCGGGATCTACACCCAGGACAACATCTGATCCTACCTTTACACCCAGCCCGCTTCGGCGGGTTTTTGCATTCTGGAGGGGCGCATGAGCGCAGCTACAAAGAAACCGGCGCGCGCTCAAAGAAAGCGCCGTGCTGTTGTCGGCAGCAAGGGCGGCGAGGCCAAGCAAAAGCAGCCGGTCATTGCCTCGAATAGCGTTCCCTCTTTATCCCGTGCCCGGATCGTCTACCTGTGGAGCTGGGGGCCTATTGTTGGCCCGGTGAACGGGTTGCGCTCTGTTCGCTTGAACGGCACCCCGGTACAGGGCGAAGACGGCACCATCAACTATCCGGGCGTTAAGTGGCAGTTTCGGTCGGGCGAGCTCAATCAGGAACGTCTCGAGGGTATTTCCGAGTCGAGTAACGAGATCGATGTAAAAAAGGAGCTGCAATACGGCACGCCATGGTTGCACACCATCACCAACGCGGTGGCGGATGCGATCCGCTTGCGCTTCAGTTGGCCCACACTTCGTAAGCAGGATTCGGCCGGCAACATCGATGGTGTACGGATCGACTATGCGGTGGACATATCCACCGATGGCGGCCCGTTCCTTGAGGTGCTGACCTCTTTCGTTGACCGCAAGAACTTGACCGAGTACGAGCGAGCTCACCGTATTGAATTGCCTGCTGGCAGCCGCTGGACTATTCGTGCCCGCCGTCTCACGCCCGAGGCCAACAGTGATTTGGTCGTTGATCAGATGCTGGTGAAAGCTATCGCGGAGGTCGTGGACAGCGACCAAGAGTTCCCTCTGACGGCTGTGGGTTGTATCGAGTACGACGCCCAGGTGTTCGGCGGTGATATCGCCAAGATAGCCGTGCTGATGCGCGGCCGAATCATCCGCGTGCCAACGAACTATGACGCTGCAACTCGCACTTACGCGACGTCGGGCGCCGGCACTAGCAATGGAATCTGGGACGGCACCTTTAAGGAGGCTTACACCAACAACCCGGCATGGATCTTCTATGACCTAGTGCTGCATCCGTACTACGGCCTCGGCGACCGCATCGACGCGACAATGGTTGACCGTTGGGCGCTGTACCGGATCGCTCAGTACTGCGACCAGTTGGTGCCGGACGGGAAGGGTGGTCAGGAGCCGCGCTTCACCTGCAACCTGTACCTCCAGAAGCAGACCGAGGCATACGCAGTCCTGCAAGACCTGGCTTCAATCTTTCGCGGTATGGCTTTTTGGGATGGAAGCCAGATAGTGGTCAATGCCGACATGCCGGGAGATCCGGTGTTCAGCTATGGCCCAGCCCAGATCCTGAACAATGGCGCTATCAAGTATGAAGGAACTCGGGTGCGCGACCGGCACACGAACGCCATGGTGTCGTGGGACAACCCCGACCAAGGCTTTGAGACTGACAAAGAGCCGGTCTTTGATGATGTTGCCCTTGGCGAATACGGCTCCGTCCGTGAGCTGACAGTCGATGCTTTCGGCTGCACGTCACTTGGCCAAGCCCAGCGAGCGGGCCAATGGGCTCTGATGACAGAACAATTGCAAACCCGTGGCGCCGTGTTCCGTGTGGGCCTGGACGGTCAGATTCCAAAGCCTGGCCAAGTGATTGGAGTCGGCGACCCAATGCTGGCAGGCCGTGCAAACAGCGGGCGAATCTCTTCAGTGGCTGGTCGGGTGATTACCCTGGACCGTGAAGTAGTGTTGCCCGCTGCCGCTCGGCTGATGATCAACCTACCAAGCGGTAAATCCGAGGGCCGTGCAATCAAGTCGGTTGCCGGCCGGGATGTCACGGTCATGGCAGATTACAGCGAGACTCCCACGCCAGAGCTTGGTTGGGCGATTGACTCCGATGACCTGAAAGTCATGCAGTTCTACGTGCGCAACGTGACGCGCCCGGAGTGGCACCAGTTCCAGCTTGAGGTGATCCAGTACGAGCCGAGCAAGTTTGATGTTATTGACCACGGCGCAGTTGTAGATCCTCGACCCATAAGCGGCATTCCAATTGGCACACAGGATGCGCCGGTACAAGTGCTGCTTAGCCAGCACGTTGTGATCGAGCAGGGCATAGCCATCACTGTTATGTCGATCGCCTGGGACGCAGCCCCTGGTGCGGTGGCTTATGACGTGGAATGGAAGTGGGGCGCTCGGGAGTGGATCAGAGTTCCACGCACCGCCGAGCTTGTGGTGGACGTGCGCGGGATCTACTCCGGCCAATACATGGCCAGGGTGCGGGCGGTTAGTGCGCTCAACGTTTCGTCGATCCCGACCGCTTCGATGCTGACCAACCTGGAAGGCAAGACCGGCCTGCCGCCGGCGGTGTCTTCCCTCACCACTAAAGGCGAACTGTTCGGGATCAGCATCAAGTGGGGCTTCCCTGCTGGCGCCGAGGACACCCAGCGGACCGAGCTGTGGTATGGACCAGCGAACAACCTGGAGGCTGCGACGAAGCTGGCCGACCTTGCATACCCGCAGGCCGACTACCGTATGCAGTCGCTTCTGTCAGGGGCAACGCTGTTCTTCTGGGCGCGCCTGGTGGATCGCACCGGGAACATTGGCCCGTTCTATCCGACCGTAAACGGAGTGATGGGCCAGTCTGTTTCGGACGCTTGGCCGCTCCTTGAGCAGGTCAAGGGGCAGATTGATGAATCGTCGTTGGCTCCAGCCCTTAACGGTCGCATCGATCTGATTGACGGCGATGGGCCTGGCTCCGTAAACGCTCGAAATGAGCAGCTTAGAAAGGATCTCGAGGCTCAAATCAAGCCATATGTTGATGCGCTGTTGTGGGACGCAGCAAAGGCTTACGCCAAGGGAGACATCGTTCGCCAGGGAAACAAGCTGTACCAAGCCCTGGCGGCCAATAGTGGCTCTCAGCCGCCCAGCGCAAACTGGAAAGACGTAGGCGACATCCTGACTGATGCGAACGCTTTGGCAATACGGGTTGATAACCTTGACCAGAAAATCACGGTAGTCGATGGAAAGGTGATTGCCACTCAGGACCAGCTTACCCAGCTCCAGACAAAGGTAAATGACCCGGTAACAGGCCTGGCGGCTACGGCAAATAACGTTACCCAAGTGAATCAGCGAGTAGACAACGTCGATGACAAGTTGACCGCGCAGACGGAGCGAATTGATGGCGTTTACGCTGAAATCAATGCGCCTATGGCTGGCTCTGAGAATGACCTTGCTGGCGGAACACAGGGCTATGCGGGTGTTTGGTCTATCCAGTCTGCCATTACCGATGGTGACTACGCCCAGGGCAAGCTCACTCAAACTGTCGAAGCTCAGGTCATCAAAAACTACGCCACATATGAGGAGACAACGACCGCGCTCGTCAACCAACAGACTGCTACGACCAACCAGGTAACGGCTCTTCGCTCCGATTTTGACGGGAACAAAGCCACCGTACAGACGCAGATTAAGACGGTATCCGATCAGGCGTCAGCCACCGCAAGCCAGACCACTCAGCTGCAAACAACCGTTAACGGCCACACGCAGCAGTTCCAGCAACAAGCGAGCATCAACCAAGACGTAAACGGAAAGATCACCGGCACCTACTCGTTCCGATTCAAGTTCGATGTGAACGGTTCGCCTTACTCAACCGGGGTAGGACTTGGCATTGAAACCGATGCTAACGGTCAAGTTACTTCACGCTTCGTTATCCAAGCCGACCAGTTTGCAATCTACAACGGCGCGGTAGGGGCGGCAGGGTCGAGCGTGCCATTCGCGGTCAACGGGACAGAAACCTACATCAAGTCGGCATTCATCCAAGATGGGACGATCACCAATGCGAAGATTGGGGCATACATCAGTTCGACGAATTACATCGCCGGACAGCAGGGTTGGATCCTGAACAAAGATGGAACCTTCGAAATCAACGGCGTCGTCCCGGGTCAGGGACGGTCGATCATGACAAATCGATCGCTGCGGTTCTGGGACGCTAACGGTGTCAAGCGAGTGCAGCTAGGAGACCAAACAGAATGAGCTCAGGTCTAAGAATGTGGTCCTCTAACGGAGCGCTAGAGTTTGATACAAGTGTATCTACATATCGCATTGTTCTTTCAGAGCTTGTGTCTTATTCGCCAGGATCATCAGGACCAAGAACCAGAACATTTGCCGCGCCTAATTGCAATGTAAATAATGCAATTTGTTTCTTGCTGCCAATTAACAACGATACCTCACAGGTGTCGACTAACAATCAGCTTGAATGTGAAATGGGAACGAACGAGGTGTATGTTAGAAATTTCCTTGCCGAAAGGCCAAACGATTCTGTTTCTCTTGCAACTATGCGTCTCATTGTCGCAAGGTGGGCGTGATGAGTTACGGTTTGCAAGTGGTAAATGATTCTGGCGCTATATCCCTCGACTCTGAATATGCGAGGTTGTGTGTTTTTCATAAAGGCACCTATACCTCGGGGGCGTCTGTTGTCTTTCAAAACATAGTTGACACGCAGGAGCCACCTCTTGTTTTTATCAGGCCGCCGAATAATGGCTCACTGATTCAGATGGGCGTTCTTCTTGAAGGTTCAGCGGGGGCATGGACGGGCGTTACCGTTACAGGCGGGCCGGTTCACTCTGGAAACATATTCGTAGCAGCCTTTTCATCTAAGCCCCTCGCTACATATGGGTTGAGGATGTGGGGCGCTGATGGCAAGCAGCTATTTGACTCAGGTACTCAAGCGGCGGTGTTTACGAGGGTAATGCAAAACTGGACTTACACTCACTCCACGCAGTCCGGGCAAGGTCTTATAACAAACTGGTACTCGATTCCAATGAACTATTCATTAGGTGACTATTTAATGCTCAATAATGGAACAATGCCTATGATGGGTGGCAACAATGAGTCGAGGAGAACAGGCCTACAGTGGGATTTTCCCGCTTCATTAATTAGGATAAGCGTCACCACTGTTTCAAACCCCATATATTTTAGGCTGCAAGCTGTATTTTGTAAGATTTTATCTTGATTTAATAAGCAAACTTTAAACTCATCACAGGATTCATTCCATCATGGCAAGATCAGCGATCAATCTAGGCACGGCGCCGACAGGTCAAGGCGGCGATACGTTCCGAACTGCCAGCCAGAAGAATAACGACAACTCGAACGAGCTTTATACTGCCCTTGGGGCGCCAGCTAACGGACAGTTGCCCGCGGCGCTGCCCGTTGCGAAAGGCGGCACGGGTGGGACTACGCAGCTTGCTGCCCGGCAAGGCTTAGGGCTAGGCGCTGCCTCAACTAAAAGCTTTGGGCTGCAAGACGGAGAGCTTATCCCTGCTGGTACCTATAGTGGGTTTTATTCGAACAATGCGCCGACAACCTATCAAGCTGATAGGCCTGGCGAACCCGGCCAAGGTGGTGCTTTTTCCAGACTTGGCGCGCCGGGCTCATCTTCAGGCTTGTCGTACAGCACGGTTATCCGTATTCCCTATGCTCAGGACTTCGAGGCGCAGTTGCTCATCCCCGTTGCTCAAGGCACCGGTAACTTACATTTTCGAACTACGGAATCTAACAATGGCGGCGCATTCGGCCCCACATACAAGCTTTATCACACAGGCAACACCACCCGCGGTTCCGGCGGTGCGCTTTCGGCGGCATCGCCAATCCTGAGAATCGCGAGTGTGTCCGCCAGCGAGCGCCGCGACCTCCAAGAGGAATCGTTTCTCCCCGCCGGCGAATGGGGTGTGGCCAACGATGAAGCACGCGGCGTTATTGTTGAGCGCCTCGGCGTTGGCGAGTATCGGGTGACCGGTAGCCTCGGCCTGGCACTGGAGGGTTGGCGGACCCACGACCCAAGCTCCCCAGACGGCGGACGGATGCTTGGTATCACCGACAGTCATCAGGAAGAGGACGGCACTGTCATCATTCGCCTATTCAAACAGCGCTGGACGCTCACCGATGACGGAGAGATGGTGCCGGGCTGGGGCGCACCTATGGATGTCCCGCTGAATAGCTGGATCGATGTGCGGCTTGAAATGCCCAAGGTCGATACGCCGCCGCCGCTCAGATCGACCGAAGAATAGCAGCCCGCCAATTGAGCGGGCTTTTTTACGCCTGGAGAAAAGCATGAACGCAACCGAGAAAGACCGGGACATCCTGGCGCGCACGCTGTGGGGGGAAGCTCGCGGTGAGGGACTGGCCGGCCAGATCGCCGTGGCATGGACCATTCGCAACAGGGTGTTCGACGGCAAGGCCAAGTCTTGGTGGGGGGAAGGCTACGCCGGTGTGTGCCTGAAACCCTGGCAGTTCAGCTGCTGGAACCAGAACGACCCGAATTACGCCTACCTGAGCGGGGCCAAGCAAATCCCGGCCGCGCAGTTCGCCCATGCCCAACGCGCGGCTGACCAGGTGATGTCTGGCGCGGTACCGGATCCAACGGGCGGCGCCACGCACTACTACGCGACCACGATGCCAAAGGCCCCGGCCTGGGCTGCGAAGGCCAAACAGACGCTGCGCCTTGGTCACCATGTCTTCTTCAAGGATGTGCCGTGAGACGACCGGCGCCGACCTACATTCGCGGCCGTGAAAATTAGCATGACCTCGATTCATGTAGGAAACACGGAATAGGGCTGATCTTACAGCTTGCGCAAAATCGCAAGCTGTTCACGGCCACGACAAAACCGGCGCAGAATATTCCGGAAATTATTCCTCGCCTCAACTCGACGGGAATATTTCCCGCTCATCTGGTAGCGTCATGGTATCAACCTAACCAGATGGAAATATGGATGTCGATCAAAGTAACTGCACCACTTGTGAATGGCGACTTGTGGGACCCGCTCGATGAGAATGCGTCAGGCGAGAACGCTGTCGAACTGATATGTGGCGATGACCTGCGTCCACCGCCCACCAGCGTGGTCATCACAGTCACTACCGAGTCAGGCAAACGGGTCGAGGTCTGGATTCCTAACTCTGGCAGCAGCACGGCCAGCGTTAGGGTTGACGGCAAGTCGGTATAAGGAGGGTAGAGATTCGGATAGACGGCACATTAGGATATCTGTGGATAACTCATGCGTCGCCAAAAACAATGTACGTCTATTTGTACGTTTGGCAGAAAAACAAAGGGCCTGCATCGCTGCAAGCCCTTGTTTTGTATGGTGCCGGCACCAGGAGTCGAACCCGGGACCTACTGATTACAAGTCAGTTGCTCTACCAACTGAGCTATACCGGCGTGTTAGGGCGACGATTATAGCGATTGGAAAGGTTCTGTAAACCCCTGAATTCTGACTATTTTTGCAAAAACCAAGGTTTCTTGCGATTAGCGTGTTTTCCACACGGCGTGGCAGCGTAAAAAGCCGTCACTTCGGCGTCAGGCCAGGTACCCCGCGTACCTGAGCGATCCGACGTCCAACGAGCTTCTCCACCCGCTGAAACCGCCAAAAACCACCCTGCAAAGTCCGCTTTATACGTTTAACGGCTGATGCTTATGCACAATCGGTTGGTAACAGCTGTCACGAAACAGCCATTTTGTGCAGCCGTTCTCAACACGCTGCAACTGCCTGTTTTGTGTGCGTTTTATTTTGTGAACAAAAAATGACCAGCCTCGCTTTTGGCGTTCAGCGCCCATTGCTACAGCTTCTGCAAAGATTCCATCAACAGAGTTATCCACAGGGCGTGTGCAGGAAATTTTGCACCTTATTCGCGCTGGGCCAGCACCATCAGGTTGCGTGGGGTGAGCGTTGGTTCGCAGAAGGTGCCGACCTCGACGTTGTAGCCCTTTTCGCTCAAAAAAAGTGCGCGGTCCAGCACCAGCCACATTTCCAGTGGGCGTCGAAACAAACCCCTTACCAACTCCAGGTTTCGCACTTCGGCCAGGCGCTGCCAGCCGTGGGCTTCGAGCGCCGGCCAGTCTTGTTCACCTGTGGATAAATTCTTGAGGTTTGCCAGCTCACGGCAGTAGTCGGCGAAGGATTTATCCAGCCAACTGGCGGGCAGGGAGGGCGTCGGCAGGTAGTCGTCGCAGCCGCGCAGTTGCCGCTGTAGTCGATCAAAGCCCAGGCGCCGCGCCATGGAGGTGTCCCGTTGCTGGCGCACGCGGTTGCCGGCGGTGACGGTTTCGCTCAGGGGTAATCCCAGATCATCAATCGACAGGGTTAGCAGGGATGCGCGCCCGGCGGCGGACAGTGCCTGGTAGCGCTCGGCATTGATGCGGTTGTAGCAGCAGGGCGCCAGCGCCAATTGTTTGCAGCCAGCGGCGCTGGCCAGTTGCAGCAGGCGCACGTGCAGGTCGCCGCAGGCGTGCAGGGCCACAGGTGTGTGTTCGGGGTCGATCGCTACATCGGCCATCACGTCTTGCAGGCAATGGGCAGCGGGCAAGCCGTGGTGATCGCTCAGGGCTTGGCCGGACGCAATTAGGGCCGGGTCATATTCCAGGCAGGTCAACCGTTGGCCGGGTTGCAGCAGGCGACGGCCAAGATGGCCTTTGCCGGCGCACCAGTCCAGCCAGTGGGCAGGCGTCTGGGCAAAAGTCAGTGCGGCGCCGAAGGCTTCGATCTGTTGCCACTTGCGCCCGGGCACGTCCACATTCATACGGTGGCGAGCGGGGTCCAGTGAGTGGGCGGGTAACTTACCCACAGCACTCAGGCGCAGCGCTTGAGCGGCCAGCTGTGGAAACGGTGCAGGCGCAGGCAGGTCGTGGGGGTGGTTGTGACTGGCTTCAGCTTCGGCCAGCGAACGCCGACGCAGCCACTGGGATAACTCGAGATGCTCGGTTTCCCAGGGCAACTGCAACTGAGTAAAGGGCCGTGGTCGCCACAGCCCTTGGTACTCGATCAGGAATGCATCCAGTGCCTGGAAGCGTGCCTCAACGTCCTTGGCACGCATCGACGCGCAGCCACTTTTCCAGCAGTTTGAAACCGCGCACCAGCACGTAGGCCATCAGCAGGTAGAACAACCCCGCGGCGAAGAAAATCTCCACCGGCAGGTAAGTGCGGGCAATGATGGTGCGCGCCATGCCGGTCAGTTCCAGCAGGGTCACGGTACTGGCCAGGGCACTGGCCTTGAGCATCAGGATCACTTCGTTGCTGTAGGCCGGCAGGCCGATGCGTGAGGCGCGGGGCAGGATGATGTAGAACAGCGTTTTCGGTTTGGACATGCCCAATGCCCGCGCTGCTTCGATCTCGCCCGGCGGAATGGCCTGGATCGCACCGCGCAGGATCTCGGCGATATAGGCCGCGGTGTGCAAGGTCATGGTGGCCGTGGCGCACCAGAACGGGTCGCGCAGGTACGGCCACATGAAGCTGTTGCGCACGGCATCGAACTGCGCCAGCCCGTAATACACCAGGAACAGCTGCACCAGCAGCGGCGTGCCACGGAAGAAGAAGATGTAGCCATAGGGCAGGGCGCTCACGTACCAGCGGCGCGAAGAGCGCGCGATACCCAGTGGAATCGCCAGCAGCAGGCCGGCGATCACGGCGATTGCCACCAGCTCCAGGGTCAGGGTGGCGCCCTGGGCCAACTTCGGCAGCCACTTGATGATCACGGCCCAGTTCAGGCCCAGGTCAAAGTGCGATAGCCAACTGTAGTCGCCGCTCATTGGGTGCTCCTTGCAAAGCCGCGGGCGGCGCGTTTTTCCAGGAAGTGCATGCTGGTCATCGCCAGTACGGTCAGGCCCAGGTACATGAACGCCGCAACCATGAAGAAGGTGAATGGCTGCTTGGTCACGGTCACGCCGATCTGCGCGTGGCGCATGATCTCTTCAAGGCCGATCACCGACACCAGTGCGGTGTCTTTCATCAGGATCATGAACAGGTTGCCCAAGCCCGGCAGGGCGATACGCCACATCTGCGGCATGATCAACCGGGTGAAAATCCGAAATTTCGACAGCCCCAATGCCACACCGGCTTCGCGGTGACCCTTGGGAATGGCGAGGATCGCGCCGCGAAACACTTCGGTGGCGTAGGCGCCGAAGCACAGGCCCAGGGCGATGACGCCGGCGGCGAAGGCACTCAGCGACAGGTCGGGGTTGCCAAAAAACTCACCCAGGGCGCGCATCAGATTGACGGTGCCGAAGTAAATCAGCAGCACCCACAGTAATTCGGGAATACCGCGAACGATGGTCGAATACGCACCGCCCAGCCATTGCAGCGGCTTGTACGGCGAAGTCTTGGCCAAGGCGCCGGCAAGGCCGAGCACCAGCCCCAGGCACAGGGCCGTGAGCGCCAGTTTGACGGTCATCAGCGCGCCGGCGGCGAGGGCCGGGCCGAATCCGTAGAGATCGAAATTCATGGTGTTTTCATATCGCGGCAGGCATTGCTAAAAGCCGACGCGCTCCCAGGAGCGCGCCGGGCAGGTCGTTCAGATCATTCGATGCTGAACGGGAAGTACTTGTCGTTGATCTTTTTGTAGGTGCCGTCTGCCTTGATCTCTGCCAGGGCTTTGTTCAGGCGCTCGCGCAATGGGTCGCCTTTGCGCACGGCGATACCGATCTTGTCGCTTTCTACCACCGGGTCGCCTTTGAACTCATAGGCCGAACCGTCTTTGCTCTTGAGCCACTCGTACTGCACGTACTTGTCGGCGAGGATGCCGTCAAGGCGACCGGAGGTCAGGTCGAGGTAGGCGTTTTCCTGAGTGTCGTAGAGCTTGGCTTCGGTGTCCGGCAGCTTGTCTTCCAGGTAGGTACCGGCCAGCGTTGCACGCTGTGCACCGATCACCTTGCCCTTCAGGTAAGCGGCGTCAGTCTTGAAGTCTGCCGTGGCTTTTGGCGCAATGAACTGCAGCTTGTTGGAGTAGTACGGGTCGGTGAAGTCAACTGCCTGCTTGCGCTCATCGGTGATCGACAGCGAAGACACCAGGAAGTCGAACTTCTTGGCGTTCAGGGCCGGGATGATGCCGTCCCAGTCGGACACATACACTTCGCACTTCTCGACTTTCATCTTGGCGCACAAGGCGTCGCCGATGTCCTTGTCGAAGCCCACTACGTTGCCGCTGGCGTCTTTATTGTTGAAGGGCGGGTAAGCCGCTTCGATCCCCATTTTCAAGGTTTCTGCCATGGCCGTGGCGCTGAACGCCATCGAGACGGCCGCGGCCAGAAGGAATTTCTTATAGGTCTGCATGCATGTTGCTCCGTTAGCGGTTGCTGGACATGAATTGTTTGCAGCGCGCCGAAAGCGGGTTTTCAAACACCTGCTGTGGCGATCCTTGCTCTTCGACCAGGCCTTGGTGCAAAAACACCACTTCGCTGGATACCTGGCGGGCGAAGCCCATTTCGTGGGTGACCAGCAGCATGGTGCGGCCTTCTTCGGCCAGTGCGCGGATCACATTAAGTACTTCCTGAACCATTTCCGGGTCAAGCGCCGACGTGGGTTCATCGAACAGGATGACTTTAGGTTGCATCGCCAGGGTGCGCGCGATCGCCGCCCGTTGTTGCTGGCCGCCGGAGAGTTGTGCAGGGTAGGCGTGACGCTTGTCGGCAATACCGACCTTGGCCAGCAAGGCCTCGGCCACTTCTATTGCTTCAGCCTTGCTTTGGCCGAGCACGCGACGAGGGGCCTCGATGATGTTGTCGAGGATGCTCATGTGCGGCCACAGGTTAAAGTTTTGAAACACAAAACCAATTTCGCTGCGCAGGCGGTTGATCTGCTTGCCGTCGGCGGCCATCAGCTCGCCGTTTTTTGCGGCTTTGAGCTTGAGCTCTTCGCCGGCTACCAGGATCTGGCCCTGATGCGGGTTTTCCAGCAGGTTGATGCAACGCAGGAAGGTGGACTTGCCGGAACCGGAGGAACCCAGGATCGAGATCACATCGCCGTCGCGAGCGGTCAGCGAGATACCCTTGAGTACCTCAAGCTCACCATAGCGTTTGTGCAAGTTGCGGATTTCAAGCGCGGGCGTGGCCTGGGCCATGTGCGGTCCTCATTGTGTTCGTTGCGATCTTCGCTGTTGGGCCGCCTTCCTGGCGAGGCGCCAAGCTAGCATAGCGTTTGGATGACAGCCAACAGCGCTGCGGACGGTTAACTGGTGGTCTGCGGCAGTGTGTCGCATCGGCGCAGTAGCGTGTCGCGCCATCAACAACCTACAGACGTTTGAACCCGAAAGATCCACAGGCTTCGCGTAAAAAAGGGCGCGATGGTGCCAGCTTTGGCCGGGTGTTGGAAGGGTTAACCGGGCAAACGGTCCATATCAGCCCGTTTATGGGGCGTCACGTACTTTTTGTGTGTTTTTGGTGCGCCTGATTGGCTTGAAGGTGAGTCGCACGGTAACGCTATAGCGGAATGCCATGATTCTCAAAGACTTGCGAGCGCTGATGAATTGTCCTACAGCCCGCGTCAATGGCGGCTCTGTTACATTTTGGCGCAAATCTTGCGTAAAAAATAAAGAACGCCCTGTTGGATTCTTTTCACGAGAAAGGCTGCAGGCCGGGCGAACCCGTTTTCGCAATTCCTCGCAAAGGTGTGTCAATGAGTAGTACTCAAAGCTCCAATGACCTCGAACAGGGGCTCAAGCCGCGGCATGTCACCATGCTGTCGATTGCCGGCGTAATCGGCGCAGGTTTGTTTGTCGGCTCTGGCCATGCGATTGCTGCCGCCGGCCCCGCCGTGCTGCTGGCCTACGCGGCCGCCGGTACGTTGGTGGTGCTGGTGATGCGGATGCTGGCCGAGATGGCTGTTGCGTCACCCGATACCGGTTCGTTCTCTACCTATGCCGACCGCGCAATCGGTCACTGGGCTGGGTTTACCATTGGTTGGTTGTACTGGTGGTTCTGGGTGCTGGTGATTCCGTTGGAAGCCAACGCGGCGGCGACTATCCTGCACGCCTGGTTCCCCGACGTGGCGATTTGGGTGTTTACCCTGGTCATTACGTTGTTGCTGACTGCAACCAACCTGTTCAGCGTGAAGAACTACGGTGAGTTCGAGTTCTGGTTTGCATTGATTAAAGTCGTGGCCATCGTCGGCTTTGTAATCCTCGGCCTGGCCGCGATTTTCGGCTTTTTGCCCACCAGCCAGGTCAGCGGTGTTTCGCACCTGTTCGATACCCAGGGCTTTATGCCTAATGGGATGGGCGCGGTTCTGGCAGCGATCCTGACCACCATGTTCTCGTTCATGGGCACTGAGATCGTGACCATCGCTGCAGCGGAATCCAAGAACCCCGGCCAGCAAATCACCAAGGCCACCAACTCGGTCATCTGGCGGATTGGTTTGTTCTACTTGCTGTCGATCTTCATTGTCGTGTCGCTGGTGCCTTGGAACGATCCGACCCTGGCCGCCGTAGGTTCCTACCAGACGGTACTTGAGCGCATGGGCATCCCGAATGCCAAGCTGATCGTCGACCTGGTGGTGCTGGTGGCTGTTACCAGTTGCCTCAACTCGGCGCTCTACACCGCCTCGCGTATGTTGTTCTCCCTCGGGCGTCGCGGTGATGCACCAGCGGTGGCCAAGCGCACCAACAAAAGTGGTACACCTTATTGGGCGGTGTTGCTGTCCACCGGCGCGGCGTTCCTCGCGGTATTTGCCAACTACGTGGCCCCGGCGGCCGTGTTCGAATTCCTGCTGGCCAGCTCCGGCGCCATCGCCTTGCTGGTGTACTTGGTGATCGCTGTGTCGCAACTGCGCATGCGTCAAAAACGTGCGGCGGCGGGCGAGAAGATCGTGTTCAAAATGTGGCTGTTCCCTGGACTGACCTACGCGGTGATGGTGTTTATCGTCGGCACCTTGACCATCATGCTGTTCCAAGAAGCGCACCGGGTCGAGATCATCGCCACCGGGATCCTGAGCTTGCTGGTAGTGCTGGCGGGGTTGTTCGTGGCGAGCCGCCGCAAGGCCCAGAAGGTAGGCGCAGCAGTGCTCAACTGACGGAATGTGGTGCAAATGTGGGAGGGGGCTTGCTCTCGATGCAGTGTGTCAGTCACTGAGATGTCGACTGAGACTCTGCCATCGGGAGCAAGCCCCCTCCCACATTTTGATACGCGTCAGTCTGCTGAGGTTGTCAGCGACTGAGATGCTGAGCTTGCAGGTGGTATTGGTAGTGGCGAGCTGCGGCAAGGCCCAGAAATCAGGCGCAGCAGTGCTCAACTGACGGAATGTGGTGCAAATGTGGGAGGGGGCTTGCTCTCGATGCAGTGTGTCAGTCACTGAGATGTCGACTGAGACTCTGCCATCGGGAGCAAGCCCCCTCCCACATTTTGATACGCGTCAGTCTGCTGAGGTTGTCAGCGACTGAGATGCTGAGCTTGCAGGTGGTATTGGTAGTGGCGAGCTGCGACAAGGCCCAGAAATCAGGTGCAGCAGTGCTCAACTGACGGAATGTGATGCAAATGTGGGAGGGGGCTTGCTCCCGATGCAGTGTGTCAGTCACTGAGATGTCGACTGAGACTCTGCCATCGGGAGCAAGCCCCCTCCCACATTTTGATACGCGTCAGTCTGCTGAGGTTGTCAGCGACTGAGATGCTGAGCTTGCAGGTGGTATTGGTAGTGGCGAGCTGCGACAAGGCCCAGAAATCAGGTGCAGCAGTGCTCAACTGACGGAATGTGGTGCAAATGTGGGAGGGAGCCAGCCCCCTCCCACATTTTGTATGTGTCAGTCT
Organism: Pseudomonas sp. W2Jun17; assembly: GCF_023127795.1. Classification (NCBI taxonomy): domain Bacteria; kingdom Pseudomonadati; phylum Pseudomonadota; class Gammaproteobacteria; order Pseudomonadales; family Pseudomonadaceae; genus Pseudomonas; species Pseudomonas sp. W2Jun17. Next base: position 378,180 of record NZ_SPKO01000025.1, on the reverse strand, counting down.
GTTGAGGCTGTCAGCGCCTGGGATGCTGCTACATAGTCCGCCTGGAACTGCGGCGATTCGATCCACGCCAACGCAGCGGCCTCGTCATCGCTGTCAGTGGCCCACTGCCGATATTCAATCAGCGCCGCCAGGATAAAGTCGGTCGCTTCCTCTTCACCTTCCTGCTCCAGCACCAGCGCCAACAGCGGGTGTGCGAGGAATACCGCGCACAGTGCCTGCTGGCTGATCTCGCCTGCGGTGCGCATCTCGACGAACAGTTCGGTCAAGTCCACCGATTCAAGATCGATGCGGCTGTCGTCGCCGGCGAACGCATCCGGCTTGGCCGCGACGGCGCGCTGGGTGCGGTTTTGCTTGGCCTTGGTCTTTGCCCGCTGGGCGCGTTTTTGCTGCTTGTTCGGCGAAGCCATGGGCTCAACATCCTTGGGTTCTGGATCGGGGTGGAGTATTGAAGCGCAGGTTGGGGTAAATCCCAAGGAAATCCGGGCGGGTTTGGTCGTTCATCGCGCTCGACCACCAGGCCATAGATCAATAGGCTATGCCTTTGTCATCTGCCAGAGCGTCTTCATGACCCGCGATGCCCTTGAGCATAACCAGATCCCCTTCTATTTTGTCGCCATCCTGCTGGCCGCTGCCTGTGGTGTGTTCGCGCCTCTAGTGGCTCACGGCTTGAGCGTATTGATCACGCCCGCCATCGCGGTATTGATGTACGCGATGTTCCTGCAGATTCCTTTCCTCGATCTGCGCCAGGGTTTGGGCAATATTCGCTTTGTCTCGGCGTTGTTGCTGGCCAACTTTGTTCTGGTGCCATTGCTGGTGTGGGCGCTGACCCGTGGCCTGCTGGGGCATCCCGCGCTGTTGGTGGGGGCATTACTGGTGTTGTTGACGCCCTGTATTGATTACGTGGTGGTGTTCACCCACATCGGCAAGGGCGATTCGCGGTTGATGCTGGCGGCCACACCGTTGCTGTTGCTGTTGCAGTTGGCACTGCTGCCGGTGTACCTGGGTTTTATGCTGGGCGCACACTCGGGTGTGGTGGTTGAGATCGGCCCGTTTATCGAGGCATTCCTGTTGTTGATCGTGGTGCCGATGCTGCTGGCTGTGCTGACGGCCTACCTGGCGCGACGATCAAGGCTGGTCGACAAATGGAGCAGTGCGTGGGCCTGGTTGCCGGTGCCGGCGATGGCCCTGGTGTTGTTCGTGGTGATTGGGTCGCAAATCACATCGGTCATGCGCGACTTCGACCTGTTGCTGCCAGTGCTTGCGATCTACCTGGGCTTCGTACTGCTGGCGCCGTTGATGGGGATCCTGGCTGCGCGACTGTTTGCGCTGCCTGCGCCAAGTGCACGGGCGGTGACGTTCAGTGCTTCGACGCGCAACTCGCTGGTGGTATTGCCATTGGCGCTGGCCTTGCCGGAGGACATGCGCGGGTTGGCTGCCGCGGCGGTGATCCTGCAAACCCTGGTCGAGTTGGTGGCCGAGTTGGTCTACGTTCGCCTGATCCCGGCAGTGGTGTGGCCCGCAAGTCGATAAAAGCGTGAATGTTCAGGTTCGTTCAGGCGCTATTCAGGGCAGTGCTCGGCACCATACGCCAGCGCTTCCCACCTGACAGGTCACCCGATGGATCATCGCAACCGTTTTCGCCTGGAGTCCTTGGGCCTCTTTCTGATCGCCCTGTTGTTGTTCACGTTGGGGATCTGGGATCAGCAGCCTCAGGGCTTTGATGGGCGCTGGGTGCTGTTCATGCAGGAAATGTTTCGCCACGGCGCCAGTTTTTTCCCCACCACTTACGGTCAGCCTTACGCGGACTACCCAGGCACCGCGACCTTCTTCAGTTTTGTATTCGCTCGCTGGTTTGATGCGCCGAACCATCTGGCGAATGTGCTGCCCACCGCGCTTGCATCGGCCGGTGTGATCGCACTGATGTACCGCCTGCTGGCGCCGTTCAGTCGCCCATGGGCATTTTTGACGGTGCTGCTGACGCTGCTCACCACCCAGTTGCTCGAAAAATCGCGCTCGGTCTGCCTGGACCAGATGATCGCGCTGCTGTGTGTCGGCAGTTTCTATCTGCTGCACAGTGGCGAGCGCCTGGGGTCGCGGCTGCGGCAATTGGCGGTGTTCCCGTTGTTCGTCCTGGCCTTTGCCATTCGTGGCCCCCTGGGGTTGATTGAGGTCTGTGGGGTGGTGTGCGTGTATTGGGCGCTGGGCAGGCCGGGCGAACGCGTCCGGCAAGTCCTGATCCACGGCGTTATCGGCCTGGTGCTGCTAGCAGTGTGCTGGTGGCTGCTGATGAAGCTTGCGCGATTGAGTGGCGGTGATGCCTTTGCTGATGAAGTGTTCAGGATGCAGGTCGGCGGGCGCCTGGATGAGTCCGGTGAGCCGTTCTATTTCTATTTCCAGCTGAGTTTGTACCGTTACTTCCCGGTGGTGCCGCTGGCGTTAGCCACTCTGGTCGCGCTGCGCCATCGCTGGCCGGAGCGCTGGGTCGACGGGCAGCTGCAACTGCTGGTGCGCCTCGGGGCGTGTGGCTTGATGATTCTGCTCGGGTTGTCGGTGCCGCACTTCAAGCGCGCTTATTACATCTTGCCGATGGTGCCGATGTTTGCGGCTGTCGCGGCCTATGGGCTGCTCCAGGCGCAAGGCTGGCTGTTGGGCGTGCGCCGTTGTTACGAAGGGCTTGTCGCAGCGTTACCGGCGTTGTGCGTGGTTGTGTTGTTTGTGTGTCGGAACGCCTGGCACAAGCAGGGCTATTGGCCGGATATTTCCCTGCCGCTGATGATTGGTGTGTTGGTGGTGTTGCAACTCGCGGCGTTGATTGCCTGGCGCCGGCCGTTGCGTCTGGTATGGCTCAGCGTGATCGCACTGGCGGCGCAATGGTTGTTGCTGGTCGCGGTGATAGAACCGGCCAAGGACCTGCAATTCGACACCCGACGGTTTGTCAGCCAGGTGGAGGCACTGCGTGAGTCGCAGCCTGGCCCTTTGGTGTTTGTCGACCTGGCCCGGGACACCTGGGCGGTGCGCTACATGATGAACCTGGATCACGATGAGCAGCCACTGTTTGTCGGGCGTCACCAGCTTGAGAAACTGAGTGAGCTGCCCCGGCCATCCTGGGTGATTGTGCCGCGCAAGGAGACTGCGCTGTTGAAGGGCTCGCCGGTGGAGCAATTGGCGCCAAGCTTTGCGGGGCGGTTGAATGACAATCCGTTGATGGTGTTTTTGCTGAAGTGAGGGGGCAACTTGGCGGGCCTCCTCATGGATAAGGTTTGTCCAGCTGCTCAGGGATAAAGCCTTCTTCGCGCAGGGATTTGATAACCCCTCTGATCAAATAATTATTTGAGAACCCGATTGTGTACTGCCGAGCGCCTGGACTGATGGGAAGCAGCATCCCTTGGTCGACCAGTTTTTTTATTTGATAGGTTCTTTGGGCGGCGGACAGTGTGGGTAGAGCGTCAGCGATATCGCCCGACTTGACCACCTTCAGTTGGATCGCCGTGCTCAGAATTTTCTCTTCAAGAGGCGTTATCCATGCGCGGTCTTTCGCCAATGCAATGGTGGGGGCAAGAATGTGCCTGGTCAGGTAGCGGTAGTCCGTCAGCCTGCTGACTTTCTCTAATTCATCTCTAATGCCTGCCAGCACATACGTACACCAAGCCTCAAGGCCTTCCTTGGTGCCTGTGTCAGCGGTGGAAAGCATCGAGTAATACTTTTCGCGGTCGATACAGAAGACTGCCGTCGGATTCAGGACTCGGCCGCCAGCGCTCACGTTGAAGCCGTACTTCATCAACATTGCGTACGTCAGAAGGCGCACGACGCGGCCATTGCCGTTGCCAAATGGGTGGATCCAGCCAAACCGGTGGTGGGCCAGCGCGACTTTCATCAGATCGTACTTGGGGGCATCCTGCTTATTCACAAAGGCGACGAGTTCTTGCATGTAGCCTGGCACCATCACCGCCTCGGGCGGGAGGTGATCGGACTGGGCAATGCTGACCCCGGACTCGCGGTAAGCACCTGGCGTACGATCACCTTCGCGTTGCAGTCCCTGGACGGTGATTGAGTGAAGCTCTCGAATCGCAAACTCCGTGAGATCAGCGCCGGTCTGCATGATGCTTTCGACGTAGTCCATGGCCTTTTCGATATTCGCAATTTCCCGCAACGGATCTGAAGCCTCGGCTGCCCCTTCGACTTTGCTTTCGATGTAGTCGGCCAGTGTCGTGTGGTTGCCCTCGATACGTGCAGAGCCCAGGCTTTCCAGCGTATGAAACAGGGCTTTCAACTGGAAAAAAACAGCAGGCGGTGTATCGCCACCCAGTTGCAGGCGGCGCAGGTGTTCCAGCTCGCTCAGAACATCAACCAGGCCCGAGTCGAACGAGGGGTTCAATAGCTCCAGATCGTGATGAGCAAACTCGGGCATATGGAAAGTATCTCCAATTGATATTTTGATTATCTCGAAAGCAGGCTGATTTGATGCCCGTAGGGAAGGCGTTAGGGGCCTGATGAGGCCCTACACTATCTCAAAAAAACAGTTCGGATAAGTGAAAAATATCCCAAATGAAACTAGGTCCGGTTGGCTTTGGTCAGGGTGCCCAAGCTGTATCCGGACGGGAGCAAGCTATTTGCAGCGATACCCCTCAGGCATCGTCACCGTGTAATTGCGCTGCACGCGGTCCTGGAAGTTCAGGTTCTGCAGGCCCTGCTGCACCAGGAAGGCTTCGACCTTGGCCGCCTGGCAATCGTCGTTATAGGACGATACTCGAAGCACGTACACGGCGCGCCTGCTCGCCTCGTCCCGAGCGGTAGCCCGGAAGGTGGTGAGGGTGGTGTAGCCGGTGCGTTCCGATGTGCCTACCGGGCCATAGGAGGTGTTCGGGGTGCTGGTGCAGGTCAGTTGATCGGTCTTTTTCTTGTTCTTCTTGCACTGTGTGGTGGTGCTGTTTGCTACCTGGCCATACTCGGTAGCGGTGTAGCGGTAAGTGACCTGCTTGCTTTCGACATCAAGGGTGATGGTCATTTTGATCGGTGCATGGTTCTTGGGCAGCGTGGTGTCGGTAAAGACATTGCGAAAGCCCTGGTCCTTCATGGCGATGACCATGTCGCGCAGGTAGTACCGGGCATTGAGTGCGTTTTCGTCGCTGCCCCCGACAGACGTCACCAGTACGGTTGCCTGGCGGTCGAAGTGATAGTCCGGATCGGGTGTCGCGTTGATCGCTACGTCCATTTGCGTGGCGCATCCACTGAGTAGTGCAGTCAGCAGTAATAGCGAGCAGAGCAAGAGGCGTGTCATGAAAGAAACCTTACAGCTGTGAATGGGGTAAAGGGTGGACGATTGAAGCCAGTGAAAAACAAGCCTCAATCGCTCTGGGGCTTAGCTTGGCCTGCGCAGGATGGGGTCAGGCAAAACACAAAGGGTGCGCGCACCTCGACTTCACCATCCTTGAGAACTGACGCAGGCGGAGCAGGCATTGGCGATGCTGCTGGAAGAGATGCCTGCACGGCAGCAACAAAAAGCTCAGAGCCTGAGTGACTGATCACGCGCTGACGCAACAAGTTGCCATGGGCATCGATGGCGAATTCAATATTGACCTGGCCTTCCAGCCGCTGCGCCTGGGCGTTTGCCGGGTAAAATTTGAACAGCTGTATATGGCTTATCAACTGTTGTTCCCATAACTGCTGTTCTGCCAGTTGCTCTGGGGAAGGGGTTCTTGCGCAGGCGCCAAGCAGCAGGGCAAGTGCGATCCAGCAATACTTCATACATATTTCCTTGAGCATTTTTTGCGTCCGTACTATCTGGCGCCACAGAGTATTTCAAATCCAGGCGCTTGGAAGGCTCACTCCCTCGACGGCTTTGCCGATGGGCTTGATCGGTGCCGGTATCGTGATTGCCTTTATTCAAGGCGCTCCTGCTCGGCATCCGGGTCCAAGGTGATCCAGAGCCCATTAAATCGCAGGCAATAAAAAACCCCAAGGAACATTGTTCCTTGGGGTTTCTCGGTATTTTGGTGCCCAGAGACGGAATCGAACCGCCGACACGGGGATTTTCAATCCCCTGCTCTACCGACTGAGCTATCTGGGCAACGGGGCGCATTAAACGGGTTTTTCAGGGGGTCGTCAAGCAAGTTTTCAAAAAATATTTAATTATTACCGTCGCTTACGTGCCGACCCCGGTTTTTGATCAATTATTGAGCAGGTGGCACGTAACCTTCGGCTTGGGCGTATTCCTCGCCGGAAAAGAACTTATCCATTTCGCCGGCCAGGTATTTGCGGTCTTCGGCGTTCATCATGTTCAGGCGTTTTTCATTGATCAGCAGGGTCTGGTGTTTCAGCCAGTCACCCCAGGCTTTGGCGGAGACATGGTCGTAGATGTCCTGGCCCTTGGCACCTGGGTACGGAGGGCGTTCCAGGGCTGGCAGTTCTTCTTTGTACTTGCGGCACATAACGGTGCGGGTCATGACGAAACTCCTGCGTTCAATACGTCGGCCGCGCGCTTCAGCAGTTTTTTCACCGGAGCGGCAAGGCCCAGGCGCGGCGGGGTGGCGAGGTTATACCAGAGCCAGTCGGCCTCGGCCACGTGATGGGCGGATTCCTCGACCTGGACCAGCCAGGGTTCGATAGCCAGCTGGAAGTGGCTGAAGGTGTGGATCAACCCCGGCAGTTCCTGATGCTTGCCCAGTGCGAGTGCGTGCTGGTTGGCCAGGTGGTCGAGGTCGCTCAGGTCATCCAGCTCGGGCAAGCTCCACAAACCGCCCCACAGGCCCGTGGAGGGGCGACGGTAAAGCAGGATCGCGCCCTCGGCGTTCGCCAGCATGGGCATCAGCGTGCGCTTTTGCGGGATGGTCTTGCGTGGCTTGGGGATCGGGTAACGCGTCTCCAGGCCGAGCATGTGGGCTTCGCAGCCTTTTTCCAGCGGGCACAGCAAGCAACTGGGCTTGCTGCGGGTGCAGAGCGTGGCGCCCATGTCCATCATCGCCTGGGTGTAGGCATTGACGCGCTCAAAGGGTGTAAAGCGCTCTGCGGTGGCCCACAGTTGTTTGGCCACCTTGGGCTCGCCCGGGTAGCCCTCCTGCGCGGTAAAGCGTGCCAGCACGCGCTTGACGTTGCCATCGAGGATCGGCGCGCGCAGGCCCATGCTCAGGCTGGCTATCGCACCGGCAGTCGATAGGCCGATGCCCGGCAGTTCGGTGAGCTTTTCGACGTCGCGGGGGAATTCGCCGCCGTATTCGGCCACCACGATCCTGGCGGTCTTTTGCAGGTTGCGCGCCCGGGTGTAGTAGCCCAGGCCGGTCCACAGGTGCAGCACTTCGTCTTCCGGTGCGGCGGCCAGGGCTTCGACCGTCGGCAGGGATGCCATGAACCGGTCGAAGTAATTGAGCACAGTGCTCACCTGGGTCTGTTGCAGCATGATCTCCGACACCCACACCCGGTACGGGGTGATGCCCTGTTGCCAGGGCAGGTCATGGCGGCCGTGGCGGTCGTACCAATCGAGTACCGCCGCTGAAAACTGCTCGTTTCTCATCGGTTGAACAGGCCTTTCAATGCGTCTTTGAGCTTGGGATTAACCTTGTCGAGCTTCTCCTCCAGCTTCTCGTTCAGGCGATTGCCGGCAGCCTTGAGGGCGACCTGGCCCAGGCCGTCCTTGTCCAGGCGGCAGGCCTTGGCGCCAAGCTCCAGCGGGCCACGGCAGCGCAGCGGCACTTCAATGCCCTGGAAGTTGGCGCCGACCTGGCAGGCCGGGTCCGGCACCTCGCGCTTGTCGCCTTCGACAATGATGCCGACGCGGTAGTCCATGCCCAGCACGCGCAAGTCGACATCGCCGTTGCCATTGACCGTCAGCCCTGGGATACGCACTTTCAGGTCAGGGTTGCTGGCCACGCCGTTACGCAACGTCAGGTTGCCGCGCAGTTCCTGGAAGGGGGTGTCCTTGCCCGGTGGCGTGCTGGCCAGGGTCTTGCGGTTGAGCAGGGCGATACCGGTGCAGACCTGTTGCTCGATATTGGCGTTGAGCAACACACCGTTATTGATCACAAAGCTGGCGGTGCCGTTGAGGCTGTCGATCAGTGCCTTCTGGCTGTTGCCACGCCCGGTCAGGTTGCTGTCCAGGGTGACCTGGCCTTTGACCGGCGGGTTTTTCCCTTGGGCCTGCAGGATTTTCTCAACCGGTACTTGCTTGATATGGGTTTGCATGGCCAGAAGCGGGAGATCCTGGCGCACATCGAGCGTGCCATTGGCCTGGAAGGTACCGTTGTAGAGACCACCGCTCAGGGTGTCGAGCTTGAGCTGGCCGTCGATGCCGGAGGCTTTCAGCGCCGCGTTCTGGATCGGCAGCTGGCTCAGGGTCAATTGTCCGAACGCAAGGTCGGCGTCGATATCCAGGCTGCGCAGGCGGGTCAGCGGCAGCAGCTTGTCGGTGCTCCAGGCGCCTTTGGTCGGGGCGTCCGGCAGTGGCGTGTTGCCGCCGGCTGCCATCGCACCGGCCTCGCTGTTCTGCACTTCGGCCTGGCGAGCGGCGGTTGCGCCTTTGGCTGCTTCTGATTTGGCCGGCAAGTAGTTGTCGGCATTGAAGGTATCGGCCTTGAGCTGTACGCGCAGGGACTGCTTGGCGAAATCATCGACAGCGACACGGCCGCTGAAGGTGCTTTCGTCGAGTTTCAGGTTCAGATTTTCCAGGGCGATGCTGGTCGGCGTGCCCTTGAGACGGCTCACCAGCTCGACCTTGCTCAGGCTACCTGGGGCCATGGCCGGCAGCGGGTGGCCGACGCTCTCAAGGAACTTGGCCAGATCGAACTGGGCCACAGACAGCGCGCCACTGACTTGCGGGGTCTTGTCCAGGTCGTTGACCTTCAGTTCGCCCAAGGCGCGCAACTGGTTGGCCGACAGTTTCAGGTTGGTCCATTCGGCGACGTTGGCCGCCAGATCCACCGACAATTGGCCCTGGGTGGAGAAGCTGACGGTCTTGCCTTGCAGCGGCTCGCCGGTGGCTTCGCCGCTCAGGCGCATGTCTTCGAACTGGTAGCGCTTGAGGGCACGCTGGATGCGCAAGTTGCCGTTCAGCTCGGTCTTGACGCGCATCAGTGGCTGGTTGCTGCCCAGGAACGCGGTGAGTTTGAGCGGAATGCTGGCGCCCTCGTGGATGGCCCCGGCGCTCAACTGGATGCTCTCGGCACTCAATTGCTTGCCGGTCTGTTCATCGGTGTATTCAACGCGAGCGTTGTTGATGGTCAGGCTGTCGATGTCCAGGCGGATCGGCTGCGGGGGTTTTTCCGGTTTGGTTTCAGCCACCGGTTCGACGGGGGCCGGCGCAGGGGTATCCGTGGTTTCGTCGGGCAGGTTCTTGCCGATGTCTTCCCAGTTGCCATGGCCTTGCTTGTCGCGGTTCAGGCGCAGGTTCAGGCCCTCGACACGCACATCGCTCATCTGCACTTCGCGGCGCAGCAGCGGCAGTACGCGTACCGACAGGCCGAGCATTTGCAAATCGGCGAAAGGTTGAGTCGGTGCGGTCAGGGTCGCGACGCTGGCCTCGTGCAACTCCAGGCCCAGCCAGGGGAACAGGCTCCAGCCGATATCGCCATTGAGCGTCAGCTCGATGTGGGCCTTGTCGCGGGCTATCTGGCGAATTTCTTCTTTGTAGTCGTTGGGATCGAAGAGGTGGGTCAGGGCAAAGCCGAGCGCCACAATGATCAGCAACAGCCCGAGAAGTACCAGACCCAGGATTTTGCCGAACGCTTTCATGGGCGAGTCCTTGTATGTCGATTTCAAAATTTAGCCGAAGAGTATAACGCCCGACGGCCTGCGTCAGTTCACGGATCGTTACATTGTATCCAGGGGCTCGGAAATGGGATTTTGACGTCAGAAAAGTACAGATAATCCAAAAAAGGTAGTGGCAGTTTGATTTTTCTGTCATCCACTGATGCTAATCTCTGCACGTTCGTCCGCCTTCTGCGACGTATCGTCGCGCTTTAAATGGAGCTTCACTCAAAAAAACGGCCACGCTTTGCGTGCAAGGCCGAGGAGGAGAGCGCCTGACGGACGCATACCAATAACTGGGGGAAACACCAATGAGCACTAGCACTGTGGCCGGCACCGCCGCCGCACAGCCTGCGTTCCTGTCCAAGGAGCGCATCATCGCCAAGCCGGGGTTCAACCGCTGGCTGGTTCCACCGGCCGCCCTGGCCATCCACCTGTGCATCGGCATGGCCTACGGCTTCTCGGTGTTTTGGCTGCCGTTGTCCAAAGCGCTGGGTATCACCGCACCGGTCGCCTGCGCGCCAGACATGAGCTTTATCGCCCAGGTCTTCTCGTCCCAATGCGACTGGCCCATCTCCATGCTGGGCTGGATCTACACCTTGTTCTTCATCTTTCTGGGCTGCTCGGCCGCGATCTGGGGCGGCTGGCTCGAACATGCCGGGCCACGCAAGGCCGGTGTGGTCTCGGCGTTGTGCTGGTGCGGTGGCCTGCTGATCTCGGCGCTGGGCATCTATACCCACCAGATCTGGCTGATGTGGATCGGCTCCGGTGTCATTGGCGGTATCGGCCTGGGCCTGGGCTATATCTCGCCCGTTTCGACCTTGATCAAGTGGTTCCCGGACAAGCGCGGCATGGCTACCGGCATGGCGATCATGGGCTTTGGCGGCGGCGCGATGGTGGGGGCGCCTTTGGCTGCGGCACTGATGGGCCATTTCTCTTCGCCGACCAGCGTAGGTGTATGGCAGAGCTTTGTGGTCATGGCGGCGATTTACTTCGTGTTCATGATCGGTGGCGCACTGCTGTATCGCGTTCCGCCGACCGGCTGGAAGCCTGAGGGCTGGACCGCGCCGGCGAAAAAAGCCAGCAATGCGATGATCACTCATCGCCACGTGCATGTGAATGTCGCCTGGAAAACCCCGCAATTCCGCCTGGTATGGCTGGTGTTGTGCCTGAACGTATCGGCCGGTATCGGTATCCTCGGCATGGCCTCGCCACTGTTGCAGGAAGTGTTCGGCGGCAAGTTGCTGGGTGTTGATGTGCCATTTGGCCAGCTGGATGCCGGTCAGCTTGCCTCCATTGCAGCCATTGCCGCTGGTTTTACCGGCCTGTTGAGCCTGTTCAACATCGGTGGCCGGTTCTTCTGGGCGTCGTTCTCCGACTACCTGGGACGTAAGAATACCTACTTTGTGTTCTTCGCCCTGGGCTTTGCCCTGTACGCGCTGATCCCGAACCTGGGGCATCTGGGCAACGTGGCGCTGTTCGTGGCGGCGTTCTGCATCATCCTGTCGATGTACGGCGGTGGTTTTGCGACGGTTCCGGCTTACCTGGCCGACTTGTTCGGTACCCAGATGGTCGGTGCTATTCACGGTCGCCTGTTGACCGCCTGGGCTGCTGCGGGCGTGTTGGGGCCGGTACTGGTGAACTACCTGCGTGAATATCAGCTGAGCATCGGCGTTGAACGCGCCGCGGCGTATGACATCACCTTGTACATCCTTGCCGGTCTGCTGGTGCTGGGTTTCATCTGCAACCTGCTGGTACGCCCGGTGGCCGACAAGTACTTCATGACCGATGCCGAACTGGCCGCCGAACAGGCGCTCGGGCATGACAAGGGTGCCGATGCGTCCACCGTGCTGGAGTGGAAGGCCTCCGCCGCCAGCAAGCCGTTGGCGATTGCCGCGTGGCTGGTGGTGGGTATTCCGTTGGCGTGGGGTGTGTGGGTGACCCTGCAGAAAACCGCAGTACTGTTCCACTAACACTGCAAAACCCTTGTGGGAGGGGGCTTGCTCCCGATGGCGGCGCATCAGTCAGTGCATTGTTGACTGATCTACCGCTATCGGGAGCAAGCCCCCTCCCACATTGGTTATGCATGTACGCACATGTCTAACCCCGACACGCCGTCAGTCTTATCCCCTTCGATGTTTCTGTTTGGCGCCCGCGCCCCTATAATGGCTGCCTTTTTCGCCCAATGATTTTGCGGAGCTGGTGATGGCCGAACGTAAGGCGTCTGTCGAGCGCGACACTCTGGAAACCCAGATCAAAGCCTCGATCAACCTGGATGGCACCGGAAAGGCCCGATTTGATATCGGTGTACCTTTTCTTGAGCACATGCTGGACCAGATCGCCCGTCATGGGCTGATCGACCTGGATATCGTCGGCAAGGGCGACCTGCACATCGACGACCACCACATGGTGGAAGACGTGGGCATCACCCTCGGCCAGGCATTTGCCAAGGCCATCGGCGACAAGAAAGGCATCCGTCGCTACGGTCATGCCTATGTTCCGCTGGATGAAGCGCTGTCGCGTGTGGTGATCGACTTCTCCGGCCGCCCAGGCCTGCAGATGCACGTGCCCTACACCCGCGCCAACGTGGGCCGTGGCTTTGATGTGGACCTGTTCCAGGAATTCTTCCAGGGCTTCGTCAACCACGCACTGGTCAGCCTGCATATCGACAACCTGCGCGGCACCAACACCCACCACCAGATCGAAACCGTGTTCAAGGCTTTCGGCCGCGCATTGCGCATGGCTGTGGAAGTCGATGAGCGCATGGGCGGGCAAATGCCGTCGACCAAGGGCGTCCTGTAATGCAGACGGTCGCGGTTATCGACTACGGCATGGGCAACCTGCACTCGGTGGCCAAGGCCCTCGAGCACGTAGGCGCCGGCAAGGTGCTGATCACCAGCGATGCCAACGTGATTCGCGAAGCCGACAGAGTGGTGTTCCCAGGCGTCGGTGCGATTCGTGATTGCATGGCCGAAATCCGCCGCCTGGGCTTTGACAGCCTGGTGCGCGAGGTCAGCCAGGATCGTCCATTCCTCGGTATCTGCGTCGGCATGCAAGCCTTGCTCGACAGCAGTGAGGAGAACGGCGGCGTCGATTGCATCGGTATGTTTCCCGGCCAGGTGAAGTTCTTCGGCAAAGACTTGCATGAAGACGGTGAGCATTTGAAGGTCCCGCACATGGGCTGGAACGAGGTGCGCCGCACCGTCGACCACCCGCTGTGGCACGAAATCCCGGACATGGCGCGTTTCTACTTCGTGCACAGCTACTACATCGCTGCCGGTAACCCGCGCCAGGTGGTGGGTGGCGGGCACTATGGTGTCGACTTCGCCGCAGCGCTGGCCGAAGGTTCGCGTTTTGCCGTGCAATTCCACCCGGAAAAGAGCCATACCCATGGCCTGCAATTGCTGCAGAACTTCGCCGCGTGGGATGGTCGCTGGTAAATGGCCAGGAAACCGAAGCCGCCGATCTTGAACCTCACGCCCGAGCAGGAGCGTGAGGCAACCGACAAGATCAAGCGTTTCATGGAAGACCGCTTCGAGCTCAAGCTGGGCTCGTTCGAGGTCGCCGAGATTCTTGAGCTGTTCACCACCGAAGTGGCACCGCACTATTACAACAGGGCGATTTTCGACACGCAGACGCTCCTTAAGGAAAGGTTCGAAAGCATCGAAAGCGACTTGTGGTCGCTTGAGAAGCCCTGATTTCCCAAGCATTGCTGAATATCGAATAAGGTTTGCCAGATGCTGATTATCCCCGCTATCGATCTCAAGGACGGCGCTTGTGTACGCCTGCGCCAGGGCCGCATGGAAGATTCCACGGTGTTCTCCGACGACCCGGTGAGCATGGCCGCCAAATGGGTGGAAGGTGGCTGCCGTCGTTTGCATCTGGTGGACTTGAACGGTGCCTTCGAAGGCCAGCCGGTCAATGGTGAGGTGGTCACCGCGATTGCCAAGCGCTACCCGAACCTGCCGATCCAGATCGGCGGCGGCATTCGCTCCCTGGAAACCATCGAGCATTACGTCAAAGCTGGCGTGAGCTACGTGATCATCGGCACCAAGGCCGTGAAAGACCCGGCCTTCGTCGCCGAAGCCTGCCGTGCGTTTCCTGGCAAGGTCATCGTTGGCCTGGATGCCAAAGACGGCTTCGTTGCTACCGACGGCTGGGCTGAGATCAGCACCGTGCAGGTGATCGACCTGGCCAGGCAGTTCGAAGCCGACGGCGTGTCCGCCATTGTTTATACCGATATCGCCAAAGACGGCATGATGCAGGGCTGCAATGTGCCGTTCACCGCAGCCTTGGCAGCGGCCACGAAGATTCCGGTGATCGCTTCCGGCGGCATTCACAACCTGGGTGACATCAAGTCGCTGCTGGACGCCAAGGCGCCTGGCATCATCGGCGCCATCACTGGCCGTGCGATTTACGAAGGCACCCTGGACGTTGCGCAAGCCCAGGCTTACTGCGATGCCTACAACGGCTGAGGACTGACCATGGCGCTGGCCAAACGCATCATCCCTTGCCTGGACGTCGACAACGGTCGCGTGGTCAAGGGCGTCAAGTTCGAGAATATCCGCGATGCCGGCGACCCGGTGGAAATCGCCCGTCGCTACGATGAGCAAGGTGCCGACGAGATTACCTTTCTCGACATCACGGCCAGCGTCGATGGCCGCGACACCACATTGCATACCGTCGAGCGCATGGCCAGCCAGGTGTTTATTCCGCTGACCGTGGGCGGTGGCGTGCGCACTGTGCAAGACATCCGCAACCTGCTCAATGCCGGCGCGGACAAGGTCTCGATCAACACCGCCGCGGTATTCAACCCCGAGTTCGTTGGTGAAGCCGCGCAACACTTTGGCTCGCAGTGCATCGTGGTTGCCATCGACGCCAAGAAGGTCTCCGGCCCGGGCGAAACCCCGCGCTGGGAGATCTTCACCCACGGCGGGCGCAAACCTACCGGGCTGGACGCGGTGGAGTGGGCGATGAAGATGGAAGGCTTGGGCGCCGGTGAAATCCTGCTGACCAGCATGGACCAGGACGGCATGAAAAACGGCTTCGACCTGGGCGTGACCCGCGCTATCAGCGATGCACTGGGTATCCCGGTGATCGCCTCCGGTGGCGTCGGTAACCTGCAGCATTTGGCCGACGGTGTTATCGAAGGCCATGCCAGCGCAGTGCTGGCGGCGAGTATTTTCCACTTTGGTGAATACACCGTACCTGAGGCCAAGGCCTACATGGCAGCGCGCGGTATCGTCGTTCGCTAAACGCTGCTGGACACCATGGCAGGCTCGCGGCACTCTCTGCGCTTGCCATGGATTCCGGTAGCCTTCATGTTCAAACACCTGCTGCTCGCCCTTGCCAGTACCTCGCTGCTCATGGCTGGTACGGCCCAAGCCGAAGAGCCGTCTGACGCCTCCCTGGTGCTGCTGACGGAAAATTTCCCGCCCTACAACATGGCGAAAAACGGCAAGAACTTCGCCAAGGACGAGAACATCGAAGGCATCGCCGTGGACATTGTGCGCGAAACCTTCCAGCGCGCCGGCATTTCCTACAACCTTACGTTGCGTTTTCCTTGGGAGCGAATCTACAAACTCGCCCTGGAAAAGCCTGGTTACGGTGTATTTGTGATGGCGCGGCTGCCGGACCGTGAAGCCTTGTTCAAATGGGTCGGCCCCATCGGGCCGGACGATTGGGTATTACTGGCCAAGGCCGACAGCACAATCCAGTTCAACGATCTTGAGCACGCCCGCCGCTACAAGATCGGTGCTTACAAGGGCGATGCGATTGCGGAAACCTTGGGGAAACAGGGGCTTAACCCGGTTGTCGCTCTGCGCGATCAGGACAATGCGCAAAAGCTCATGGACGGCCAGATCGACCTGTGGGCCACCGGCGATCCCGCCGGGCGTTACCTGGCGCGCCAGGTTGGTGTGAGCGGGCTCAAGACGGTGTTGCGGTTCAACAGTGCGCAGCTTTATTTGGCGTTGAACAGGGAAGTGCCTGATGAGGTGGTCGCCAAGCTCCAGGCGGCGCTGGATGAGTTGCGCAAGAGCGGTCGTGTAGACGAAATCATGGCGCGTTACCTCTGAAGTTGGCAGTTGCGCAGAATAAACGCGGTCAAAATGTGGGAGGGGGCTTGCCCCGATAGCAGTAGATCAGCCAATACATTTTCAGCTGACACACCGCCATCGGGGGCAAGCCCCCTCCCACATTGGATCTTCGCTGCCTTCATTTAGCGGTAAATGCCGTTTTTGCCGTGGGCACTCATGGCCCGATTACTGCGCACGCTGATCATCAGCTTGATATCGATCCAGTCGATACCCTGGGCCTTGAGCTTGGGCAGCTCGCGCTCCAGCACCGCCAGGGTCTGTGGGTAAGGGTGCCCGATCATCACCGCCGAACCCTGCTTATGCGCCAGCTTGATTGCGGTTTGCAGTTGGGTGGTAATTGCTGCCTCGGTGCGTTCGTCATCGAGGAACACATCCCGCGAAACATGCGCCAAGCCGATTTTCTGCGCCTCGGCGGCTGCGACGGTCTGCGCGCTGGTGCGGCTGTCCACGAAGAACTTGTGGCGCCGTTGTAGCTCGGCCATCAACCACGCCATCGCCTGCGGCTGCGCGGTCATGCGGCTGCCCATGTGGTTGTTGATGCCGGCGGTATAGGGCACAGCCTGGAACGCGGCGTCCAGGCGCTTGCCGAGTTCTTCCACCGGTAGCTCGGGGTGCCAGGCGAAGGGGCCGGTGGCCGGGTCCATGGGCATGTGCAGGATCACGATCTTGCCGGCCTTGTGCGCCTCGCGGGCGAATTCGGCGGCATGGGGCGTGTCGGGCATGATCGCGGTGGTCACCGGGCCGGGCAGCGCAAGTACACGGCGATCGCGCGGCAGGTTTTGCCCCAGGTCGTCGATGATGAGAGTCAGGTAGGCTTTGTGGGGTTCGCCGGCAGGGGCCGCGTGAGCGACCCCTGCCAGGCTGCACAGCACAGCGATGATCAGGGCAAAACGCATGATCAACGGCTGCGCGTGATGCTCAGGCCCTTGAGCAGGCTCAGTGCCTGGGCCAGTTGGTAGTCATCGTCCTGCGGCATCGGCTTGGCCTTGGCGCCACTGCCGGTAGGCTGGTCGGCGCCGCCGTTGCCATTGCCCAGGTGACCCTGCAGGTCGGCCTCCTTGTAGTACTCGCCGTCGATCTCGTTGGTGATCTTGGCCCTGCGCACTTCGATGTCCGGCACGATGCCTTGGGCCTGGATCGAGCGGCCGTTCGGTGTGTAATACAGCGCTGTGGTGATTTTCAATGCGCGTTCGTTGTTCAACGGCAACACCGTCTGCACCGAACCTTTGCCAAAACTGGTGGTGCCCATCAGCACGCCGCGCTTGAGGTCTTGCAGCGCGCCGGCGACGATTTCCGACGCTGAGGCACTGCCGCCGTTGATCAGCACCGCCAGTGGCACGTTTTCGCTCAGGTCGTTGCCGGTGGCCGAGAAGCGCAGTTCGGAATTGGCGATACGGCCTTTGGTATAAACGATCAGGCCCTTGGTGACAAAGTGGTCGACCACCTCAACTGCCGACTGCAATACGCCGCCGGGGTTGTTGCGCAGGTCGAGCACGATGCCGTTGAGTTTCTTGCCATTGTCTTTGCGCAGCTTGGCCAGGGCCTTGGCCACTTCGTCGCCGGTCTTGACCTGGAACTGGGTGATACGGATGTAGCCGTAACCCGACTCCAGCAACTGGCTCTTCACGCTCTTGACCGTGATGGTCGCGCGGGCCAGGGTCACGTCAAACGGGTTGCCGCCGTCGCGTACCAGGGTCAGGGTGATTTTCTGGCCGAGCTTGCCGCGCATCTTGTCGACGGCCTCGGTCATGCTCTGGCCACGGGTCGGCTGGCCGTTGATCTTCACGATCAGGTCGCCGGCCTGGATACCGGCCTTGGACGCAGGGGTGTCGTCGATGGGCGAGACCACTTTGATCTGGCCGTCTTCGGAGCCCACTTCGATGCCCAGGCCACCGAACTCGCCGCTGGTGCTTTCCTGCAGCTCGGCGAAATCTTCAGGGCCCAGATAGGCGGAGTGCGGGTCGAGGTTGCTGAGCATGCCCTTGATGGCATTTTCCAGCAGGGCCTTGTCGTCTACGGGTTCGACATACGCTGCCTTGATCCGGTCCATGACCTCGGCAAAGGTGCGCAGCTCATCCAGTGGCAACGGCGCCTTGGTGGTCGCGGCCATTGCAGCGGGTGCAGCCTGGTCGGCAAAAGCCAGAGGCGCGCCGATCACCAGGGCGATCGTCAGGGCCAGCGAAGTGAGGCGGGACAAATGCAGCATGTCGAACGAACTCCTAATGTAGATGCGGCCCTATCCTTGGGAACGGCACCATTGTGCGGGATCGCTCGGGCGACCCTGCTGACGAATAGCGAAGTACAGCGCCGGTGTGTCCTGGCCGCCACTGTTACCGACAGTGGAGATGGATTCACCGGCTTTTACAACATCACCTGCCGACTTGAGTAATGTCTGATTGTGGCCGTAAAGGCTCAAATAGCCATTTCCATGGTCGAGAATCACCAGTAAACCGGCGCCCCGCAGCCAATCGGCAAACACCACGCGCCCACCGTGAACGGCATGGACCTGGCTGCCGGCTGAGGCGCTGATCATCACCCCATCCCACTTGGCGCGGGTGTCATCGCCACGGGTTTCCCCAAAGCGTGCCAATAGTCGACCATCAACCGGCCATGGAAGTTTGCCCCGCGCTGAAGCAAAAGGGCCGCCGAATGACTCGCCGCTGCTGGAAACCAGCGGGCCGGGGCTGGCGCGCGCGGGTTTGCGCGGTGCTGGCGCGTCGCTGGTGGCAGCCAGTTCGGCCTCACGCTGGCGCTTTTTTTCCGCTTCCTGCTGGGCGATCAGCGCTTTTTGCCGCGCTTCTTCGGCCTCGCGTGCCTGGCGGGCCAGGGTTTCTTCGATGGTCTTGAGCACTTTGGCCAGGTCGGCCTGGTCCTGCTCGCGGGCCTGGAGCTTGGCGTCGCGGGCCTTTACATCGCTGTTGAGCTTGGCCAGGGCCTGCTGGCGCTCCTTGCGCACCTTGTCCAACTGGTCGCGCTGAACGTCGAGGGCGCTTTTCTGGTCGAGCAGTTGCGATTGCTGGTCGGCAATTTCCTGCTCGACATTGGCCAATTGGCGCAGGGTTTCATTGAAACCCTTCAATTGCGCCAGGCGCGCCTGGCTCAGGTAATCGTAATAGGTGAGGGTGCGGGCGAATTTTTCCGGGTTCTGCTGGTTGAGCAGCAGCTTGAGGTATTCCTGGCGACCGCTCTGGTAGGCGGCACGGGCCTGGATCGCGATCAGGCGTTGCTGTTCAACGCGTGCGCTCTGGAGTTTTTTTTTCTCAGCGTCGAGTCGCTCCAGTTCCGACTCGCTCTTCTTTAGTTCTTTTTGCAGCTCCTGGACCTGCTTCTCAAGCTTGCCCATTTCGGTTTCGGTGCCGCGCAGGTCTTTTTGCACCCCGGATTTTTCTTCCTGGAGCTTGCCGAGCAGCTTTTTCAGCTCGGTAATGTCCTGACGCGTAGCGTCCAACTGTTGTTGGGTTTGTGCGCGCTCATCGGCAAACGCCGGTTGGAGCAGGCAGACAAGAGCAAGGGTTATCAAGGCGCGAAGCATAGAGGCGGGCGACACCAGGGGAAAAGGACGGCCTAGTATGCCCGCCAAGCGCTGCAAAAAAAACGCCCAATTGGGGAGTTACGGCAAGATAGGTGCCGAGTGGCGGTGGTATGGCAAAAAGACATCTATCAAACACCACAAAACCAATGTGGGAGCGGGCTTGCCCGCGATTGCGGTGGGTCAGCGACATAGATGTCGACTGATTAGCCGCTATCGCGGGCAAGCCCGCTCCCACACTGTTTTGTGGCGTACTTTGGATCAGACCAGGATCGAGGTCCCAGTCATCTCTTCAGGCTTCTCCAGCCCCATCAGCATCAGCATGGTCGGCGCCACATCCGCCAGCACGCCACCTTCACGCACTTTCAGGTCACGTTTGCCGACATAGATGAACGGCACCGGCTCGGTGGTGTGGGCGGTGTGTGCCTGGCCGGTGGATTCGTCGGACATCTGCTCGCAGTTGCCATGGTCTGCGGTGATCAGCGCTTCGCCGCCGACTTTTTCCAGGGCGTCGACAATGCGGCCAACGCACAGGTCCAGGCATTCAACGGCCTTGACCGCCGCTTCCAGGTTACCGCTATGGCCGACCATGTCGCCGTTGGCGTAGTTGACCACGATCACGTCGTAACGCTGGTTGTCGATGGCATCGACGATTTTGTCGGTCACTTCCGGCGCACTCATTTCCGGCTGCAGGTCGTAGGTGGCGACTTTTGGTGACGGGATCAGGATGCGCTCTTCGCCCGGGAACGGTTCTTCACGGCCACCGGAGAAGAAGAACGTCACGTGGGCGTACTTCTCGGTCTCGGCGATGCGCAGCTGGGTCTTGCCGTTTTTCGCCAGGTAATCACCCAGCACGTTTTCCAGGCTGCCCGGGGCGAACGCCGACGGGGCCGGGATGTTGGCGGCGTACTGGGTGAGCATGACGAACTCGACTTTCGGCTGGCGTGCGCGCTCGAAGTCCTTGAAACCTTCATCGACGAACACATGGCTCAGCTCGCGGGCACGGTCGGCGCGGAAGTTCATGAATACTACGGCGTCGCCGTCTTCGACCTTCACCGGCTCGCCGATGGTAGTGGCCTTGACGAACTCGTCGCTTTCGCCACGGGCGTAGGCCGCTTCCAGGCCTTCCTGGGCCGTGGCGGCATTGAATTCGGCCTGGCCGTCGACGATCAGGTTGTAGGCCTGGGACACGCGGTCCCAGCGGTTGTCGCGGTCCATGGCGAAGTAACGGCCCACCAGGCTGGCGATGCGGCCCTTGCCGAGGGCGGCGAAGGTGGTGTCGAGCAGTTCGATGGACGATTGCGCGCTTTTCGGCGGGGTGTCGCGACCGTCGAGGAAGGCGTGCAGGTAGATCTTGTCGGCGCCGCGCTTGAAGGCCAGTTCGGCCATTGCCACCAGATGATCCTGATGGCTGTGTACGCCGCCGTCCGACAGCAGACCCATGAAATGCACGGCCTTGCCGGCGGCCACGGCTTTATCCACCGCGGCGCAGATGGTCGGGTTCTCGAAAAACTCGCCATCGCGGATCGCTTTGGTGACGCGGGTGAAGTCCTGGTATACCACTCGTCCGGCGCCGAGGTTCATGTGGCCGACTTCCGAGTTGCCCATCTGGCCGTCCGGCAGGCCCACGTCCATGCCGGAACCGGAGATCAATCCGTTGGGGACGGTAGCGCTCAGGCGGTCCAGCACGGGCTTGTTGGCCGAGTACACGGCGTTGTCGTGGTGGCTTTCACTGTGTCCGAAGCCATCGAGAATTATCAGGACCAAAGGTTTAGGCGTGGTAGTCATAGATCCTCTCGCGGCGGTAATAAAGGAAGACAATGGAAAAGGGAGTGGCAGTTTAAAGCGAAGTTCCGAGCGCGTCACCGCTTTACGGGGGTTGGCCCTCCTTGGCGGCTGTGTATACTTACCGCCATTTTAACGCCCTGGAACCTCCTTGATGGTTGATCACCTGATTGCATTTGCCACTGCCCACTACCTGCTCGTGGGTGCCTTCGTCATCCTGCTGGCGTTGCTGATCGCACATGAACTGAGCCGCGGTGGTCGCAGCCTGAGCACGTCGGAGCTGACCGCGCTGGTCAACAAGGATGAGGCCGTTGTCGTCGATATTCGCCCGGCCAAGGATTATGCCGCCGGCCATATCGTTGGCGCCCTGAACATTCCCCAGGACAAGCTGATCGCACGCTTGGCCGAGCTGGAAAAATACAAGGCCAAGACCATCATTCTGGTCGACGCCCAAGGCCAGCACTCCGGCACCCACGCCCGCGAGATGCTCAAGACCGGCTTCACCGCCGCCAAGCTGTCGGGTGGTATCAGCAGCTGGCGTGGCGATAACCTGCCGTTGGTGAAGTGACATGAATAAGGTTGTCGTGTATTCCAGCGATTGGTGCCCTTACTGCATGCGGGCCAAGGCCCTGCTTGAGAAAAAGGGTGTTGCCTTCGAAGAGATCAAGGTCGATGGCAAGCCCCAGGTGCGTGCCGAAATGGCCCAGAAGGCCGGCCGCACGTCGGTCCCGCAGATCTGGATCGGCGCCAAGCACATCGGTGGTTGCGATGACCTGTTCGCCCTGGAGCGCGCCGGTAAACTTGATGCGCTGCTGTCCGTCTGACTGCTAACCCCTTAAGAACCCCAAGATAAAGAAGGATCTGCGATGACTGATCAACAGAACACCGAAGCAGCGCAAGACCAAGGCCCACAGTTTTCGCTGCAGCGTATCTACGTGCGTGACCTGTCGTTCGAAGCGCCGAAAAGCCCGGCGATCTTCCGTCAGGAATGGACCCCAAGCGTTGCCTTGGACTTGAACACCCGTCAGAAAGCCCTGGAAGGCGACTTCCACGAAGTGGTGCTGACTCTGTCGGTCACCGTCAAGAACGGCGAAGAAGTGGCCTTCATCGCTGAAGTGCAACAGGCCGGTATCTTCCTGATCCAGGGCCTGGACGAAGCGTCCATGAGCCATACCCTGGGCGCGTTCTGCCCGAACATCCTGTTCCCGTATGCCCGTGAGACCCTGGACAGCCTGGTTACCCGTGGCTCGTTCCCGGCGCTGATGCTGGCTCCGGTGAACTTCGATGCCCTGTACGCCCAAGAGCTGCAGCGCATGCAACAGGAAGGCGCGCCGACGGTTCAGTAATCTCGAACCCGACGCAGCACTCAATGTGGGAGGGGGCTTGCTCCCGATAGCGGTGGAACAGTCACTTAGATGTCGACTGACACTCCGCCATCGGGAGCAAGCCCCCTCCCACATTTGTTTTGCGTGCTACTTGAAACCGAGTTGGCGCCAGCCTTCGTAGACGGCGACGGCTACGGTGTTGGACAGGTTCAGGCTGCGGCAGCCCTCACGCATCGGCAAACGCAGGCGATGGCCATCGGGCAGGGCGTCGAGCACCTCGGCCGGCAGGCCACGGCTTTCCGGGCCGAACAGGAAGGCATCGCCCTCGGCAAAGCTGGCATCGTGAAATGGTCGCGAACCCTTGGTGGTGAATGCGAACAGGCGCGGATGGCCCAGGCTTTCCAGGCAACTGGCCAGGTCTGCATGGCGCTTGAGGGTGGCGTACTCGTGGTAGTCCAGCCCGGCGCGGCGCAGGCGCTTGTCGTCCATGTCGAAGCCCAACGGCTCGATCAAATGCAGGTGGCAGCCACTGTTGGCGCACAGCCTGATAACGTTGCCGGTATTCGGCGGAATTTCTGGTTGAAAAAGGATGACGTGAAACATGCACGGCTCCGAAGGCAAAGATGCGCTGCATTCTACCCCTGAAGAAGACCCGAGGCCGAAGCTATTGCCGAGGGTTTTGGGCTCGTTGGCGATTGTCGGCTTGATGGTGGGTTTGATGATCGGTCGCCTGACCACGCCAGCCCCAGTCCAGTTACTGGAGGTGGTGCCTGCTGTCGACGGTGTAGCGGTGTGGTTCAACCGTGAGCCCAAGCTGCACGGTGAGCATATCGACGGCACCGTGGCGCTGCTGTTTGACGCCCAGGGCAAGGCGGCCAGCGGGCAGCTCAAGGTCAATGACAAGGACGTGAACTGGCGTGTGCGCAAGACCGATGGCGGTTTGCTGCTGAACCTGGTGGCGGCGCGACCGTTGCGTGGGGAGTGGAAAGGCGAGCAGGTCGATGACCGCTGGCGGCTGGAGGTCCATCTCCAGGAGCAATAAAAGAGGGAGTTCCCGGCCTGCCTGTACCAGGGCTCCCAAAACGGGGTGAAGCCTAAGGCTTCGGTGTTAAAGAGGGGATTCTCGGCCTGCCTGTACCAAGGTCCCCGAAACTGGGTTGTACGAGGGTTATTGCAGGGCGCGTGCCAGAGTTTGCAATTTCACCCATAAAATTTTTCCAAAAAGCGCAAAGCCCCGTAATCCGGGGCTTTGGTGGTTTCAGCTTGCGAGAGTTGTCCCGCGATAACGGTCTTCCACGTATCCAGCCCGTGCCCGATGCCGGTTCATGGTGCATTGAAGCGGTGCACAGTCGTGGAATTGCAGAGATCCAAATGTGGGAGGGGGCTTGCTCCCGATAGCGGTGGGTCAGACACAGATGTGGTGACTGAACTACTGCTATCGGGAGCAAGCCCCCTCCCACATTAGACTTTCAGTGGAACTGGGATGTGTGATCAGGCCTCATCACCCTCATCATCATCCCCACCATCCACCTTCATCCCCAACTCCTTGATCTTGCGCGTCAGGGTATTGCGCCCCCAACCCAGTAGCACGGCCGCATCGCGACGGCGGCCGGCGGTATGCTTCAACGCGGTCTCAATCATGATCCGCTCGAATGCCGGCACGGCGCTGTCCAGCAGGTTCGACTGGCCGCGCGCCAACGCCTGGTCGGCCCATTGGCGCAGCGCTTGTTCCCAGTTGGTTACCGGTGCCGAATCCTGCGGCAGGCTCAGCAGCTCAGGCGGCAGGTCGCTGATATGCACTTCACGCCCGGAGGCCATTACGGTGATCCAGCGGCACGTGTTCTCCAGCTGGCGCACGTTGCCGGGCCACGGCAGGTTCTTGAGGTATTCCTCGGTCTCGCTTTTCAGCAGCTTCGGCTCTACGGCCAGCTCCAGGGCGGCGCGGCTGAGGAAGTGGCGGGCGAGGGTGGGAATGTCTTCGCGGCGGTCCGACATGCGTGGGATATGGATACGGATCACATTGAGGCGGTGGAACAAGTCCTCACGGAACTTGCCCGCGTGTACCAGGGTTTCGAGGTTCTGGTGGGTGGCCGCAATGATGCGCACATCGACCTTGACCGGTGTGTGCCCGCCGACACGATAGAACTCACCGTCCGCCAACACCCGTAGCAAGCGGGTCTGGGTATCGGCCGGCATGTCGCCGATCTCATCGAGAAACAGCGTGCCGCCGTCGGCCTGTTCAAAGCGCCCGCGCCGCAGGTTGGCCGCGCCGGTAAACGCGCCTTTCTCATGGCCGAACAGCTCGGACTCCATCAGGTCCTTGGGGATCGCCGCCATGTTCAGCGCGATAAACGGCGAGGCCGCACGCGGGCTGTGGCGGTGCAGAGCATGGGCCACCAGCTCTTTACCGGTGCCCGACTCGCCATTGATCAGCACAGTGATGTTGGAGTGGCTCAAGCGCCCGATGGCGCGAAACACTTCCTGCATCGCCGGCGCTTCACCGATGATTTCCGGGGTACGGGTCAGGGTTGGCGGGGCTTCCTGGTTCTGTTGTTCCTGGGCGTGCTGGTTGGCGCGCTTGACCAGCGCCACCGCCTCATCCACGTCGAATGGCTTGGGCAGGTATTCAAAGGCGCCGCCCTGGTAGGACGCGACAGCGCTGTCCAGGTCCGAGTGCGCAGTCATGATGATCACCGGCAAGCGCGGGTGCTGCTCGCGGATGCGCGCCAGCAAGTCCAGGCCGCTTGCGCCGGGCATACGAATGTCGGAGATGATCACGTCCGGCTGCTGGCGTGCCAGGCGGCTCATCACTCCGTCGGCGCTGTCGAAGCTCTGGGTGGTCATGCCTTCCTGTTGCAAGGCTTTTTCCAGGACCCAACGGATAGAACGGTCGTCATCGACGATCCAGACAGTTTCACTACGGCTCATGTCGTGGGGGCTCCTTGTTCCAATGGCAGGAAGATCGAGAACGTGGTGTGGCCGGGATGGCTCTCACATTCGATCAGGCCCTGGTGCTGGCTGATGATGTTCTGGGTAATGGCCAGGCCCAGCCCGGTACCGTCCGGGCGGCCACTGACCATGGGGAAGAAGATGGTTTCCTGCAGTTCGGCGGGAATGCCGGGGCCGTTGTCGATGATCTCGACCTTGGTTACCAGGCGATGGCGTACATGGCCGATGGTGAACTGGCGCAGGGCGCGGGTACGCAGGCTGATGCGGCCCAGGCGCAGCTCGTTCTGGCTGCTGATGGCCTGCATGGCGTTGCGCACGATATTGAGCACCGCCTGGATCATCTGCTCGCGGTCGATCAATACATCGGGAATGCTTGGGTCATAGTCGCGTACCAGGGTGATACAGCCCTGGCTTTCGGCCTCGACCAGTTGGCAGACGCGCTCCAGCACCTCATGCACGTTGGTCATCGCCAATGACGGCAACTTGTTGGAGCCGAGCATCCGGTCCACCAGGTTACGCAGGCGGTCGGCTTCTTCGATGATGACGTTGGTGTAGTCCTTGAGATGCTCCTCGGGCAGCTCGCGGGCCAGCAGCTGCGCGGCGCCGCGAATCCCGCCGAGCGGGTTCTTGATCTCGTGAGCCAGGCCGCGCACCAGCATCTTGCTGGTTTCCTGCTTGGACAGCTGCGCCTCTTCCTTGGTGATGCGCAGCAGGCGGTCGCGGGGGTGTACTTCGAGCAATAGCAGCGTGGCGCCATTGCTCAGAATGGGGGTTACGGCGTAATCGACCGTCAGGGTCTGGCCGGTGAGGGCGGTGAGCATCGCTTCGCGCTTGGTGAACGGATGTGCCTGCTCCACGGCCTGGCGCAACGAGCTCAAGGCTTCGGCCGACTCGGTGAACAGCTCGCTGATGAACTGCCCATGGCTGCGCTGGCCGCTGATGGCCAGGAGCATCTCCGCCGCCGGGTTCATGTACTCAAGGCGCAGGTCGGCATTGAGCAGGATGGTCGCGGTGGTCAGGTTGTCGAGTAACAAACGGTGCAGTGCATCGCTGATGGTCATCGGGACCTCTTTTGGAGCAAGGCGCAGGCTTGAGGCACACGCTGATACAAGGAAAATGCAAAAACCAAACCAAGGCTCCGAAAAGAAGCGTTAAAGCCCTGAAATAGGGGTTTGTGGCGCGAAACTGTGGCGTTCTGCCAGCTTTGTCGGGAAGATTCGAACCAAAATGGGCTGTGGCTGGAGTAAGGGTGCAACCTATCGCACCAATATAGTGCGGTTTTGTGAAGGTTGTTCAGGAAGCTGCCAGAGATGGCCCTGAATGCATACAGTCCAAATGTGGGAAGGGGCTTGCTCCCACATTTTTACCGGGTTTGCAGTCATTAACCTTTGTAGATGCAGAGTTCGGCGGTGGCGCGGATCATTGCCAGTTGGCGCAGCGGATCGTTCAAAGGCTCATGCACGGCGGTGGCCAGCCATTGGGGGCACTGTGGATCGGCACGGTGCGGGGTGAAGTCGGCCAGTTGTTGCAGCAGGCGTTTTTGCAACTCGTCCAGTTGCGGGCGGATCTGCTTGACCAAATCCGGGCGCGGATCGTCGGGGGCCTTGCCCTGGAACTGCCAGTCGGACAGGTGGGTGTATTGCACCAGTTTGTTCGCCTCGATCTGTGCCGAGAAAAACTGCTCGGCGGCGGCAGGGTCAAGCTTGTAGCTCGGGGCTTGGGCGACGACGCTGGCGATCACTTCCTGCTCGCGTTTTTTGTCTTCGACGGGCTTGTGGCTGTCCCATTTGCTCAAGGCCACCTGATCGGCAATCTCCAGGCGTTCGGCGATGCTGTTGAGCAGTGGCTCCAAGGTAGGTGGGGCGGCGTAAACACCGGCGCTGACGAACAGCAGGGCGAACACGAATTTATGTTTCAACGCAGATCTCCTTGTGGGAGGGGGCTTGCTCCCGATGGCGGTGTGTCAGTAACACACATATTGCCTGACACTCTGCCATCGGGAGCAAGCCCCCTCCCACCTTTTTGATTGGGTTTGCAGATTTGAAGCTGCATAACGCCCAGGCAAAAAAAAGACCTCCCGGGGGAGGTCTTTTTCGTCACGCCGCTCTTAAGAAGCAGCGCTACCGGATCAGCAGCTGTAGTACAGCTCGTATTCCAGTGGGTGTACGAAGGTGCGCACCTTGATTTCTTCTTCGCTTTTCAGGGCGATGTAAGCGTCGATGAAGTCGTCGCTGAACACGCCGCCTTTGGTCAGGAACGCACGGCCCTTGTCCAGCTCTTCCAGGGCTTCTTTCAGGCTGCCGCACACTTGTGGGATCTCTTTGGCCTCTTCAGGCGGCAGGTCGTACAAGTTCTTGTCGGCGGCGTCGCCAGGGTGGATCTTGTTCTGGATACCGTCCAGGCCGGCCATGACCAGTGCAGCGAAGGCCAGGTATGGGTTGGCAGCCGGGTCCGGGAAGCGAGCTTCGATACGGCGAGCGCGCGGGCTGGACACGTAAGGAATACGGATCGAGGCAGAGCGGTTACGCGCCGAGTAGGCCAGCATTACCGGCGCTTCGAAACCTGGGACCAGACGCTTGTAGGAGTTGGTCGACGGGTTGGTGAAGCCGTTCAGGGCCTTACCGTGCTTGATGATGCCGCCGATGAAGTACAGGGCGGTGTCGGACAGGCCGGCATAACCTTCACCTGCGAAGGTGTTCTTGCCTTCTTTGGCGATGGACAGGTGAACGTGCATACCCGAACCGTTATCGCCGTACAGAGGCTTGGGCATGAAGGTAGCGGTACGGCCGTAAGCGACGGCAGTGTTGTGTACGCAGTACTTCAGGGTCTGAACTTCGTCAGCCTTGGCCACCAGGGTGTTGAACTTCACACCGATTTCGTTCTGGCCGGCAGTCGCCACTTCGTGGTGATGCACTTCGATGACCAGGCCCATGTCTTCCATGGCGTTGCACATGGAGGTACGGATTTCGTGGTCGTGGTCGAACGGTGGAACCGGGAAGTAGCCGCCTTTGATGCCTGGACGGTGGCCATGGTTGCCGCCTTCCACGTCCTGGTCGGACATCCACGAACCTTGTTCGGAGTAGATCTTGAACATGGAGCCGGAGATGTCGGACTTGAACTTCACTTGGTCGAAGATGAAGAACTCTGGCTCCGGGCCCACGAATACAGTGTCACCAATACCGGTGGACTTCAGGTATTCCTCGGCACGCTTGGCGATCGCACGTGGGTCGCGGTCGTAGCCTTGCATGGTCGACGGCTCGATCACGTCGCAGACCAGGATCAGGGTCGGCTCTTCGGTGAACGGGTCCAGCACGGCAGTGCTGTCGTCCGGCATCAGGATCATGTCGGAAGCTTCAATGCCTTTCCAGCCGGCGATGGAGGAGCCGTCGAACATTTTGCCTTCTTCGAAGAAAGCATCATCCAGCGCGTCGCGAGCCGGCATGGTCACGTGGTGCTGAGTGCCTTTTGTGTCCGTGAAGCGCAGATCAATCCATTTAACGTCATGATCTTTGATGAGTTGAACCGACTTCGACATGGTGTCCTCCGGGTGGCTTCGGGCTTGGGTAGTGGAGTTAGCCCTTAGAATGTGGGTGATGCCGGCGCGGATACTCCGCCAAGGCAACCTGCCTCACAAGAGAGCAAATTACATGCCAGTGCGCCAACATGGTCTTTTTGCCTCAAAATGGCCCCTATAGCGGTGCAATAGGCCAAAGCGCGAGAAATAGCGCACTGCAATGTAGCGTTTATTTGTGTAAATGACCCGTTTTGGTGCGTTGCACGTTCGATGCATATTAACTGGTTAAACCTTGAGCGATTTCCGCTATAATCCGCGCCCCCCTTTTTCAGCAGGCCCGGCGCGCGCTGTTTCCATGAAATTAATCGTTAAAGTCTTCCCCGAGATCACCATCAAAAGCCGACCGGTACGGACGCGTTTCATCCGTCAGTTGGCCAAGAACATCCGTGCCGTGCTCCGTGACCTGGACCCGGCTGTGGTGGTGAACGGTGTTTGGGACAACCTCGAGCTGGAAACCCGCATTACCGACGCCAAAGCCTTGAAGGACATGACCGAGCGCCTGAGCTGCATGCCGGGCATCGCGCATTTCCTGCAGGTGGATGAGTACCCGCTGGGCGACTTCGACGACATCACCGAAAAGTGCAAGCAGCACTACGGCAGTGCACTTGAAGGGAAGATTTTTTCGGTGCGCTGCAAGCGTGCCGGCAAGCACACCTTCAGCTCCATGGATGTCGAGAAATACGTCGGCAGCAAGCTGCGTCGCGAGTGCGGCGCCGCTGGAATTTCCCTTAAAGCGCCGCAAATTGAAGTGCGCATGGAAATTCGCGACCAACGGTTGTTTGTGATCCACAGCCAGCACAACAGCATCGGCGGCTACCCGCTGGGCGCCCTGGAACAGACCCTGGTATTGATGTCCGGCGGTTTCGATTCCACGGTGGCGGCCTACCAGATCATGCGCCGCGGCCTGATGAGCCACTTCTGCTTCTTTAACCTGGGCGGGCGTGCCCATGAATTGGGCGTGATGGAAGTTGCGCACTTTATCTGGAAGAAGTACGGCAGCTCCCAGCGCGTGCTATTTGTAAGCGTGCCGTTCGAGGAAGTGCTGGGCGAAATTCTCGGCAAAGTCGATAACAGTCATATGGGCGTGGTATTGAAGCGTATGATGTTGCGCGCCGCGTCCCGAATCGCCGATCAATTGCAGATCGACGCGCTGGTGACCGGCGAGGCGATTTCCCAGGTGTCCAGCCAGACGCTGCCAAACCTGTCGATCATCGACTGCGTCACCGAGAAGCTGGTGTTGCGCCCGCTGATCGCCAGCCACAAGCAGGACATCATCGACCTGGCAGAGCAAATCGGCACCGCCGACTTTGCCAAGCACATGCCCGAGTACTGTGGGGTCATCTCGGTGAACCCCAAGACCCACGCCAAGCGTCACCGCGTGGAGCATGAAGAGAAAGAATTCGACATGGCGATTCTGGAGCGTGCGCTCGAGAACGCCAAGCTGGTCCCAATCGATCGGGTGATCGACGAGTTGGGCCAGGATGTAAAAATCGAAGAAGTCAGCGAAGCCCTGGCCGGCCAGATCGTCATCGACATCCGTCACCCGGATGCCGCTGAGGATGAGCCGCTGGAAATCGCCGGCATCGACGTGCAAACGCTGCCGTTCTACGCACTGAACGCGCGTTTCAAGGAACTGGATAACAGCCGTCAGTACCTGTTGTATTGCGACAAAGGCGTGATGAGTCGCCTGCATGCCCACCATTTGCTCAGTGAGGGGCATGCCAATGTGCGCGTTTATCGACCGAGCTAAGAGCCCGGGGCTGTTTGCCTGTGGCCTGCGTCACCGGCCCCCCGACTCTGCCGTCAAGCTGTAACGGCAAGGCCTGACTCTACTGTTAATCGCTGCCACGACCTGTCAGCACACCGAATCCTCTGATCGAGATACACAAGTGATCGAAAATCTACGTAACATCGCCATCATTGCTCACGTTGACCATGGTAAAACCACCCTGGTAGACAAACTCCTGCGTCAATCCGGCACCCTGGAGCGCAACGAGCTCAACGACGAGCGCGTGATGGACTCCAACGACCAGGAAAAAGAGCGCGGTATTACCATCCTGGCAAAAAACACCGCCATCAACTGGAACGGCTACCACATCAACATCGTGGATACCCCGGGCCACGCCGACTTCGGCGGCGAAGTAGAACGCGTAATGTCGATGGTTGACTCCGTTCTGCTGCTGGTTGACGCTCAAGACGGCCCTATGCCGCAAACCCGTTTCGTGACCAAGAAGGCTTTCGAAGCCGGCCTGCGTCCGATCGTGTGCATCAACAAGGTTGACCGTCCAGGCGCGCGTCCGGACTGGGTTCTGGACCAGATCTTCGACCTGTTCGACAACCTGGGTGCCACCGAAGAACAGCTGGACTTCCAGGTCATCTACGCCTCGGCCCTGAACGGTATTGCTGGTCTTGACCACACCGACATGGCTGAAGACATGACCCCGCTGTACCAGTCGATCGTCGACAACGTACCCGCGCCGAAAGTTGACCGTGACGGCCCGTTCCAGATGCAAATCTCGGCACTGGACTACAACAGCTTCCTGGGTGTTATCGGCGTTGGCCGTATCGCTCGTGGTAGCGTCAAGCCGAACACCCCGGTTGTGGCTATCGGCGCCGACGGCAAGAAGCGTAACGGTCGTATCCTGAAGCTGATGGGTCACCACGGTCTGCACCGTATCGACGTTGAAGAAGCTTTCGCTGGCGACATCGTATGCGTAAGCGGCATGGACTCGCTGTTCATCTCCGACACCCTGTGCCAGCCGGACAACGTTGAGGCGATGAAGCCTCTGACCGTTGACGAGCCAACCGTTTCCATGACCTTCCAGGTAAACGACTCGCCGTTCTGCGGTAAAGAAGGCAAGTTCGTGACCTCCCGTAACATCAAGGAGCGTCTGGACAAGGAGCTGCTGTACAACGTTGCTCTGCGCGTTGAAGAAGGCGACTCGGCTGACAAGTTCAAGGTCTCCGGCCGTGGTGAGCTGCACCTCTCGGTACTGATCGAAACCATGCGTCGCGAAGGCTTCGAAATGGGTGTTGGTCGTCCGGAAGTGATCATCCGTACTGTTGACGGCGTGAAGCAGGAACCGTTCGAAAACGTCACCATCGACACCCCTGAAGAATCCCAGGGCAAGGTCATGGAAGAGATGGGCCTGCGTAAGGGCGACCTGACCAACATGGTGCCGGATGGCAAAGGCCGTGTACGTCTGGAATACAACATCCCTGCTCGTGGTCTGATCGGTTTCCGTAACCAGTTCCTGACCCTGACCAACGGTGCTGGCATCCTGACCTCGATCTTCGATCGCTACGACACCATGAAGTCCGGCGACATGTCCGGCCGTCAGAACGGTGTTCTGGTATCGGTAGAAACCGGCAAGGCGCTGACCTACTCCCTGGAAACCCTCCAGGCGCGTGGCAAGCTGTTCGTTGAACACGGTCAAGAGATCTACAACGGCCAGATCGTTGGTCTGAACAGCCGTGACAACGACATGGGCGTCAACCCAACCAAAGGCAAGAAGCTCGACAACATGCGTGCTTCGGGCAAAGACGAAACCATCGCTCTGGTTCCACCTGTTCGCTTCACCCTGGAACAGGCCCTGGAATTCATCCAGGACGACGAGCTGTGCGAAGTCACGCCTAAGTCGATCCGCCTGCGTAAGAAGATCCTGGACGAAGGCGAGCGTACCCGCGCTGCCAAGAAAGCCAAGAACTGAGTTAACTCAGGCTGAATGAAAAACGCCCCCGGTCGAAAGGCCGGGGGCGTTTTTTTGTGCCCGCAGTTTGTGTGTTGTCTTTACTGGCCCCATCGCAGGCAAGCCAGCTCCCACATTTGAATGTGTTCCCAAATCAAAATGTGGGAGGGGGCTTGCCCCCGATGAGGCCCTTCAGAACACTACAAAACCCGAGTCAGAATTTATCGAGAGTCTTGAAGTTGGTCTCGCGTACCACTTCCTTGGGCTTGTAAGCGCAATACCCCGGCCGCGGCCCGATTTTCGGGTGGTTGCGGCAAGTATCCGGGCGCTTGTCATAAATAGTGCAGAAGCGCGTCTTACGATCCAGATACAGGCAGTCGTTGTTGCTCATGCGCTGCAGGGTAAAAATCTCGGATTTGTTGTTGTAGCGCTCGACGATGCCTTCTTTCTGCAAACGCTTGGCGATGTTCTTCGGCGGGTCGCCGCGCTCGAACTCGTCGACGATGCCAATGCGGATCAGGTCCTTGATCTTCACCTCAACCGGCAGGGTGCAACAGCTGGACACGCAGCCGCCGCACATGTGGGCGGAATATTTCTGCCACGTTTCGAGACGGTCGAGTTCCGCGGCGGCGATCAGTTGAGGCTTCATCAGGGTTCCAGGGTGGGGCGGTATAAGGGCGCGGGATCATACCGGGATTGGTGGTTTTTTGAACAATATTTTACGGTTTCAGCTCAAAGGCTTCGCCGCGGCCTGATCGGGCACGACCCCTGCATCAAATTCAGCCAATGGTGAATGAGTTAAAAAACTGCCGAACCAGCACGTCTACCGTCTGTCAGACCGACTAGGCTCTAGCAACTCCTTCAATCTCGCCCGAGGTCGCACCGATGTCTCAGGAACCGCTTGCACGAGAAGCAGAGGTAGCCGCATTCCGCGATGCTGTCTTGACCAAACTCACCTACGCGGTGGGCAAAGACCCGGATCACGCCTTTGACCATGACTGGTTCGAAGCCATTGCCCTGGCCGCCCGCGACCAGATGGTCGATCACTGGATGGACCACACGCGGCGTATTTATCGCAAAGGCCAGAAGCGCGTTTATTACCTCTCGCTGGAATTTCTCATTGGCCGTCTGTTGTACGACAGCCTGAGCAATCTGGGCGTGTTGGAGATCGCCCGTGAAGCGCTGTCGGAGTTGGGCGTCGATCTGGAGCGCATCCGCCTGCTTGAGCCCGACGCGGCGCTCGGCAATGGTGGCCTGGGCCGTCTGGCGGCGTGCTTTATGGAAAGCATGTCGACCTTGGGGATTGCCGGCCATGGCTATGGTATTCGCTATGAACACGGCTTGTTCCGCCAGGCCATCGTTGATGGCTGGCAGCAGGAGCAGACCGAACGCTGGCTGGATTTTGGTAACCCTTGGGAGTTCGAACGCGCCGAAGTGATTTACCCGATCGGCTTTGGCGGCAGCGTCGAAACCCTGGCGGACGCCTCCGGCAAGATGATCCAGGTGTGGTCGCCCAACGAAACTGTCAGGGCTGTTGCCTATGACACCCCGGTAGTCGGCTGGCGTGGCGCCAGCGTCAACACCCTGCGCCTTTGGCGTGCACGGGCAGTGGAAGACTTGCACCTGGAGCGCTTCAATGCCGGTGACCACTTGGGCGCCGTCGCCGAGGTGGCCCGTGCCGAAAGCATCTCTCGCGTGCTTTACCCGGCCGACAGCACTGAAGCGGGGCAGGAACTGCGCCTGCGCCAGGAGTACTTCTTCGTTTCGGCGTCCTTGCAGGATTTGCTGCGCCGCCACAAGAACATGCATGGTTCGGTGCTGAGCCTGGGCGAACACGCGGCGATCCAGCTCAACGACACCCATCCGTCCATCGCTGTGGCCGAGCTGATGCGCCAACTGGTCGACCTGCATGACGTGCCGTGGGAAGCTGCGTGGGATGTCACCGTCGAAACCCTGTCGTACACCAACCACACCTTGCTGCCCGAAGCGCTGGAAACCTGGCCCGTAGGTCTGATGGAGCGCATGTTGCCCCGGCACATGCAGATCATCTACCTGATCAACGCCCAACACATCGACTCGCTGCGCGCCAAGGGCATCCACGACTTCGACGTACTGCGCGCCGTCTCGCTGATCGAAGAGGACAACGGCCGCCGCGTGCGCATGGGCAACCTGGCATTCCTCGGCTCCCATAGCGTCAACGGTGTATCGGGCCTGCATACCCAGTTGATGCGCAGCACGGTGTTCTCCGAGCTGCACAAGCTGTATCCCGAGCGCATCAACAACAAAACCAACGGCATCACCTTCCGCCGCTGGTTGTACCAGGCCAACCCCAAGCTGACCGATATGCTGGTGGAAGCCCTGGGGCCGGATATTCTCGACCAGCCCGAGCAGCGCTTGATCGAATTGGAGCCGTTCGCCGAGAAGCAGGCTTTTCGCAAGTCCTTCGCTGAACAGCGCCTGCACAGCAAGCGTGCACTGGCCCAGATCATCCATGAGCGCCTGGGTATCGCGATCAACCCGGCGGCGATGTTCGATGTGCAGGTCAAGCGCATTCATGAGTACAAGCGCCAACTGCTCAACCTGCTGCACACCGTGGCGCTGTACCAGGCGATCCGCGCCGAGCCGGGCACCGACTGGGTGCCACGGGTGAAAATCTTCGCCGGCAAGGCTGCAGCCAGCTACCACCAGGCCAAGCTGATCATCAAGCTGACCAACGACATCGCCCGTACCGTCAACAACGACCCGACCGTGCGCGGTCTGCTCAAAGTGGTGTTCCTGCCCAACTACAACGTCAGCCTGGCGGAGAGCATCATTCCGGCGGCGGACTTGTCGGAGCAGATTTCCACTGCCGGCTTCGAGGCCTCGGGTACCAGCAACATGAAGTTCGGCCTCAACGGCGCGCTGACCATCGGCACCATGGACGGCGCCAACGTGGAGATGCACGAGCGGGTCGGTGCCGAGCACATGTTTATCTTCGGCCTCAGTGCCCAGCAGGTGGAAGCCCGCAA
This sequence comes from Pseudomonas sp. W2Jun17, assembly GCF_023127795.1. NCBI lineage: Bacteria > Pseudomonadati > Pseudomonadota > Gammaproteobacteria > Pseudomonadales > Pseudomonadaceae > Pseudomonas > Pseudomonas sp. W2Jun17. The sequence continues at coordinate 342,488 of NZ_SPKO01000025.1, read as the reverse complement.
GCACGCCGGTGAGTTCAACGCCGGGCCGGACATCGCCGCGTCCCATCGCTTGAACGACGTGTTGCAAGCGATCCGTGGCGGGGTGTTCTCGCCGGATGATCCGGGGCGCTATGTGGGCCTGATCGATGGGCTGATCGACTACGACCGTTTCCTGGTGTGTGCCGACTTTGATTCCTACTGGGACGCCCAGGCGCGGGTCGAAGCCCACTGGCACGATTCCAAGGAATGGTGGCGTTCGGCGGTGCTCAATACCGCGCGCATGGGCTGGTTCAGCTCGGACCGGACCATCCGCGAGTACGCCACCGATATCTGGAAAGCCCTCGACTGACCACTGCGGTTAAAAAATGTGGGAGGGGCAAGCCCCTTCCCACATGGGTTCTGCGATGTTGGAGAGGGTCGTGGCGCCAGGTCGTGAACTCTATTGGCGTTAAATCCTCTGATTAGAGGAAATAACCCTCGACTCGCGTTAAACTGCGCGGGTTTTCAGCCCCCCATTCTCCGGAGCCTTCCATGTCCCGCGTTACCCTGAGTCGCTATTTGATCGAGCAGACCCGCAGCAACAACACGCCTGCCGATCTGCGCTTCCTTATCGAAGTGGTGGCGCGTGCTTGCAAGGAAATCAGCCACGCCGTTTCCAAAGGCGCACTGGGCGGCGTCCTGGGCAGCATGGGCACTGAAAACGTCCAAGGTGAAGTGCAGAAGAAGCTCGACGTACTCTCCAACGAAATCCTGCTCGAAGCCAACGAATGGGGCGGTCACCTGGCCGGCATGGCGTCCGAAGAAATGGACAATGCCTACCAGATCCCTGGCAAGTACCCGAAAGGCGCTTACCTGCTGGTATTCGACCCACTGGACGGTTCTTCCAACATCGACATCAATGCACCGGTCGGCACCATCTTCTCGGTACTGCGTTGCCCGAATGAATACCTGAGCCAGAACGAAGCCCTGAACGAAAAGGCCTTCCTGCAGCCGGGCACCGAGCAGGTCGCTGCCGGTTATGCCATCTACGGCCCGCAGACAATGCTGGTGCTGACCCTGGGTGATGGCGTCAAAGGCTTCACGCTGGACCGCGAAATGGGCAGCTTCGTGCTGACCCACGAAGACATTTCGATTCCTGCTTCTACCCAGGAATTCGCCATCAACATGTCTAACCAGCGTCACTGGGAGGAACCGGTGAAACGCTACGTCAACGAGTTGATGGAAGGCGAAGAAGGCCCGTTGAAGAAGAACTTCAATATGCGCTGGGTCGCTGCGATGGTTGCCGATGTGCACCGCATCCTGACCCGTGGTGGCCTGTTCATGTACCCACGAGACAGCCGCGAGCCGTCCAAGCCGGGCAAACTGCGCCTGATGTACGAAGCCAACCCGATGTCGTTCCTGGTTGAGCAGGCAGGCGGTGCGTCCACCGATGGCCACCAGCGCATCCTCGACATCCAGCCTGAAGGTTTGCACCAGCGTGTGGCGGTGTTCCTGGGTTCCAAGGAAGAAGTTGAGCGTGTGACCAGCTACCACAAGAAGTAATACACGGCGATAAGTTATCCACTGTGTTGTGAGGCCGTTCACCCTTGAAGAAGCCCCGAAACGTTTCAGCGTTTTCGGGGCTTTTTTGTTTTCGCTCGTCGGGAACCAGACACCCCTTTTCCCTTCTAAGCTTCTGGCAGATACCCCAGCTGCTTTGTCTCTCCAGGAGCTTTTCCATGTCTTTACGCCGTCTCGCCCTGCTGACTTTTTGCGTGCTGTTAGCCGCTTGCAGCAAGGTCACTCAAGAAAACTACCAGAAACTGTCGGCTGGCATGGCCAAGGCCGAGGTGGAGTCGTTGCTGGGTAAGCCGACCGATTGTTCCGGTGCGCTGGGCATGTCCAGCTGCACCTGGGGCGATAAAAACAGCTTTATCAGCGTGCAGTACGCCGGTGACAAAGTTCTGATGTTTTCCGGGCAAGGCCTGAAGTAAACCGGGGCGCGAGCCTGCGGGAGAAGAAGAATGATGCGTTTTGTTTTGTTCCTTTGCGCCAGCCTGTTTTTGGCGGGCTGCGCCAGCCATTCTGGCGATGATCTGCAACCCAAGACGGCAACCAACGTCAACCTCAAGCGTTACCAGGGCACCTGGTATGAGTTGGCCCGATTGCCGATGTACTTCCAGCGCAACTGCGCGCAGTCCGAGGCGCGTTACACCTTGCTGCCGGATGGCGACATGTCGGTGTTCAACCGCTGCCTGACGCCTGAATGGAAGTGGCAAGAAGCCAAAGGCACGGCCACGCCGCAGGTGCCTGGCAAAACCGACAAGCTCTGGGTGGAATTCAATAACTGGTTTACGTCACTGTTGCCGGGCGTTGCCAAGGGCGATTACTGGGTGCTGTATGTCAGCGATGACTACAAGACCGCCATCGTCGGCAGCCCGAGCCGGCGCTACATGTGGATCCTGTCGCGCACGCCGACGGTGAGTGCCGAGACGCGTGAAGACTTGCTCAGTAGGGCGCGCCAGCAGGGGTATGACACCACGCGGTTGATCTGGCGTACTTCAGATAAACAAATGGCCAAGAGTTCGCAGTAATCAAATGTGGGAGGGGGCTTGCTCCCGATGCAGTGTGTCAGCCAGTACATCTGATACTGACACACCGCTATCGGGAGCAAGCCCCCTCCCACATTTGTTAGGTGTTGGCCGTTAGCCCAACAAAGCCTTCAAGACCTGGGTGAATGCCCGGTTGCTTTCTTCTTCACCGGCATGCCGCCTATCCCGCACCACCCACTTGCCATTGACCAGCACATCGCGCACCTGCCGATCGCCACCAGCGAAGAGCCAGCGGTTGAGAATCCCATCCTCACTGGCGGTCGCCAGGTACGGGTCGCTACCGTCCAGCACAATCCAATCCGCCCGTTTACCGACTTCCAGCCGCCCGATCGGCTGGCCAAGCGCCTGTGCGCCACCATCCAGCGCAGCATCGAACAGCGTGCGGCCAACCATTGGCTGATCACTGCGATACAGGCGATTACGCCGTTGATCGCGAAGACGCTGGCCGTATTCCAGCCAACGTAATTCCTCCACCACGCTCAGTGAAACATGGCTGTCGGAGCCGATACCCATGCGTCCGCCCTGGGCAAGGAAATCCACCGCCGGGAAAATCCCATCGCCCAGGTTGGCTTCGGTGGTCAGGCACAAACCGGCAATCGCTCGGCTGTTGGCCATGCGCGTCACTTCGTCAGCATCGGCATGAGTGGCGTGCACCAGGCACCAGCGCTCGTCCACTTCAACGTTGTCATACAGCCATTGCAGCGGGCGCTTGCCGCTCCAAGCCAGGCAATCGTCGACTTCTTTTTGCTGCTCGGCGATATGGATATGCACCGGGCAGGTCTTGTCACTGGCCGCCAGCACTTGCTGGATCTGTTCGGGGGTGACCGCACGCAGGGAGTGGAAACACAGGCCCAGTTGCTGCGCAGGTTGTGCCGCCAGGATCGGCTGCAAACGCGCTTGCAGGTCCAGGTAGTGCTCGGTGCTATTGATAAACCGGCGCTGCCCCTCATTCGGCGCCTGGCCACCGAAACCTGCGTGGGTATAGAGCACCGGCAGCAAGGTCAGGCCGATCCCGCTGCTGGCGGCTGCCAGGCTGATCTGGCGTGACAGTTCCGTACGGTCGGCATAAGGCTGGCCGTTGGTATCGTGATGCACATAATGAAACTCGGCCACCGAGGTGTACCCAGCCTTGAGCATTTCGATATACAGCTGGCGGGCGATGACCTGTAACTGCTCGGGGTTGATCTTGCCGACCATGCGGTACATCAGGTCGCGCCAAGTCCAGAAACTGTCATTGGGGTTGCCGGCCACTTCGGCCAGACCTGCCATTGCGCGCTGGAAGGCATGGGAATGCAGGTTTGGCATGCCCGCCAATACTGGGCCTCTGAGCCGTTCGGCAGCGTCTGCACTGGCATTGGGCTCAACATGGGTCAGCAGGCCATCGGCGCTGACTTCAAGACGTACATCGTTGGCCCATCCATTAGGCAGCAGCGCGCGTTCGGCAAAGAAAGCGGACATGATCAAGGCACCCCGGTCGTGTGTTTATTTGTATATACATATACAGACGTTTGCCTGCTCGGTAAACTCCGGCAATCTATGCATCTTTTTCCCCTGCAAGGATTCCTCGTGCCGACTCCGCCTGCCAAGTCTTCGCTGGCTGCCCACATGGACGAAAGTCCGGCGCCCTTGTATGCCCGCGTCAAACAGATGATCAGCCAGCAGATCCTCAACGGCAACTGGCCGCCCCATTACCGCGTGCCGTCGGAAAGCGAACTGGTCAGCCAGCTGGGTTTCAGCCGCATGACCATTAACCGCGCCCTGCGTGAGCTTACCGCCGAAGGGCTGCTGGTGCGCATGCAAGGCGTGGGTACGTTCGTGGCCGAGCCGAAGAGCCAGTCGGCGCTGTTTGAAGTGCACAACATTGCCGATGAAATCGCTTCCCGCGGGCATCGGCACACGTGCCAGGTCATCACCCTGGGCGAAGAGGCCGCGGGTTCCGAACGCGCCGTCGCCCTGGAAATGCGTGAAGGTGGGCGAGTGTTCCACTCGTTGATCGTGCATTACGAGAACGATATTCCCGTGCAAATCGAAGATCGTTTCGTCAACGCCCTGGTTGCGCCGCAATATTTGCAGCAGGACTTCACCCAGCAAACCCCCTATGCCTATCTGAACCAGGTCGCGCCGTTGACCGAGGGTGAGCATGTGGTCGAAGCGATCCTTGCCGACGCAGCCGAGTGCAAGCTGTTGCAGATCGAGCCGAGCGAGCCGTGCCTGTTGATTCGCCGTCGCACCTGGTCGGGTCGCCAGCCGGTAACCGCTGCGCGATTGATCCACCCCGGTTCCCGTCACAGCCTGGAAGGACGTTTCAGCAAATGAGTACAGTGAAGGTCTGGCGCGCCGCCGACTACGTGCGCATGCCGTGGAAAAACGGTGGCGGCAGCACCGAAGAAATCAGCCGCGACGCCGGCACCGGCCTGGATGGATTTGGCTGGCGTGTGTCGATTGCCGATATCGCTGAGTCGGGTGGTTTTTCCACCTTCGCCGGTTACCAGCGCGTGATCACGGTGATCAAGGGCGCGGGCATGGTGTTGACCGTGGACGGCGAGGAGCAGCGCGGCTTGTTACCGTTGCAGCCGTTCGCGTTCCAGGGTGAAAGCCAGGTTTCCTGCCGCTTGATCACTGGGCCGATCCGCGACTTCAACCTGATCTACTCGCCCGAGCGTTACCATGCACGGTTGCAGTGGGTGGATGGCGTGCAGCAGTTTTTCAGCACGGCGCAGACGGTGTTGGTGTTCAGCGTGGCGGATGAGGTGAAGGTGTTGGGCGAGAAGCTCGGCCATCACGATTGCCTGCAAGTGGACGGTAACACTGGCTTGCTGGATATCTCGGTCAGCGGCCGCAGCTGCGTAATCGAATTGACCGCACTCGGTTAAAAACTGTGGGAGCTGGCTTGCCTGCGATAGCGGTGTATCAGCCTAGGATGTGCTGACTGACACACTGTTATCGCAGGCAAGCCAGCTCCCACATTTGTTTTTGCATTGTTCACAAAATCTGTTTCCAGCCCGCGCACCAATTTGTTACCGAATGCCCCAGCGTGACGCAAAGCTTCGCTGCCGTGACAAATTTCCCTTGCTGCAAAAAACCTCCGTAAGAAATTTCATCAAGCGTTGAAGCCTTGATTTACAAGGCTCGCACGCCCCGTGCAAAAAAATCCCAACCACTCCCGGCTAAAGTTGGCCGCTCGATTGCATATGCTTGTACATACAAGTAAAGATGTGTGCGTAAGAGCTTCCTTCGCACCATCCATGTTCGCGCATCGATCGCCGAGGAGTCCTAGCAGTGACCAAGTCTACAAAATACCGTGACGTCGAAATCCGCGCCGCCCGCGGTAACAAGCTCACCGCCAAAAGCTGGCTGACCGAAGCGCCGCTGCGCATGTTGATGAACAACCTCGACCCACAAGTGGCCGAGAACCCCAAGGAACTCGTGGTTTACGGCGGTATTGGCCGTGCGGCGCGCAACTGGGAATGTTACGACCAGATTGTCGAGAGCCTCACCCATTTGAACGATGACGAAACCCTGCTGGTGCAGTCCGGCAAGCCGGTCGGCGTGTTCAAGACCCATAGCAACGCCCCGCGCGTACTGATCGCCAACTCCAACCTGGTACCACACTGGGCCAGTTGGGAGCACTTCAACGAACTGGATGCCAAGGGCCTGGCCATGTACGGCCAGATGACCGCCGGCAGCTGGATCTACATCGGTAGCCAAGGCATCGTCCAGGGCACCTATGAAACCTTCGTCGAAGCTGGCCGTCAGCACTACGATTCAAACCTTCAGGGCCGTTGGGTCCTCACCGCTGGCCTCGGCGGCATGGGCGGCGCGCAACCGTTGGCCGCGACCCTGGCCGGCGCCTGCTCGCTGAATATCGAGTGCCAACAGGTCAGCATCGACTTCCGCCTGGCCAGCCGCTATGTCGACGAACAAGCCACCGACCTCGATGACGCCCTGGCGCGCATCGCCAAGTACACCAAGGAAGGCAAGGCCATTTCCATCGCCCTGCTGGGCAACGCCGCCGAAATTCTGCCAGAGCTGGTCAAGCGTGGCGTGCGCCCGGACATGGTCACCGACCAGACCAGCGCCCACGACCCGCTCAACGGCTACCTGCCGGCCGGCTGGACCTGGGACGAGTACCGCGCCCGTGCCAAAACCGAGCCGGCTGCCGTGATCAAGGCCGCCAAGCAGTCCATGGCCGTGCACGTCAAGGCCATGCTGGAATTCCAGAAGCAAGGCATCCCAACCTTCGACTACGGCAATAACATCCGCCAGATGGCCCAGGAAGAGGGCGTGGAAAATGCCTTCGACTTCCCGGGTTTCGTACCGGCTTACATCCGCCCGCTGTTCTGCCGTGGCATTGGCCCGTTCCGCTGGGCGGCGCTGTCTGGCGACCCGCAAGACATCTACAAGACCGACGCCAAAGTCAAAGAGTTGATCCCGGACGACGCCCACCTGCACAACTGGCTGGACATGGCCCGCGAGCGCATCAGCTTCCAGGGCCTGCCGGCACGTATCTGCTGGGTCGGCCTGGGCCAGCGCGCCAAGCTCGGCCTGGCCTTCAACGAAATGGTACGCAGCGGTGAGCTGTCCGCCCCTGTGGTGATCGGTCGTGACCACCTGGACTCCGGTTCCGTATCCAGCCCGAACCGCGAAACCGAGGCCATGCAGGACGGTTCCGATGCCGTGTCCGACTGGCCACTGCTCAACGCCTTGCTCAACACCGCCAGCGGCGCGACCTGGGTCTCGCTGCACCACGGTGGTGGCGTGGGCATGGGCTTCTCTCAGCACTCAGGCATGGTGATCGTCTGCGACGGTACCGATGAAGCGGCCGAGCGGATTGCGCGGGTGCTGCATAACGACCCGGCGACCGGGGTGATGCGTCATGCCGATGCCGGTTATCAGATTGCTATCGATTGCGCCAAAGAGCAGGGCCTCAACCTGCCGATGATCAAGTGACCCATGTGGGAGGGGGCTTGCCCCCGATAGCGGCGGGTCAGTCATCTGATCTGTTGGCTGATACACCGCAATCGGGGGCAAGCCCCCTCCCACATTGGATCGGCGGCAACCCCAAGACAATCCATCAGAGGTTGAACAACATGGCTGCAAACGACACCACCCCGTTGATCGAAAGGCGTTCGATCGACTACATCCCGGAAGCGGAAAGACACGGTCGTCTATTGAGCCAGTTCACCCTATGGATGGGTGCCAACCTGCAGATCACCGCGATTGTCACCGGGGCCCTGGCCGTGGTGCTGGGTGGTGATGTGTTCTGGTCGTTGATCGGCCTGCTGGTCGGTCAACTGATCGGTGGCGGGGTCATGGCGCTGCATGCGGCGCAAGGCCCCAAGCTTGGTTTGCCGCAGATGATCTCCAGCCGGGTGCAGTTCGGTGTGTATGGTGCGGCTATCCCGATCGTACTGGTGTGCTTGATGTACCTGGGTTTTACCGCCACCGGCACCGTGCTGTCGGGGCAGGCGCTGGGCCAGTTGTTCGGGGTCAGCGACAGCGTCGGTATCCTGATTTTCGCCAGTGTCATTGTGCTGGTCACCGTGCTGGGTTATCGGGTGATCCATTTCATCGGCCGTGTCGCCAGCGTCATTGGCGTGATTGCCTTTGTGTACCTGTTCAGTCGGTTGATGAGCCAGACCGACGTGGGCGCGCTCCTGCAAATCCGTCATTTCAGCTGGAGCAGTTTTCTTTTGGCCGTGTCGCTTGCGGCCTCCTGGCAGATCGCTTTCGGCCCCTATGTGGCGGACTATTCGCGTTACCTGCCGAGCAACACGTCGTCGGTGAAAACCTTTCTCGCCGCTGGCGCGGGTTCGGTCATCGGCGCGCAGGTGGCAATGGTACTCGGCGTGTTCGCTGCGGCCATGTCCAATGGCCAATTTGCCGGGCATGAAGTGGCCTACATCGTTGGCTTGAGCGGCACGGGGGCCACCGCTGCATTGCTGTACTTCAGCATCGCGTTCGGCAAGGTCACCATCTCCACGCTCAACTCCTACGGCAGCTTCATGTGCATTGCGACCATCATCAGCGGCTTTCGTGGTCGCCTGGAGGTCACGCGTGTGCAACGCCTGGTGTTCGTGCTCGCCATCGTCGGTACGGCAACCCTGATCGCCTTGCTTGGCCAGCACTCGTTCCTCGGTGCGTTCAAGTCGTTCATCCTGTTCCTGCTGGCGTTTTTCACGCCCTGGAGCGCGATCAACCTGGTGGATTACTACTGCATCACCCGCGAGCGCTATGACGTGCCGGCACTGGCCGACCCGAACGGTCGCTATGGCCGCTGGAACCTCTTGGGTATCAGTGTCTATGTCTTCGGCGTGCTGGTGCAGTTGCCGTTCATCTCGACCAAGTTCTACACCGGCCCTTTGGTGGCCGCGCTGGGTAACGTGGACATCTCCTGGATCATCGGCCTGGTACTGCCGGCGGCCCTGTATTACGTGTGTGCGAAAAAATGGCACGGCACGGTACCCGATCACCTGATCCTGCCGACAGAGCAGGGCGCTTTACCCACAACAAACGGGCTGGCTGCACAAGCCTGATGGGACGTGGACAGGGCAGGACGCCTACTGACTGCCGTAATCCATTTCATGATTGGGAGCGTCACAACAATGACTATGAATAAGACCTTGCTGGCTACCTTGTTCTCAGCGGGCTTGCTGGCAAGCGCCGGCGCCCAGGCGGCCGGCTGGTGCGAATCCGGCAAGCCGGTGAAATTCGCCGGCCTGAATTGGGAAAGTGGCATGTTGCTCACCGACATCCTGCAAACCGTGCTGGAAAAAGGCTACGACTGCAAAACCGACAGCCTGCCAGGCAACTCCATCACCATGGAAAACGCCTTGGGTAGCAACGACATCCAGGTCTTCGCCGAAGAGTGGGTAGGCCGCAGCGAAGTCTGGAACAAGGCCGAGAAGGCCGGCAAAGTCGTCGGCGTAGGTGCCCCGGTGGTCGGCGCGGTGGAAGGCTGGTACGTGCCGCGTTATGTGATCGAGGGCGACGCCAAGCGCAAGCTGGAAGCCAAGGCCCCGGACCTGAAAAACATCGCCGACCTGGCCAAATACGCCTCGGTGTTCAAGGACCAGGAAGAGCCCTCCAAGGGCCGTTTCTACAACTGCCCGGCCGGCTGGACCTGTGAGCTGGACAACAGCGAAATGCTCAAGAGCTACGGCCTGGAAAGCACCTACACCAACTTCCGCCCAGGCACCGGCCCGGCGCTGGATGCGGCGGTGCTGTCGAGCTACAAGCGCGGCGAACCGATCCTGTTCTACTACTGGTCACCGACACCGCTGATGGGCCAGGTCGACCTGGTCAAGCTGGAAGAAAAGCCCGGCGTGGATAAGAGCGTAAGCATCAAGGTCGGCCTGTCCAAGACCTTCCACGAACAAGCGCCAGAACTGGTGGCCGTGCTGGAAAAGGTCAACCTGCCCATCGACCTGCTCAACCAGAACCTCGGCCGCATGGCCAAGGAGCGAATCGAGTCGCCGAAACTGGCGAAAATTTTCCTCAAGGAACATCCTGAAGTCTGGCACGCCTGGGTGAGCGACGACGCAGCCAAGAAAATCGAAGCGGCCTTGTAGGTCAAGTGTGCACGGCTACCCTCAGGGGTGGCCGGGCGGCTGGCCACAACCCACTGGATCGAGAGCACGATATGTTTCCTGAGAGTTTTACGTTTTCCATCGCCGACTGGGTCAACGGTTGGGTGGACTCGCTGGTCACCAACTACGGCGATGTGTTCCGGCATATCTCCGACACCCTGCTATGGGCCATCGTCAACCTGGAAGGCCTGCTCCGCATGGCGCCCTGGTGGCTGATGCTGGCCATTGTCGGGGGCATCGCCTGGCACGCCACGCGCAAGCTGGTGACCACAGCGGTGATCGTCGGTTTGCTGTTCCTGGTGGGCGCGGTTGGCCTGTGGGACAAGCTGATGCAAACCCTGGCACTGATGATGGTCGCCACGGTGATCTCGGTGCTGATCGGCATTCCCCTGGGCATCCTGTCGGCGCGCAGCAATCGCCTGCGTTCGGTGCTGATGCCGCTGCTGGACATCATGCAGACCATGCCCAGCTTCGTGTACCTGATCCCGGTGCTGATGTTGTTCGGCCTGGGCAAGGTGCCGGCGATTTTCGCCACGGTGATCTACGCCGCGCCGCCGCTGATTCGCCTGACGGACCTGGGCATTCGCCAGGTCGATGGCGAGGTCATGGAAGCCATCAACGCCTTTGGCGCCAACCGCTGGCAGCAACTGTTCGGCGTGCAACTGCCGCTGGCGCTGCCGAGCATCATGGCCGGGATCAACCAGACCACCATGATGGCGCTGTCGATGGTGGTAATCGCCTCGATGATCGGCGCCCGCGGCTTGGGTGAAGACGTGCTCGTCGGCATCCAGACCCTCAACGTCGGCCGTGGCCTGGAAGCCGGGCTGGCGATCGTGATTCTCGCAGTGGTCATCGACCGCATTACCCAGGCTTATGGCCGCCCACGGCATGAGGCGAGCAAATGACGACTGTCAGCAAAATCGAAGTAAAGAACGTCTTCAAGATCTTCGGCGCCCGTTCCAAGGACGCCCTGGCGATGGTCGGCCAGGGCAAGACCAAGGATCAGGTACTGGCCGAGACCGGTTGCGTGGTCGGCGTGAACGATCTGTCCCTGAGCATCGGCACGGGTGAGATCTTCGTGATCATGGGCCTGTCAGGTTCCGGCAAGTCCACCCTGGTGCGCCACTTCAACCGCCTGATCGATCCCACCAGCGGCGCGATCCTGGTGGACGGCGAAGACATCCTGCAACTGGACATGGAAGCCCTGCGCCAATTCCGTCGCCACAAGATCAGCATGGTGTTCCAGAGCTTCGGCCTGTTGCCCCACAAGAGCGTGCTCGACAACGTCGCCTACGGCCTCAAAGTGCGCGGTGAAACCAAGCAGGTATGCGCTGAGCGCGCCCTGCACTGGATTGAAACCGTGGGGCTCAAGGGCTACGAAAGCAAATACCCACACCAGCTTTCCGGCGGTATGCGCCAGCGAGTGGGCCTGGCCCGCGCCTTGGCCGCAGACACCGACATCATCCTGATGGACGAAGCCTTCAGCGCCCTCGACCCGCTGATCCGCGCCGAAATGCAGGACCAGTTGCTCGAGCTGCAAAAGACCCTGCACAAGACCATCGTGTTTATCACCCATGACCTCGACGAAGCCGTGCGCATTGGTAATCGCATTGCGATCCTCAAGGACGGCAAGTTGATCCAGGTCGGCACGCCGCGGGAGATTTTGCATTCGCCGGCGGATGAGTATGTGGACCGGTTTGTTCAGCGGCGGGCGGCGGTGGTCTGACGGACGCCATCGCAGGCAAGCCAGCTCCCACATTTGATTGGGTTCACACAGTTCAAATGTGGGAGCCGGGCTTGCCCGCGATGAGGCCGCCAAAGGTTTAGAGAATATGAAGAGGTCAACGATGTCCCAGGCAACCAAAATCATCATCGCCGACGCCCCGATGCGCTGGCAGGACGTCGCCGCCGTTGCTCGCCACGGCGCAGTGCTCGAACTCTCGGGTCACGCCTGGGCGCGCATCGACAATGCCCAGGCCATCGTGCAGCGCATCGTCGCCAGCGGCGAGCGCGCCTATGGTGTGAACACCGGCCTGGGCGCGTTGTGCAATGTGTCGCTTGAGGGCGGGCAACTGAGCCAACTGTCGCGCAATACGCTGCTCAGCCATGCCTGCGGCGTCGGCCCGGTGCTCAGCGACGAGCAGACCCGCGCGATCATGTGCGCGGCAATCATCAACTACAGCCACGGTAAATCCGGCCTGCACCCGCAGGTGGTGCACGCGTTGCTGGCGCTGCTCAATCACGGCATCACGCCGCAAGTGCCATCCCAGGGTTCGGTGGGGTATTTGACCCACATGGCCCATGTCGGTGTGGCCTTGCTCGGCATCGGCAATGTGAGTTACCGCGGCCGGATCGTCACGGCGCAATACGCGTTGCAGGCTGAAGGCTTGCAGCCCGTGGTACTCGGTGCCAAGGATGGCCTGTGCCTGGTCAACGGCACGCCGTGCATGACCGGCCTGAGTTGCCTGGCCCTGGCCGACGCGCACCACCTGTTGCAATGGGCCGACGTGATCGGCGCCATGAGTTTCGAAGCCCAGCGCGGCCAGATCGATGCCTTCGACGAAGAAATCATCGCCCTCAAGCCGCACCCGGGTATGCAGCAAGTGGGCAGCAACCTGCGTGCGTTGCTCGACGGCAGTGAGGTGATCGCCAGCAGCAAAGGTATCCGCACCCAGGACGCCTTGAGCATTCGCTCGATCCCGCAGATCCACGGCGCGGCCCGCGATCAGGTGGAGCACGCCACGCGCCAGATCGAGACCGAACTCAACAGCGCCACCGACAACCCTTTGGTGCTCGGCACGCCGGTCAGCTACCGCGTGGTGTCCCAGGCCAACCCCCACGGCCAGTCCGTGGCGCTGGCGGCCGACATGCTCGCCATCGCCATGGCCGAAATCGGCTCGGTGGCCGAGCGCCGCCTGGATCGCCTGATCAATCCGCACGTCAGCGGCTTGCCGGCCTTTCTGGTCAGCAACCCCGGGGTCAACTCCGGGATGATGATCGTGCAGTACGTCGCCGCGTCCTTGTGCGGGCAAAACCGCCAGTTGGCGCAACCGGCGGTGCTCGACAACTTCGTCACCTCGGGCCTGCAGGAAGACCACCTGAGCATGGGCACCAACGCCGCGCTCAAGCTGCACCAGGTATTGGCCAACGTCACCCAGATTCTTGCCATCGAATACTTGCTGGCGGCCCAGGCGTTCGAGTTCCTCAAGGACCAGCGCTTGGGCGCCGGTACCGACCACGCCTGGCGCCTGCTGCGCGAAGTGGTCCCCGCTTACGAGCAGGACCGCTGGCTGGCGCCGGATATTGCCGCCGCTGCCCAGTTGCTTAAAGACACTGCGTTACCGAATTTGCACTGAACACCTAAGAATAATTCACAAGGAGAACGAATGTGACTGCGCTAAACCTGATTCCAGGCCAACTGAGCCTCGCCCAACTGCGTGCCATCTACCAGCAGCCGGTAACCCTCAGCCTGGATGACAGCGCCTCGGCCCAGATCGAAGCCAGCGTTGCCTGCGTGGAGCAGATCCTCGCCGAGAACCGCACCGCCTATGGCATCAACACCGGTTTTGGCCTGTTGGCCTCGACCCGTATCGCCAGTGAAGACCTGGAAAACCTCCAGCGTTCACTGGTGCTGTCTCATGCTGCCGGCGTCGGTGAGCCGATCAGCGATGCGCTGGTGCGGCTGGTCATGGTGCTCAAGGTCAACAGCCTGAGCCGTGGTTTCTCCGGGATCCGTCGCCAGGTGATCGACGCGCTGATTGCGCTGATCAACGCCCAGGTGTACCCGCACATTCCGCTCAAGGGTTCGGTCGGTGCATCCGGTGACCTGGCGCCATTGGCGCATATGTCCCTGGTGCTGCTCGGCGAAGGCAAGGCGCGCTACAAAGGCGAATGGCTGGACGCGACCGCAGCGCTGAAAGTGGCTGGCCTCACACCGCTGACCCTGGCCGCCAAAGAGGGCCTGGCGCTGCTCAACGGTACCCAGGTGTCCACCGCTTATGCATTGCGCGGCCTGTTCGAAGGTGAAGACCTGTTCGCCGGCGCCCTTGCCTGCGGCGGCCTCACCGTAGAAGCCGTACTGGGTTCGCGCTCGCCGTTCGATGCGCGTATTCATGCGGCGCGTGGCCAGCGTGGGCAGGTCGATGCGGCTGCGGCCTATCGTGACCTGCTGGGCGAAAGCAGCCAGGTCTCGCAGTCGCACCAGAACTGCGACAAAGTGCAAGACCCTTACTCCCTGCGTTGCCAGCCACAGGTCATGGGCGCCTGCCTGACCCAGTTCCGCCAGGCTGCCGAAGTGCTGGTGGTGGAAGCCAACGCGGTGTCGGATAACCCACTGGTATTTGCCGCCGAAGGCGATGTGATTTCCGGTGGCAACTTCCACGCCGAACCGGTGGCCATGGCCGCCGATAACATGGCCCTGGCGATTGCCGAAATCGGCTCCCTGAGCGAGCGACGCATCTCGTTGATGATGGACAAGCACATGTCGCAACTGCCACCGTTTTTGGTGGGCAATGGCGGGGTGAACTCCGGCTTCATGATTGCCCAGGTGACGGCTGCTGCGCTCGCCAGCGAGAACAAGGCGCTGGCCCATCCCCATAGCGTCGACAGCCTGCCGACCTCGGCGAACCAGGAAGACCACGTGTCCATGGCCCCGGCTGCGGGCAAGCGTCTGTGGGAAATGGCCGAGAACACCCGTGGCATCCTCGCGGTGGAATGGCTGGCAGCGTGCCAGGGCCTGGATTTGCGCGACGGCCTGAAGACCTCGCCGAAACTTGAAAAAGCCCGCGGCATCCTGCGCGATAAGGTGGCGTTCTATGACAAGGATCGCTTCTTCGCCCCAGACATCAACGCCGCCAGCGAACTGCTCGCCACTCGTTGCCTGAATGAGCTGGTACCGGCCAAGTTGCTGCCGAGCCTTTAAGCTCACCGGTACCCAATGTGGGAGCTGGCTTGCCTGCGATAGCGGTGTGTCTGCGCCAGATGGGCTGGCTGGAAGTCCACCATCGCAGGCAAGCCAGCTCCCACATTGATTTTCGCCAGATTCAGATTTTCTCGGGATAAGAATAATAGGGAAGAGAAATGCACCAGCCAGAAAAAGGTTTGAAACGCGGGCTCAACGCCCGACATATTCGCTTCATGGCACTCGGTTCCGCGATCGGCACCGGGCTGTTCTATGGTTCTGCCTCCGCTATCCAGATGGCCGGCCCCGCCGTACTGCTGGCTTACCTCATCGGCGGCGCCGCCGTGTTCATGGTGATGCGCGCCCTCGGTGAAATGGCCGTGCACAACCCGGTGTCCGGCTCGTTCGGCCACTACGCCAGCACCTACCTGGGGCCCATGGCGGGGTTTATCCTCGGCTGGACCTACGCCTTTGAAATGATCATCGTCTGCCTGGCCGACGTCACCGCGTTCGGCATCTACATGGGCTTCTGGTTTCCCGAGGTAGCCCGTTGGGTCTGGGTGCTGGGCATCGTGTTTTTGATCGGCGGCCTGAACCTGTGCAACGTCAAGGTCTTTGGCGAAATGGAGTTCTGGCTGTCGTTGCTCAAGGTCGGTGCCATCGTGGCGATGATCCTCGGCGGTTTCGGCATCATGCTGTTCGGCATTCACTCGGCGGGTGAAACGCAGGCTAGCGGCCTGAGCAACCTGTGGGCGCACGGCGGCTTCATGCCCAACGGCATTGGTGGCTTGATCGCCTCGTTTGCGGTGGTGATGTTTGCGTTCGGCGGTATCGAAATCATCGGCATCACTGCCGGTGAAGCCAAGGACCCGCAGCGAGTGATCCCCAAGGCGATCAACGCGGTACCGCTGCGTATCCTGTTGTTCTACGTGCTGACCCTGTTCGTGCTGATGGCGATCTACCCGTGGCCGCAAATTGGCAGCCAGGGCAGCCCGTTCGTGCAGATCTTCAGTAACCTGGGGATAGGCTCGGCGGCGACCATTCTCAATATCGTGGTGATCTCGGCGGCGGTCTCGGCCATCAACAGCGACATCTTCGGCGCCGGTCGCATGATGTACGGCCTGGCCCAGCAAGGTCAGGCGCCCAAGGGCTTTGCGCAGTTGTCCAAACAAGGCGTGCCGTGGATGACCGTGGTGGTGATGGGCGCCGCGTTGCTCGGCGGCGTGGTGCTCAACTACCTGATCCCGGAAAACGTCTTCCTGCTGATCGCTTCGATCGCCACCTTTGCCACCGTGTGGGTCTGGCTGATGATCCTGTTTACCCAGGTCGCCATGCGTCGCTCGATGACCAGGGAGCAGGTCGCCGAACTGAAATTCCCGGTGCCGTTCTGGCCCTATGCGCCGGCAGCGGCCATTGTGTTCATGCTGTTTGTGTTTGGTGTGCTCGGTTACTTCCCGGACACCCAGGCGGCCTTGATGGTCGGCGCTGTGTGGATCGTGCTGCTGATCGTCGCGTACCTGCTGTGGGTCAAGCCCGCTGCCGGGCAAGCGGCCAAGGTCCATTACGAACAGGCTTTGTCTCATCGATAACTTAGGGAGGCGTTGATGAAAACCCTTTGGCAACACTGCCACGTCGCAACCATGGCCCAAGGCAAATACTCGATTATCGAGGATGCCGCCATGGTGACAGCGGGCTCGCTGATCGAGTGGATCGGCCCGCGCAGCCAGGCACCTACGGCCGATTACGCCCAGGTGCATGACCTGCAAGGCGCGTGGGTCACCCCCGGGCTGATCGACTGCCACACCCATACCGTGTTTGGTGGCAATCGCAGCGGCGAATTCGAGCAGCGCCTCGAAGGCGTCAGCTACGCCGAGATCGCAGCCAAGGGCGGCGGGATTGCCAGTACCGTGCGTGCCACGCGTGCAGCCACGGAAGATCAATTGTTCCTGAGCGCTGAAAAACGTCTGCGCAGCCTTTTGCGTGACGGCGTGACTACCGTGGAGATCAAGTCCGGCTACGGCCTGGATCTGCCCAACGAGCGCAAGATGCTGCGCGTGGCCCGGCGCCTGGGTGAAGCGCTGCCGGTCAGCGTGCGCGCCACGTGCCTGGCCGCTCACGCGCTGCCGCCGGAGTACAAGGACCGCGCCGATGACTACATTGAGCACATCTGCAATGAGATGCTGCCGGCGCTGGCCGCAGAGGGCCTGGTGGATGCGGTGGATGCCTTCTGTGAATACCTGGCGTTTTCCCCCGAACAGGTCGAGCGCGTGTTCAAGGTTGCCCACCAGCTTGGCTTGCCGGTAAAGCTGCACGCCGAGCAACTCTCATCGCTGCACGGTTCCAGCCTGGCGGCGCGCTATCACGCGTTGTCGGCCGACCATCTTGAGTTCATGACTGAAGAAGATGCCATCGCCATGGCCGCTGCCGGCACGGTCGCCGTGTTGCTGCCGGGCGCTTTTTACTTCCTGCGCGAAACCCAGTTGCCGCCCATGGAGGCCCTGCGCAAGCACGGCGTGAAGATCGCCATCGCCAGCGACCTCAACCCCGGCACTTCCCCGGCGTTGTCGGTGCGTCTGATGCTGAACATGGCCTGCACCCTGTTCCGCATGACTCCCGAAGAAGCCTTGGCCGGTGCCACGCAACACGCCGCCACCGCGTTGGGCATGGGCGACACCCATGGCTCCCTGGAAGCGGGCAAGGTCGCTGACTTTGTCGCCTGGCAGATTGATCGCCCCGCTGACCTGGCCTACTGGCTGGGCGGCGAGCTGGATAAACGCGTTGTGCGCCACGGCGCCGACGTCACTGTGTAAGGAGTGGTGTTGTGGATAAGGTTCTGACATTCAAACAAGGCCGCGTACCGCTGCTGATCAGCATGCCCCACGCCGGCGTGCGCCTGACGCCTGCGGTCGAGGCCGGGTTGATTCCCCAAGCGCAAAGCCTGCCGGACACCGACTGGCATATTCCGCTGCTGTATGACTTTGCCGCAGAACTGGGCGCCAGCACCCTGGCGGCGGAGTACTCGCGGTTTGTCATCGACTTGAACCGGCCTTCCGACAACAAGCCGCTCTATGCCGGCGCTACCACTGGCCTGTACCCGGAGACGCTGTTCGATGGTGTGCCCTTGTTCCGCGAGGGGCTGGAGCCGAACGAGACCGAGCGCGCCAGTTACTTGCAGAAGATTTGGGGCCCGTATCACCGCACGCTGCAGGAGGAACTGGCACGGCTCAAGGCCGAATTCGGCTACGCGTTGCTGTTCGATGCGCACTCGATCCGCTCGGTGATCCCGCACCTGTTCGACGGCAAGCTGCCGGACTTCAACCTCGGCACCTTCAACGGCGCTGCCTGTGATCCCGAGTTGGCCAGCCAACTGGAAGCCATCTGCGCCGGGCATCCGCAGTACAGCCATGTGTTGAACGGGCGCTTCAAGGGCGGGCATATCACCCGTCACTACGGCAACCCCGCGCAGGATATTCATGCGGTGCAGTTGGAGTTGGGGCAATGCACGTATATGGAAGAGGTTGAGCCGTTTCGGTATCGGGCGGATTTGGCTGAGCCGACGCGGGAGGTATTGAAGCAGTTGTTGCAAGGTTGTTTGGCCTGGGGGAAAAAGCAGTACGGCTGAAATCGCCACCGCAAGCCAGTCGCGCCTGCTGATCGTTGCCGGCCTGTGGATGACTGCTGTGATCGGTGGCTCGGCCAGGAATCGACAGCAGCGCTGAGGAGGCGGGCGGTGTTGCTAAGAGTTGCACGCGCGTTTGACCGTCACTGGACAATATCGCTTTGTTTCAGGTCGCCGTGCACCTTCACCTCCAGTGGCTGACCTTGGCCATCGAAGACCCGCAGTGTGCTGATGTTCTTGTGTGGGTCGTAGGATATGGAGGCGTCGCCTTTTTGCATCTGCGCCGATTTGCCATCGACAAATCGCAACGGGGCGTCTCCGATTTTACTGCGTATGCCCGACACATCGACCTTGTCCTTGCCGCTTTCAAAATCCATGATTTCGTCGGTTCCATCCACGCTGTTCGATTCAGTCCAACTACCATAAACATAGGTGTCGGCACCTTTTCCGCCCCACAGTTTATCCGCGCCTCTGCCACCATCAATAATGTCGTCGCCATCACCACCCTTGAGTATGTTGTCGGCGTCGTTACCGATTATCAGGTCATTGCCTTTGCCACCAATCGCGTTTTCGATGATGACGCCCCGGGCAATAGAGAGGTTTCGATCGCGGCCATTGGCATTGGTGAAGGTGCCAGGCGTCAGGTTGATCTTTTGGTTTTTCTGATAGCCGGATAAATCCAGTGTGTCGTTGCCGCCGCTATCCCAAAGGGTACCTCTGAGCTCATCCTTGTCGGACTTGAGCTTGAGGAAGTTTCGGTTGGCGTTGGAGTTGAAGCCGTAGACGGTGTCCTCTTTGCGAGTATTGTGGTTCACACCGTACCGGGTCTGTATGGCGGTGATGTCATCCTGTAGGGGGGACTTCGCAACCGAGCCATGCTGGTATTTGCTCATAATGGTGTGGGAACGGGAATCTTCCACATAACCGAGTTTTTGCTGTTCATATTTTGTTCCGTAGTTGCCTCCTGGATGCTTCAAGCCAAGCGTGTGGCCGACTTCATGGATCAGAGTCGTCATGCCGCTCGGGCCTGCACTTTCTTTTTCTGTGGTCCAGACATGCGCCGTTAGCCTGTCTTTCGTCGGCGGCAAGGCGTGGGGGTTGAAAGGGGTGTACTGACCTTTGTCATTCAGTCTGGTTTTGAAGTTGCCGAAGTTGATATGACCTTCGCTTTGTTCATTTCTCGGCCCTTCTACAAATTTCACGTTTGTCACATCTTCCCAGAGCTTGAGTGCCTCGCGGGTTTTGGCTTTGTTTGCTTCGGACACATCAGTCACGCCTTGGTAACTGTCATGTTGCCCTTCAGGTTTATCGGAGCCGGGGGTAAATGAATAGGTGATGGTGATGACGCCATCGCCGTTCTTATCCTTCCAGATCGGATTCGGGCTTATCAGTCGCGCAGTGGCTTCCTCTGCGGTCTTGGACTTCAGGCCGTTGATTTCGATGTGCCCGCCACGATCATCACGACGCCTGAACTGTTCAACTTGTTGATATGTGGCACTTCCTTGCGGGGGAAGTCTGCTGATCGACATGGGATTCTCTATTCAAAGTTGGCGAGCTCTGAGCTTGGCGATGTCGAATCCAGTCGCAATTAAGAGTTTTCCGCAGTAGTGAGATGTCTTGCTCGCTGATTTGTAGGAAAGGGCAGTGACGCAATTGCAGCAACTCGACGATAACGTGCTGCATTACCTGAGCAGCGAAGGGCTGACACAGGTCTAAGCGCTCAATGACATGCTCATTGCACAATTCGGGTTTATGATGCGAGACGGCAAAATAATAGACGTCCCCCCAGGGATGAACCCGACACCCTACGGAGCGCGCAATGCAGACTTGGTACCCGCAGATCAAACCCTACGCCCGGCATGATCTGGCAGTCGATGACACCCACACGCTGTATGTCGATGAAAGTGGCTCTCCCGAGGGCTTGCCCGTCGTGTTCATCCACGGGGGGCCAGGTGCCGGTTGCGACGCCCAGAGCCGCTGCTATTTCGATCCGAACCTCTACCACATCGTCACCTTCGACCAGCGTGGCTGCGGGCGCTCCACCCCCCGCGCCAACCTTGAGAACAACACCACCTGGGATCTGGTCGCCGACCTTGAGCGCATCCGCGAGCACCTGGGCATCGACAAATGGGTGCTGTTCGGCGGCTCCTGGGGTTCAACCCTGGCCCTGGCCTACGCACAAACCCATCCAGAGCGTGTGCTTGGCCTGATTGTGCGCGGCATCTTCCTGGCCCGCCCGCAGGATATTCACTGGTTCTACCAAGAGGGCGCGAGCCGTCTTTTCCCGGACTACTGGCAGGACTACCTGGCGCCAATCCCGGTGGAAGAACGCCACGACATGATTGCCGCCTACCACAAGCGCCTCACCGGCAACGACCAGATCGCCCAGATGCATGCGGCCAAAGCCTGGTCGGGTTGGGAAGGGCGCATGCTCGGCCTGTGTCCGAGCCCGCAGCATGTGGAGCGTTTTTCCGAACCGCAACGCGCGCTGTCCATTGCGCGTATCGAGTGCCATTACTTCACCAACAACTCCTTCCTGGAGCCCAACCAGCTGATTCGCGATATGCACAAGATCGCCCATCTGCCGGGCATCATCATCCATGGTCGCTACGACATGATCTGCCCGCTGGATAACGCCTGGGAGCTGCATCAGGCCTGGCCCAACAGTGAGTTGCAGGTGATTCGCGAGGCTGGCCATGCCGCGTCTGAGCCGGGCATCACCGACGCGCTGGTGCGCGCCACCGGCGAGATGGCACGGCGCCTGCTTGATCTGCCGCCTGAAGAAGCATGAAGGGCCTGTTGCAGCGGGTGCGTGGCGCCCGCGTCGAAGTAGCCGGTGAGGTCGTGGGGGCGATTGACCAAGGTTTGCTGGTGCTGGTCGCCGTCGAACCTACAGATACGCCCGAGAGCGCCGACAAACTGCTGCACAAGCTGCTTAACTACCGGGTGTTCAGTGACGCCGAGGGCAAGATGAACCTCTCGCTCAAGGATATCGGCGGCGGGTTGCTGCTGGTGTCGCAGTTCACCCTGGCGGCGGACACGAAGAGCGGGCTGCGGCCAAGCTTCTCCACCGCTGCCCCTCCGGCCTTGGGAGCGGCGCTTTTTGAGCACTTGTTGTTACAAGCGCAACAATTGCATGGCAAGGTGGCGTCAGGGCGTTTTGGCGCTGATATGCAGGTGCATTTGGTCAATGATGGCCCTGTGACCTTTCTCTTACAGACATGAATGTATGAAAAACGACTTTAATGCCTAAAAACGCAGGTTTTCGCTACAAATACTTCGCTGTCCCTGATGCGTTGTCTCGCGGGCTACTAGATAATCGCGCGCTACGGGGATCAGCGTTGTTTGGTCCATTTTTGACTTAGGTAGAGCCTTGTCCGATAGCCTTTGGGGAATCATTTTGCCTTGGGGGAGTCGGAACATTGCTCGCCAACCTGGCATATAGATAGCTGGCCGTTGGTTTTTTGATCTGTTTTCGGCGAGGGTTGCTCGTGATTGTTAGTCCCTGTAATGCACCAAAATTGTCTGCCAAACGGTTACGAAACGCACTGGTAACGGGCTCTGCCCTGTTTTGCCTGTTCGGCGCGGGTCAACTGTGGGCATTCAGTCTGGATGATGTGTCGGCCAAGGCAAAAGAGCTGGCCGGGCAGAAATACGAAGCTCCGCGCAGCAATCTGCCGAACGAATTCCGCGAAATGAAATTCGCTGACTACCAGAAGATTCGTTTCCGCAACGAAAAAGCCGAGTGGGCCGATCAGAACACCCCGTTCAAGCTGTCCTTCTATCACCAGGGTATGCATTTCGATACGCCGGTGAAAATCAATGAAGTCACCGCCGACAGCGTGCATGAAATCAAGTACGACCCGACTCGCTTCGATTTCGGTGACGTGAAATTTGATCCCAAAGCCACCGAACAGCTGGGCTATGCCGGTTTCCGTGTGCTTTTCCCGATCAACAAGGCCGACAAGCAAGACGAAATCATGACCATGCTCGGCGCGAGCTATTTCCGCGTCGTCGGCAAGGACCAGGTGTATGGCCTGTCTGCCCGTGGCATGGCTATCGATACCGCGCTGCCGTCCGGTGAAGAGTTCCCACGGTTCACCGAGTTCTGGATCGAGCGACCAAAGCCGGGCGACAAGCACCTGGTGATCTTCGCCCTGCTGGACTCGCCGCGCGCTACCGGTGCCTATCGCCTGATCCTGCGCCCCGGCACTGACACCGTGGTCGATGTGAAATCCCAGATGTTCCTGCGCGACAAGGTCAGCAAGCTGGGGGTTGCCCCGTTGACCTCGATGTTCCTGTTCGGCGCCAACCAGCCTTCCAAGGTGCTTAACTACCGTCGCGAGCTCCACGATTCCAGCGGCCTGTCGATCCACGCCGGCAATGGCGAGTGGATCTGGCGCCCGTTGAACAACCCTAAACACCTGTCGGTCAGCAACTTCAGCGTCGAGAACCCGCGTGGCTTCGGCCTGCTGCAACGTGGCCGCAACTTCAGCCACTACGAAGACCTGGACGACAACTACGACAAGCGCCCAAGCGCCTGGATCGAACCTGAAGGCGATTGGGGCAAGGGCTCCGTTGACCTGGTAGAGATCCCGACAGCCGATGAAACCAACGACAACATCGTGGCGTTCTGGAGTCCGGCCGAACTGCCGGAAGTCGGCAAGCCGCTGGACATCGCCTACCGTCTGCACTGGACCCTGGACGACGCTGCATTCCATTCGCCGGACAGCGCTTGGGTCAAGCAGACCCTGCGTTCTACCGGTGACGTGAAGCAATCCAACCTGATCCGTCAGCCCGATGGCAGCGTGGCCTACCTGGTGGACTTCGAGGGCCCAGCCCTGAAGAAACTGCTGCCGGACGCCCCGGTGCGCAGCCAGGTGAGCGTGGGCGACAACGCCGAACTGGTTGAAAACAGTGTGCGCTACAACGAACACACCAAAGGCTGGCGCTTGACTCTGCGTATGAAGATCAAGGACGCAGGCAAACCGACCGAAATGCGTGCGGCACTGGTGCAGGATGTGGTGCAACCAGCGCCTGAGCCGGTTTCCAATCACGTGTTGAAGGCTGACAAAGTCCTGGCCAAGCAGCACGAGAAACAGGCCAGGAAAGACGCAAAAGACAAGCAAGACCCGCAGCCAGAAGCTGCCCCAGCCACACCGGAGCCGGCCAAGACCGAACAAGTCCTGACCGAAACCTGGAGCTATCAGTTGCCTGCCGATGAGTAATTCAAATGTCCGGCCAGAGACTCTGAGCGAGTATCTGGCGCACCTCCCGTTGACCGCTGAGCAGCGCGCCGAGCTGGCGGGCTGCAACTCGTTCAGCGAATTGCACGAACGCTTGTCGTCGTCGACTTTCGACGCACCGACTGAGGCCGCCCAGGCTTCGGTCGGCCGTCGCTTGACCCTCAACAGCGCCGAAGAGCTGCAAGACGCCGAGATGCTGGCGCTCGACGCCAGCGGTCGCGTGTGTCTTAAAGCCACGCCGCCGATCCGCCGGACCAAAGTGGTGCCCGAGCCCTGGCGCACCAACATCCTGGTGCGCGGCTGGCGCCGGATGACGGGTCGCACCAATCCGCCCAAGCCACCCAAGGATGAGCGCGTACTGCCCGCTGCCCGCTGGCGTACCGTGGGCTCGATCCGTCGCTATATCCTGCTGGTGTTGATGCTGGGCCAGACCATTGTCGCCGGCTGGTACATGAAAGGCATCATGCCGTACCAGGGCTGGTCGCTGGTCGACTTCGATGAAATCCGCAACCAGACCCTGCTGCAAACCGCCACTCAGGTAATGCCTTACGCGCTGCAAACCAGCATCCTGATCATGTTCGGGATTCTGTTCTGCTGGGTCTCGGCCGGTTTCTGGACCGCACTCATGGGCTTCCTGGAGCTGCTGACCGGTCACGATAAATACCGAATCTCCGGTAAAAGTGCCGGTAACGAGCCAATTCCGAAGGATGCGCGCACCGCACTGGTAATGCCGATCTGCAACGAAGACGTGCCGCGGGTATTCGCAGGTTTGCGTGCCACGTTCGAATCGGTAGCCGCCACCGGTGACCTGGATCGCTTCGATTTCTTTGTGCTCAGCGACAGTAACGACGCCGACATCTGCATCGCCGAACAGCAAGCCTGGCTCGACGTGTGCCGCGAAGCTGGCGGCTTTGGCAAGATCTTCTATCGCCGCCGCCGCCGTCGTGTAAAGCGCAAGAGCGGCAACCTCGACGACTTCTGCCGTCGCTGGGGTGGCGACTACAAATACATGGTCGTTCTCGACGCTGACTCCGTGATGAGCGGCGAATGCCTGACCAGCCTGGTACGCCTGATGGAAGCCACGCCGGATGCGGGGATTATCCAGACCGCGCCGCGGGCGTCGGGCATGGACACTCTGTATGCGCGTATGCAGCAGTTCGCTACCCGCGTATACGGCCCATTGTTTACCGCCGGCCTGCACTTCTGGCAGTTGGGTGAATCCCACTACTGGGGTCACAACGCCATTATCCGCATGAAGCCGTTTATCGAGCACTGCGCCCTGGCGCCGTTGCCAGGTAAGGGCGCATTCGCCGGTGCAATCCTTTCCCACGACTTCGTTGAAGCCGCGCTGATGCGCCGTGCCGGCTGGGGCGTGTGGATTGCCTACGACTTGCCGGGCAGTTACGAAGAACTGCCGCCGAACCTGCTGGACGAACTCAAGCGTGACCGTCGCTGGTGCCACGGTAACCTGATGAACTTCCGCCTGTTCCTGGTTAAAGGCATGCACCCGGTGCACCGTGCGGTGTTCCTGACCGGCGTGATGTCCTACCTGTCGGCGCCGTTGTGGTTCTTCTTCCTGGTGTTGTCCACGGCGTTGCTGGCGGTGAACACCCTGATGGAGCCGCAGTACTTCATGGCGCCGCGCCAGTTGTACCCACTATGGCCACAATGGCACCCGGACAAGGCGGTGGCGCTGTTCTCCACCACCATCGTGCTGTTGTTCCTGCCCAAGCTGCTCAGCATCATCCTGATCTGGGCCAAGGGTGCCAAGGAGTTCGGCGGCAAGTTCAAGGTGACCTTGTCGATGCTGCTGGAGATGCTGTTCTCCATGCTGCTGGCGCCGGTGCGGATGATTTTCCACACCCGTTTCGTCCTCGCCGCTTTCCTCGGTTGGGCTGCCACCTGGAACTCGCCGCAGCGTGACGACGACTCCACGCCTTGGAGTGAAGCGGTCAAGCGTCACGGCCCGCAAACTATCCTCGGCTTCCTGTGGGCACTGTTGGTGGTGTGGTTGAACCCAAGTTTCCTGTGGTGGCTGGTGCCGATTGTCGGCTCGCTGATGCTGTCGATTCCGGTGTCGGTGATTTCCAGCCGGGTCAAGCTGGGCCTCAAGTCCCGTGACGAGAGCCTGTTCCTGATCCCCGAGGAGTACAATCCGCCGCAAGCGCTGCTGTCGACCGAGAAGTACACCCACGAAAACCGTTGGCACGCCCTCAATGACGGTTTCGTGCGTTCGGTGGTCGACCCGCAGCAGAACGCCCTGGCCTGTGCCTTGGCGACCTCGCGTCACCGTGAGGCCGAGCCGATCGAGTATCTGCGCATGGAGCGCGTTCGCCATGCGTTGAAAGTCGGCCCTGCCGGCCTCAACAACAGCGAACGCCTGGCCCTGCTCAGCGACCCGGTAGCCCTGGCTCGCCTGCATGAGCAGGTCTGGAACGAAGGTCATGCCGAGTGGCTCGGTGCCTGGCGTGCTTCGATCAAGGCAGATCCGCACGCGCCATTGCTGCCTCTGCAACCGCAGTCGCCGCAGGCCCAACCGGCCTGATTCAGACGCCCCCGAGGGCTCGCCTCGGGGGCGCTGCAGACGCTGGTCCTACAGCGTTTACAGTCGCTTCCTTTTATCCCTAACTCCTTGTTATTTCGAAACAAAAGACCTTTGATCGAGGCATATTGTCGTGCCTGTCGCTGGGTTAGCATCGCCCCCCAAAATTTGACTCGCCACGGGGGCATTCATGATCAAAAGGTATTGTTCGGTATTGCTGGTTAGCGTTTTCCTATGGGCTTACGCGGGTCTGCTGAGTGCGGGCGCCCTGGACGATGCTGTTCGTCGCGGCGTGTTGAAGGTGGGGACCACGCCCAATTACGTGCCCTTCGAGATGCTCGATAAGCAGGGGCGCATCGTCGGTTTTGAAATTGACTTGCTCCGCGCCATGAGCCGTGCACTGGGCGTGGAACTTGAGCTGATTGCGGTGCCCTATACGGATTTGGTACCGGGGTTGATGGCGAAGAAATTCGACCTGATTGGCAGTGGCATGACCGTCACCCAAGAGCGCAACCTGAAGCTCAACTTCAGCGACTCTTTCATTGTGGTGGGTCAGACCGTGCTGCTGCACCCCCGCCTGGCCGGCATCGTTTCCAGCATCGAAGAGCTGGACGACGCCAGCTACCGGGTGGTGACTATCCAGGGCACGACCGGAGAGGCAGCAGCCCAGCGTTTTCTGGGGGCTGCTCAACTGAGCACGGTGACGACACCGGAAGACGGTGTGCGGCAGGTCGTGGAAGGCAAGTTCGATGCGTTTATCCATGATGCGCCCTACAACCTGATCGCGATGAGCCGGCCGCAGAACAGCGCCTTGTTGACACTGGAACAACCCTTCACCTTTGAGCCCCTGGCGTTTGGTTTGAAAAAGGGTGATTACGACAGCCTCAACTGGATCAATCACTTTCTCAACCAGATCGCTCAGGATGGCTCCTACGATCACCTGCATGACAAGTGGTTCAGGGACACGGCCTGGATGGCAGAGATTGAGTGATCGTCATAACTACTTACACATCAATCAATTGTCGAGGGGCTGCGTAGACGCGTCTACCCCTGCGCTTGACTGCACCGCCGTAGGACTTTTACGACATACGCCGATAACATTTACCGCTGAAACCTTTGTGACGGACAACGAGTGGGTTAGGATCGCATCCCGAAATGGCGCAGCCCTTTTGTGCGCCGACCTTATAAGAATCGTTCAGGGGTCTTGAAGATGAAAAAGTATCTTTCGATGCTGATGCTCGGCGTCACCGCGATGGTCGCTGCCACTGCGGCCCAGGCCGGTGCCATCGACGATGCGGTCAAGCGCGGCACGTTGAAAGTCGGCATGGACCCGACCTACATGCCGTTCGAAATGACTGACAAGCGCGGTGAAATCATCGGCTTCGAAGTCGACATCCTCAAGGCCATGGCCAAGTCCATGGGGGTCAAGCTGGAGCTGGTGTCCACCGGTTATGACGGCATCATCCCGGCCTTCCTGACCGGCAAGTTCGACATGATCGGCAGCGGCATGACCCTGACCCAGGAGCGCAACCTGCGCCTGAACTTCAGCGAACCCTTCATCGTGGTCGGCCAGACCCTGCTGATCCGCAAGGACCTGGAAGGCACCATCAAGTCCTACAAAGACCTGAACGATGAGAAATACCGTCTGACCTCCAAGCTCGGCACCACCGGTGAGATGGTCGCCAAAAAGCTGATTTCCAAGGCCAAGTACCAC
Organism: Pseudomonas sp. W2Jun17; assembly: GCF_023127795.1. Taxonomy (NCBI): domain Bacteria; kingdom Pseudomonadati; phylum Pseudomonadota; class Gammaproteobacteria; order Pseudomonadales; family Pseudomonadaceae; genus Pseudomonas; species Pseudomonas sp. W2Jun17. The sequence goes on along the minus strand of NZ_SPKO01000025.1, from coordinate 314,308 downwards.
GGCTACGACAACGAGCAGGAAGGCGTGCTGGATGTGGTCAACGGCAAGGCTGACGCCTTCGTCTATGACGCACCGTATAACGTAGTAGCCGAGAAGAAAGTCGGCAACGGCAAGCTGGTGTTCCTGGAAGAACCCTTCACCTTTGAACCCCTGGCGTTCGGTTTGAAGAAAGGCGATTACGACAGCATCAACTTCATCAACAACTTCCTGCACCAGATCCGTAACGACGGCACCTACGATCGTATCCATGACAAGTGGTTCAAGAGCTCCGAGTGGCTCAAGGACATGGAATAAGGCCTGACACCGAGTTGCCTGCATCGCAGGCAAGCCAGCTCCCACATTTGACTGTATTTACACATCAAATGTGGGAGGGGGCTTGCCCTCGATGGCGGCCTATCAGGCAACACATATCCGGAAAGTGAAATGAAACAGAAAAAAGCCCAATGGCCCTGGCACCTGCTGACGGTGGTCGTGCTGGTCGGCCTGGCTGGCGCCTTGTACTACGCCACCTCGTTGATGTCCTACGAGTGGCGCTGGAACCGCGTGCCGCAATACTTCGCCTATCAAGCCGAAACCTCCCAGCGCGCCGCGGATATTTCCACCGTGGTCGATTTGGTGCGCAAAGGCGATGTGGCCGAAGTCACCCTGCGCAACGACGCGGGGGCCGAGCAAAAGCTCACGGTTGCCGACAACAGCCTGCAAGTGGCGCGCGGTGATGATGTGGCTGAGGGCGATGTGGTCGGCGTGACCCGCCAGTGGGCGTTGGGGCCGCTGATGTGGGGCTTGTGGACCACGCTGTGGCTGTCGGTGGTGTCCGGCATCCTGGGCTTGGCGATAGGTTTGGCGACCGGTTTGTGCCGGCTCTCCAAAAACCCGACCCTGCGGGATTTGTCGACGATCTACGTCGAACTGGTGCGCGGTACGCCGCTGCTGGTGCAGATTTTCATTTTCTATTTCTTCATCGGCACGGTGCTCAACCTCTCCCGGGAGTTTGCCGGGATCGCCGCGCTGTCGTTGTTCACCGGCGCCTACGTGGCCGAAATCGTCCGCGCCGGCGTGCAGTCCATCACTCGTGGCCAGGATGAAGCGGCGCGTTCCTTGGGCTTGAGCGCCAGCCAGTCGATGCGCCATGTGGTGTTACCGCAAGCCTTCAAGCGCGTGCTGCCACCCCTGGCCGGGCAATTTATCAGCTTGGTCAAGGACACGTCCCTGGTGTCGGTGATCGCGATTACCGAATTGCTCAAGAGTGGCCGCGAAGTGATCACCACCTCGTTTTCGCCATTCGAGATCCTGTTCTGTGTGGCAGGCCTGTACCTGCTGATCAACCTGCCGCTGTCGAAAATGGCCAGCCGGCTTGAGCGGAGGCTCGCCCAAAGTGATTGAAGTGCGCGATCTGGTAAAAGTCTTCGACACCCGTGGGCATGTGGTACGCGCGGTTGATCACGTCACCACCCAGGTGGCCAAGGGCGAAGTGCTGGTGGTCATTGGCCCGTCCGGTTCCGGCAAGTCCACCTTCCTGCGCTGCCTCAATGGGTTGGAGGAGTTCGACTCGGGCTCGGTGAGCATTGATGGCCTGCAATTGGCCGATCCTAAAACCGATGTGAACGCCTATCGCCGTGAAGTCGGCATGGTGTTTCAGCATTTCAACCTGTTCCCCCACATGACCGTGCTGGAAAACCTGTGCCTGGCGCAAAAGGTCGTGCGCAAGCGCGGCAAGCAAGAGCGCGAGGCCAAGGCCCTGGCTCTGTTGGAAAAGGTGGGTATCGCGCAGAAGGCCCATGAGTTTCCATCGCGCCTGTCTGGCGGCCAACAGCAGCGGGTCGCGATTGCCCGAGCGCTGGCCATGGAGCCCAAGGTGATGCTGTTTGACGAGCCCACCTCGGCGCTCGACCCGGAAATGGTTGGCGAAGTCCTCGACGTCATGAAGACCCTGGCCCTGGAAGGCATGACCATGGTCTGTGTGACCCACGAGATGGGCTTTGCCCGCGAAGTGGCGGACCGGGTGCTGTTCTTCGACCATGGCAAACTGCTCGAAGATGCCGCGCCCGCAGCCTTCTTTGCAGCCCCCCAGGACCCGCGGGCTCAAGCCTTCCTGCGCCAGGTGTTGTAACTGCTCAGACCTTGAACCGGCCTACCGAGCGCGCCAGGTCTGTGCCCAGGCGCGCCAGCTCGATGCTGGCCGCCGCCGTCTGCTCACTGGCGGTCGAGGTTTGTTCCGACGCATCCTTGACCTTCAGTACGCTGCGGTTGATCTCTTCGGCCACCGCGCTTTGCTCCTCGGCTGCTGCGGCAATCTGTGGGTTCATCTCCTGAATCACCGATACCGTACGGGTGATGTTGGCAAGAGCTGCGCCTGCGCGGCGCGTCAGCTCCACGCTGTTGTCGGTCAGGCTGAGACTGTTGTCCAGGATATCGGCGGTGTGTTGCGTGCCACGCTGCAAACCCTCGATCAACATCTCGATTTCCTCGGCTGATTGCTGGGTGCGCTGGGCCAGGGTGCGTACTTCGTCGGCCACTACAGCGAAACCGCGACCGGCTTCACCCGCGCGTGCCGCTTCGATAGCGGCGTTAAGGGCCAGCAGGTTGGTTTGCTCGGACACCGATTTGATCACCTCCAGCACGCTGCCGATCTTCTGGCTTTCCTGTTGCAAGCCTTGCATCGCCAGGCTCGAGCGGTTCATCTGCTCGGCCAGATGTTCGATATGGGTAATCGCTTCGGCCACCACCTGGTCGCCCACACCTGCTTGTTGATCAGCCTCAGTGGCGGCAATCGAGGCTTGCTCTGCGTGACGAGCGACCTCTTGGGAGGTAGCGAGCATTTCGTTCATGGCGGTGGCGACTTGCTCGGTTTCCAGTTTCTGGCCATTGACCCCGGCGCGGGTTTGCTCGGTGACGGCGGACAGTTGCTCGGCGGCGCTTGCGATCTGGCGGGCGCTGTCGTTGATACCGCCGATCAGGGCGCGCAGGTTGAGCGTCATCTGGCCGATGCTGCGTTGCAATTGGCCCAGTTCGTCGCGCCGCGAGGTAGTGATATCGTGGCTCAGGTCGCCCTCGGCGATGCGGTTGGCTGTCAGCAGCGCCTGGCGCAACGGCCGCACGATCTGGCCGGCGATCAGCCAGGCAGCGAGGGCCCCGAGCAGCAGCGCTGCGCCTGTCACGTAGAGCAACATCAGGCGAGCCAAGTCTGCTTCTTTGTCGCGTTGCAGGGTCTGTTCCTCGCTCAGGCGGTCGCTTTGCGAGAGTAACTGGTCCAGCCACTGCTCCAGTTGATTCTGGGTGTTTTCAACAGTGACCTGCGCGTCCTTGACGCGGTTGAGTTGGGCGCGATAGTCGAGCAGGGCGCTGTTCAGAGCGGTGCTGTCGACCGGTAAAGCCGTCACGGCAGACTGAGCACCGTCGAGGGCCTTGAGCGCGTCGTCCACGCCTTGGGTGTAAATCTGCAGTGTGTCTGCGGCCCATGCCGGTGCCTTGGCGCGGTCTTCGGCTTTTTCCAAGGCCAGGCGCAGGTTTTCCACGCTATCCAAGGCTTTCTCATCGTTCTGGTCGGGCAAGTCACTGGAAAATTGTCCAAGGGTGTCGCTGGCCGCCACAGAACTGCTGGTGAGCCCCTTCTGCGCTTGCTCACGTTGTTGCATCAAGGTGGGTAGCCCGCCCAGTGCGGTCTTGAAGCGCGCGCTGAGGCGACTGGAGTCTTGGACTTGCTGCAGATGTGCCTGGATTTTCAGGCGATCCGCCAACTCGACCAGGTAACCGTCGATTTTTTCCATGTGCCGGCCGATCTTGTCGAAGTTCGTCGGTTCATTGAGGGTGCGGTACAAAATCCGTTCGGCGCGTAGTTCTTCACCGGTCACGGCCAATCGAGAAAGAGTGGTCAAGGTTTGTGCACGAAAGAGCGAGTCGTTCAGTGCCTGCCATCCCGTCAGGGCGACAGCAATGCACAGTGCCAGCACCAGGCCGAAGCCAAGGATAAGCTTGAGGGTGACGCTGGTATTGCCCAATACGCGGGTCAGTGGTCGAAACATGATGCACCTCCATCAGCAAAGAGAAAGCGTCTCGCAGTCCGACTGACGCAGGTCAGGAGGAGTGGGAACGCTAAATCTTTTCGGCACGGGGCGCGTAAGAATTGACCTGAAAGACGTGTAGGAAATTTCACAAGTTGCAGGGAGGACCCCGCACGGGCCACTCCCTGGTGTGAGCGTGTCAGACCCTGAAGCGGCCGACCAATGCTTGCAGATGAATGCCCAGGCGCGCCAGTTCTGCACTCGACGCAGCGGTTTCTTCGCTGGCCGAGGACGTCTGTTCGGATACGTCACGCACATTCAACACGCTGCGGTTGATCTCTTCGGCTACGGCGCTCTGTTGCTCGGCGGCGGTGGCGATTTGTGAGTTCATCGCCTGGATGGTTGAAACCGTGCGGGTGATATTCGCCAATGCGCTGCCGGCGCGACGCGTCAGTTCAACGCTGCTGTCGGTCAGCCCGCGGCTGTTGTCCATGATGGAGGCCACCTGCTGGGTACCGTTTTGCAGGCCGACGATCAGCTCTTCAATCTCTTCGGTGGACTTCTGTGTGCGCTGGGCCAGGCTGCGCACTTCATCGGCCACCACCGCGAAGCCACGCCCGGCCTCCCCGGCACGCGCCGCTTCAATGGCTGCATTCAGCGCCAGCAGGTTGGTTTGCTGGGCGACGGATTTGATCACGTCAAGCACGCTGCCGATCTTGTCGCTTTCGCGCTTCAGATCGCCCATGGCGAGGGTGGAGTTGCCGACTTCGGTCGCCAGGCGTTCGATCTGGGCGATGGCTTCGCCGACCACCTTGTCACCTTCACGGGCCTGTTGGTCTGCGGCTACAGCAGCTTCCGAGGCTTGCTCGGCATTGCGTGCAACTTCCTGCACGGTGGCGGCCATTTCGTTCATGGCGGTGGCGACCTGATCGGTCTCGACCTTTTGGCTGTTGACCCCCGCGCTGGTCTGTTCAGTCACGGCCGACAACTGCTCGGCCGCGCTGGCGATCTGGGTGACGCCGTCGCTGATACCACCGATCAACGCGCGCAGGCCCACGGTCATGCTCTGCATGGCGCGTTGCAACTGGCCCAGCTCGTCCTGGCGGCCAGAGTCCAGGTTGTGGCTCAGGTCGCCGGAGGCCACGCGCTCGGCGACCTTGAGGGTCTGGTTTAGCGGGATGACGATCTGGCGGGTGATGGCCCAGGCTGCGAACAGGCCGAAGACCATCGCCAGTACGGTGGCGAGCAGCAACAGATACTTGGCCTGGGCCACATCGTGGTCGCGCACTGCGGTTTGCGACGTGGTGAGTTTCTCGCTATGGCCCAGCAGAATATCGCCCTGGGCGCTCATGATTTTAAGGGCGGCGGCACTGGCCACTTGGGAGTCGCGATATTGGCTGACGGCGGCGCGATAGGCTTGCAGTGAGACACCAGCCTCTTGCAGGTTGGCCTGGTAGGGCGCTGGCAGTTGGCTTTGCAGTTCGGTGATTTTTTTCAGGGCATTGTCGATGGCATCAAGGGCCGGTTGCTCGGCCTCGACTTTGCCGCTGTAGGTGTAGCCGCGTACCTGGAAGCGCGCTTGCTGGATCAGCTTGCTCAGGTCAACCACGCTGTTGAACTGGGTGACGCTGTCGCCTTGCAGGAGGCTTTTTTCAATCTCGTTGGTTTTGGCCACGGCATTGTCGGCGGTGTCGCCGAGCTTGCTGCGCGCGCCCTCACGCTTGAGGCCCGCCTGGACCATGGCCGCGAAGGCTTTTTTGTATTGGCTCAACGCTTCCTGTTGTTGTTCGACTAGGGCCTTGTCATTGGGCTGTTCGATTAACTGCGCGGCGGTTTCAAGGCCATTGTCCAACTGAGTAATCAGGCCGGTGACCGCGTCAGTGCCTTGTTCGCCGCGGCGCATATCAAAGTCCAGGCGCGCCAGGCGCAGGTCTTTGGTCAGGCCATTGAGGCTGGAGATAAAACCCAGCTTATCGCCGCGATTGATTACGTCGCCCAGGCCGGTCCAGCCGGTAAAGGTGATCAACAGCGTCAGGATCAACACCAGGCCAAAGCCGACGCTCAGCTTGCGGTTGACGCTTACATTCCCCAGTTTCTCGGCTAACCAACGATACATGCTGCGAACTCCCCTGGAACAAGGCTTGGACTTATTCAGAGGCTATCGGCATGGGCATAGGATTCTGTAGCGCCAGAGATCCAATGTGGGAGGGGGCTGTAGTGTTTTTGGATTTGATATCAGAACAGTCGGGCGAGCAGGGCCGTCACGGCGGTTTCAACCCGTAGGATGCGCGCACCTAGCTGCACCGGCTGTAGACCGGCCTTGGTCAGCAGGTCCACCTCATAGGGAATCCAACCACCTTCTGGGCCAATCGCCAGCGTCACCGGCTCATCCAGCCCCCGGGGGCACGCAGGGTAATCACCGGGATGGCCGATCAGGCCCAGGGTGCCTTCAACCATGGCCGGCAGGCGATCTTCGACAAACGGTTTGAAGCGCTTTTCGATAATGATCTCGGGCAGCACCGTGTCCCGCGCCTGTTCCAGACCGAGGATCAGTTGCTCGCGAACCGCTGCAGGTTCCAGGAATGGGGTCTGCCAGAAGCTTTTTTCCACGCGGTAGCTGTTGACCAGCACGACCTTGGGCACGCCCATGGCCGCCACGGTTTGCAGCACCCGGCGCAGCATCTTCGGGCGGGGCAGGGCCAGCAGCAGTGTCAGGGGCAGCTTTGGCGGCGGCGGTTGGTCGAAGCTGACTTGCAGCTCGGCTTCGCCTGCGTCCAGGCGCAGCAGTTGGGCATTGCCCATCAGCCCACCAATGCGGCCCACACGCAGGTTGTCGCCTACGGCGGCGCGGTGGACTTCCTGCATATGCACCAGGCGCCGATCACGCAGCACCACGCGGTCGGCCGCGATGAAGTCGGCGTCTTCCAGCAGCAGCAGGTTCACGGCTGGGTCGCTGGCGGCTGGTCGTCGTCGGCAGCCTGGTCGTCCGGGTGTTCGCCGCGCTTGCTGATCAAGCCGCTGAACAGGATGCCCACTTCGAACAGCATCCACATCGGCACGGCCAGCAAGGTCTGGGAGAAGATGTCCGGCGGCGTGAGGATCATGCCGACCACAAAGCAGCCGATGATCACGTACGGGCGGATCTTCTTCAGATATTTGACGTCGACCACTCCGATCCACACCAGCAACACCACCGCCACCGGGATTTCGAAGGCCACGCCAAAGGCGAAGAACAGCGTCATCACGAAGTCGAGGTAGCTGGTGATATCGGTCATCATCTCCACGCCGGCCGGGGTGGCGGCGGCGAAGAACTTGAAGATCAGCGGGAACACCAGGAAGTAGGCGAAGGCCATGCCGGTATAGAACAGCAGGATGCTCGACACCAGCAACGGCACTGCGATGCGCTTCTCGTGCTTGTACAGGCCCGGCGCAATAAAGCCCCAGATCTGATGCAGGATCACCGGGATCGCCAGGAACAGCGAAACCATCATGGTCAGCTTCAATGGCGTCAGGAACGGCGACGACACGTCGGTGGCAATCATCGTCGCGCCGACAGGCAGGTACTGGCGCAACGGTGTGGAAACGAAGGTGTAGATCTGCTGGGTGAACGCAAACAGCCCTGCAAAGATGATGAAGATGGCCGCTACGCAACGCAGCAGGCGGGTACGCAACTCGGTGAGGTGCGAGACCAGCGGCATGTGCTGGTCGTTTTCCGGTTTATCAGCGCTCATGGGGCTCGCGGCGGCAGTGTAGGGTCATTGGGCGCGGGCGACGCGACGGGCGTCGGCGCAGGCGTTATCGGGGTGGGAACGGCTTCGGCAGGGGACACTGGCGCGATGCTCTGCTCGGCCACCGGAGTGACCGGCTTGGCCGGCTCCTGCACCGGGGAAAGAATCTTGCGCGCCTCCTGCTCCAACGACAGGATATGTTCGTTGTGCAATTGCCGGCGGATCTCGTCGGCACCGATTTCACGTTCAACTTCCTGTTTGATCGCGTTGAAACTGCGTTTCAGGCGCCCGATCCACAGGCCGGCGGTGCGTGCGGCACCGGGCAGGCGTTCCGGCCCCAGTACCAGCAGGGCCACCAGGCCGACGAGCAGCAGTTCAGAGAAGCTGATACCAAACATTAGTCAGTGCTCACGAGTCTTTGCGGGTCGGCTCTTGGACTTTTTCAGCCTGCACGTCGAAGGTACGACGCTCGGTGATCGGCTGAGCGGCCTGCGGGTGCACAGGCTGGGCCGGTGGCACCGGGTTTGCGCTTGGCTCGGCGGGTTTCTCGTCGTCGTTCATGGCTTTACGAAAGCCCTTGATCGACTCGCCGACGTCGGTGCCGAGGTTTTTCAGTTTTTTGGTGCCGAACACCAGAACAACCACCACCAGAATGACGATCCAGTGTTTCCAGTCAAAAATGCCCATGCTGCAAATCCTCAAGTCTTGGTTAATCAGGCGGACGGGCGCGAGGCCTTTTCGGCGTGCCCGGACAAGCCGAAGCGACGGTCCAGTTCATCCAGCACGGCCTGTGGATGCTGCCCCAGTTGGGCAAGCATGACCAGGCTATGGAACCACAAGTCGGCGGTCTCATAGATTACATCGCTGTAATCACCGCTGATTTGCGCGTCCTTGGCCGCAATGATGGTCTCGACGGATTCTTCGCCGAGTTTTTCCAGAATCTTGTTCAGACCCTTGTGGTAAAGGCTAGCGACATAGGAGCTGTCGGCATCCGCGCCTTTGCGGTCTTCCAGCACCTGGGCCACACGGTTCAGGGTATCGCTCATGTTCAGTGTCCTGCCGAATAAATGGCGTGCGGGTCTTTAAGCACTGGGTCCACTGTCTTCCATTCGCCGTCTTCGAAGACGCGATAGAAACAGCTGTGGCGCCCGGTATGGCAGGCGATGTCGCCGATCTGATCGACCATCAGGATCACCACGTCAGCGTCGCAGTCCAGGCGCATTTCATGCAGAACCTGCACGTGTCCGGATTCTTCGCCCTTGCGCCACAGTCTGCCACGCGAACGTGACCAGTAGATGGCGCGCTGCTCAGTGGCGGTGAGGCTCAGCGCCTCGCGGTTCATCCAGGCCATCATCAATACGCGCCCGGTCTTGTAGTCCTGGGCAATGGCCGGCACCAGGCCGTCACTGTCCCACTTGATCTCGTCCAGCCAGTTTTTCATGTTCGGCTCCGGCAATTTGCGACAGTGTATAACCGGATTGGCTATCGACGCACGATCAGATAAACACCCACCGCCACCATGATTCCGGCTGGCCAGTGACCCAGTTGATTCAGCGGCCCGCCGATCACTAGCATCACACCGCCCACCAGGTGCGCGGCGCCGAGCAGGCGCAGGAACCAGTCGTCCTTGCGCTTGCGCCAAGGCGGCTCGGGGTCTTTGGCGTGGGGCTGGGACATGCGCTCCAGTAGATCGCGGGTCATGTTGGCCAGGTGCGGCAGTTGTTCGAACTGGCTGTGCAGGTTGCCCAACATGGTCTTCGGGCTCATCCGCTCACGCATCCAGCGCTCCAGGAACGGTTGCGCGGTGTTCCACAGATCGAGGTCCGGATATAACTGGCGGCCCAGGCCTTCGATGTTGAGCAGGGTTTTTTGCAGCAGCACCAACTGCGGTTGTACTTCCATATTGAAGCGCCGCGCAGTCTGGAACAGGCGCATCAGCACCTGACCGAAGGAAATATCTTTTAACGGTTTTTCAAAGATCGGTTCGCATACGGTACGGATCGCCGCTTCGAATTCGTTGAGCTTGGTTTCCGCCGGCACCCAACCTGAATCGATGTGCAACTGCGCCACGCGGCGGTAGTCGCGCTTGAAGAAAGCAAACAGGTTGCGCGCCAGGTAGTCCTGGTCTTCCGGGGTCAGGCTGCCGACGATGCCACAGTCGATCGCGATGTACTGCGGGCTCCACGGATTGACGGTGCTGACGAAGATGTTGCCGGGGTGCATGTCGGCGTGGAAGAAACTGTCGCGAAATACTTGGGTAAAGAAGATCTCCACCCCGCGTTCGGCGAGCATCTTCATGTCGGTGCGCTGGTCGGCGAGGGTGGCCAGGTCGGTGACCTGCACGCCGTAGATGCGCTCCATCACCAGCACTTTCGGCCGGCACCAGTCCCAATACACTTGTGGCACGTACAGCAGTTGCGAGCCTTCGAAGTTGCGTCGCAATTGGCTGGCGTTGGCCGCTTCGCGCAGCAGGTCGAGCTCGTCGTAGATGGTTTTTTCGTAGTCGGCGACCACATCCACCGGGTGCAGCAGACGCGCGTCGGCAGAAAAACGTTCGGCCGCCCGAGCCAGGATAAACAGCCACGCCAGGTCCTGGCCGATGATCGGCTTGAGGCCCGGGCGAATGACTTTTACCACCACCTCTTCGCCGGTCTTGAGCTGTGCGGCGTGGACCTGCGCGACCGAGGCCGAGGCCAGGGGCTCGACATCGAAGCGGCTGAACACCTCGCTGATCTTCTGGCCCAGTTGTTCTTCGATCAACGCCATCGACTGCTGTGAATCGAAAGGCGGCACACGGTCCTGCAACAGCATCAGTTCGTCGGCGATGTCTTCAGGCAGCAAGTCGCGGCGGGTGGAGAGGATCTGCCCGAATTTGATAAAGATCGGCCCCAGATCCTGCAACGCCAGGCGCAGGCACGCGCCTCGGCTGAGCTCCAGCTGTTTGCGCGGGAACCAGCGCCACGGCAGCACATAACGCACCGCCAGCAGGAACCAGGGCAGGGGCAGGGCAAACAGCAGGTCATCGAGGCGGTAACGGATTACGACGCGCTGGATACGAAACAAACGGCGGACGGCGAGCAGCTTCATGCGTTATCGCTTGGATCAAGGGAGCGGCTCAGGCGTTCGAAGCGGGCCTCGAGGCGTTCCAGGTCGATTTTGGCCTTGTCGAGCTCACGAAAGCGCGCTTGCGCTTCCCGTTGCCCGACCAGGGTGCGCGATTCTTCGCTCAGGTATTCGGCGAGGTTCTGGTTCAGGCTGGCGAACCCTTGCTGGTACCAGCGCGAGCGGCTGCGCAGGTGCCCGCTGAGCAACTGGGTGGCGACCGGGCCGATCCAGCGCGAGAGTTCGTATTCCCAATCCAGCTCCAGGTCCTGCAGCACGGCGGCCAGGTCCATCAGCACCGCACTGTCGCCTTCCAGCTCCACCTCGGGGCTGTGGAGGATGGCGGTCTTGTTGCGGCTCAGCGCCAGGTGCAACAGGCTGGAGGCCGGCGCACGCAAGGTGCAGTCGGCGTCGGCGGCCCATTGAGTGGCGAGCAGCAAGCCTTCATCGCTGGGCAGGATAAACAGCTGCACAGCGGGGCTGCGGCAGTCGACGGCAATGACTTTGCCGTTCAAGTGCGCGAGCCGTGCCAGGGCGGTGCTGTCCAGGCGCAGAACACGGTTGAGGCCATGTTCGACGCTTGCGAGAAGGCCTGCGAGCAGCATCAGGGTTTGATACCTCGGTGCAATGCAACGATGCCGGAGGTCATGTTGTGATAGGTCACGCGGTCGAAACCGGCCTCCACCATCATTGACTTCAGGGTTTCCTGGTCGGGGTGCATGCGGATGGATTCGGCCAGGTAGCGGTAGCTCTCGGCGTCATTGGTGATCAACTTGCCCATCAGCGGCATGAAGGCGAACGAGTAAGTGTCGTAGACCTTGGACATCAGCGCGTTGGTCGGCTTGGAGAATTCCAGCACCAGCAGGCGGCCACCTGGCTTGAGGACACGCAGCATCGAGCGGATCGCGTCCTCCTTGTGAGTGACGTTGCGCAGGCCGAAGGCGATGGTCACGCAGTCGAAATGGTTGTCGGGGAACGGCAGCTTCTCAGCGTCGGCCTGGACGAACTCGATATTGCCGGCCACACCTTTGTCGAGCAGGCGATCGCGGCCGACCTTGAGCATCGAACCGTTGATATCGGCCAAAACCACCTGACCGGTGGGGCCGACCAGTTTGGAGAACTTGGCGGCCAGGTCGCCCGTGCCGCCGGCGATATCCAGTACCCGGTTGCCGGTGCGTACGCCCGACAACTCGATGGTGAAGCGCTTCCACAGACGGTGCATGCCGCCGGAAAGCACGTCATTCATCAGGTCGTACTTGGCCGCCACGGAGTGAAACACCTCAGCGACTTTTTCCGCTTTCTGGCTTTCCGGGACGTTCTTGAAACCGAAGTGAGTGGTGGGTTCGGCATCGCTGCCTTTGCGCTGATCAGTCATATCGCTGTCACCAAAAGAGAATGCGGGACATGATAATCCCCAAGGCCTACTTTGTCTTGGCAAGGCTGCAGGTAAGATAGATGCTCACCGAGGCCATTTGCCGCATGGCGGGTGTTCCGAGTCGTTATAAAGAGGAGTCATTGCAATGGCCCGTATTACCGTTGAGCGTGAACATACCCTGGGGAAAGAACAGGCGCGGGCCAAGGCTGAGCAATTGGCGCGCAAACTCGAGGATAAATATGGTGTGGAGTCTTCATGGGCCGGCGATACCCTGAAGCTGAAACGTTCCGGGGTTAAGGGCACCGTCGCGGTGGCCGATGACTCGCTGCGCATCGAGGTAGAACTCGGCCTGTTGATGTCGGCCATGAGTGGCACGATCAAGTCCGAAATCGAAAAAGCCTTGGATAAGGCGTTGGCCTGACTTAGGGTGCCGATTCTAATTTTAACCCCTACTTTGTGCCCAAGCCCTCAACTCCTGCGGGCCGTCCTCCACCCTTTTTGCGTGAGGTGCACCATGGCCAAAGTTATTTTGAAGAAAAAAATCGACGTTCAAACCACCCCCCTGAGTGAGGTTAAAAGCTATGCCCGCAAGATCTGGCTGGCGGGCCTTGGTGCCTATGCAAAGGTCGGCAGCGAGGGCGGCGAATACTTCAAAGAGCTGGTCAAGAGCGGCCAACGCGTTGAAAGTAAAGGTAAAAAAGTTGTAGTTGAACAACTTGATGCCGCCAACAGTCAGATTGATCAAGTAAAGAGTAACGTCTCCGGCGTCAGGGGCTTGGTTGAAGTTCAGCTGGATAAAGTTGAAAAAGCTTTTGACACGCGTGTTGCAAGTGCCTTGAATCGAATCGGCATTGCGTCTAAACATGACGTGGAGACACTCTCTGCTAAGCTCGAAGAGCTGACGGCATTGCTCGAACGTGTCGCGCGTAAACACTAAGGAGACATCGGGATGGCTGTTAAAAAGACTACTCAGAAAGAAGGCAGCTCGTGGGTCGGGGAAGTTGAAAAATATTCCCGCAAAATCTGGCTTGCTGGTTTAGGCGTGTACTCGAAGGTTAGCAGTGACGGCGGTAAATACTTCGAGACTCTGGTCAAGGACGGCGAGAAGGCCGAGAAGTTGACCAAGAGCACAGTCGGTAAAAAAGTGGACGCGGCCAAGGCAACTGCCGGTTCTGCCAAGTCGAGCATTTCTGACACTTGGGGCAAGTTGGAAGAAACCTTCGACAAGCGCCTCAATAGTGCAATTTCGCGACTGGGCGTACCCAGCAAGGCTGAATTGAAGACGCTGCACAGCAAGGTCGATACCTTGACCAAGCAAATTGAAAAACTGACCGGCGCCAAAGCGGCTCCTGCCAAGACCGCCGCGGCCAAGCCTGCAGCAAAACCGGCTGCCAAACCTGCGGCTAAAACAGCCGCTGCAAAACCCGCCGCGAAAACTGCCGCCAAGCCTCTGGTTAAAGCCGCCGCCAAGCCGGCTGCAAAACCCGCTGCCAAAGCACCAGCCAAAGCCGCTGCGAAACCTGCGGCCAAGCCAGCGGCTAAAACCGCTGCCGCCAAACCGGCCACCAAGCCTGCCGCTAAGCCAGTGGCCGCTAAAGCCGCCGCGAAACCTGCGGCTAAACCGGCTGCCAAACCTGCGGCTAAAACCGCTGCTGCCAAACCTGCTGCCAAGCCCGCTGCTGCGAAACCAGCAGCCAAGCCTGCGGCCAAACCTGCAGCGGCCAAAAAGCCTGCGGTAGCGAAAAAACCGGCAGCAGCAAAGCCTGCCGCAGCGGCCAAGCCGGCAGCGGCGCCAGCACCGGCCGCTTCTACCGCCAACTCGGTGTCCGCACCGACGCATACGGCTGCTACCCCGACTGCAACGCCGGTCACCCCGACGCCATCCAGTCAGTCCTGATTTTTCCGGGACACAAAAAAACGCCCGGTCTGCGAAGACCGGGCGTTTTTTTATGCAAGCCTAAAAAACGCTGCATTTCCAATGTGGGAGCGGGCTTGCCCGCGATGGCGGAGTGTCAGTCATACAGGCATTGGCTGATCCAACGCTATCGCGGGCAAGCCCGCTCCCACATGTTTAATCAGTGTCATCCAGATATTTCAAGGCGAACTTCTCAGTCGCCTTCCGCGCCGTCGGTAACAGATGGGGGGCCACCAGCATCATGACCTGGTACACCACCACTCGCACCTCGCCTTCACGGTCCAGTACGCGCTGGTAATCCAGGGAAAACAGCAGGGTCATGGTGATCTGTTCCACCAGCTGTCCCAATGCCTGGGTGTCACTGACCAGTTGCCCCGCAGCTTTCAACCGCGCTAACAATGAGGCCAGGGTGCGCTTGAGCGCCGTGAGCAGGGTGCGAATCCCCTTGGCCAGCTTCGGCAGGCGCCCGGCCAGGTTCGACAGGTCCTGGAACAGGAACCGGTAGTGGGCCATGCGCTCGACAATCAGGTGCAGGAACAGCCAGTAATCCTCGGCCTCCAGTTGCGCATCGGCGGGAGGATCGAGCAATGGCGCCAACTCGCATTGAAAGCGCTCGAACAGCCCCAGCACCAACGGCTCTTTGCCGTGGAAGTGGTAGTAGAGGTTGCCGGGGCTGATCCCCATTTCATTGGCCACCTCCATGGTCGATACGTTCGGTTCGCCCTTGTGGTTGAACAACTGCAAGGCACATTCAAGGATACGGTCGCGGGTCTTCATCCAGTCTTCTTAATGTGATCGTTGAGCTCAACGCACCCGCACATAAGTGCCTGGCGCTGCTTCCATCGGTGGGTAGTTCTGGTTGCCCAGGGCGGTAAGCGTTTCGCGTTGTACCCCGGAGCGTTGTTGTACCCATTCCAGCCACTGCGGCCACCAGCTGCCTTCGACATGCCGGGCGTCGTAGTACCAGGCACGCGGGTCACTGCTCAGCTTGAGGTTCTCGACGTAGTTGGCCTTGGGGTTGCCCGGCGGGTTGAGGATGCTCTGGATATGTCCGCTGTTGGACAGCACAAAGCGCCGCTCGCCGCCCAGCAGTTGGGTGGAGCGATACACCGCGTCCCACGGTGTGATGTGGTCGTTGATCCCGGCCACGCTGAAGCTGTCCACCGTGACCTTGCGCAAGTCGATGGGCGTGCCGCACACCTCCAGGCCACCGGGATGGCTCAGGGGGTTGTGCTTGAAGAAGTCCAGCAGGTCGCCGTGCAAGGCGGCGGGCAGGCGCGTGTTGTCGTTGTTCCAGTACAGGATGTCGAAGGCCGGCGGCTCCTTGCCCAGCAGGTAATTGTTGATCCAGTAGTTCCAGATCAGGTCGTTGGGGCGCATCCAGGCAAACACCTTGGCCATGTCACGGCCGTCCAGTACGCCCTCCTGGTAGGAGCGGCGCTTGGCGGCTTCCAGGGTTTGTTCGTCAGCGAACAAGGTTGCGGGGCTGTCGATCTGGCCGTCGAGCAGGCTCACCAGGTAACTGGCGCTGGAGATGCGCCGCAGCTGGCGCTTGGCTTGCAGGTGGCCTTGCAGGGCGGCGATGGTCAGGCCACCGGCGCAGGCGCCCATCAGGTTGACCTCGCGGGCGCCGGTGATGGCCCGGCAGACATTCAGTGCCTCCTCCAACGCCGCCACGTAGGTGGACAGGCCCCATTCGCGATGCCGCACGTCCGGGTTGCGCCAACTGATCATGAAGGTTTGCAGGCCATTTTTAAGGGCATATTGCACAAAGCTGTTGGCCGGGCTGAGGTCGAAGATGTAGTACTTGTTGATTTGCGGCGGCACCACCAGCAGCGGCTTGGCGTACTGTTTTTCGCTCATGGGCTTGTACTGGATCAGCTCCAGCAGTTCGTTGCGAAACACTACCGAACCGGGCGTGGTCGCCACCGTCTTGCCGACTTCGAAGGCGTGTTTGCTGACCTGGCGGGGCAAACCGTTGTTGTGCAGCAGGTCTTCGAACAGGTTACTCACGCCGCGCACCACGCTGTTGCCGCCGGAGTTGAGCAACTCCTTGATCGCCAGCGGGTTGAGCAGGGTGTTGGAAGGGGAGACGGCGTCGTTGAGCAGGGCGAAGGCGAACTGCGCACGCGCGCGATCATCGTCACTGAGGGTGCTGTCATCGATCCACTGCCGCGTCTGTTTCTGCCAGCTCAGATAGGCTTGCAAGCTGCGCCGGTACAGCGGGTTGAGCTTCCAGGTGGGGTCGCTGAAGCGATTGTCCCTGGGGTTGGGCTCGTGCACGGTCTCACCCAGCAGCACACGGCCCAGTTGGCCGCCCAGGGCCAGGGCGTGGCGGGCGGTGTGCACCGGGTTGCGCAGCCCGTGCGCGGCGACGGTGCGCAGGGTTGACAGCAGGTCGCGGCCGCGCAGGCCGGTGATCGCATTTTGTGCGTTGATGAACGCAGCGGGGGTGGGCGCCGGGTTCGTCACGGGTCTTTCTCGCATGAGCCAACACTCCTTCGTCAAGACATCAAGCAGGCACGCCAATCCAGAACCATAGTCGGTTCCTGGCAACTTGCGCGGTGGTGTGGTCCTTCACACCGCCGGTCGCGGATGTATCACTGCGCGCAAGCGCTCCTCTTCGAGAAACTTCATGATGATCGGCGCCACGGCTTCAGCCCGGGTGATCAGGAACAGGTGCCCGTCATCGATGATGTGCAACTGCGCATTGGGGATGCGCCAGGCGAGCATGCGCATGTTGACCAGCGGGATCAGCGGGTCATCGTCCCCGGCCAATACCAGGGTGGGCTGGCGAATCTTGTGCAGCCAATGAATGCTGGTCCAGCCCAGCCCGGCGAACAATTGCCAGTAGTAACCCAGCTTGCCAGCCGAGCGCACTTTGCTCGCATGTTCGGCGGCCAGGTTCGAATCGCGGCGGAACGAGCCGCCATAAATCATCGGCGCGATGCGCACCACATGGGAGGGTTGGATATAACGCCGGGGGCTGGCCATCAGCCACAGCACTTTGGGTTTGCCCGGCACCATAAAGGCCCCGGCAGCTGTGGCCGCCAGGATCAGCTTCTTGCAGCGTTCCGGGTAGTCATAGGCGAACTGCTGCGCCAGTGCCCCGCCCCAGGACACACCCACGGCGTTCACCTGGCCGTAGTCGAGGTAATCGAGCATACGCGCGGTGAGCCTGGCCAGGCCGGGGAAGCGATAGGGCCGCTTCGGCGTCGAGGAACCGCCAACGCCGGGCACGTCGAACGCAATCACTTCCAGGTCCGGGTCCAGGGCCTGGACGAACGGGAACACCAGCTCAAGGTTGGCGCCGATGCCGTTGAAGATCAGCAGCGGGGTCAAGTGCGGCTTGCCCGGGCGTACCGCCGTGCGGATGGTCTGGCCATCCAGGTCGATGGTACGGAAGATGAACGGTTGCGCCATGCTCAAGCCCTGTGAAGTGTTACAGGAGGAATACAGTCAAAATGTGGGAGGGGCGGTGCGACGATTCGACTTGCTCCCGATGGCGGTGTGTCATTGAGCACACCTGACACTGATCCATCCCTATCGGGAGCAAGTCGAATCGTCGCACCGCCCCTCCCACATTTGGATCTCATTCCAATCTACCGCTCATGTACATAGGTACCTGGCGCCGCTTCGGCGGCGGCATAGGTTTTACTGCCTAATGTCGCCGGGGCTTTTTTCAACTTCCCCGCCCGCTCCGCCTGCCACACCTGCCAGTGCAGCCACCACGAATCGGTGTGCTTGGTGGCGTTCTCCTGCCACTGCAACGCACTGCCCGACAAGCCCTCGCTGGTCTGGTAGCGCGCCTTGGGGTTGCCTGGCGGGTTGAGGATGCTCTGGATGTGCCCACTGCTGGACAGCACGAACTCGACCTTGCCGCCAAACAACTGCGCCGACTTGTAGCACGACTGCCACGGCGTGATGTGGTCGTTGGTGCCGGCCAGGGAGTAGATGTCGGCAGAGACCTGCTTGAGGTCGATGGGCGTGCCGCACACTTCCAGGGCGTTGGCGCGTACCAGTGGGTTGTTCTTGAACAGTTCGATCAGGTCGCCATGGAAAGCGGCCGGCAAGCGGGTGGTGTCGTTGTTCCAGAACAGGATGTCGAACACCGGCGGTTCGTTGCCCAGCAGGTAGTTATTGACCCAGTAGTTCCAGATCAGGTCGTTGGGGCGCATCCATGCAAACACCTTGGCCATGTCGCGGCCTTCCAGCACGCCGGCCTGATAGGAGTGGCGCTTGGCTGCTTCCAGGGTCTGCTCGTCGACAAACAGTGCCACTTGGGTGTCCAGGGTGGTGTCCAGCACGCTCACCAACAGGGTCAGGGCGTTGACCTTCTTCTCGCCCAGCGCCGCGTAGTGGCCCAGCAGTGCGGTGCAGGTGATGCCACCGGAGCAGGCGCCGAGCATATTCACGTCCTTGCTGCCGGTAATTGCCGTGACCACATCGACCGCTTCCTTGAGCGCCTCGATATAAGTAGAGAGCCCCCACTCGCGCTGGGCCTTGGTGGGGTTGCGCCAACTGACGATAAAGGTCTGTTGCCCATTGCGCAGGCAGAAACGCGCCAGGCTCTTTTCCGGGCACAGGTCGAATACGTAGAATTTGTTGATCTGCGGCGGCACCACCAGCAGTGGGCGCTCGTGTACCTGCTCGGTGATGGGCTTGTACTGGATCAGCTCCAGCACATCGTTGCGAAACACCACCGCACCTTCGCTGGTGCCCAGGGTCTTGCCGACCTCAAAGGCGCCCATGTTGACCTGGCTCGGCATACCGCCGTTGTGCACCATGTCCTTGGCCAAGTGGGACAAACCGTCGAGCAGGCTTTTGCCGCCGGTTTCAAAGAAGCGCTTGACCGCCGCCGGGTTGGCCGCACTGTTGGTGGGGGCCATGGCTTCGGTCATCAGGTTGATCACGAAGTGGCCACGGCTGATGTCTTGTGCCGGCAGGTTGCTGTCGTCGATCCAGTCGTGGAGTTCCTTGCGCCACGCCAGGTAAGTCTGCAAATAACGTTTGTAGAGCGGGTTCTGGCTCCAGGCCGGGTCGTTGAAGCGACGGTCATCGCCTTCAGGCACCAGTTGGGATTTGCCGAACATCACATTCTTCAACTCGACGCCAAAGTGGGCGACGTGCTTGACGCTGTGCAACGGCTGCTTGATGGCTTGGGTCAGCACCATCTTGGCCGAGGCCAATAAATCCTTTTTGCGTAACGCGATGATCGGGTTCAGCCCCAGGGTGTTTTCCGAGGCCTGGCGTTTCAAGTCATCGTTATTCTTGTTACTCATCTACGACGCTCCATTGTCCGAAAGACGAGTACCGGCGATTGCTGCGCACCCAATTTCGATACACGACACCAGCCTGGTACTGCGACCCGGGTGACCGTTGATACCGCATCGTCAAATGCAGGGAACTTGCCAGCTCCATTGGTTACCCGAGTTTATTTTTTTTCGCAAGCGGGCCGATCATTGGCCACGCGACAGGGCATTCAAGCAGATGAAATTAGAAAATGCGCTCTAAAGACCAAGATGCCTGTGCTAGAGCATCAGCCGCACGACCGACTCACTCGGGTCGCGGGTTTTTCCGGCCGCTTTGAGCTCGGCCAGGTAGTCGGCCCATAGCGCGTCCTGACGTACGGCCAACTGGTAGAGGTAGTCCCAAGTGAACAGTCCGCTGTCATGGCCGTCATCGAAGGTCAATTTCAGTGCGTACTGGCCGGCCGGTTCGACCTGGGTCAACCTGACATTGAGCTTGCCGAATTGCAGGATGGGTTTACCGTGGCCCTGAACCTCGGCCGAAGGCGAGTGAACCCGCAGGAATTCGGCGGGCAGTTGGTAGGTTTCATCCGGCCCGTAAGTCAGGCCAAGGGTATTGGAGGTTTTGTGCAGGTTTACTGCAGTAGGAAACTTGACCATATGGGATGCTCCTGAATAAACCGGCTTGAAAATGTGGGAGGGGGCTTGCTCCCGATGGTGGTGTGTCAGTCAGCTCATCTGATACTGATACACCGCCATCGGGAGCAAGCCCCCTCCCACATTTGAAGCAAAGCAGTTCTGTGTGAGGCTTACAGGATATAACGAGACAAGTCTTCGTTCTGCGCCAATTCGCCCAAGTGGCTGTTGACGTAGTCAGCATCGATCTTGATCGCTTCGCCATTCTGCGCACCCGCCATGTCGCCGGCACTGAACGACACTTCCTCAAGCAAGCGCTCAAGCAAGGTATGCAGGCGTCGGGCACCGATGTTCTCGGTCTTCTCGTTGACCTGCCAGGCGATTTCCGCCAAACGCTTGATACCGTCCGCCTGGAACTCGATACCCAGGCCCTCGGTTTTCAGCAACTCACGGTACTGCTCGGTGAGCGAGGCGTGGGGTTCGCTGAGGATGCGCTCGAAGTCGCCAGGGGTCAGTGCCTTGAGTTCCACGCGAATCGGCAGGCGGCCTTGCAACTCGGGCACCAGGTCGCTTGGCTTGCTCAGGTGGAACGCACCGGAAGCGATAAACAGAATGTGGTCAGTCTTGACCATGCCCAGCTTGGTGTTGACTGTGCAGCCTTCGATCAGCGGCAACAGGTCACGCTGCACACCTTCGCGGGATACATCGACGCCACCGGAGTTGCCACGCTTGGCCACTTTGTCGATCTCATCGATAAACACGATGCCGTGCTGCTCGACCGCTTCCAGGGCCTTGGCCTTGAGTTCTTCCTCATTGACCAGGCGCCCGGCTTCTTCGTCGCGCACCAGCTTCAGCGCTTCTTTCACCTTGAGCTTGCGGCTTTTCTTCTTGCCCTTGCCCATGTTGGCGAACAGGTTCTGCAACTGGCTGGTCATTTCTTCCATGCCAGGCGGGGCAGAAATATCCACGCCGGACACTTCAGCCACTTCGATCTCGATTTCCTTGTCATCCAGCTGGCCTTCACGCAGGCGCTTGCGGAACAGCTGGCGAGTATTGGAATCCGACGACGGTGCGGCGTCTTCGTTGAAACCCATGCGGGCCGGTGGCAGCAGGGCGTCGAGGATGCGCTCTTCCGCTGCGTCTTCGGCACGGTGGCTGACCTTGGTCACTTCCTGTTCGCGCAGCATCTTCAGGGCGGCATCGGCCAGGTCACGGATGATCGACTCGACATCACGGCCCACGTAGCCGACTTCGGTGAACTTGGTCGCTTCGACCTTGATGAACGGGGCGTTCGCCAATTTGGCCAGGCGCCGGGCGATTTCGGTTTTACCGACACCGGTCGGGCCGATCATCAGGATGTTCTTGGGGGTTACTTCAACGCGCAGTTCTTCGGGCAGTTGCATCCGGCGCCAGCGGTTACGCAGCGCAATGGCAACGGCGCGCTTGGCATCGTCCTGGCCGATGATATGGCGATTGAGTTCATGGACGATTTCGCGGGGGGTCATGGACATAGTGTCTGGCGGCCTCAAGCGGGAATAAGCCTACGGCTTACTCGGCGAGGTCCTGCTCCTCAATGGTCTGGTTGTGGTTGGTGAACACGCAGATATCGCCGGCGATACCCAGGGCGGTCTCGACGATTTCACGGGCCGACAGGTCGGTTTTCTTCAGCAGCGCACTGGCTGCCGCTTGGGCATAGCCACCGCCTGAACCCATGGCGATCAGGCCATGTTCGGGTTCAACCACATCGCCGTTACCGGTGATGATCAGGGAAGCGTCTTTGTTCGCGACGGCGAGCATGGCCTCCAGGCGGCTGAGGGAACGGTCGGTGCGCCATTCTTTGGCAAGTTCCACAGCGGCGCGCACCAGGTGGCCCTGATGTTTCTCAAGCTGGCCTTCGAAACGTTCGAAGAGGGTAAAGGCGTCGGCGGTAGCGCCTGCGAAACCGGCAAGTACCTGGCCGTGGTACAGGCGACGCACTTTTTTCGCGTTGCCTTTCATCACGGTATTGCCCAGGGAAACCTGGCCGTCGCCGCCCATGACGACTTTGCCGTGGCGACGTACTGAAACGATGGTGGTCAAGGGGAGAGTCTCCACGCAGCGGGGCGAAAATGCCCTGATGAGAACTCATATGGGGGTGGCGGGGGGGATTTCAACCGTAGGACGGGTGCGCGGACGAGTGGTGTTTATTGATCCGACACCTATTCAAGAACACCGCAAAACCAAATGTGGGAGGGGGCTTGCTCCCGATCGCGGTGTGTCAGTCACTGAATATATTGACTGATATACCGCCATCGGGGGCAAGCCCCCTCCCACATTAGCCCTGCTATGTCTTCGAAATCAGCGGCTCTGGCGCTGTTGTAACAACAGATTGCTAAACCCGGCCCCGGCCAATTGTTTCTGCGCCACGGTCAGTTGCTCACGGTTGCTGAACGGCCCCACCAATACGCGATACCAGGTCGCGTCCTTCACCGTGCCGGACTCAACCGAGACCGATTGGCCCAACAGAATGATCTGTGCACGCACACGATCGGCATCCGCCTGTTTCGGGAACGAGCCGGCTTGCAGGAAGAACTTGGTCACAGGCGCGGCCTTGGTCGCTGCCACTGGCGGTGCTGGCGGCGGAGTGATGCCGGCCAGTGCAGCCTGGGCGCGAGCCGTATCGATTTTCGCCGCTTCCGCTGGGGTTACGGGCGTGGTCGGCACTTGCGGGGTCGGCAGGGTTTTCTCCGGCACGGCGTCGGGCGGCACGATCACTTCCGATTCCGGCAGCAGCGTGTAGAAGTCGTATTTCGGCTTCACCGGTGCGGTCGGGCTTGGCGCAGTCTTGTTGGCCTCGGCAATTTTCGTGGCCTTCTGCTGCTCCTGTTTGACGCGCTTGACGTCATCGCCCTGGCCAGGCTCCAGCTTCATCAGAAACACAACGAAGGCACCGACCGTCAGGCCGATGGCCATCCACAGCCAGCCCGGGATCGGCTGCTTCGCCGGGGCCTGATAACGGCTGGCGCCGCGTTTGGGTGCAGGTTTTTTCTTGGCAGCCAACTTACATACGCTCCAGAGTTTCCAGGCCCAAGAGTTCCAGGCCTTGCTTGAGGGTGCGTCCAGCCAATGCGGCAAGGCGCAGGCGACTTTGTTTCTGGGCTTCGTCGTCGGCGGTCAGGATCGGGCAGTTCTCGTAGAAGCTGGAGAACAGGCCGGCCACTTCGTACAAATAGGTGCACAGGATGTGCGGCGTGCCTTTTTCGCCAACGCTGTTGAGCACTTCGCCAAATTGCGCGAGCTTGGCCGCCAGTTCCTGTTCATGGGCGGCGTCCAGCACGATCTGGCCTTCGACTTCGCTGAAGTCCTTGCCCAGCTTGCGGAACACGCCGGCCACGCGGGTGTAGGCGTACAGCAGGTACGGCGCGGTGTTGCCTTCGAAGTTGAGCATCAGGTCGAAGTTGAAGCTGTAGTCGCTGGTGCGGTGCTTGGACAGGTCGGCGTATTTCACCGCACCAATGCCCACCACGCGGGCAATATTACGCAGGTCGGCCTCGGCCAGCTCCGGGTTCTTCTCCTTCACCAGGTTGTAGGCACGTTCCTGGGCTTCGGTCAGCAGGTCGATCAGCTTGACGGTGCCGCCGTCACGGGTCTTGAACGGGCGGCCATCGGCGCCGTTCATGGTGCCGAAACCCATGTGTTCCATGTGCATCGGGTGGGTGACGAAGCCGGCACGACGGGCCACTTCGAACACTTGCTGGAAGTGCAGGGCCTGGCGCTGGTCGACGAAGTACAGCGCACGGTCGGCCTTGAGCACACCGCTGCGATAGCGCACAGCAGCCAGGTCGGTGGTGGCGTAGAGATAGCCGCCATCGGCCTTGACGATGATCACCGGCAGCGGCTCGCCGTCGGCGGTCTTAAATTCTTCGAGGAACACGCACTGCGCGCCGTTGCTCTCGACCAGCAGGCCCTTGGCCTTGAGGTCGTTGACCACGTTGATCAGGTCGTCGTTGTAGGCGCTTTCGCCCATCACGTCGGCCATGGTCAGTTTCACGTTGAGCAGTTCGTAGATTTCCTGGCAGTGGGACAGGGAAATCTCACGGAAGCGGTTCCACAGCGCCAGGCATTCCTGGTCGCCGGCTTGCAGTTTGACCACCAGGCCACGGGCGCGGTCGGCAAACTCTTCGGATTCGTCGAAGCGCTTCTTGGCGGCGCGGTAGAAGTTCTCCAGGTCGGCCAGCTCGTTGCTGGTGATCGGGTTTTCCTGCAGGTAGGCCATCAACATACCGAACTGGGTACCCCAGTCGCCGACGTGGTTCTGGCGGATCACGGTGTCGCCGAGGAACTCCAGCACCCGCGCCACACCGTCGCCGATGATGGTGGAGCGCAGGTGACCGACATGCATCTCTTTGGCCAGGTTCGGCGCCGACAGGTCGATGACCACGCGTTGGCTGTCGCCAGCCTTGTGTGCGCCGATTTTGGCATCGGCCAGGGCTGCGTCCAGGCGCGAAGCCAAGGCCTGGGTGTTCTGGAAGAAGTTGATAAAGCCCGGGCCTGCGATTTCAGCCTTGGTGACACTGGCGTCAGCCGGCAGTGCCGCGATGATTTTTTCCGCCAGGTCGCGCGGTTTCATGCCGGCCGGCTTGGACAGCATCATCGCGATGTTGCTGGCGAAGTCGCCGTGGGTCTTGTCGCGGGTGTTCTCCACCTGGATCGCCGGCGACAGGCCTTCAGGCAACACACCTTCGTTGACGAGTTGGGTGAGGGCTTGTTGGATCAGCTGGCGAATGGTGTCTTTCATGGTGTTCTCTTTCGACCGCAAGCGGCGGCGCGCGATGCGCAGGTGGAAAAACTGGGCATTATCCGTGGCGAGGGCGAGCTTGCCAACCGTTCAGACTAGATGGCGGACCTGCGGGCCTCTTCGCGGGCAAGCCCGCTCCCACATTTAAGGGGGGGGGCACATTTCATAATGTGGGAGCTGGCTTGCCTGCGATGACGTAATTACCCTCAATATAAATCTACCGGGTCTACATCTAACGACCATCGCACCTGCCGGCCGCTGGGCATTTGCTCCAGCTCAAGCATCCAGCTACTTAGCAGTCGATGCAGCGGCGCACGGGAGGTTGCCTGCAAGAGTAGCTGAGCCCGATAACGCCCGGCACGCCGCTCCATGGGCGCAGGCACAGGGCCGAGCAGTTCGATACCGGTCAGGCCCAACTCGCCCAGCAAGCGTTCAGCAACGCTGCAGGCTTGATCGAGGAAACCTTCGGCCTGGCCGGGTTTGTGGGCTTCGGCACGCAGCAACGCCAAGTGCGCAAAGGGTGGCAAGCCGGCAGCGCGGCGTTCGCTCAATGCCTGCTCGGCGAAGGCAAAATAGCCTTGTTCCGTCAGTTGAATCAGCAGCGGGTGGTCGGCCAGGTGCGTCTGGATAATCACCTTGCCCGGCTCTTCGGCCCGTCCGGCGCGCCCTGCCACCTGCACGATCAACTGCGCCATGCGTTCGCTGGCGCGGAAATCCCCGGAGAACAACCCGCCGTCGGCATCCAGGATCGACACCAGGGTCACCCGTGGGAAGTGGTGCCCTTTGGCGAGCATCTGCGTGCCGATCAGAATGCACGGTTGACCTTTCTGAATGGTGGCAAACAACTGGTTCATTGCATCTTTGCGCGACGTGCTGTCGCGGTCGACCCGTAGCACCGGGTAATCCGGGAACAGAATGCCCAGACGCTCTTCGGCGCGCTCGGTGCCGGCCCCTACCGGGCGCAGGTCGACCTTGCCGCACTGCGGGCAATGGCGTGGCACCCGCTCTACATGGCCGCAGTGATGGCAGCGCAATTCGCCGTGGCGCTGGTGCACGGTCATGCGCGCATCGCAGCGCTCGCACTCGGACATCCAGCCGCAGTCATGGCACAGCAGTGTCGGGGCAAAGCCGCGACGGTTGAGAAACACCAATACTTGCTGGCCCGCGGCGAGGGTCTGGCCGATGGCCTGTTGCATCGGACCGGAAATACCGCTGTCCAGCGGGCGGCTTTTCACGTCCAGGCGCAGGAAGCGCGGTTGTTTGGCGCCGCCGGCGCGCTCGTTCATGCGTAGCAGGCCATAACGGCCGGTGTAGGCGTTATGCAGGCTTTCCAGGGACGGCGTGGCCGAACCCAGCACAATCGGGATGTCTTCCTGGCGTGCGCGTACCAGCGCCAGGTCGCGGGCGTGGTAACGCAGGCCTTCCTGCTGTTTATAGGAGCCGTCGTGCTCCTCGTCGATGATGATCAGCCCGGGGTTTTTCATTGGGGTGAACAGCGCCGAACGGGTGCCAATGATGATGTCTGCCTCGCCGTCCCGCGCCGCCAGCCACGACTCCAGGCGCTCACGGTCATTGACCGCTGAGTGCACCAGGGCGATGCGCGCGTTGAAGCGCTGCTCGAAACGCGCCAGGGTCTGTGGGCCCAGGTTGATCTCCGGGATCAGCACCAGTGCCTGCTTGCCGGCCTGCAGGGTTTCGCGGATCAGTTGCAAATACACTTCGGTCTTGCCGCTGCCGGTGACGCCAGCCAGAAGGAAGGCGTGGAAGCTGTCGAAACCGGCGCGAATCGCCTCATAGGCAGCGCGTTGCTCGGGGTTCAGCGGCAGCTCCGGCTGTGCCAGCCAATGTTCGTGGCGTGGGTCTGGGGCGTGCTTGCGGATTTCCACCTGCACCAGTCCCTTTGCCAGCAGCAGGTCGAGGCTGTCCTTGCTCAGCATCAGCTTGCTCAACAACTGGTGGGCCACGCCATGGGGGTGCTGGGCCAATGTGGCCAGGGCTTCGCGCTGGCGCGGGGCGCGGGCGATGCGCGGGTCGTCGAGGCGCGCGCCGGGCACCATCGACCAGAAACGCTCCTGGCGCGCTTCGGCCAGTTCGCCCTGGCGCAGCAGCACCGGCAGCGCCCAGCTCAAGGTATCGCCCAAGCTGTGCTGGTAATACTGCGCAGTCCACAGGCACAGCTTGAACAGTGCCGGCGGCAGTGGCGGTGTGGCGTCGAGGATGGCCAGGGCCGGCTTGAGCTTTTCCGCCGGGACCTCGCTGTGGTCCGTGACCTCCACCAGAATGCCGATCATTTCCCTGCGCCCAAACGGCACACGCACGCGCATCCCCGGCTGCAACTGCGTCCGCAGCACTCCAGCCGGGGCCCGGTAATCGAACAGGCGGCGCAGGGGGGAGGGCAGGGCTAGGCGCAAAATGGCGTCGGGCACGCGGGGCATCTCATATAAAGGCAGGCAGTGGTGCAGGGGCGCGAGCCTAGCAGAGCGGGGAGGGCTTGGGTATGCCATGGTTTTCTGATGAAAGGAGGTTTTTGGTCAGTAGCGCCGCTTGCGCGTTTAAAAAGGTCTGGTAGAATCCGCGGCCTAATTACGTGCGGTATTCGACAATAGTGTCGAGTGGCGGCACGCTAGCCCGAGGAAGTGCCATGAAAGCCGATATCCATCCAGCGTACGAAACCATCGAAGTTACCTGCAGCTGCGGCAACAAGTTCGAAACTCGTTCGAACCTGTGCAAGCCACTGGGTACTGACGTATGCAACGAGTGCCACCCGTTCTACACCGGTAAGCAGAAAACTCTGGACACCGGCGGCCGTGTACAGCGCTTCGCAGATCGCTTTGGTGCTTTCGGCAAGAAGCCTGCTGCTACTCCAGCAGAGTAAGGCTCAAAAGCCTTATGGGCTTTTGCCAGCTGTTGAAAAAGGCGTCCCTTGCGGGCGCCTTTTTTGTGCCCGGGATTTGGCTGGCAACCGCCCAGGCCGCGGTATTCTGCCCCGCACCAGCTTCCATGGCGCGGGTAGAAGTGCAGCGCGTGGTGGACGGCGACACCGTGCGCCTCAAGGATGGCCGCAGCGTGCGGATGATCGGCCTCAATGCGCCGGAAACCGGCAAGAAGGGTCGTGCTGACGAGCCGTTTGCCGTCGCCGCCCGCCAGCGTCTACAAGCGTTGGTGCAGGCCAGTGATGGGCGTGTCGGTTTGGTGCCTGGCCGCGAGGGCAAGGATCATTACGGCCGCACCCTGGCCCACCTCTACGGCGCCAATGGCGAGAACCTGGAAGCGCAATTGCTCGCCGAGGGCTTGGGTTTCCAGGTGGGGGTGGCGCCGAATGTAGACCTCGCCACCTGCCAGCAGGCGGCGGAAAACAGCGCCCGCCAGGCGCGCCTGGGGCTGTGGCGCCAATCGCCGGTGCAAACGGTGGCACAACTCAAGCGCTCCGGGTTTGCGCTGGTAACTGGCCGGGTCAGCAAGATCGAGCGCAATCGCGGTGGCATCTGGATTGAAATCCAGGGTTCACTGGTATTACGTATTGCCCCCGAACTGATCAGTCAGTTCGATCCGGCCATGCTCAATGGTCTGCAAGGTCGCACTATTGAAGCGCGCGGCTGGGTGCAGGATCGCTCCCGCCGTGGTGGTTTGAAAAGAGGTCAATCACGCTGGCTCCTGCCAATAACCGATCCCGGCATGCTGAAATCGACGCTTTGAATAAAAAATTGTAGACATTTTTTATTCCGATTGTGAACAGTTGAGCCCTTGTATCCCGTGGCTCTTGGCCAAAAGTCGTAGCCCAGGGCCCTTGACACCTGTGACTGCCCAGTCTTGTAGGGACTTTGCGACACGCGTATCCTCGGCGGTCCGTCGACCAACAGTAAAAGCGGAATGCCGATATGTCTGATTTGAAAACTGCCGCTCTCGAATACCATGCCCATCCTCGTCCAGGAAAGCTGAGTGTAGAGCTCACCAAAGCCACTGCCACTGCTCGCGACCTGTCGCTGGCCTACAGCCCTGGTGTTGCCGAGCCCGTACGTGAAATCGCCCGTGACCCAGAACTGGCGTACAAGTACACCGGCAAGGGCAACCTGGTTGCAGTGATTTCCGATGGCACCGCGATCCTTGGCCTGGGTAACCTCGGCCCATTGGCTTCCAAGCCAGTCATGGAAGGTAAAGGCGTGCTGTTCAAGCGCTTTGCCGGCATCGACGTTTTCGACATCGAAGTCGATTCCGAGAGCCCGCAGGCTTTCATCGACACGGTCAAGCGCATTTCCATCACCTTCGGTGGCATCAACCTGGAAGACATCAAGGCACCTGAGTGCTTCGAGATCGAAAAGGCCCTGATCGAACAGTGCGACATCCCGGTATTCCACGATGACCAGCACGGCACCGCGATCGTTACCGCGGCCGGCATGATCAACGCCCTGGAAATCGCCGGCAAAACCCTGGGTGAGGCGAAGATCGTCTGCCTGGGCGCCGGTGCTGCGGCCATTTCCTGCATGAAGCTGATCATCAGCATGGGCGCCAAGCTGGAAAACATCTACATGGTCGACAGCAAGGGCGTGATCCAGTCCGAGCGTACCGACCTGAACCAGTACAAGGCGATGTTCGCCCACCCGTCCTCCAAGCGCACCCTGGCTGACGCCCTCGACGGTGCCGACGTGTTCGTCGGCCTGTCCGGCCCGAACCTGCTGAGCGCCGAAGGCCTGAAATCCATGGCGCCGAACCCGATCGTGTTCGCCTGCTCCAACCCGGATCCGGAAATCTCGCCTGAGCTGGCTCACGCCACCCGTAGCGATGTGATCATGGCTACCGGCCGTTCGGACTACCCGAACCAGGTCAACAACGTACTGGGCTTCCCGTTCATCTTCCGTGGTGCCCTGGACGTTCGCGCCAAGCGCATCAACGAAGAAATGAAAGTAGCGGCTGCCAACGCCCTGCGTGAACTGGCCAAGCTGCCGGTGCCTCAGGATGTGTGCGACGCCTACGGTGGTGCCAAGCTGGAATTCGGTCGTGAGTACATCATTCCAAAACCAATGGATAAGCGCCTGATCACCCTGATCTCCGATGCCGTGGCCAAGGCCGCGATCGAGACCGGTGTAGCAACCCTGCCGTATCCAAAGAACTACCCGCTGCAAAGCGTGGATGATGTGTTCAACGGCTAAGCCGTTATAGCGCACCAACAAAAAGCCCCGGCTCGAATGAGTCGGGGCTTTTTTATGGCAATTCTCTTGAAGCCTATAGAGGTCAAATGTGGGAGGGGGCTTGCTCCCGATGGCGGTGTATCAGTCGCCATATTCATTGACTGACAGTCCGCCATCGGGAGCAAGCCCCCTCCCACATTTGGATCTATGTTGCGTCTTGGATCGGGTCAGAACAAATCGATCGGCGCGCCTTCATCCGCCGGTAGCGGGCTGCCCGGCACCACGCCATTGCCCAACTCGTTAACTGACGGCGGCGTGTCTTCGCTCTTGAACAGCTCGAAGTACGCATTCGGCGTACTCGGCGACGCCGCACGTCCACTCACCGGGTCGATGCGCAGGCTGAGGATGCCTTCCGGTTCAGGCTGGGTGTGCAGCGGCTTGTCCTTGAGCGCGGCGCCCATGTAGCTCATCCAGATCGGCAGTGCGACGGTGCCGCCAAACTCACGGCGGCCCAGGCTTTCCGGCTGGTCGTAGCCAGTCCATACCGTGGTCACGTAGTCGCCGTTGTAGCCGGAGAACCAGGCATCCTTGGACTCGTTGGTGGTACCGGTTTTACCCGCGATATCCGCACGGCCCAGGGCCAGTGCGCGGCGGCCGGTGCCCTTCTTGATCACGTCCTGCAGGATGCTGTTGAGGATATAGGTGGTGCGTCCATCCACGATGCGCTCGGCAACCGCTGGCGCTTGCGGCTCGGTCGTTGCGGGAGCGTTTGCGTCCGGCGCTGTGCCTGGCGTGGGCTCGATGGTAATGCCGCCGTTGCCTGGTGCTGCGAGACCATCGGTTGCCGCCACACCATTGACCACATCACCGGGTACCCGTGGTGGGTTGGCGGTGAACAGGGTGTCGCCGTTGCGGCTTTCGATCTTGTCGATCAGGTACGGCGCAATCTTGTAGCCGCCGTTGGCAAAGGTGCTCCAGCCAGTGGCGATTTCCATCGGCGTAAGGGTTGCGGTACCCAGCGCCAGGGACAGGTTGGGCGGCAAGTCCGACTTGGCGAAGCCGAAGCGCGTCATGTAGTCGATGGTCTTGCCTACGCCCATGGCCTGCAGCAGGCGGATTGATACCAGGTTGCGAGACTTGTACAACGCCTCGCGAATGCGGATCGGGCCGAGGAAGGTGTTGGTGTCGTTCTTCGGCCGCCAGACCTTGTCCAGGTATTCATCGACAAACACGATCGGTGCGTCGTTGACCAGGCTGGCGGCGGTGTAGCCGTTGTCCAGTGCGGCGCTGTAGACGAATGGCTTGAAACTTGAACCCGGCTGGCGCTTGGCCTGTATCGCACGGTTGTAGTTGCTCTGCTCAAAGGCGAAACCGCCGACAAGTGCGCGGATTGCGCCGTTCTGCGGATCGAGGGATACCAGGGCGCCTTGGGCGACCGGCACCTGGCTGAACTTGAGGCTGTCATCCTTCTGGCGTTGCACGCGGATCAAATCACCCACCTTGGCCACGTCGGACGGCTGCTTGGGCATCGGCCCCATGCTGTTGGTGTTCAGGAACGGGCGCGCCCATTTCATGCTGTCCCACGCCACGTGGGCTTCACCGGCGCGGGTCAGCACTTGAATGCCGTCTTTGGTCACCTCGGTGACGATGGCCGGCTCCAGGCCGCTGATCGAGCGCTGTTTGCCCAGTTCGGTGGTCCAGGCACTCAGGGTCTTGCCCGGCAGGCGCGACTCGGGGCCGCGGTAGCCGTGACGTTGATCATAGGTGATCAAGCCTTCGTGTACGGAGTGGTTGGCGATTTCCTGCAAGTTGCTCGGAACCGTCGTGGTCACGCGAAAGCCTTCGGTGTAGGCATCGCTGCCATAACGGCCAACCATTTCGGCGCGGGCCATTTCGGCGATGTACGGTGCATTCACTTCCGGCGTCGGCACGTGATAGCTGGCGTTCAGCGGCTCGGCCACGGCGCTTTCATAAGCGGCCTGGTCGATCTTGCCCAGCTTGTACATGCGCCCCAGGATCCAGTCGCGACGTTCTTTACTGCGCGCCGGGTTGGCCAGCGGGTTGAAGCGCGACGGCGCCTTGGGCAGGCCGGCGATCATGGCCATCTGCGCCAGGCTGGCGTCACGAATCGATTTGCCATAGTAGACCTGGGAGGCGGCCTCAATGCCGTAGGCGCGATTGCCCAGGTAGATCTTGTTGACGTACAGCTCGAGGATTTCGTCCTTGGTCAGTTGGCGTTCAATCTGTAGCGCCAGCAGGATCTCGGTGGCTTTACGCGAAAAACTGCGCTCGCTGGTGAGGAAGAAGTTCTTCGCCACCTGCATGGTGATGGTGCTGCCGCCGGATTGAATGTGTCCGCTCTTTACCAACTGCGTGGCCGCACGCACCAGGCTGCTGGGGTCGACGCCGTAGTGGTTGGCAAAATTGTCGTCTTCTGCCGACAGCAATGCACTGATGAAATTGGGTGGAATGTCGGCGAAACGGATCGGTGTGCGGCGCATTTCGCCGAACTCCGCGATCAGTTTTTCGTCGCTGCTGTAGACCCGCAAAGGAATCTGCAACTGGATACTTCTGAGGGCCTCTACGGAGGGCAAACCCGGACTAAGGTAGAGGTAGGCCCCGCTGAGTACGAGCAGCAGCCCGCAGACGATCGCGACAATGGAGTACCCGAAAAACTTCAGCAGACGAATCAAGGCTTTTGGATTTCCAGAGAAAAGAATGAGTTACGCGTCGGGGATGCATGGCAAACGATGGATCGACCCGGGCAGCAGATAAAAAAGCGGGAAAAAACGCTGGGCATTAAAGCATTTTTCAGCTTGGGGCGTCATTCGCGTGCCTCGAACAAGCCGACCGAATGCAGGGTGCCTGGCAGCAATCAAGCGAGATGACAGCCGGTATGACAGGGAAAGTTTTGGGGAGTTTTATGGGAAAGGGATTTTTCAGGCGAAAAGCCGACATCGTCTTGGGTGTCGACATCAATGACAGCGGTATCAAGCTGATCGAGCTGGGCCGTTCATCGGGTGGTTTCAGTGTCCAGGGCTATGCCACCCAGGCGCTGCCCGCCCATGCGGTCGTCGATGGCGCCTTGCTGGACGTCGAGGGCGTGGGGCGAGCCTTGCAACAAGCGTTATCCTGCCTGCGCACTTCGGCTCGACACGCCGCTGTGGCAGTGGCGGGCCCTTCGGTGATCACGCGGTTGATCGAGATGGATGCGGGCCTGCGCGACGAAGAAATGGCCTGGAAGATCCACATGGAAGCCGACCAGTTCATTCCTTATCCATTGGATGAGGTGGCGATCGACTTTCAGGTCCAGGGTCCATCGGCCCAAGGGCCGCAGTGGGTTGACGTCATGTTGGCGGCCTGTCTGCGCGAGCAGGTCCAGGCGCGAGTGGCGGTTTTAGCCCTGGCGGGGCTGGTGCCGCGGGTGGTCGATGTCGAAGGGTTTGCATTGGAGCGCGCTTGCCGTCAGGATTTTGCCAGCTTCACGCCGGGTCATCGAGTCGATGGTGCACAATGGGCCGTGGATGCCCAAGGGATGGGAGTGGCTTGCGGGTTGGCCCTGAGGAGTTTCGCTGGATGACACGAATCAATCTTTTGCCTTGGCGTCAGGCGCTGGCAGAGCGCAAGCGCAGGTATTTCATGGTGCTATTGCTGGCATTTGCCTGCCT
Organism: Pseudomonas sp. W2Jun17; assembly: GCF_023127795.1. Taxonomy (NCBI): domain Bacteria; kingdom Pseudomonadati; phylum Pseudomonadota; class Gammaproteobacteria; order Pseudomonadales; family Pseudomonadaceae; genus Pseudomonas; species Pseudomonas sp. W2Jun17. The sequence continues at coordinate 280,731 of NZ_SPKO01000025.1, read as the reverse complement.
GGCGCTGGCGGCCGTGTGGCTGGCTGACCAGGTGATCGACCAGGCGATAGATCGGCAAGTGAGCCGCAATAGCCGCTTGGGTGAGGAGGTGGCTACCCAGGATTCGCGGATCAGGACCATCGACGACCTGCAGGAACGAAGCCAGCAACTGGCCGAACGCATGAAGGTGGTGCAGGACCTGCACGATGCCCGCTCTTCCGGCGCTCGATTGTTCGAGCAATTGGCTCGTGCAATGCCTGAAGGTGTCCATCTGCATGAGGTGGTCGCAAACGGTGACACCATCAGCATTCGCGGCACGGCTGAAAGCAACCAGGACATTGCCCGGTTGATGCAGCAGCTCAAGCAGTCATCCCAGGGCTCCAGTTCGACTCGTCTGCAGCGCGTGCAGGCTGATGGAGCGCGCGGCGAAAGTGAGTTTCAACTGATGGTGCGCCAGGGGGAATCCAGCGAGGCGCAACCATGAGCCTGCCCAGGCTCGATTTTCCCACGCTCTTCTACAACGCTGCTAAATGGCCCTTGCCTGGCAAGGTCCTGCTTGGCTGTGGGCTGGCCGGCCTGGTGCTGCTGATAGGAGAGGTTACCTACCTGAGCTCGTCACGTGAGCGATTGCACGGGTTTGAGGCGCGGGAGCAAACGCTACAGCAGCAGTTGGCGGAAAAAGCTGAACTGGCCTCCAGCCTTGAGGCGCGCACCGATCAGTTCAGGGCAATGGAGGACAAGGTCACAGGCCTTCTACGTCAATTGCCCGGCCAGTCAGAGGTGCCGGCCTTGCTTGAAGATATCGCCCGATTGGCGATTGCCAATGGAGTATGGGTCGAGGGCATCACGGTGTTGGATGAAGAGCCTCGTCAGCTCTATATCGAGCAACCCATGCAAATCGGCGTCACCGGGGGCTACCACGACTTGGCAGCATTCGTCGGCGCCCTGGGTGGGTTACCGCGCGTCGTCACCGTGCAGGATGTTGCACTGGGGCATGACGGCGCCTTGCTGCGTCTGAACATGCTGGCAAAGACCTATCGGCGTACCACGCAAAGCGCCAAGGCCCGCGAAGCGTTCGACCCGGCCCAGCCATTGGTCTACACCCCATCGTTTGTGCGCGACCCGTTTCAGCCGCCCGGTTTGCAAGTAACTCGCGTGCCGGGGCGACCGGCCCTTGCGCCGGATCTCGCTCGGCCACGGGGGCTGCTGGAAGGCATGAACATCGATCAGTTCAAAATGGTCGGCACGCTGTCGTTGGGGGCGCAGGCTTTTGCCCTGCTGCGTGCCGGAGCCAGGGTGCACCGGCTGACGATTGGTGATTACCTGGGGCCGGATCATGGCCAGGTCACGGCCATTCAAGAGGGGTCTATCCACTTGGTCGAACGGTTTCCCGATGAACAGGGCGGCTGGCTCGAACGCCCGCGAACCCTTGTGTTGAACGTCAACTCATAACGGAATCAAACAATGAAAAGGACTTTCTCGTCCTTCGGTGTGGCGCTATGGATAGCGTTCACGGCACCGATGGCTGCTGCTGTGCCCAATCGCCTGGACCTGATCCACCTGCCGCCGCCCGACAGTGCAGCGTCGGTCAGCTATACAGGCACCCGGCTGAACCTGAATTTCCAGGACATCGACCTGCGGGCGGTCTTGCAGCAAATCGCCGATGTCGCCGGGCTCAACCTGGTGACCAGTGATGAAGTGCAGGGCTCAATTACCCTGCGGCTCAAGGATGTGCCTTGGGATCAGGCGCTGGATCTGGTGCTGCAAACCAAAGGTCTGGATAAGCGCGTGAAAGCCGGTGTGTTGCTGGTGGCACCTGCGGATGAGTTGGCCGCTCGCGAACTGCTGGCGCTGGAGTCGCGCAAGCAGATGGCGGAACTGGCACCGCTGCGTCGGGAGCTGCTGCAGGTCAACTATGCCAAGGCGGCGGACCTGGCCAAGCTGTTTCAGTCGGTCACAGGTTTTGAAGGCTCCACGGATGAGCGCGGCTCGGTGGCGGTGGATGATCGCACCAACAACATCATCGCCTACCAGACCGGCGAACGGCTCGAAGAGCTGCGGCGTATCGTGGCGCAACTGGATATTCCCGTCCGCCAAGTGATGATCGAGGCGCGAATTGTCGAGGCCAATGTCGACTACGACAAAAGCCTGGGCGTGCGCTGGGGTGGGCGGCTCAGTCATGGCAGGGGAAGTGTCGGAGGTATTTCCAAGCCCGTGGCAGACGGCGCCGAACCGCCGCAAAACCCGCCCAGCTCCCCGTTTGTCGACTTGGGTTCGCTGACCGGCACCTCGGGTCTGGGCGTGGCCTACATCACCGGCAATCTACTGCTGGACCTTGAGCTGACAGCCATGGAGAAAACCGGCAACGGCGAAATCGTCTCGCAGCCCAAGGTGGTCACGTCCGACAAGGAGACGGCACGCATCCTCAAGGGCACCGAAATTCCCTATCAAGAGTCCACCTCCCAGGGCGCTACCTCGGTGTCGTTCAAGGAGGCTTCGCTTTCGCTGGAGGTCACGCCGCAAATCACCCCCGACGACCACGTGATCATGGCGGTCAAGGTCACCAAGGATGAGCCCGATTACTTGAACAGGCTCAATGATGTACCGCCGATCAAGAAAAACGAGGTCAACGCCAAGGTGCTGGTCAGGGATGGCGAGACCATCGTCATCGGTGGGGTTTTCTCCAATACCCAAAGCAAAGTGGTAGATAAAGTGCCATTTTTGGGCGATGTGCCGTATCTTGGCCGCCTTTTCCGGCGCGATGTGCTGGCGGAGAAAAAATCCGAGCTGCTGGTATTCCTGACTCCGCGTATCATGAATAACCAGGCGATTGCTGTGAGTCGTTGATTCTGTGCGAAATTTGATTCTTGTAGGGCCGATGGGGGCTGGAAAGAGCACCATCGGCCGTTTGCTGGCCAAAGAGCTGCGCCTGCCGTTCAAAGATTCCGACAAGGAAATTGAATTGCGCACGGGTGCCAATATCCCATGGATCTTCGATAAAGAAGGCGAGCTGGGCTTTCGTGACCGCGAGCAGGCGATGATTGCCGAGCTGTGTGGCTGCGATGGCGTGGTATTGGCGACCGGCGGTGGCGCCGTCATGCGCGACGAAAACCGTCGAGCGCTGTATGCCGGTGGTCGGGTAGTGTATTTGCATGCCTCGGTCGAGCAGCAGGTGGGCCGCACCGCCCGCGATCGCAATCGCCCGTTGCTGCGCACCGCCAACCCGGAAAAAACCCTGCGGGACCTGCTGGCGCTGCGCGATCCGCTGTATCGGGAAATCGCCGATCTGGTGGTGGAAACCGATGAGCGACCCCCTCGGATGGTGGTGCTCGATATTCTGGAGTGCCTGCAGCGGTTGCCACCCCGTTAAAGCCTGGCCCGAAATGCGCTATTCTCGGCGGCGCGCCATAACCTTGTGAGGTGTGGCGTAGAGCCATCAGGTGATGTCGGATTGCGACATTGCCGGTCGTCAATACATCTTCAACGCGGGGAAACATGCAGACACTTAAGGTCGATCTAGGCGAGCGCAGCTACCCGATCCACATTGGCGAAGGTCTGTTGGACCAGCCCGAACTGCTCGCGCCGCATATTGCCGGTCGGCAGGTGGCGATCATCTCCAACGAAACGGTTGCGCCCCTGTATCTTGAGCGTTTGAGCCGCAGCCTTGCGGCGTATTCGGTGATTTCCGTGGTGTTGCCCGACGGCGAAGCCCACAAGAACTGGGAAACCCTGCAACTGATCTTTGATGGCCTGCTGACTGCGCGCCATGACCGTCGAACCACCGTGGTTGCCCTGGGCGGCGGTGTGATCGGCGACATGGCCGGTTTTGCTGCAGCCTGCTACCAGCGTGGCGTGGACTTTATCCAGGTGCCGACCACCCTGTTGTCCCAGGTCGATTCTTCGGTGGGCGGCAAAACCGGTATCAATCACCCGCTGGGCAAGAACATGGTCGGTGCGTTCTACCAGCCACAGGCCGTGCTGATCGACACCGCTACCCTCAACACACTGCCACCGCGTGAGTTGTCGGCGGGCCTGGCGGAAGTCATCAAGTACGGGCTGATCTGTGACGAGCCCTTCCTGAGCTGGCTTGAAGAACATGTAGATGCCTTGCGCGCACTCGACCAGGTGGCCTTGACCGAAGCGATTTCCCGCTCCTGCGCCGCCAAGGCGCTGGTGGTCAATGCCGACGAACGGGAGTCCGGCGTGCGCGCTACCCTGAACCTGGGCCACACCTTCGGCCATGCGATCGAAACGCACATGGGCTATGGTGTGTGGCTGCATGGGGAAGCCGTAGCGGCTGGCACGGTGATGGCGTTGGAGATGTCGCAACGCCTGGGCTGGATCACCGCCCAGGAGCGTGATCGCGGTATCCGCCTGTTCCAGCGCGCCGGCTTACCGGTCATCCCTCCCACAGAGATGACCGAGGCAGATTTTCTCGAACATATGGCAATAGACAAGAAAGTGATCGACGGTCGACTGCGACTGGTACTGCTGCGCCACATGGGCGAGGCGGTGGTGACCGACGATTATCCGAAAGAGATTTTACAGGCCACGCTGGGAGCGGATTACCGCGCCCTGGCCCAGCTTAAAGGTTAATAAGATCCCGATGACTAGTTTGCATGCCGACGAGGCGTTCCTCGGCCATTATCACTTGAGCCATGACCCTTTTGCTCCACGGGTGCCTGGTTTCAAATTCTTCCCTGCGCAGCGTAAGCCGGTATTGGGGCAACTGCATCATCTGGCGCGCTACAGCCAGTTGCTGCTGGTGGTCACGGGACCGTTGGGCAGTGGCAAGACCTTGCTGCGCCAGGCGCTGGTCGCCAGCACCAACAAGCAATCGGTGCAGAGCGTGGTGGTATCGGCCCGTGGCGCCGGTGACGCAGCGGGTGTACTGCGCCAGGTTGCGCAGGCCCTGGACGTATCCAACGCCGAGCCGAACGCGATTCTCAAACAGGTGGTGCAACTGGGCCTGACCGGCCAGGAAGTCTACCTGCTGGTCGACGACGCCGAGCAGCTTGACGAATCCGCGCTGGAAGCGCTGTTGGCGCTGGCCGCGGGCACGCCGGAAGGCCGCCCGCATGTGTTCCTGTTTGGCGAGTCGTCGTTGATCGCCGATCTGGAGCAGATCAGCGGTGAGCAAGAGCTGTTCCACGTCATCGAATTGCAGCCGTACGAAGAGGAAGAAACCCGCGAATACCTGGCTCAGCGCCTCGAGGGTGCAGGGGCCGGTATCGAACTTTTCTCCGCTGCGCAGATCTCTGATATTCACGAAAGCTCCGATGGATGGCCTGGAAACATCAACCAGGTTGCCCGCGATGCAATGATCGAAGCCATGATTGCCAGCCGCTCTGCGGTCAAGCGTCCAAAGATGGGGTTCACTATGCCTAAGAAGCACGTATTGGCTATTTCCGCCGTTGTCGTGGTCGCTGTAGCCGCCGCCTGGTTGATCCCGGGTCGCAATAAGGCACCGACAACAACCGGCGCGCCAACTGAGCAGGCGCAGTTGCCACTGGGCAAGCCCACGCCAAATGTCGAATTCGCCAACTCCGGCCAACCAACCAATCTGCCTATGGTCGGCCAGCCTGTAATGCGCGGCCCGCTGGCTGAAGAAGCCGGTGGCATCTCCGAAGGCGACGACGGCGTGCCGGTGGAAGGCTCCAGCGCCACGCCGCCGACCGTGACCACCACCGCGCCACCAGCGGGCGTACCGGCCGGCACGCCAGCAACCCCAGTAGCGCCTGCCGCACCGGTTGCGCCAGTTGCCAAGCCGACCCCGGCGCCGACAGTAGCGACAGCCAAGCCCGCAGCACCAGTTGCCAAGCCGGCACCGGCCCCCGCGACTAAGCCTGCTGAAAAACCTGCCGCTACCGTGGCCAAGGCCGGCGCCGCTGGCAGCAGCTGGTACAGCAGCCAGCCTACCGGCAATTTCGTGGTGCAGATCCTCGGCACCAGCTCTGAGGCCAACGCCCAGGCGTTCGTCAAGGAGCAGGGCGGCCAGTACCGTTATTTCAAGAAAGTGCTCAACGGCAAGCCTCTCTACGTGATCACCTACGGCAGCTTCCCAAGCCGCGCCGCAGCCGATTCTGCCATCAAGGCCTTGCCAGCGAAGGTTCAGGCTGGTAAACCTTGGCCTCGCACTGTTGCCAGCGTTCAACAAGAACTGGCAGCAACTCGCTGAAGATCCGGCGGCCTTACCCAGGCCGCCCTCCCGGCACCTCAAAAAACAATCGCAAGGCGTGCAGTCCCCCGCAAGGACCGCGCGCTTTGTGGTGTCTGCGCCACAGTAGCTTTTGAGTCGTAGCGGTCAGAATTAAAAAAGTTTTGACTAGCACAGCATATCGCTTTAAACCTTTCATAAATGCGACATAGATTTGCGACATTTCGTCGCTAAATTTGTGAGCGTCTGTGTCGGTATGTACAATGACCTCCCTTTTGCCCCCGCTAAGCCGGCGTACGTTCGGCGTGGAAGGTAACCGGTTGAATTGAAAAGAAATTTGCCTCGATATAAGAGGCAGCCTGGTGAGAAAGTGTCTATGAAAGCAGGTCTGTACCAACCCGATGAATTCAAGGATAACTGCGGTTTCGGCCTGATAGCCCACATGCAGGGCGAGCCCAGTCATACCCTTTTGCAAACGGCCATCGAGGCCCTGACCTGCATGACCCACCGCGGTGGGATCAACGCCGACGGCAAGACCGGTGACGGTTGCGGCTTGCTGATTCAAAAGCCCGACCAGTTCCTGCGCGCTGTCGCCAAAGAGCATTTTGCGGCCGACCTGCCCAAGCAGTACGCCGTGGGCATGGTGTTTTTCAACCAGGACCCGGTAAAAGCCGAAGCCGCTCGCGAGAACATGAACCGCGAGATCGTTGCTGCCGGCCTGCAACTGGTCGGCTGGCGCAAAGTGCCAATCGACACCAGCGTGCTCGGCCGCCTGGCCCTGGAGCGCCTGCCGCAGATCGAACAAGTGTTCATCGCGGGTGACGGCCTGAGTGACCAGGACATGGCGATCAAGCTGTTCACGTCCCGTCGTCGTTCGTCGGTGCTCAACGCCGCCGACACTGACCATTACATCTGCAGCTTTTCCCACAAGACCATCATTTATAAAGGCCTGATGATGCCGGCGGATCTCACCGCCTTTTATCCAGACCTGAGCGACGAGCGCCTGCAAACCGCGATCTGCGTGTTCCACCAGCGCTTCTCCACCAACACCCTGCCGAAATGGCCGCTGGCCCAGCCATTCCGCTTCCTCGCCCACAACGGCGAGATCAACACCATCACCGGCAACCGCAACTGGGCCGTGGCCCGTCGCACCAAGTTCGCCAACGATTTGATGGACCTCGAAGAGCTCGGCCCGCTGGTCAACCGCGTGGGTTCCGACTCCTCCAGCATGGACAACATGCTTGAGCTGATGGTCACCGGTGGCATCGACCTGTTCCGTGGCGTGCGCATGATCATTCCGCCTGCGTGGCAGAACGTCGAGACCATGGACCCGGACCTGCGGGCGTTCTACGAATACAACTCGATGCACATGGAGCCGTGGGACGGCCCGGCCGGCGTGGTCATGACCGACGGCCGCTACGCGGTGTGCCTGCTCGACCGTAACGGCTTGCGCCCGGCGCGCTGGGTCACCACCACCAACGGCTTTATCACCCTGGCGTCGGAAATCGGCGTGTGGGACTACAAGCCTGAAGACGTGATCGCCAAAGGCCGTGTCGGTCCTGGCCAGATCCTGGCCGTGGACACCGAAACCGGGCAGATCCTCGACACCGACGCCATCGACAACCGTCTGAAGTCGCGTCACCCGTACAAGCAATGGCTGCGCAAGAACGCCCTGCGCATCCAGGCGACCATGGAAGACAATGACCACGGTTCGGCTTTCTACGACATCGACCAGCTCAAGCAATACATGAAGATGTATCAGGTCACGTTCGAAGAACGTGATCAGGTGCTGCGCCCGCTCGGCGAGCAAGGCTACGAAGCCGTAGGCTCCATGGGCGACGATACGCCGATGGCTGTGCTGTCCCAGCGTGTGCGCACGCCGTACGACTACTTCCGCCAGCAGTTCGCCCAGGTGACCAACCCACCGATCGACCCGCTGCGCGAAGCCATCGTGATGTCCCTGGAAGTGTGCCTCGGTGCCGAGCGCAATATCTTCCAGGAATCGCCTGAGCACGCCTCCCGTGTGATCCTCAGCTCGCCGGTCGTTTCCCCGGCCAAGTGGCGCTCGCTGATGACCCTGGAGCGTCCAGGCTTCGACCGCCAGATCATCGACCTGAACTACGACGAGAGCCTCGGCCTTGAAGCCGCTGTGCGCAACGTCGCCGACCAGGCTGAAGAAGCTGTGCGCGCCGGCCGCACTCAGATCGTACTGACCGACCGCCATATCGCGCCGGGCAAGTTGCCGATCCACGCGTCCCTGGCGACCGGCGCGGTGCACCACCGCCTGACCGAAAAAGGCCTGCGCTGCGATTCCAACATTCTGGTGGAAACCGCCACTGCCCGTGACCCGCACCACTTCGCGGTGCTGATCGGCTTCGGCGCCTCGGCGGTGTACCCGTTCCTGGCGTATGAAGTACTCGGCGACCTGATCCGTACCGGTGAAGTGTTGGGCGACCTCTACGAGGTGTTCAAGAACTACCGCAAGGGCATCACCAAGGGCCTGCTGAAGATCCTGTCGAAGATGGGCATCTCCACCGTCACCTCCTACCGCGGTGCGCAATTGTTCGAAGCCATCGGCCTGTCCGAAGAAGTCTGCGAGCTGAGTTTCCGTGGCGTGCCGAGCCGTATCAAGGGCGCACGTTTCGTCGATATCGAAGCCGAGCAGAAAGCCCTGGCAGCCGAAGCCTGGAGCGCGCGCAAGCCGATCCAGCAAGGCGGCCTGCTCAAGTTCGTGCACGGTGGCGAATACCACGCCTACAACCCGGACGTGGTCAGTACCCTGCAAGCCGCCGTGCAGCAGGGCGACTACGCCAAGTTCAAGGAATACACGAGCCTGGTGGATAACCGCCCGGTGTCGATGATCCGCGATCTGTTCAAGGTGAAGACCCTGGACACGCCGATGGATATCGCCGAAGTCGAGCCACTGGAATCGATCCTCAAGCGCTTCGACTCCGCCGGTATTTCCCTGGGCGCCTTGTCGCCTGAGGCTCACGAAGCCCTGGCCGAAGCCATGAACCGCCTGGGTGCGCGTTCCAACTCCGGCGAAGGCGGCGAAGACCCGGCGCGTTATGGCACGCTCAAAAGCTCGAAAATCAAGCAGGTGGCAACCGGCCGTTTCGGTGTGACCCCGGAGTACCTGGTCAACGCCGAAGTGCTGCAGATCAAGGTTGCCCAAGGCGCCAAACCGGGTGAGGGCGGGCAATTGCCAGGCGGCAAGGTCAACGGCCTGATCGCCAAGCTGCGTTATGCAGTGCCGGGCGTGACCCTGATCTCGCCGCCGCCGCACCACGACATCTACTCGATTGAAGATTTGTCGCAGCTGATTTTCGACCTCAAACAAGTCAACCCGCAGGCCCTGGTCTCGGTAAAACTGGTCGCAGAAGCGGGCGTCGGCACCATCGCCGCTGGCGTGGCCAAGGCCTATGCCGACCTGATCACCATCTCCGGCTACGACGGCGGCACCGGTGCTTCGCCGCTGACCTCGATCAAGTACGCCGGTGCGCCGTGGGAGCTCGGCCTGGCCGAAACCCACCAGACCCTGCGCGGCAACGACCTGCGCGGCAAGGTGCGGGTACAGACCGACGGTGGCCTGAAAACCGGCCTCGACGTGATCAAGGCCGCGATCCTCGGCGCCGAGAGTTTCGGCTTCGGCACTGCGCCCATGATCGCGCTGGGCTGCAAATACCTGCGTATCTGCCACCTGAACAACTGCGCTACTGGCGTGGCGACTCAGAACGAAAAACTGCGCAAGGACCACTACATCGGCACCGTCGACATGGTGGTGAATTTCTTCACCTACGTCGCCGAAGAAACCCGTGAGTGGCTGGCCAAGCTGGGCGTGCGTTCGCTGGAAGAGCTGATTGGTCGCACCGACCTGTTGGACATCCTCGAAGGCCAGACCGCCAAGCAACAGCATTTGGACCTGACACCGCTGTTGGGCAGCGATCACACCCCCGCAGACAAGCCACAATTCTGCCAAGTGGACCGCAACCCGCCGTTCGACAAAGGCCTGCTGGCCGAGAAAATGGTCGAAATGGCCGGCTCCTCGATCAGCGATGCCAGCGGTGGCGAATTCGCCCTGGATATCTGCAACTGCGACCGTTCCATCGGTGCTCGCATCTCCGGTGAAATCGCGCGCAAGCACGGCAACCAGGGCATGGCGAAAGCGCCGATCACCTTCCGCTTCAAGGGCACTGCGGGCCAGAGTTTCGGTGTGTGGAACGCCGGTGGCCTGCACATGTATCTGGAAGGCGATGCCAACGACTACGTGGGCAAAGGCATGACCGGCGGCAAGCTGGTTATCGTCCCGCCAGCCGGTAGCGTGTACAAGACCCAGGACAGTGCCATCATCGGCAACACCTGCTTGTACGGCGCCACGGGTGGCAAGCTGTTTGCCGCGGGTACTGCCGGTGAGCGCTTCGCCGTGCGTAACTCCGGTGCCCACACCGTGGTGGAAGGCACTGGCGATCACTGCTGCGAGTACATGACCGGGGGCTTTGTCGCGGTACTGGGCAAGACCGGTTACAACTTCGGTTCGGGCATGACCGGCGGTTTCGCCTACGTGCTCGACCAGGACAACACCTTCGTCGACAAGGTCAACCACGAGTTGGTCGAGATCCAGCGGATCAGCGGTGAAGCCATGGAATCCTACCGGAACCACTTGCAGCACGTGCTGGACGAGTATGTCGAGGAGACCGGCAGTGAATGGGGTCGCAATCTCGCCGAAAACCTCGATGATTACCTGCGTCGTTTCTGGCTGGTCAAGCCCAAGGCTGCCAACCTGAAATCGTTGCTTTCCAGCATCCGTGCCAACCCGCAGTGATATGCGCCTGAACAGTTTGATGAGGTTTTAACATGGCTGAACGTCTGAATAACGACTTCCAGTTCATCGATGTCGGGCGCAAAGATCCGAAGAAGAAACTGTTGCGTCAACGCAAGAAAGAGTTCGTGGAAATCTACGAACCCTTCAAGCCCCAGCACTCGGCCGATCAGGCCCACCGCTGCCTGGGGTGCGGTAACCCGTATTGCGAATGGAAGTGCCCGGTGCACAACTTCATTCCCAACTGGCTCAAACTGGTGGCCGAGGGCAACATTCTCGCCGCCGCCGAGCTGTCGCACCAGACCAACACCCTGCCGGAAGTCTGCGGCCGGGTGTGCCCGCAAGACCGTCTATGTGAAGGTGCCTGCACCCTCAACGACGGCTTCGGCGCAGTGACCATCGGTTCGGTGGAGAAGTACATCACCGACACCGCGTTCGCCATGGGCTGGCGCCCGGATATGTCCAAGGTCAAACCGACCGGCAAGCGTGTCGCGATCATCGGCGCGGGCCCGGCGGGCCTGGGGTGTGCCGACGTGTTGGTGCGTGGTGGCGTGACCCCGGTGGTGTTCGACAAGAACCCGGAGATCGGTGGTCTGCTGACTTTCGGTATTCCCGAGTTCAAGCTGGAAAAAACCGTACTGAGTCACCGTCGTGAAGTGTTCACCGGCATGGGTATCGAGTTCCGCCTCAATACCGAGATCGGCAAAGACATCACCATGGAGCAACTGCTCGCCGAATACGATGCGGTGTTCATGGGCATGGGCACCTACACCTATATGAAGGGCGGCTTTGCCGGTGAGGACTTGCCGGGCGTGTATGACGCGCTCGACTTCCTGATCGCCAACGTCAACCGCAACCTGGGCTTTGAAAAGTCGCCGGAAGATTTCGTCGACATGAAAGGCAAGAAGGTCGTGGTGCTGGGCGGTGGCGACACCGCGATGGACTGCAACCGTACCTCGATCCGCCAGGGCGCCAAGTCGGTCACCTGTGCGTATCGTCGCGACGAAGCCAACATGCCCGGCTCGCGCAAAGAGGTGAAGAACGCCAAGGAAGAAGGCGTGAAATTCCTCTACAACCGCCAGCCGATTGCGATCGTCGGTGAAGACCGCGTCGAAGGCGTGAAGGTGGTCGAGACCCGTCTCGGCGAACCGGATGCCCGAGGCCGTCGCAGCCCCGAGCCGATCCCGGGTTCCGAAGAAATCATCCCGGCTGACGCCGTGGTCATCGCTTTCGGTTTCCGTCCAAGCCCGGCGCCCTGGTTCGAGCAGTTCGAAATCCAGACCGACAGCCAGGGCCGCGTGGTAGCCCCGGAGCAAGGCCAGTACAAGCACCAGACCAGCAACCCGAAAATCTTCGCCGGTGGCGATATGGTGCGCGGCTCTGACCTGGTAGTGACGGCGATCTTCGAAGGCCGCAATGCCGCCGAAGGGATCCTGGACTACCTGCAGGTCTGATCAAATTTCAGTCTGAAATGCGATCAAATGTGGGAGCTGGCTTGCCTGCGATGCAGGCAACTCGGTCTGTCAGCCAGACCCAGTTGATGCTATCGCAGGCAAGCCAGCTCCCACACAAACCTCATTTCACATTGAGGTTTGTGTTGCCAGTCATTGCGACAAATTGACCCGATAGACAAAAGGCTCCGCTCTTGCCGTGCCTTTTGCGTCGCGCTCTGAGAAAATGCCCGCACTTTTTTTGCGGATGCCGACATGACTGCCCTCAAGAACGACCGTTTCCTTCGTGCCCTGCTCAAGCAACCTGTAGACGTCACCCCCGTGTGGATGATGCGTCAAGCCGGTCGCTACCTGCCGGAATACCGCGCCAGTCGCGCCCACGCCGGCGACTTCATGAGCCTGTGCATGAATCCTGCGTTCGCCTGCGAAGTCACGATGCAGCCGCTGGACCGCTACCCACAACTGGATGCGGCCATTCTCTTCTCCGATATCCTTACCATCCCCGACGCCATGGGCCAGGGCCTGTACTTCGAGACCGGCGAAGGCCCGCGTTTCAGGAAGGTCGTCAGCACCCTGGCCGATATCGAAGCCCTGCCGATTCCTGATCCGCACAAAGACCTCGGCTATGTGATGGACGCGGTCAGCACCATCCGCCGCGAGCTCAACGGTCGCGTGCCGCTGATTGGCTTCTCTGGCAGCCCGTGGACGCTGGCCACCTATATGGTCGAAGGCGGTTCGTCGAAAGACTTCCGCAAGACCAAGGCCATGCTCTACGACAACCCGCAAGCCATGCACCTGTTGCTGGACAAGCTGGCACAGTCGGTGACCTCCTACCTCAACGGCCAGATCATGGCCGGTGCGCAAGCGGTGCAGATCTTCGATACCTGGGGCGGCAACCTGTCGGCGGCGGCGTACCAGGAATTCTCCCTGGCCTACATGCGCAAGATCGTCAGCGGCCTGATCCGCGAACACGAAGGTCGCAAGGTTCCGGTCATCCTGTTCACCAAGGGCGGCGGCCTGTGGCTGGAAAGCATCGCCGATGCTGGCGCCGATGCATTGGGCCTGGACTGGACCTGCGATATCGGCGAAGCCCGCCGTCGCGTTGGCAACCAGGTTGCGCTGCAAGGCAACATGGACCCCACTGTGCTGTACGCCAAGCCGGAAGCGATCCGCACGGAAGTCGGGCGCATCCTCGCTAGCTACGGCAAAGGCAGTGGCCACGTGTTCAACCTCGGCCACGGCATCACCCCGGAAGTGAACCCGGAGCATGCCGGCGCGTTCCTGCGTGCAGTGCACGAACTGTCGGCGCAATACCACGAGTAAAACGCAGAACAAAATGTGGGAGCTGGCTTGCCTGCGATGGCGGTGTTGAATTCACCGCCGCCATCGCAGGCAAGCCAGCTCCCACATAAAGCAAGTAGCCTCAGGTTTCCACATGCCCCAACGGCGGCAACTTCGCCAGCTTCAACGCCACCAGCAACGCGCCGATCAGTAGCGCGATAATGAATCCGCCAATCCCGTTCCACCCGGCAAAATGCCAGAAGAACCCGCCTGCCGTCCCGGCAATACTCGATCCCACGTAATAGCAGAACAGGTAAAGCGACGACGCCTGCCCCTTGGCTTTCACCGCACGGCGGCCGATCCAGCTGCTGGCCACCGAGTGGGCGCCGAAGAAGCCGAAAGTGAAGATCAACATGCCCGGCACCACCAGCCACAGCGGGGTGAACAGCGTCAGGGCCATGCCGGCGAGCATCAGCACGATGGTGCCCCACAGCACTCGGCGGCGGCCGAGGCGGTCGGCCAGGGAGCCGATCTTGGCCGAGCTGTAGATGCCCGACAGGTACACCACTGACAACAGGCCAACCACCGCCTGGCTCAGCTCATAGGGTGAGGCCAGCAGGCGATAGCCGATGTAGTTGAACATCGTCACGAAGGCGCCCATCAGCAGGAAGGCTTCAAGGAACAGCCACGGCAGGCCGGCGTCCTTGAAGTGCATGACGAAGCCGTCCACCAGGCTGCGCGGCTTGAGGCTGCTGGCGCGGAAGTTGCGCGATTCGGGGAGGATCTTCCAGAACACCGTGGCGGCGATCAACGCCAGGGCGCCGATGATCAGCATTGCGGTGTGCCAGCTGACGAAGTCGATCAATACGCCGATGATCAGTCGGCCGCTCATGCCGCCAATCGCATTGCCGCCGATGTACAGGCCCATGGCCAGGCCGATGTGCTGCGGGTGGATCTCTTCGCTGAGGTAGGTCATCGCCACGGCAGCCAGGCCGCTCAGGGACAGGCCCACCAGCGCCCGCATCAGCAGAATCCCCTCCCAGGTCGGCATCAGACCGCTGGCGATGGTAGCCAGCGCCGCACAGAACAACGCGGCGACCATCACCGGCTTGCGCCCCAGCCGGTCGGAAATCGGCCCGGTGATTAGCAGGCCGCAGGCAAGCATCGCGGTCGCGACCGAAAGAATCAGGCTGCTTTGCGCCGCATTGATGGAAAATTCATGGGACAGCGCCGGCATCATCGGCTGTACGCAATACAGCAGGGCGAAGGTGGCAAACCCGCCGGAGAACAGCGCCAACACCGTGCGCATGAACATCGGCGTGCCTTTTTCGATGTACTCGTCATTAAGCTGCGCCACCACGTCATCGAGGGCTGAGGGCGGGGTGTGTTGGGCAAGTGGAGCAACAGCAGGATTCACGGGGGACCTCGGGGAGGAAAGTCTGCCAGGACTGACAATACGAAAAAGAATATAGCTGGCTAATGATTCTTTCCAATATATTGTTCGACCTGTTTGATAGGTTCTACGACCTAATGAGGTGTGCATGGAATTACGTCACCTGCGGTACTTCATCGCCGTCGCTGAAGAACTGCACTTTGGCCGCGCCGCGCAGGTGCTGGGCATATCGCAACCGCCCTTGAGCCAGCAGATCCAGGCACTGGAGCAAGAGGTGGGGGCGCGGTTATTTGAGCGTACCAATCGTCGGGTCGAGCTGAGCGAGGCCGGGCGCCTGTTCCTGCAAGAGGCGCGGCTGGTGCTGGCCCAGGTCGACAAGGCGGCAGACGTGGCGCGCAGAGCGCAATTAGGAGAGCTCGGGGAGTTGAAGATCGGCTTCACATCTTCCGCGCCGTTCAATTCCAGTATTCCCCAGGCGATCTTTGCGTTTCGCCAGGCTTTCCCGGCAGTGCACCTCAATCTGCAGGAGATGAGCAGCACGGAGGTGGCCGAGTCATTGGTGGATGAGTCGATCCAGGTCGGGCTGATGCGGCCTTTGCCGTTGCCTGATTCGCTGAGCGTGGTCGAGTTGATGCGCGAGCCGCTGGTTGCCGTATTGAGCGCCGGCCATCCGTTGGTGGAAGGCAGCGAGCGCGGCCTGCACCTGGCGCAGTTGGCGCAGGAACCCTTTGTATTTTTCCCACGCACCTACGGCAGCGGCCTGTATGCCCAACTGCTCAACCTGGCCCGCGACGCCGGGTTCAGCCCGCATTTTGCCCAGGAAGCGGGGGAGGCGATGACCATCATCGGCCTGGTGGCGGCGGGGTTGGGCGTGTCGGTGTTGCCGGCGTCTTACCAGCGTATCCGCATTGATGGGGTGGTCTATCGCACCTTGCTGGACCCGGAGGCGATGACAGCGGTGTGGCTGGTGCAGCGCAAGGGCGTGCAAACGCCGATGGCTAAGGGGTTTGTGGAGTTGTTGACGCACAGGGCATCTGAATAACGCCCTTGAGAACATGGCATATCTCATGTGGGAGGGGGCTTGCTCCCGATAGCGGTGGTTCAGTTAGAGAGACTGAGACTGACACTGACACACTGCTATCGGGAGCAAGCCCCCTCCCACATTTGGCCTTACTGCATCCCGGCCGAGCGTATCCCCGCCAGAATATCCCGGTCCAGCATGCTCACCCAACGGTTGTAATTGCGATGGATCTTGCCGTCCTTGTAGCCCAGGTCGCGGCTGTCGCGGTAGGTGATGGCGTAGCTGTTGCGGGTGTAGCGGATATCGATTGCTGCATAGAACTGGCCGCGCACGGTGATCTCGGCCTGCACCAGTTGCGGGCTCAGGCGTTGTACTGTCCACTCACGTTTTTGCAGGGCAGCGACGATCACCTGTTTCATTTTTTCTTCGCTGACCTGGGTCGTGGCCGGCAGTTCGTGCTGGGTGTTGAGCACTGGTTTGCTGGTGCAGCCGGCAGTGGTCAACAGGGCCAGGGTGATCAGGGTAGCGCGTAGCAGGGAAGACATTCCGTTTTCTCCAATCGATTAAAAAGTCAGGCCCAGCGGCGGAAGATCAGCGAGGTGTTGACGCCGCCGAAGGCAAAATTGTTGTTCATCACGTAGTCGTTGTGCATCTGGCGAAAGCCCCCTTGCAGGTAATCGAGCTCGCCGCATTGCGGGTCGACCGAATCCAGGTTGAAGGTGTGCACGTAGTGGTCGCGGTTCATCATCTCGATGCTGAACCACGACTCCAGCGCGCCGCAGGCACCCAGGGTGTGGCCGAGGAAACTCTTCTGCGAGCTGATCGGCATACGGCTGCCGAACAGGCTGCTGGTGGCCAGGGTTTCGGCGATGTCACCTTGGTCGGTGGCGGTGCCGTGGCCGTTCACATAGCCGATGGCAGAAGGTGCAAGCCCAGCGTCTTCCAGTGCCAGTTCCATGGCACGGCGCATGGTTTTCTGTTCCGGGCGGGTGGTGTGCTGGCCGTCGGCATTGCTGCCAAAGCCAACCAGCTCAGCGTGAATATGCGCGCCCCGCGCCAACGCGTGTTCCAACTCTTCCAGTACCAGGATGCCGGCGCCTTCCCCAATCACCAGGCCATCACGGCCGCTGTCGTAGGGGCGCGGACTGGTTTGCGGCGCATCGTTTTTCAGGCTGGTGGCGTAGAGTGCATCGAACACCATGGCTTCGGTGGGACACAGTTCTTCGGCGCCACCGGCGAGCATCAAGGGCAGGCGCCCGAACTTGATCGCTTCATAGGCATAGCCGATGCCCTGGCTACCGCTGGTGCAGGCGCTGGACGTGGGGATCAAGCGCCCGGTGAGGCCAAAGAAAATGCTGATATTCGCCGCGGTGGTGTGCGGCATCATCCGCACATAGGAGTTGGCGTTTAGCCCCTCGGCCACGGAATTGAGCAGCATATTGCCGAACGCCTTGATCTCATCGGTGCTGCCGGTGGACGAGCCACAGGCCACGCCCATGCGCCCGTCCTTGATCGACGGGTCACCGAGCAAGCCGGCATCCTGCAGTGCCTGCTCCGCTGCCCACACCGCCAGGCGCGAGACACGGCCCATGCTGCGCAATTGCTTGCGGGTCCAGTGCGCAGGCACCACAAATTCATCAATCGGCCCGGCCAGGCGCGTGTTCAATTCGGTAAAGCGGTCCCATTCATCCATGCGCCGGATACCGCTGCGGTTGGCGCGAAAGTTGGCGGCGATGGTGTCCCAATCGCTGCCCAGGGACGTCACGCCGGCCATGCCGGTGACAACGACGCGCTTCATCAGCACAAGCCTCCGTTCACGGCCAGCACCTGGCGTGTGATATAGCCCGCTTCGGCCGACATCAGGAAATTTACCGCGCCAGCCACTTCTTCCGGCGTGCCCATGCGCTGTGCCGGGATCATTTTCATCAGTTCTTCGACGGGGACGTTTTCATCCAGCATCGCCGTGTCGATCAACCCCGGCGCCACGCAGTTGACGGTGATCTTGCGTTTGCCCAGTTCGATCGCCAGCGCCTTGGCTGCGCCGATCAGGCCGGCTTTTGAAGCACTGTAGTTGACCTGGCCGCGGTTGCCGATCAACCCGGACACCGAGGTGATGCACACGATACGCCCAGCGGCGCGACGTCGAATCATCGGCATCATCACTGGGTGCAGCACGTTGTAGAAACCATCGAGATTGGTGCGCATCACCACGTCCCAGTCGTCTTCCGACAGGGCAGGGAAGGCGCCGTCGCGGGTCAGGCCGGCATTGAGCACCACGCCGTAGTAGGCGCCATGTTGCTCCACGTCGGCTTCAAGGATGGCCTTGCAACTGGCGCGGTCGGACACGTCGAATTGCAGCACCCGCGCCTTGCGACCCAGGGCCTCGATCTCGACCTGCACGGTGTCGGCTTCGGCGCGGCCACTGCGGCAATGCAGCACGATGTCATGGCCGGCCTGGGCCAGGCGCAGGGCAATGGCGCGGCCGATGCCACGGCTGGAGCCGGTGACCAGTACGGATTCAGTCATGACGTTGGGTCCTTCGATTCATCTAAATAGTTGGCCGCCTGGGGCGGTCGAAATACGTTCAGGCGCGCACTGGCCTGGATACCCTTACCGGTGAGGTGGCATTCGAACACACCCATGCCGTTGTCGTCTTCCAGGGAGCGCAGGCCGTGGATATTCAGCTCGGCGCCTGCCGGGAAGTACTCGACATTGCACTCGAACTTGCGTGTACCCAACAGGAAGCCCAGTTCCACCGCGCGGCCTTGCTGGCGTGCATGGCAGCCGGCATAAGCGGCGACGCTTTGCGCCATCAATTCCAGGCCGACCCAGGCCGGCAGGCTACCGTCAGGGCGGTTGAACAGGCCGTCGGGCTTGACGGTGACGCGGGTGCGGATCTGCTCATCATCGAACGACAGCACCTGGTCGATCAGGATCATGTCGCCCGCGTGGGGTAGCAGCTCGGCAAGTGGCCAATCGATCATGGGGCCTCTGCGATTATCAGGCTGACGTTATTACCGCCGAAGGCAAACGAGTTGCTCATCAGGCAGGTTTTTTTCAAGGTGTCGCCGCTGTGCGTCCATTGCAAGGGCGGCAGCGCCGGGTCGGCGTGGCCATCCCACACGTGAGGCGGCAGCTGGCCCTGAGCCAGGCTCAGCCAGCAGAACGCCGCTTCCAGCGCTCCGGCGGCGCCAAGGGTGTGGCCGGTCATGGGCTTGGTCGACGAACAGGCCACACCGCCGGGGAACAGGCTGGCAACCGCCAGGCTTTCCATGGCGTCGTTGTGTTGGGTAGCGGTGCCGTGCAGGTTCAGGTAGCCGATCTGTTCGGGAGCCAGCTTTGCGCTGGCCAGGGCCTTGCGCATCGCCTGCAACGCGCCCTTGCCGCTGGGCTCGGGCGCGGAGATATGGTGAGCGTCGCAACTGGCACCGCTGCCCAGCAAGGCGATCGGTGCCGGCTCGCGGCTCATCAGGAACAGTACCGCCGCCTCACCGATATTGATGCCGTTGCGGTTCACCGAGAACGGGTTACAGCGCTCGCTGGATACCGCCTCCAGCGAGGTAAATCCGTTCAGGGTCAGCTTGCACAGGCTGTCCACGCCGCCACAGATCACCGCATCGCATACCCCAAGGTTCAGCAGGCGCTGGGCGCTCATCAAGGCACGGGCGCTTGAGGTGCAGGCGGTGGAAATCACATAGGCCGGGCCGCTCAATTGCAGCCAGTCGGCGAGGAAGTTTGCCGGGGCGCTGAGTTCCTGTTGCTGGTAGTCGTAGTCGGCAGGGAACTGCTTGTCGCGCAGGTAATGAGCAATGCCACGGCTGGCTTCGTCGATGCCCGAGGTGCTGGTGCCAAGCACCACGCCGACTCGCCCTGGGCCATAGGTTTGAATGGCCTGACGGATCTCATCTTCAATCTGCAACGCCGCTTCCAGCAACAACTGGTTATTGCGGCTGCTTTGTTGAGCCAGTTCCACCGGCAGAGGCACCAGTTCGCCCTGGACGGCAGCCACCGGCACCACGCGCTCCGGCACCCAGCCGCTTTCGGCGCGCATCCCTGAGCAGTCACCGGCAAACAGGTTGCGGCTGACTTCGGCCTGGCCGCGGCCAAGGGCGCAGATCACACCGAGGGCATTGAGGTAAGCGGTCATCGGCTGATACCCAGCGGGGTGATGCGATAACTCAACGGCTGGCCGGCCATGTTCACGCTGAACACCTCGGAAGACTGATAGATGATTTGCCAATGGCCCGGCAGCGTGCGCGTCAGGTCCATGGCCTGGGCGCGTGGATACAACGCCGGCACGTCACCGGCCGGGGTCAGGGCAAACAGCAGCGCGGCAAACAGCTCCCGCGCCTGGGGATTGGGTGGCAGCAAGCCGTCGGCCTGCCACTGCCCATCGAGCAGTTTTTGCCGGGCCAGGGGAATGCCCAAGGGGTCCATCATCGACCAGCGAATCGCGTGGCCTTCGCGCTGGATCACCAGCAGCCAGTCCTGGCGCTGCCCGTCCGCCAGGCGCTGCACATGCAGTTGCATCGGCAAGGCCAGCGCCGGGATTTTTTCCGGCAGCGGTGCCTGGCTGGCGCAGGCACTGAGCAGCAACAGGCAACCCATTAACAGCAGGCGCATCATGAGGCGGCGTTCTCCAAAGGTTTGCGCGCTACGCAGTTGACCAGGGTTTCCTCGCGCTGGCCCACCGGCGGCGCCTTGCGCAGGCCCCAGCGCTCCAGCAGGCCGAAGTCGCTGGAGCGGCTCCACCACAGGTAGGGGTACGAGACATTCTGCGAGTCGAATTCAAAGCCTTGCTCGCGCAGCATCTCCAAGTACTCTTCGGCGCTTTTTTGCACATGCATCGGGTGGCGGAACAACCAGCGAATCACCCAGGTGTCGATATAGGCTTCGGTGGATTCGGCAAACAGCAGATAGCCGCCCGGTTTGAGTACCCGGTAGAACTCCTTGAGCGCGCGATGTTGCTCGACCAAATGGTGAAAGGTCTGGTGGCAAAACACGATATCGACGCTGGCGTCCGGTACATCGAGGGTGGCGCAGTCACTGCCGATCAGCTCGACAGCCAGGCCCTGGCGCGCAGCCTCTTCACGGCTCAGCTCCAGACTGTGGGGGTCGGCATCCAGGCCGATCAGGCGTGAAGGCGCAAACACCTGCTGCAGCAACCGGAAGGACTTACCCTGGCCACAACCGGCGTCCAGCAACACCGGGGCCACCGGCAGCGGCTCGCTGAACAGGCTGCGCAGGTCGTTGATCGCCACGCGCAATACGTGATGCTGCCAGGTGTGGCTGCGCAGGAACCAGAAGCCGAACCTGGTTTCCTCGACATAATTTTTGCTCAGGTAGTTTTTTTCAACGGCAGGACTGCTCATACCGCTTCACTCGCACAAATATCCGACAACATCCGCAATCGCCGTTTAGGCTCGCTGACAAACGGGTTGCGCTCATCCCAGGCGTAACCGGCCAGGATCGAACTGATCATGCGGCGAATCTCCGGTGAGCTGCCAGGATGGAAAATCACATCCTGGAACGTACCGGCATACCAGCCTTCGACGTAGCAGCGGAAGGTATCGACACCGCGCTTCAAGGGTTCGGCGAATTCGCTTTGCCAGTCCACGGTCTCGCCGTTGAGCTGACGGTGCAGCACAGCGGCGGCCATGCTGGCCGACCGCATGGCGATGGTCACGCCGGACGAGAACACCGGGTCGAGAAATTCCGCCGCATTGCCCAGTAGCGCAAAGCCTGGGCCGTGCAGGCTTTTGACGTTGGCCGAATAGCCGCCGATGCTGCGTGCCGGGGTGTCCCAGACGGCGTTTTGCAGCACGGCGGTCAGGCTTGGCGTTTCATCGACAAAGCTGCGTAGGCAGGCGTCAAGGTCGCTGTCGCGGCCATCGAAATGCTCTTTGGCCGCAACCACGCCCACCGAGCAACGGCCGTTGCTGAACGGGATGGTCCAGAACCAGATGTCGCGCTGGGTCGGGTGGGTGGTGACCAGAATTTTGCTGCGATCAAAGCCTGGGTGTTCGATGCGGTCTTCGATGTGAGTGAACACGGCCTGGCGCAGCGGGAAGTTCGAGGGCGCCTCAAGGTCCAGCAGGCGCGGCAGCACGCGGCCATAGCCGCTGGCGTCGAGCACGAACTTGGCTTTGATGTGGTACTCGCTGCCGTTCTGTCGGCGCACATGCAGGTAGCGGCACTCGCCGGAGAAATCCACACCGACAATGCTTTGGCCATAGCGGATTTCCACACCTTGCAGCGCCGCCTGATCGGCCAGCAACCTGTCGAACTCGCCGCGCTGCACCTGGAAGGTGGTGGGCTTGCCGTTGCTGAAGGTGTCGCCAAAGTCAAACGCACTGTAGCGCTCGCCCCAGGCGAACGCGGCGCCGGTTTTTACCTGGAAGCCCGCCGCTTGCACAGCGTCCAGCATCCCGGCTTCTTCGATGAAGTCTATGCAGTGCGACAGCAGGCTTTCGCCAATCGAAAAACGCGGGAAATGCTCGCGTTCGATGATCAATACATCATGCCCTTTGCGCTTTAGCAGCGCGGCCGCAATGGCACCGGATGGCCCGGCACCGATCACCACCACCTGGCGACGTTCCATTTCAACTGTGGGCACGAGGGCTCCTTGCCGCATGGGCGATAATCGCATTCATAAGGTGTGTTTCTGCTGGGCTGCCCAGGGCGCCAGCATAAAGCTGAATGCCAGGCCCAGGCTGACCGATAAACCGAAATTACTCACGGCCGGTGTACTCGACACCGCCAGCAGGCCGAACGACAACCAGGTTGTCAACGCCGCCAGCAGTGTTCCCAAGAGGCTGACGGCCGGGCCGCCGATCTGCTCGCGCATCAAGATCGCGTAGTCAACGCTGATGGCCGTGACCAGCAACAGGCCAAACAGGCTGAACAAGGTCAGCGGCTGGCCCAGCCAGCCGAGGCTGGCCAGGCTGCACAGCGCGGCCAGCAGGGGCAGGGCGACGATACGCAAGGCGCCGCCAAAACCGAAGGGCGCAATCAGCAACAGCACGATCAACACGCACGACAGCAACTTCAATTCGGCTGCGCTGATTTGCGTGTCGGCAAACACGCGGTTCAAGTCGCCCAAGCGATCGACCAGTTGCACGCCGGGCAAATCCAGCGCCTGCACCCGCAGCAACGCCGGGTTGTTCAAGCCTTGCAAGCTGACCATGGCCGCCACGCCGCCGTCGACCGGGCCGAGCCAGAGCGTGCGCCAGGGTTCGGCCAGCGGGCCTTGCAGCGCTGCGTCAATGTCTTGAGTGGGCAGCGCCTGCAACTGCGCGACTTCAGCCTGCAGGGCACTGACGGGCACGCCGAGGTCCAGCAGCGGTTGCCAGTGTTGCGCCAGAGTGTTCAGCGCATCGCGCAGTTGTTGCTGCTCCTCGGGCAGGTTCACCAGTTGACTGAGCGCCAGGTAGCCCTGGAGCTTGTCCATGTTCACCAACTGATCCAGGCGTTTGCCCAGGGCGGCTTGGCGTTCCAGCAACTGTTGCTGATTATCTGCGCGCACCAGGAAAAACTGGCTGGTGGGCTGGAACCCGGTGATGCGCGCTACGGCCTGTGCTTCCTGGAGCAATTGCGGCGGCGCGCCGATCCACTGGCGAATATCGTTCTTGCTGTTGAGCTGCCACAGGCCGGCGGCGCAGAACACCAGCACCGCCACCAGCAGCACAGAACCGGGCACGCGTTTGATCAAGGCGGTACGCAGTTGCCATAGGGCCTGGGCGACACGCAGCGGCCATTGCGCCGGGCGCAGCTCCACGCCCTTGAGCAGCGCAGGCAGCAGGCACACCGCACACAAATAAGCCCCCACCAGCCCGGCGGCGGAGAACACTGCGATTTGCGTCAGCGCCGGGAAGGGTGTCCAGGCCAGCGCCAGGTAGCCGATGCAACTGGTGGCCAGGCTCAGGCTCAGCCCCGGCAGGGTCAGGCGCAACGCCGGCCAACTGCGCCAGGGTTGCAGGCTCCAGCTTTTGGACAGGTAGTGCAGTGGGTAATCCACCGCCACGCCGATCAGGCTGGAGCCCAGCACCAGGGTCATCACATGCATATGCCCAAACAGTGCCACACAAGCGACTGCGCCAAACAGCATGCCCACCAGCACCGGCACAAATGCCAGCAACACCCGCCAGCGTCGGAAAGCCAGCAACAGCAACAACAGGATGCCGATGGTTGCGCCACCGCCGACCCAGGTGATTTCCCGCGTGGCTTGCTGCTGCCCATTGGCCGCGTAGAGCAAGCCGCTGGCGGCGAGCAATTGCGCGCCGTGCTCACCAGCCTGCTCGCGGCTGGCCTGGAGTAAATCCGCCACTTGCAACGGCAATTTCATATCGAAGGCATTGCCGTTGGTGCGTGCCCGCACCAGCACCCAGCTTTGGCCGTCGGCTTCGGCGATCAAGGCGCCGCTGCCGATGTCCAGCTGAACCGCGCCGTGTTGTGGCTGGCTGTTCTGGATACGCCCGGTCAGGCCGAGCCAGTCGTCCTGGCTCGGCACCAGGCTGAAGCCGGTGAACGGGTCGAACAGTGCTTGTACCCGCTGCTGGATAAAAGCGCCGGGGCGTTCGATCAGTTGCTCACGGTCGTTGGCCGAGAGCATCGACAAACGCCCACGCAGCAGTTGCTCGCGCAACGCCGGCAAGTCGGCTTGCAGGTTCCATTGCACCTGTTCAAACAGACCGCTGGCCTGCCAACGCTCGCCCATTTGCTGCGCCGCGGCCAGTGCTTGCTGGCGGTCGGCATGGCCCACCAGTACCAGCATCTCGCGGTTCAGCGGTTCTTGCATACGCTGTTCGGCCTGCTGTTCCAGGGCGTCCGGCGTACTGCCCGGCACCAGTTCCATCAGGTTGGCCGACAACGGCGCGCCATGGCGCCACTGCCAGCCGGCCAGGGCCAGCACGGCCACCAGCAGGATCAGGAACAGGCGCGGCAGCAGGCGCTCACTGGGCAAAGTCGTGTTGCTCCGCATCGCTCAAGGGTTGGTCGGCCGTGCTGTCCTGCATACGCAATACAGTGCTGTCGCCCTGGGTTTCCAGCAGCTCGATGGTTTGCACCAGTTCGCCGCCGTCGATATTGATCCGGGTGAACACTTGCTTGAGCAGCAATGAGCGCGGGGTCAGCGTGAGCTTCCAGTTGTGGGGCTGGCCTTGCAGTTGCAGTTCGAAGTCACGCTGCAAGCCGCTGCTGTCGCCCTGGAGTACGGCGAGAAACAGGCGATTCTGTTCGGCCCCGGCGCTCTTGTTCGGCAGCGGTTGCCAGCCGTTGGCGTCACGCCGGGCGATGCCTTGGCCTGTGATGCGGTAGTCCTGTTGCAGCGGGGTCTTGAGCAGCCATAACAGGCCGTGGTCCTTGGCGAGCACGAAGGTGCCTTTGCTGACCAGCGGCTGGGGCAGGGCGCGCAGGTGTTTTTCCTGAGTGAAGCTGCCGTGGATGACAGAGGGTTTTGCAAGCTGATCGCTCAACTGCTGCAAGTCGAACGCCTGGGCCAAGCCTGGAACGCCCAACAGCAGGATAAGCACAATCCCTGTGGGAGCGGGCTTGCCCGCGAAGAACCTGAGGACGCTGCGTAGTGTCAGGCGTCGTGCGTTATCGTTAACGACCATCGCGGGCAAGCCCGCTCCCACAGGGGTCAGCATTTCAGGGCCCTTTCTACGGCATCGGTGAATATCTTGGGCGAGGCAAGTTGCATCTCGCGGTTGGCGATTTGCACCGCCACTTGCACGGTGCTGGCGCGGGTCAAGCGCTCGCCGCTCGCCAGGTCAGTGATCAGGTAGTTGACCTTCAAACGGTTCTCCCACTCCACCAGGCTGGCACGCACATTGAGCGTCTGGCCGAAGGTCGCGCCACGTACATAGCGTAGCTGCATGTCGATCACCGGCCAGGCGTAGCCGGACTCGAGCATCGCCGTGTAGTTATGGCCGATCTTGTCCAGCAGCGCACAGCGCGCCACTTCCAGGTACTTCACGTAGTGCCCGTGCCACACCACGTTCATGGTGTCGATATCGAAAAACGGCACGAGGATTTGCGTGTCGCAGTGCAATACGCCGGGGCTACGCATGCAGCCTCCAGTGTTGCGCGGCGATGCGTTGCAGGCACAGGCGCAGTTCGCCTTCCAGGGCACGGTCTTCGATGACTGGCGGGAAGTCCATGGCCAATTCTGCGTGCATTGCGGCCAGTGCCGGTGGCAGCGCTCGGGCATCTTCTGCTTGGGCTCGCAGCCACACGCCCTGGTTGGCGGCGAGCAGGGCGGCGGCGGCTACTTGTTCGGTCAGCTCCAGTACGCGGATTGCATCGCGGGCAGCGATGGTGCCCATGCTCACCTTGTCCTGGTTGTGGCACTCGGTGGAGCGTGAGAACACACTGGCCGGCATGGTGTTCTTCAATGCTTCGGCGGTCCAGGCGCTGGTGCCGATCTGCACGGCCTTGAAACCGTGATTGATCATCGCGCGGTCGGCGGGGGCGCCCGAGAGGTTGCTTGGCAGGCCATGGTTGTAACGCACGTCCACCAGCAGCGCGAGCTGGCGGTCGAGCAGGTCGGCGACGTTGGCCACCAGGGTCTTGAGGCTGTCCATGGCGAAGGCGATATGCCCGCCGTAGAAGTGCCCGCCGTGCAGTACGCGTTCTTCTTCAGCGTCGATGATCGGATTGTCGTTGGCGCTGTTGAGTTCGATCTCGATGAACGAGCGCAACCAGCTCAGGCTGTCGGCCAACACGCCGAGCACATGGGGGGCGCAGCGCAGCGAGTAGCGATCCTGCAAGCGATGCAGCGGCGCCGCTGGCGCATCAATCGCCAGGTCGTTGCGCAGCCACGCGGCCACTTGCATCTGCCCAGGGTGCGGCTTGGCGGCGAACAGGCGCTCGTCGAAGTGTTCCGGGTTGCCTTGCAGCGCCACCACATTGAGCGCGGTGATGCGCGTCGCCAGGTGGAGCAGGTAGTCGGCGCGGGCGAAAGCCAGGCAGGCCAGGCCAGTCATCACGGCGGTGCCGTTCATCAAGGCCAGGGCTTCCTTGGGGCGCAGCACCAAAGGCTCCCAGCCCAGTTCGCGGTGCACGTCGACCGCCGGGCGGCGTTCGCCACGAAACAGCACTTCACGTTCGCCGGACAAGGTCGCTGCCACGTAGGACAGCGGCGTCAGATCACCGCTGGCGCCCACCGAGCCTTCTTCCGGGATCAGTGGCAGCACATCGTGTTCGAGGAAGGCGTGCAGGCGTTCCAGCAGTTCCACGCGTACGCCCGACACGCCATGGCACAGCGACTGCAAACGCGCCGCCAACACGGCGCGGGTGGCTTGGGCGTCGAGCAGCTTGCCCAGGCCGCAACCGTGAAAGGTGTACAGGTGACGCGGCAAGGCTTCGACGTGTTCCAGCGGTACCGCCACCACGCAGGAGTCGCCGTAGCCGGTGGTGACGCCGTAGATCACGCCTTCCTTGTCCAGCAGCGAGTCGAGAAACTGCGCGCCCTTGGCGATGCGCTGACGATAGGCAGCATCACCCTGCAATTGCGTGGGCGCCTGACGGTTGGCCAGGGCCAGCACGTCTTCGATGCGCAAGGGGCGTTCGCCAAAGGTTACCGGCTCAAGATGCGTCGTCATCGGTCTTCCAGAAAGGGTAAAAGTTGAACCATTGTTGGGGCGCTTGCAGGCAGAACTGGCCCAGGCGTGCGGCGTAGCGGGCGGTCCACTCGGCAATCACCTGCTCGCGGGTGCTGCGCTTCCATTCGATCAACGGTGCGAAAGGCTCGATGGTCAGGCGATAGCGGCCTTGGTGTTTGAGGCACATCAGCAGGTTCACCGGGCATTTGAGCAGCCCGGCCAGCAGCCACGGGCCTTGGGGGAGCGCAGCCGGGTGGCCGAGGAAATCCACGCGCACCGTGCGCCCACCGTGCAACGGTATGCGGTCACCGGCAATCGCCAGCCATTCGCCGTCGTCCAGGCGCTGGCTGAGCAGCAGCATGGTGGCCGGGTCCAGCTCGCTGACCTGGATCAGGCGCAAATGGCTGGCCCCGGCTTCACCCAACAGGCGGTTGAAACGCTCGGCGTGCTTGGTGTGCACCAACACGTTCATGGTGACCTGTTCACCGATCTCCGCCAGTGCACGGCACACTTCCAGGTTGCCCAGGTGCGCGCCCACCAGCATCTGCCCGCGCTCGCCACGCAGTTGCCCGCGCAATTGCGCCGGGTCGTTGATTTCGATCTGTTCCAGGCCCAGCTTGCCGTTCCATACGTCGAGCTTGTCGAGCAGGGAATCGGCGAAGGCCATGAACTGGCCGAAGACTTTCCGGTGGCTGGGCAGCAGTTCATCGCACCCACTCCATTGGGCCAGGCGCTGTTGATATTGCCAGGCGCTGCGGCGCGCCGTGCGGTCAAACAGAAAGAAGTAGAAAACGATGCTGTAGAGCAAAGGGCTCAACAGGCGACGACCCAGGACTTTTGCGGCGAGCGCCGTGAGCTTCATCAGCCAGAAGCTGCCGCGTTCCTCGCGGTCGGCCCAGTGCTTGGTGCTGTCGCTCATGCCTGCCACCGTCGCCACAGGATCATCGGCGCACGCACCAACATGCCGAAAAACAGCCGCGTGTGCATGGCGCTGATGCGAACGTTGTCGCGGAACAAGCGAAAGTGCGACAGGCCGTCGGCCGGGTAGTGCACCTGGGTCGGCAGCCAGCGCATCGGTTGGTTGCGCCAGGCCAGGCGCACCAGGATGTCCGAGTCGAAATCCATGTGCGTGCCGATGTAGGCCGAGTCCATCAAGGCCAGGGTTGGCGCCAGCGGGTACACGCGAAAACCGCACATCGAGTCGCGAATCTGCAACGACAGGGTGTTGATCCACACCCATACGTGGGTCAGGTAACGCGCATACAAACGGCCTTTGGGCACGCTGTCGTCGTATTCGGGGTAGCCGCAGATGACGGCGTCAGGGTGCCGGCGCGAGGTGTCGATAAAGGTCTCGACTTCACGCAGGTCGTGCTGGCCGTCGGCGTCCACTTGCAGGGCGTGGGTGTAGCCCTGGCGCGCCGCTTCGCGAAAGCCGGCCATCACGGCGCCACCCTTGCCCTGGTTGCTGGGCAGGGTCAACAGGGTGACGTTGTCGAGGGTGGCCAATTGCGCCAACACCGCTGCGCAGGCCGGGCTGCTGCCGTCGTCGACCAGCAGGCACGGCAAGCCGCTGCCCAGCAGGCTGCGGACCACGGCGGGTACGGCAGTTTCGTGGTTGTACACCGGAATCAGGGCGCAGGGGTTATGCATTCGCAGTCACCAACTGTATGCGACCGCTGGAACAGGCGGCAACGCCGTTGCGGTAGGTGAAATAAAGCTTGCTGCGTTCCGGGTCAAAGCGCAGGTGCAGTTCAATCTGATCGCCCGGGCGCACCAGTTGCTGGAACTTGAGCACTTCCATGCCGGCGAAGGTGCTCGGCAAGTCGAGCAGTTGCTGGCCCAGGTTGAACGCCCATTCCACTTGCACCACGCCCGGCAGCACGGGCGTTACCGGGAAGTGTCCGCTGAAATAGGCCAGGTCCGGCGGAACGCTCAGTTGCACGGTCCATTCGCCATCGGCTTCGACCTGCTCCAGCACTTCGGGGGCTTTTGGCCGGGGAGCCAGCAGAAGTGCTTCGATATCGGCCTGGGGCAGCTTGCCCTGGCTGTTGAGCGGCAATTGGCGCAGCAACCGCCAGCGACGGGGCAGGGCCAGGGCTTCGCAATGTTGGCCCAGGTGCTGGCGCAGGGTTTGGGTGAGCGTGCGCCGGCCCTGGTTGCGCAGGGCATGCAGGCCATCGCTGCTGAGCACCACCAGCGCGCCAAGGGAGGCGCGGTTTTCCTGCACTACACCCAAGCGGGTTTCGGCGACCCAGGGATGGGTCATCAATGCCTGTTCGAGCATCGGCAGGGAGATGCGTTTTTCTTCCAGCTTGACGATGCGGTCCAGGCGGCCCAGCAATTCGAAGCGGCCATCGGCATGGATGCGTGCAGCGTCGGCGGTCTGTTCGATGTGCCCTTCGGGCAGGTACTTTGACGCGATGCGCAGCGCGCCGTCGGCATCCTGGCTCAGTTGCACATCGGCAAACGGCTGCCAGGGTTGCGCGCCCTGGCGCCAGGCGATGCCGCCGGTTTCCGAGCTGCCGAGAATTTCCGTCGGCCATTGCTGCAAGCGGTCATACAGACTGCCGGCGGCTTCAACGGGCAGCGCGCCACCGGAGGAAAACACCCGCGCAACCTGGCTCAGTGCCGGCCAGTCGAGGTTGTCGCCCATGCGTTTGAGCAGCGCCGGGCTGGCGACCCAGGCGAATTGTGGGTGCTCGCGGCTGGCGCGCTGCATGTCTTCGGGGAACGCCAGTTGCTTGCGCACAAAGGTGCGACCTGCGCACAGCGGCCACAGCACGCGAAACAGCAAGCCGTAGATGTGCTGGGTGGCGACGCTGCCGATGATGCAGGCGTCTTTGAGGTCCGCCCCCCACAGGGCTTCCAGCGCCTCGACTTCATTGGCCAGTTGGCGCAGGGACTTGTCGATGCGCTTGGGCTCGCCGCTGGAACCGGAGGTGCACAGGCTCAGTTGGCAGGTGTCCAGGTCGAGAACCGCAGGGCTCAGTGGCGCCTGGTACAGCGCCTCGAGATCAGCGGCTTCGATCAACCAGGCGTCGACGGCAGGATCCCAGCGATGGCGGGTCTGGGGCTGCAGGTCGGCCGGCAGCAGTACGCTGGCACCGGCGCGCCAGGCGCCCAGCAAGGCAATCGCCAGGACGCCCGCGTCTTCCAGGTACACGGCCAGGCGCTGGATGCCTCGCGCCTGCAAGCCGGCCGCCAGGCGCAGGGATGCTTCCCACAGCTGGGCGTGATTCATGTCAGGCTCGGTGGTGACCCAGCGCTGTTGCAGCGGCTCAAGCAACAAGTGCTCAAGTTTCAACCCATTCATACGCGGCCTCGAACCCTTTGTCGTACCAGCCATTCCACGGCAAACAACAGCGCCATCAGCCCGTAGGCGATCAAGCCGTTGTACAACGTCCACCAGCTCAGCGGCGCCCACAGCGTGAGCGCGGCGGCGAGCAAGCCGTTACACAGAAAAAATGCACTCCACACCACGGTGACCTGGCGGGTATACAC
This sequence comes from Pseudomonas sp. W2Jun17, assembly GCF_023127795.1. Taxonomy (NCBI): domain Bacteria; kingdom Pseudomonadati; phylum Pseudomonadota; class Gammaproteobacteria; order Pseudomonadales; family Pseudomonadaceae; genus Pseudomonas; species Pseudomonas sp. W2Jun17. The sequence goes on along the minus strand of NZ_SPKO01000025.1, from coordinate 249,526 downwards.
GATTGCCTTCGGCGGCAGTTGCGGGTCAGTCATGCGTGCCAGGCGCTCGACCATCGGCGGGCCGTATTTCAGGCTCAGGCCGAACAGCGCCAACATGAACGCGCTGACCAGGCTGGGGTACCAACGCAGCCACTGCGGGTTATCGAACCAGGCCAGCAGCACGCAGAACACGATCACCGTCACCGCCATCCAGCGGCTGCCCGGGCGCCGCCCAGCGGTCAGGGCGCGCAACAGCCACAGGCTGCCCAGCAACAGGCCGAATTGCCACGGTGCAAAATGCTCGGTGCCGTAATACACCGCAAAGGGGTACAGCAGCCCCGCCAACAACAGGCCAAGGCCGATCAGCCGGCTCATGCGGCGGGCTGGACCAGACGGTATACCGCCTCAACCACGTCGTTCACGGTGCGCACCGCCTTGAATTCTTCGGCGGCGATCTTCTTACCGGTCTGGCGCTTGATGTGGTCGATCAGGTCCACGGCGTCGATGCTGTCGATTTCCAGGTCTTGATACAGGTTGGCGTCGAGGGTGACGCGCTCCGGGGGCAGTTCAAACAGTTCCACCAAGGCATCGCGCAGGGTGTTGAAAATATCGTCACGAGTTTGCATGGTACGGTCTCAAGCTGCCTGTCGGGCCGTGACGAGCGCCGCAAGGCTGGCCACGTTGGTGAAATGATTGCGGGTGTCCTTGGCGTCGGCATCGATCTTGATGCCGTAGGTTTTCTGGATCGCCAGGCCCAATTCCAGGGCATCGACCGAGTCCAGGCCCAGGCCTTCGCCAAACAGAGTCTGTTCGCTGCCAATGTCGTCGGCGCTGATGTCTTCCAGGCCCAGGGCCTCGATGATCAGCGTCTTTATGTCGTGCTCAAGGCTTTTTTGGTTGCTCATCTTCGGCGAGCTCCTTAATGAAATAGTGATGCAGGTAATCGTTGAGCTTGCGTGAAGCCTGGGGCGCGGCGCCGAGCGCGGCAAACGCTTGTGGCTCTATATCGGCCCCCACGCGCAAACTGAAGTGAAATCGACGTTTGGGGATGCGATACCAGGGTTCGGCCTTGGTCAGGGTGGTGGGGCTGACCTTGATCACCACCGGGGTGATGATTGTCGCACCCCGCAGGGCAATGGCCGCGCCGCCGCGATGAAAGGCGGGGGCCGCGCCGGGTGTGGTGCGGGTGCCTTCGGGAAAGATGATCAGGGTCTGGCCGGCGCGCAGGGCATCGGCAGCCGCATCGAGCATATCGGCGCTGCCGTCGTTGCTGATGTAGCCGGCATCACGCACCGGCCCGCGGGTGAAGGGGTTCTGGAACAGGCTCTGCTTGACCACGCAGTTGGTCTGGCGCATCAGGCCGATCAGGAACACCACATCGATCAGCGACGGGTGGTTGGCAACGATCATCTGCCCTGGGCGCCCGAGCTTCTCGGCGCCTTCCACGCTGTAGGTCAGCACGCCGACACGCTGCATCAACCGCACAAAGAACCAGAACAGCCGGCTGATGGTGTGACGTGCACGGCGCTGGTGCTGTTCGGCACTGCCCGGCAAGCAACTGAGCAATGGAAACACCAGCAAACGCAGGCACAACCCGCCCACGCCGAACAGGAAAAAGCTCGCGGCGGTAGCGAGCAGGCGCCAGTAATAGGCGTCCCGAGGCTTGTCGGTCAGGGCTTGCGTTGCCAGTTCCATACTCGGTTCTTCCAGGCATGTTGGCAGGCGCCCTGTTCGGTCAGCAGGGTGCGCAGCAGGTTCAGGGCGTGGGGCCACTGGGCGATGGTGGAGGGTTGGACAGTGCCGGTGGTAAGTTCCAGCTGCCACTCGTCGCCCGGTGTGAGCAACAGGCCGAGGGCATAGGGGAACGGTACGTCATGGATCCAGCCGGCGTAGGCTTCGGGCGGCTGTTCTTCAGTGATCACCAGCAGCACCGCCGGGGCGCCTTCGTTGAGCAGTGCGGCGGCTTCGAGGAGGCCGTGCTCCAGGCCATCGCCAACGGCGGCGAGGGCAGTCATCTCGGCGGTTTCATTGCGCAGGATCGACCACAGGCCGATCACCGCGTTGTGCACCGACAGGCTGAACTGGGTGGGCGACAGCGGCTGCTCGTTGGCCAGATCACTGAGGATATCCAGGGTGCGCGGGGTTTCGCCGTGGCGGGAAATGAACACCAGCGGCAGCTCTGCAAGGCCCTCGGCCAGCGGCCAGCCGACGCTGAATGCCATGCGCGCCAGCCGGCTCAAGCGGCGGCGCTGCATAGCTGGCAGAAATGACACATCCGGGCAGGCTTCGCTGACGGGCAGCAACACCGGGTCCCGGCACCAGGCGTGCCAGTCGTGCGCACTCTCAAGGCCAGGAGCCCAGGCGCGCCATTGGGCGATGTTGAAGTTGATCACTGAGAAGTTATCCCGCCCCTGCGGGCTTCCATGTGCGGCCAATGGCCCCGGATTCCGGGACAGAGAGCAATAGCCGAATGGCGCGCATTATCCCGGTGCCGCGGGGTTCTAGCAAATAGTGGTGAAAATTTGTTCACTATTGATCACAAATAAGTTGGAAGAATTTACAGATTGTCGGCGATCACAGGCCAGGCTGGGTCGTCGGAGATTTCCCATTCATTTGTGAGCCAGGCACAGCGTATGGATGAACGAGGTAGCTAACTGGCGCTTTTGCGCTCTACACTCGGTCATTCATTGATACACGGAGGTTTTTCCATGCGGCGCGTGGTGTTCAATCAAAAAGGCGGCGTGGGCAAGTCCAGCATCGCCTGCAACCTGGCGGCGGTCAGCGCCAGCGAAGGTTATCGAACCCTGTTGGTGGACCTCGATGCGCAAGCCAACTCGACCCAGTACCTCACCGGGTTGACGGGCGAAGACATCCCCATGGGGATCGCGGATTTTTTCAAGCAAACGTTGTCTTCCGGGCCGTTTTCGAAGAAGAACAAGGTTGATATCTACGAAACGCCGTTCGACAACCTGCACGTCATCACCGCCACCGCCGAGCTGGCAGACCTGCAGCCCAAGCTCGAAGCCAAGCACAAGATCAACAAGCTGCGAAAGCTGCTGGATGAGTTGAGCGAGGATTACGACCGGATTTACCTCGATACTCCACCCGCGTTGAACTTCTATGCGGTTTCTGCGCTGATTGCGGCTGATCGTGTGCTGATCCCCTTCGATTGCGACAGCTTTTCGCGCCAGGCCCTGTATGGCCTGCTGGCGGAAATCGAAGAACTGAAGGAAGACCATAATGAAGGCCTGGAAGTGGAAGGTATCGTGGTCAACCAGTTTCAGGCCCGGGCCAGCCTGCCGCAGCAGATTCTGGATGAACTGATTGCCGAAGGGCTGCCGGTGCTGCCGGTGTACCTGGCCAGCTCGGTGCGAATGCGCGAGTCGCACCAGGAGAGCAAGCCGCTGATCCACCTCGACCCACGGCACAAGCTGACTCAGCAGTTTGTGGAGTTGCATAGCCTGCTGGAAAACGCCTGACCCCACAGGCAGCTCCCACAGTTTGGATTGCATTTCGGCAGGTGGGTTGGATTTGTCCCACAGGGTCTGTAGGAAGGGTCTGGCAATTGGGCTTGTGCCTTGTAACCTTGCCTACAGCTACGCCAGAATCCGCCGGCTTGTGCGTCTGGATGGGCGTCTCTAAGGTTTGCCGGTCGCTGAATGTTCAGTGATCGGGTTTAGTAGCCCGACCGACCAAAGCATGTGCACCTGCTCCAAAAGCATGGCGTTATCGCCTATCTGATGGTGGCTGTGCGCAGGGCACCTTCGGGTGCGCCGGTCTTTGCTTTGTTCCCCGGTCTACTAACCTGCGTACAGCTGCCACCCTTCGTTTAGTAGCGAAACGGTAGTGGCCCTATCAGGGAACAAATGCATGTCTATCCGTCTTTTCAATGTTTCACCCAACCTCCCCACCGAAGCCCTCGTGCTCAACAGCTACGAAACCTTCTCCTCCGTGCGCACGCTATTACTCAACTTGTCCAACGACCTCACAGGCGAACATCGCGATGTGGCCCTGGCGATTCACCAATTAAGCGAACTGGGTGTCATGCTGGTCGGCCAGATGATGGACCGCGAAGCCCCCCTGACCTAAAGCTGAAATGCATTCAATGTGGGAGCTGGCTTGCCTGCGATAGCATCGCCTCGGTGTACCAGGCAGACCGAGTCGCCTGCATCGCAGGCAAGCCAGCTCCCACATTGACCGAGTTGATGGCGGGGGATGTTTATACGCCCTGGCTACGCAACCAGCTCATCAGCTGCGGCAACGGAAACGCCCCGCTCTGGCGCGCCACTTCGCGACCGTTCTTGAACAGAATCAAACTGGGAATAGAACGAATCCCCAACTGCGCCGACAGCTGCTGATTAGCCTCACTGTCCAGCTTCGCCAGCCGGCACTTGCCTTCAAGCTGCCCGGCGGCCTGCTCGAATACCGGCGCAAACGACTTGCACGGCCCGCACCATTCGGCCCACACATCGACCAGGAGCGGCAGGTCGCCCTTGATCTGGCTGGCATAGTCGCCCTGTTTCAAATCAAAGGGTTTGCTCAGCAACACCGACTGCTTGCAACGCCCGCACTTGGGCGCATCACCCAGGCGTTCGCCGGGGATGCGGTTGAGGCCGTTGCAATGTGGGCAGGGGATGACAAGAGATTCGGACATCGGGGGCTCCTTGGGGGTGGCTATGGGTTTCAGGACTTACGACGAACAACTAATCTCCAAATGCTTACCCCAATCCGGCGGCCGTTGCGCGTACTGCTCCATCCCCGCTTGCTCTTCAAACGGCCTGGTTAGCACTTCATGCAGCCGTCGCACTTCGCTGTAGTCGCCTGATTCGGCGGCGGCGATGGCGTTTTGGGCCAGGTAGTTACGCAGGATGTAGAGCGGGTTCACCGCATGCATCCGCTCACGGCGCTGTTCCTGGGTGAAATCCCCGTCCCGCGCAACGCGGGCCTTGTACCGCTCGGCCCAGGTATCAAACCCGGCCAGGTCGACAAAGTCGTCACGTAGCCGCGTCACGGCCAGCGCCGCGGATTCATCGCCCAGGCGTCGGAAGAACAGTGTGTAGTCCACGCCGCTGTTCTGCATCAGCTTGAGCAAGTCTTCCACCAGTTTCTGGTCATCCTCTTCAGCGCTCGTGAGCCCCAGCCGGCGGCGCATCAGGTCCAGGTAGTGGGCCTGGTAGAACGGCAGGTACAGGCCAAGTGCCTCCTTCAAGGCATCAACGCTGATGAACGGCGTAAGCGCCTGGGCCAAGGCGCTGAGGTTCCACTGCCCGATAGGCACCTGGTTGCTGAAGGAGTAGCGCCCTTCATGGTCGGAGTGGTTGCAGATGAAGTGCGCGTCAAAATCATCGAGAAACGCGAAGGGCCCGAAGTCGAAGGTGATGCCCAGAATCGACATGTTGTCGGTGTTCATCACCCCGTGGCAAAAGCCATAGGCCTGCCACTTGGCGATCATTTCGGCATTGCGCTCGACGATTTCGCGGAACATCGCCAGGTACGGCTCAGGCTGCTCGCGGCACTCGGGGTAATGCAGGTTCAGCACGTGTTCGGCCAACTCGGCCTGCTGTTCGGGCTTCTTGGTGTAGTAGAAGTATTCGAAATGCCCGAAGCGGATATGGCTATGGGCCAGGCGCAACACCATGGCGCCACGTTCCTGTTTCTCACGCCAGACCGGGGTGCTGGAGCCGATCACGCATAGGGCGCGGCTGCTGGGGATGCCCAGCGCATGCAGGGCTTCAGAGGCAAGGAATTCCCGGATCGAAGAGCGCAACACCGCACGCCCGTCGCCCATGCGCGAGTAAGGCGTCATCCCCGCGCCCTTGAGGTGCAAATCCCAATGCTCGCCGGCGTCGTTGTAGACCTCGCCCAGCAACAACCCGCGGCCATCGCCCAATTGCGGGGTGTAGCCGCCAAACTGATGCCCCGAATAGACCATCGCCCTTGGTTCGGCTTCGGCCCACAGCTTGTGGCCGCCAAACAGTTCGGCAAACACGGGCGTTTCAGCCACGGCCGGGTCGAGGTCGAGCAGCGCCATGGCGGCCTTGCTTGCCACGACCAGGCGCGGCTCGTCCAGAGGCTCGGGCAGAACGTGGGTTGAGAACGCATCGCCCAGGCGTGCGAAGCGGTTGTCGAAGGTCAGTTCGTCGAGGGCTTTCACCGGCCATCTCCAGCAGAATGTCCGAGCATTCTGCTGGGGACAGGGCGTTTAGTCGAGTTTGCTCGGTGGCGGCTCCGGCGCATCCACCACTTTGCCGGCGGGTGGCTCTGGTGCGTCGGGCTTGTCGACGGGCTCGACGATGGTCTTGCGCTCATCCTCGGCCGGCACCAGCTTGTATTCCTGGCCGTGGAGGTTTTTCAGGTAGATCTCCATCTGCCGGAACGAGATGTTGATGTGCTGTTTCTTGAACTCACGGTTGATAAAGCGGTTGACCTCGTCGAGCACCGGGTTGCGGTCGCCGAGGTCGCGCACATGCATGCGCAGCTCGTGGTCCAGGGTGCTTTCGCCGAAGTTGAGGAAGTACACATGGGGTTCGGGTTCTTTCAGTACCCGCGGGTTTTCCCGTGCGGCTTTGAGTAACAATTCCTTCACCAGATCCAGATCGGAGCCGTAGTCCACGCCGAGTTTCAAGGTGACGCGGGTGATGGTGTCGGTCAGCGACCAGTTGATCAGTTGGCCGGTAATGAAAGTCTTGTTCGGGACGATGATGTCCTTGTTGTCGAAGTCGGTGATGGTGGTGGCGCGAATGCGGATCTTGCTCACCGTACCCGACAGGTTGCCGATGGTGATGGTATCGCCAATGCGCACCGGGCGTTCGAACAGGATCATGATGCCGGAGATGAAGTTGGCGAAGATCTCCTGCATACCGAAGCCCAGGCCCACCGACAGCGCTGCAACCAGCCATTGCAGCTTGTCCCAGCTCACGCCGAGGGTGGACAGGGTGGTGACAAACCCTACGCCGGCAATGATGTAGGACAGCAAGGTGGTGGTGGCATAGGCGCTGCCTTGGGCCAGGTCCAGCTTGGACAGCACCAGCACTTCCAGCAGGCCGGGCAGGTTGCGCGCCAGGGCGAAGGTGATGCCGATGATGATCGACGCGCCGAGCAGGTCGCCGATACTGATGGGCACCATGCTGATATTGGCACCCGTACCGCTGGTGTATTCGTACAGGGTGACGTTATCCAGGTACGAAAACACCGAGATCAGGTCCGACCACACCCAGTACAGCGCCGCGATAAAGCCGCCGAGCAAGGCCAGGCGGATCAGGCGCATGGACTGTTCGTTGACCTGTTCGATGTCCAGGGTCGGCTCCTCGATCACCGTTTCGCCATCACCGGCTTCCTTGGCGGCCTGGCGTTTGGCCAGGGCGCGGGCATAGGCCAGGCGCCGGGCGGCCACGCCGAGGCCGCGCACGAAGGTGGCTTCGATCACCAGCCAGAACATCAGCAGGTACAGGGTGTTGATCAGCCGGTCGCTGAGTTTCAGGGCGGTGTAGTAGTAGCCAAAGCACACGGCGATGAACAGCGCGATCGGCAGGGCGGTGAACACCAGCCCGATGGCCTTGCGAAACAGCGAGGCCTTTTCATGGGTGGGGCTGTTGAGCAACAGGCGACTCAGCAGCCACGCCATCAAGCCATAACAGGTGAGCACCACGGCGATGCCCAGCACGTCTTCGGCCAGTGCCGCCGGTTGGTGTTCGGCAATCGCCACCACCGCCACCAGCGCCAGTACCACCAGCCCGAGCTTGCGTATCCAGCCCTGGAGGAACTGGACCTGAGGTTTCTCCCAGCGAAAGTGCAGTTCGGCCACGCCGCCCGGCGCAAGGATGCGGTAGGCGGTGTAGAACACCAGCCACGCCTGGGCGATCTGCAGCAGGGCCGAGCCCAGGTTGGCGTTTTGCCCGCGGGCGTCGATCTGCAAGGCATAGCCGCACAGCGCCAGGCCCAGTGACACCGGCATTGCCAGCAGGATATTGATCAGGATCGCCTGCGGCGTATGCCACTGGCTGTCGCGCTTGAAGTGACCGATGTCCAGGTGGACCTTGTTCAGGCGCTGATACAACGCCTTGCGCCGCCACAACAGCGCGCCGAGCAACAGCAGCAGCGGCAGGAACAGCAACGGGCGCTGGGTCAGGCCGTCATACAGTTCGCTGACACTGGACGCCCAGGGCAGGGTGGCGACTTGCTTGCTCAGGTGCGCCGGCACGGTTTCCAGCCATTCGGTGTCCAGCGGCTTGTTGCTCGGGATCCAGAACATCTGCTCATCAAGCGTCGCGCGCAGTGTAGTGGCGGTGCTCAACAGTTGCTTCTGGTTCAGTTGCAGGGTGATCGATTCGTTCAGTAGCGCACTCAGCTCGCGGCTCAGGCGCTCCAGCAGGTCGCTGCGGGTGATCGCCAGTTCCAGCAAGGTGCGACGCAGTTGCGGCGTGACTTCGTCCGGTGGCTGGTTGGCCAGCAGGTTATCCACATAGGCGCTGGGGGAACTGATCAGCTCACGCTGCTGGTTGACCTCGAACTGGTACAGGCGAATGTTGGCGATATCGTCGGCCAGGTCGCGGTCGACGGTAAGGCGCGGCAGGGCCTGTTTTTGCTTATACAGAATCTTGGAAAGCAGCAGGCTGCCCTTGAGCACGTTGATCTGCTCGTCCAGGGCCGAATCGCTCTGGTTGACCGTGTCCAGTTGCTGCTTGGTCTGCAGGTTCTTCTGGGTCAGGTCATTGAGACGGTCAGTGCTCTTGAGCAGGTAGTCGGACAGCTTCAGGTTGTCGGCGCTTTCCTTGGCAAGGATGCTGCTGCCCCCGGCTTTCTGGGCTTCGATGGACTGTTGCGTCACCGTCTGCTGGGACTGGGCCAGGCGTTTCTGGTTGATCAGGGTTTGCAGGTCCTGGATTTCCTGCTCCAGGCGCGCGGTTTTTTCCTGGATCAGGTCGTGCTGGCTGTTGCCCAGGTCTTGCAACTGGCTGTTGCCGGCCAACTCCTGGCGGCGCAGGGGGATCAGCGCATTCAGGGCTGCCAGTTCAGCGTTCAACTGGTTGCGCTGGTCGCCGCTGAGGGCTTTGCCGTTGTCTTTGCCCAGCTTGAGCGTGGCATTGATCTGCTGGATGCGCGTCTGGCTGCTGCTGATTTCGGTCTGGGCGCGCTCGGGGCGGGTCTGGGCGGCGATGGTCAGGCTGTTGGCGTCGGCCAGCTCTTTTTGCAGGTCGCCTTGCTGGGTGCTGCGTTGCACCAGCAATTGCTCAAGCTGCGGCACGGGCAGCGAGGCGTAGCGTTGGGCTACCGGGATGATTTTGGTGGCCTTGAGCCGGGCCAGCTCGCGCTGGTTGTCGGCGGTCTGGCGTGGGGCCTCTTCCAGCTGGCGCTTGAGATCGGCCAGGCGCTGCTCGTAATCCTGCTGGTTCGCCAGGTACGTCAGGGTCTGCTGCAGGATGCCCTGCAACGCCTTCATGTCAGCGTCGGGCAGCTTGCGGTCGGGCAGTTTATCCAGGGTTTGCTGGATGGCGTCGGCGCTGGGCGGGTCGGCAGCGTGAACGGCGCCGACGCAAAGGGTCAGGCCCAGCAGGGCAGTGGCGATAAAAGTGCGCAGGGTTGGCATAGAGACCGGTCTTGCAAGGTGAAGAATCGGGGCGTTGTTGCCCCGCAGTTTAGAGGAAGAGTCCGGGACCCGGGCGACTTCCTTCGGGGAATCTGACGCCGACTTTGCCAATCTTGTTCCCGTCCATGACCGCGACAGTCCAGATGGTGTTGTTCCATTCCACCTGGTCGCCCACCACCGGTGCACCGCCGACCTTCTGGGTGATGAAGCGACTCAGCGGCATGTCCGGGTCGATACCCTCGAGCTTGAGCCCGTACAAGGCCGAAACCGCGCCCAGCTGGGCGTCGCCTTCGAGCACGAAGTCGCCGAAGAAGCGCAAATCGAGGCCCCGTTGCGGTGCCTGGCTGAACAGTTTGCCCAGGGCCGGCAGGTTGTGTTCATGGCCGATCACACAGAGCAAATCATCGACTTCCAGCACGGTACTACCCGACGGATGGAGCAGTTGCTGGCCGCGAAACAGTGCAGCGATGCGCGTGCCTTCGGGCATTTTCAGCTCGCGCAGGGCCGCGCCGATGCACCATTTCTCGGCGCCGAGGCGGTAGACGAACAGCTCCCACTCGCTGGTGACGTGCACTTCCAGGGCTGCGCGGGAAATCGGTGCCGGGTCCGGTGGTACGGTGACTTTGAGCAACTTGGCCACCCACGGCAGGCTTGTGCCCTGCACCAGCAGCGACACCAGCACGATAAAGAACGCCAGGTTGAAGTACAGCTGCGCATGGGGCAGGCCGGCCATCAGCGGGAACACCGCGAGGATGATCGGCACCGCGCCGCGCAGGCCGACCCAGGCGATAAAGGCCTTTTCGCGACCGTGGAATGCCTTGAACGGCAGCAGGCCAACCATCACCGAAAGAGGCCGCGCAAACAGGATCATCCACAGCGCCAGGCCCAGCGCGGGCAGGGCGATGGGCAGCAGGTCATGGGGCGTGACCAACAGGCCCAGCACCAGGAACATGCCGATCTGCGCCAGCCAGGCCATGCCATCGAGCATATGCAAAATGCCATGGCGGCTGCGCACCGGGCGGTTGCCAATCACCAGGCCGCACAGGTACACGGCCAGGAAGCCGCTGCCGTGCAGGGCGTTGGTCAGGGCGAAAACGAACAGGCCGCCGGCGATTACCAGAATCGGGTACAGGCCGTTGGCCAGGTTGATGCGGTTGACCAGCTGCAGCATCAGCCAGCCGCCGCCCAGGCCCACCAGGCCACCGATGCCGAATTCACGAATCAGATGAGTCAACAGGCTCCAGTGCAGGCCGGTCTGGCCGCTGGCGAGCATGTCGATCAGGGTGACGGTAAGGAACACCGCCATCGGGTCGTTGCTGCCGGATTCGATTTCCAGGCTGGCGCTGACCCGTTCGTTGAGGCCCTTGCCGCCCAGCAGCGAGAACACTGCCGCGGCGTCCGTTGAGCCAACGATGGCGCCAATCAGCAAGCCCTGGATGATATTGAGGTCGAACAGCCAGGCCGCCGCCATGCCGGTGAGGCCGGTGGTAATCAACACCCCCACCGTGGCCAGGGACAAGGCCGGCCACAGCGCCACGCGGAAACTCGCCACCCGTGTGCGCAAGCCGCCGTCGAGCAGGATCACGGCCAGGGCGAGGTTGCCCACCAGGTAGGCAGTCGGGTAGTTATCGAAAATGATGCCGCCGCCATCGACACCGGCGGTCATGCCCACGGCCAGGATGATCACCAGGATCGGGATGCCCAGGCGGGACGAAAGGGAGCTCACCAGAATGCTCGCACTTACCAGCAACGCGCCGATCAAGAACAGGCTGTTGATGGTCGTCGCATTCAAAGGCAGTACTCCAGAGCAGGGAAGACGGGGCGCGAACTGACCATGCAGTCTGCGTGCCAGCGATTCTAACCTGTTGAATTGCTGCGCTGTCAAAAAGCTTTTTCTGAATTTTTGCAGAAGCAAATTTGGGAGGGGGCTTGCCCCCGATAGCGGTGGGTCAGCCGCAGATAAGTTGACTGATATACCGCAATCGGGAGCAAGCCCCCTCCCACATTTTCAAGTGCCGTCAGTTAGAGGCGGAAGCGGCCTACCATCCCATTCAGATCCACTGCCAGGCGCGACAATTCGCTGCTCGCGGCGCTGGTCTGGCTGGCGCCCGTAGCGGATTGCACTGACAGGTCGCGAATATTCACCAGATTACGGTCCACTTCCCGCGCCACCTGGGCCTGTTCTTCCGCCGCGCTGGCGATCACCAGGTTGCGCTCGTTGATCTCGACAATTGCGGTGTTGATGGTGTCCAGCGACATGCCCGCGCCCTTGGCGATGTTCAGCGTCGATTCGGCCCGCTCGGTGCTGTTTCGCATCGAATCCACTGCGTGCTCAGTACCCGTCTGGATACTGCCGATCATGCGCTCGATCTCGCTGGTGGACTGTTGCGTGCGATGGGCCAGCGCTCGCACCTCGTCGGCCACTACGGCGAAACCACGTCCGGCTTCCCCGGCGCGTGCGGCTTCAATCGCCGCGTTCAGGGCCAGCAGGTTGGTCTGGTCGGCCAGGCCGCGAATCACGTCCAGCACCTTGCCGATATCCCGCGATTCATTGGCCAGGTCGCCAATCAGGGAGGCGGTGGCCTGCACGTCAGCGCTCATGCGTTCGATGGCGCTGACGGTTTCCTGCACCAGGTCCCGACCATCACCGGCAGAGGTGGTGGCGTTGCGCGAAGCTTCGGAAGTGCTCACGGCGTTGCGTGCGACTTCTTCAACGGCGCTGGTCATCTCGTTGACGGCGGTGGCGGCTTGTTCGATTTCGTTGTTTTGCTGGGTCAGGCCACGGGCGCTTTCGTCGGTGACGGCGTTCAGCTCTTCGGCGGCAGACGCCAACTGAGTGGCGGAGCCGGCGATGCGTTGCAGGGTATCGCGCAGTTTGTTTTGCATCTTGGCCATGGCGGCGAGCAGGCGGCCGGCTTCGTCGTTGCCGTCTACGGTGATCGGGCGCGTCAGGTTACCTTCGGCCACTTCTTCGGCGGCTTCAAGGGCACGGGCGATGGGCAGGGTGATGCTGCGGGTCAGCAACCAGGCGAACAACACGGTCAGCGCCGTGGCAACCACCAGCAGGCCCACCACCAGGTCGAAGGCCATGTCGTATTGGTCTTTGGCTTGCTGGTTGGTGGCGTTGGCGTCGTCGTTATTGATATCCAGCAAGCGGGTCAATACGGCGTTGACTTGCTCGGAGTTGCTCAGCAACTCGGTGTTCAGCAAGTTGCGCAGCTCGTCGACCTGATTGGCGCGTGACAGGCTCTTCATGCGCTCTTCAATCTGGTGGTACTGGCCCAGCAGGCGCACGTATTCGTCGTAGGCGTTGCGCTCTTGAGTGCTGGTGATCAATTTTTCGTAGATGCCGTGGGCCGTGCGAATCTGCTGATTGCGCAACTCGAAGGCTTCCAAAGTCTTTTGCTGTACATCCGGCTCGCGGTTGGTCAGCAAGCGATACGACAGCACGCGCAGGCGCAGGGTCAGTTGGGTGAATTCGTCGAGGGCACGAATGCTTGGCACGCTGGCTGAGGTGATGTCTTCGGTGGCTGCGCGAATCTTGCTCATCTGGTTCAGGGCGAACACACCCAGCAACAACATCAGGGCGCCAATAAACGCGAAGCCGAGGAAGGCCCTCGGGGCGATATTCATATTACGAAGAGACATGCTGGAATCCTGGGAGGAAGCGCGATCCGTGCGGCCATGAGACGAGGTGTGCCTGCGTTATCGGCCCTGCGACTAAAGTCTTAAGGGGCTGCGCGCTTTTGTCGCATCTGACGAAGGGTTGGGGGCATTGGAGGAACCAGATCGGGTAATTGCAGTCACTAAGGCTCGAAAGTGCGGCCCGGCCCCGATAAATCGGGCTGCACGCCGGGGATATCCCTGGCATCCGAGGTGAATTTTCTTTATCGTCACCGCCCTTTTAAAAGCCCGGGAAATCAAAATGTTAGAAGCATCTCTCAGCCAATTGGAACAACTGGTCAGCGACCTGGTACAGCAGAATCAAGAGCTGCTGGGCAGCAACGAATCCCTCAAGGCCGAACTGGCTCGCGCCAAGGATGAAAACGACAGCCTGCAACTGAACCTGATGGAGCAGGAAGAAAAGCACGGCGCCACCGCCGCCCGCATCCAGGCCCTGGTTGAGCGTGTGAGTGCAGGGCCTGTCAGCGCATGAATGAGGGGATAAAGGTCGTTTCGATTCTCGGAGAGGATTACTCGATCAAGGCACCGGCCGGCGAAGATCAGACCCTGATGCATGCCGTGACCATGCTCAAGGCTTCCCTGGCGGTTACCAAGAAAAAGTACCCGACCCTGATCGGTGACAAATTATTGGTACTGGCCGCGCTGAACCTGTGCGCCGAGCAGATCGAAATGCAACAGGCTCACCAGCAGGAACTCGACCGTTACCAAGAGCAAGTCAGCGCCACGGTCGAGGTGATTGCCAAGGCGATCCAGCCTTAGAACCACTCATCCTGCATCCCCAGGCACGTATCGTCGCGTGCCTCCAGAATTGCCAGTTCGTGATGGCAGCTCGGTACTTCCCAGGTCAGGAAGTACCGGGCGGCCTGGAGCTTGCCCTTGTAGAAGGCCGCATCGGCCGCCTCACCCTTGGCCAGCCCTTCTTCAGCGCGGATCGCCTGTTCCAGCCAGCGCCAGCCGATCACCGTATGCCCGAATACTTTCAAGTACAGCGCCGAGTTCGCCAGGCTGCTGTTGACCTTGCCCTGGGCGAGATCGGTCAGCAGGCCAATGGTGACGCTTTGCAGTCGATTGACCAGTTGCTCCAGCGGCTCTCGCAGTGCCGTAAGTGACGGGTACTTCTGCGCACGGGCCCCGGTCTCGGCGATCAGGCGAATCAATTGCTTCAAGCCGGCGCCGCCGTTCTGCGCCAATTTGCGCCCAAGCAAGTCCAGGGACTGGATGCCGTGGGTGCCTTCATGGATCGGGTTCAAGCGGTTGTCGCGGTAGTACTGCTCCACCGGGTATTCGCGGGTGTAGCCGTGGCCGCCGAGAATCTGGATCGCCAGTTCATTGGCCTTGAGGCAAAACTCCGACGGCCAGGATTTGACGATGGGGGTGAGCAGGTCCAGCAGTTCGTGGGCGTGCTTGCGCTCAGTGTCGGTTGCCAGGGTGGTGGTGTCGTCAAACAGTCGGGCTGCGTAAAGGCCCAGGTCAAAGGCGCCTTCCACATAGGCTTTCTGGGTCAGCAACATGCGCTTGATGTCGGCGTGCTGAATGATCGCCACTGGCGCGGTGCCTGGGTCTTTGCTATCGGGCAGGCGACCCTGGGGCCGTTCGCGGGCGTAGTCCAGCGAGTAGAGGTAGCCGGCGTAACCAAGCATCACCGCGCCCATGCCCACGCCAATGCGTGCTTCATTCATCATCTGGAACATGCAGCTCAGGCCCTGGTGCGGTTTGCCCACCAAGTAGCCGACGCAGTTGCCGTTATCGCCGAAGTTGAGCGCCGTGGACGTGGTGCCGCGCCAGCCCATCTTGTGAAACAGCCCGGCCAGCAGCACATCGTTGCGTTCGCCCAGGCTGCCGTCATCGTTGACCAGGAACTTGGGCACGATAAACAGCGAAATGCCCTTCACGCCCGCGGGTGCGTCCGGCAATTTGGCCAGCACCATATGCACGATGTTTTCCGACAGCGAGTGGTCGCCACCGGAGATGAAGATCTTGTTGCCTTTGAGGCGATAACTGCCGTCAGCCGCCGGTTCTGCGCGGGTACGAATATCTGACAGCGAGGAGCCGGCGTGGGGCTCGGTCAGGGCCATTGTGCCGAAGAAGCGCCCGTCGATCATCGGTTGCAGGAAGCGCTGTTTCTGCTCCTCGGTGCCGAAGCTTTCGATCAGATTGGCGGCGCCCATGGTCAGGAACGGGTAGGAGGTCGATGCGGCGTTGGCCGCTTGAAAGTGGGCGAAGCAGGCTTGGGACAGCAAGGTCGGCAGTTGCATGCCGCCTGCTTCGAAACTGCGGGCTGCGTTGAGGAAACCGGCCTCCAGGAAGGCGTCTACGGCGGGTTTGACTTCCGGGATCAGGATCGCTTGGCCGTTCTCATAACGCGGTTCGTTTTCGTCGTTCTTGCGGTTGTGGGGGGCGAAGTACTTTTCGGCGATGCTGCGCGCCGTGCTGATCGCAGCGTCGAAGGTTTCGCGGTTGTGTTCGGCAAACCGCTCACGCTGGGTCAGGCCCTCGGCATCGAGGACTTCGTACAGCTCGAAAGCCAGATTGCGGGAACTGAGCAGCGTCTCGGACATGGCGGATTACCTTTGAAGGAATTGGCCTGAGTCTAAGCGCGTGAATAAAGGCTGGATAGCAAGATTGATCTGGGTGATGGAAGGGCAAAACGCAGGCAGGGAATTGAAATGCAGTCAATGTGGGAGGGGGCTTGCTCCCGATAGCAGTGTGTCAGTGTCCAATGTGCTGACTGACACTCCGCTATCGGGAGCAAGCCCCCTCCCACAGGTTTTAACCTATAGTCATCAGGCTGGCGTTACCGCCTGCCGCTGCGGTGTTGACGCTCAACGCCCGCTCGATCACCAATCGCTCCAAGGCAATGGCCGTCTCACCCTGAGACATCCCATGCACCCCAACAATCGCCCCACCGCGCTGCGCCACTTGCTGGCACACCGCACGCAATTGGTCGGAATCACCGTGATGCAGCACGGCGTCAAACACTACGTCGTCCTTGGTCCAGTCGGCCACGCGCTTGATCTTCGCCTGAATGTCTCGCGGCAGGCGTGGGAACAGAGCCTTGGTCAGCTCGGTTTCCGGCCATACCGCCGAACCGCCGACGGCCAGCACTGCCGCCAGTTGGGTCAGCAGATCACCTTCCACTTCAGCCAGGCACAGCACGTGTTCACGCGGCAGGATTGCGTAGCTGTTGCGCTCACCGGTCGGGCCGGCCAGTTGCCGGGTGATACCGCTTTGCGACTGCGCCGCGAATTGCGTGCACAGCGCGCTCAGTTCGCTGAACTTGTGGCTGTCGGCCCAGGTTTTCAGGGCTGTCAGCGGTTGGCTCATGGCGTCGCGCAGACGTACGTCCGGTGCAGTCAATGCGTCGCCACGTACGAAGGATTGCTCGATCGCGTCGGTAGGACGAGTCGACAGCAGGCGGTACAGGTACAACGGGCCGCCGGCTTTCGGGCCAGTGCCCGACAGGCCTTCGCCGCCGAACGGCTGCACGCCGACCACGGCACCCACGATGTTGCGGTTGACGTAGACGTTACCGGCGTTGACGTTGTCGATCACCTTGGCGATGGTCTCGTCGATGCGGGTATGCACGCCCAGGGTCAGACCGTAGCCCGACGCATTGATCTGGCCGATCAACTGGTCGATCTCTTTACGCTTGTAGCGCACCACGTGCAGCACCGGGCCGAAGATCTCGCGTTGCAGCTCGTCGAAGCTTTCCAGCTCGATCAGGGTTGGCATCACAAAGGTGCCGCGCTTTATCTCTTCGCCATCGGCAATTGCAACCTGATAAACGTTGCGGCCTTTGTCGCGCATGGCCTGGATGTGTTTCTCGATGCCGGCCTTGGCTTCGGCGTCGATCACTGGGCCGATATCCACCGACAGGCGCTCCGGGTTGCCCAGACGGCATTCAGCCATGGCGCCCTTGAGCATTTCGATGACGCGGTCTGCCGAATCTTCCTGCAGGCACAGTACACGCAAGGCCGAGCAACGTTGGCCGGCGCTGTCGAAAGCCGACGACACCACGTCGATCACCACCTGTTCGGTGAGTGCCGAGGAGTCGACGATCATCGCGTTCTGGCCACCGGTTTCGGCGATCAGCGGGATCGGGCGACCCTGGGCATCCAGGCGCCCGGCGACATTGCGTTGCAACAAGCGAGCAACTTCGGTGGAACCAGTGAACATCACGCCTTTGACGCGATCATCACCCACCAGGCGGGCACCGACGCTTTCGCCTTGGCCGGGTAGCAGTTGCAGCACGCCCTCGGGAATGCCGGCTTCGAGCAGGATGCGCACGGCTTGGGCGGCGACCAGCGGGGTCTGTTCGGCAGGCTTGGCCAGTACCGGGTTACCGGCGGCCAATGCCGCAGCCACCTGGCCGCTGAAGATGGCGAGCGGGAAGTTCCACGGGCTGATGCATACCACCGGGCCCAGTGGGCGATGGGCATCGTTGGTGAAATCGTTGCGCGCCTGCACCGCGTAGTAACGCAGGAAGTCCACGGCTTCACGCACTTCGGCGATGGCGTTGGCGAAGGTCTTGCCGGCTTCACGGGCCAGCAGGCCCATCAGCGGCTGGATCTCGCCTTCCATCAGGTCGGCGGCACGCTCCAGAATCGCGGCGCGTTCGGCGGGCGGGGTGGCCTGCCAGATAGGCGCGGCGCTGATCGCGCACTGGATCGCGTTGTCGACGTCTTCGACGGTAGCTTCCTGTACGTGGCCGACCACATCCCGCAGGTCGGACGGGTTCAGCACCGGTTGGGCCGCTTCCTGGCTGGAGGCGCAACCGAGCATCGGCGCGGCTTTCCAGTTGTTGTGCGCGGTAGCCAGCAGGGCGCAGGACAGCGACGCCAGACGGTGTTCGTTGGCCAGGTCGATACCGGCCGAGTTGGCGCGGTCGCTGCCATACAGGTCACGCGGCAGTGGAATACGCGGGTGCGGCAAGCCGAAGCCGCCTTCCAGCGTGGCCATCTGCTCGATGCTGGCCACTGGATCGGCCACCAGCTCCTGGATCGAGATCGATTGGTCGGCGATGCGGTTGACGAACGAGGTGTTGGCGCCGTTTTCCAACAGGCGGCGTACCAGGTAGGCCAGCAGTGTTTCGTGGGTACCGACCGGCGCGTACACACGGCACGGACGGTTCAGCTTGCCCTCGGATACCTTGCCCACCACTTGTTCGTACAGCGGTTCACCCATGCCGTGCAGGCATTGGAACTCGTACTGGCCGGGGTAATAGTTCTGACCGGCGATATGGTAGATGGCCGACAAGGTGTGGGCGTTGTGCGTGGCGAACTGCGGGTAGATGGCTTCCGGCACCGACAGCAGTTTGCGTGCGCAGGCAATGTAGGAAACGTCGGTGTACACCTTGCGGGTGTACACCGGGTAGCCTTCCAGGCCCTCGACCTGGGCGCGTTTGATTTCGCTGTCCCAGTACGCGCCTTTTACCAGGCGGATCATCAGACGATGGCGGCTGCGGCGGGCCAGGTCGATGACGTAGTCGATTACATACGGGCAACGCTTCTGGTAGGCCTGGATCACAAAACCGATACCGTTCCAGCCGGTCAGTTGCGGCTCGAAACACAGACGCTCCAGCAGGTCCAGGGACAGTTCCAGGCGGTCGGCTTCTTCGGCGTCGATGTTCAGGCCGATGTCGTATTGCTTGGCCAGCAAGGTCAGCGACAGCAGGCGCGGGTACAGTTCGTCCATCACGCGCTCGTACTGCGCACGGCTATAGCGCGGGTGCAGGGCGGAGAGCTTGATGGAGATGCCAGGGCCCTCATAGATCCCACGGCCATGGGAGGCTTTGCCGATGGAGTGAATGGCTTGTTCATACGAAGCCAGGTACTTCTGGGCATCGTGTTCGGTGAGGGCGGCTTCACCGAGCATGTCGTAGGAGTAGCGGAAGCCCTTGGCTTCGAACTTGCTCGCATTGGCCAGGGCTTCGGCGATGGTTTCGCCGGTGACGAACTGTTCGCCCATCAGGCGCATGGCCATGTCGACGCCCTTGCGGATCATCGGCTCGCCGCTTTTGCCGATGATGCGGCTCAGGGAGGAGGTCAGGCCCGCTTCGTTGTGGGTGGCGACCAGTTTGCCGGTCAGCAACAGGCCCCAAGTGGCGGCGTTAACGAACAGCGACGGGCTGTTGCCCAGGTGCGGCTGCCAGTTGCCGGTGCTGATCTTGTCGCGGATCAGCGCGTCACGGGTGCCTTTGTCCGGGATGCGCAGCAGCGCTTCGGCCAGGCACATCAGCGCCACGCCTTCCTGGGACGACAGGGAGAATTCTTGCAGCAGGCCCTGGACGATACCGGCACGGCCGCCGGCGCTCTTCTGGTTACGCAGTTTCTCGGCAATGGTGGCAGCCAGCTTGTTGGTGGCTTCGGCCATGTCTGCCGGCAGGCGTGCCTGCTCGATCAGCATCGGTACCACTTCCGGTTCCGGGCGACGGTAAGCGGCGGTGATCGATGCGCGCAGTACCGATTGCGGCAGGATGCTTTCAGCGAACTCAAGGAAGCACTGGTGGGCGTGGTCAGCCTGGATCTCGCCCGCGTCTTCGGCGTCCTTGCTGCTCAAGCCATTGAGCTCGGACAGGGTTGCACCACCCTCGAGTTTCTCCAGGTAATTGAAAATTGCCTGCTTGATCAGCCAGTGCGGCGTGCGATCAATGGAGGTCGCGGCGGCTTTCAGGCGCTCGCGGGTCGGGTCGTCGAGTTTGACCCCAAGGGTGGTCGTTGCCATTTTCTTATCCTCATGGGTGCCACTACCGAGT
The DNA here is from genome assembly GCF_023127795.1 of Pseudomonas sp. W2Jun17. Taxonomy (NCBI): domain Bacteria; kingdom Pseudomonadati; phylum Pseudomonadota; class Gammaproteobacteria; order Pseudomonadales; family Pseudomonadaceae; genus Pseudomonas; species Pseudomonas sp. W2Jun17. The sequence continues at coordinate 229,523 of NZ_SPKO01000025.1, read as the reverse complement.
GGCATCTGCTGGCGGCAAGATTAGCTTTGCCCATGCAGAGGTGCAACCGGGTGCAACCCTTTTGTTCAGGAAATTTTCGACGGTTGATCGGAAAAAAATTGGCCTTCGACAAAATCCGCTCGGCATTGGTGCGTTTGCTTCTGAGATCGGCTGTTCTTGCTCCGAAAAGGAGCAAAAACACGGCGTTTGTCCTAAATCACACCTGGGTGCAACTTATTCGCAAGAAACTGGTTGCACCTTATTTGCTTTGTTGAATAGCATTCGCGCACCAAGGTGCAACCACCTCTAAGGTTTGGTTCATCGGCTGGCGGCTTTCCTGGGGAAACGCCAGTCATAAATGCGCGGCTAGCAGGCTCGTCTACTCGGTTATCCACCAGTGGCGATCTGACAGACCGTCGCTACATAAAAACAAAGCCAGGGCGTCACTCATATGAGCGTTAGCAATCCAACCCTGATCACGTTCGTGATCTACATCGCAGCAATGGTGCTGATCGGCTTGATGGCCTATCGCTCCACCAACAACCTTTCCGATTACATCCTCGGCGGTCGCAGCCTCGGTAGCGTGGTGACAGCCTTGTCGGCCGGTGCTTCCGACATGAGCGGCTGGTTGTTGATGGGCCTGCCGGGCGCCATCTACATGTCCGGCCTGTCGGAAAGCTGGATTGCCATCGGCCTGATCGCCGGTGCTTACCTCAACTGGTTGTTCGTGGCTGGCCGCCTGCGGGTGCAGACCGAACACAACGGCGACGCCCTGACCCTGCCGGATTACTTCTCCAGCCGCTTCGAAGATAAAAGCGGCCTGCTGCGGATCATCTCGGCAGTGGTGATCCTGGTGTTCTTCACCATCTATTGCGCCTCCGGCATTGTCGCCGGTGCCCGCCTGTTCGAAAGCACCTTCGGCATGTCCTACGAGACCGCGCTGTGGGCCGGTGCTGCGGCAACGATTGCCTACACCTTTATCGGTGGTTTCCTGGCGGTCAGCTGGACCGACACCGTACAAGCCACGCTGATGATCTTCGCGCTGATCCTGACGCCGATCATCGTGCTGCTGGCCACCGGCGGTGTGGACACCACGTTCCTGGCCATCGAAGCCAAAGACCCGACCAACTTCGACATGCTGAAAAACACCACCTTCATCGGCATCATCTCGCTGATGGGCTGGGGCCTGGGCTACTTCGGCCAGCCGCACATCCTGGCGCGTTTCATGGCGGCCGACTCGGTGAAGTCGATTGCCAACGCACGTCGCATCTCCATGACCTGGATGATCCTGTGCCTGGGCGGCACCGTGGCGGTGGGCTTCTTCGGTATCGCTTACTTCTCGGCGCATCCGGAAGTGGCTGGCCCGGTCACTGAAAACCCTGAGCGAGTGTTTATCGAACTGGCCAAAATCCTGTTCAACCCATGGGTTGCCGGTGTATTGCTGTCGGCGATCCTCGCGGCGGTGATGAGTACCTTGAGCTGCCAGTTGCTGGTGTGCTCCAGCGCCCTGACTGAAGACTTCTACAAGGCGTTCCTGCGTAAAGGCGCTTCCCAGCTTGAGCTGGTTTGGGTCGGTCGGATCATGGTGCTGGTAGTGGCCTTGATCGCCATCGCCATGGCCGCCAACCCGGAAAACCGCGTGCTGGGCCTGGTCAGCTACGCCTGGGCCGGTTTCGGCGCTGCGTTCGGCCCTGTGGTGCTGATCTCGGTGATCTGGAAAAACATGACCCGCAACGGCGCACTGGCCGGCATCCTGGTCGGCGCGATCACCGTGATCGTGTGGAAGCACTTTGAACTGCTGGGTCTGTACGAAATCATCCCAGGCTTCATCTTCGCCAGTCTGGCGATCTACTTCGTGAGCAAGATGGGCGCACCGACGGTTGGTATGGTCGAGCGTTTTGATGCTGCGGAAAAAGACTACAACCTCAACAAATAACTGCGCCGGGCGTTGAGCGCCTGTCCAGTTGAAACAAAAACGGCCCGCGTCCTTTGGATGGCGGGCCGTTTTTGTTTCGGCCAGTTCGCCTGGTTGCCTTCGAGGGTGGCTGGATGAAGGCACAGGTAGGACCTTACTGATTTGCCGGCGATACGCCCGGCCGGGCAAAAAGCTGGTGCAGAATCGGCTGCCACCCTTCGCAGAGAAACACCGGATGTTCGCTCCTGCCAACCAAAGTGCATTTACCCTGGCCCTGGATGGGGCGCCCAGTGACCTTAAGGTGTATGAGTTCAGTGGCTCCGAGGCCATCAGCCAGCCTTACCGTTTCGAACTTGAGCTGGTCAGCGAGCAGCCGGATATCGACCTGGAGAGCTTGCTGCATCGTCAGGTATACCTGGGTTTCGATGACCGCGGCCATGGTGTGCATGGCCTGGTGTACCGGGTCGCCCAGGGCGATTCCGGACGGCGCCTGACACGCTACCAGCTCAGCCTGGCGCCGCACCTGGCGTATCTGGCGCACAGCAGTCATCAGCGGATTTTCCAGCATCAGACGGTGCCGCAGATCGTTGCGCAGGTGTTGGCGGGGCAGGGCATCCACAGTGACAGCTTTGAGTTCCGGCTGAGCGGTCAATACCCTGAGCGTGAGTATTGCGTGCAATTCGGTGAGACGGATCTGGCGTTCATCCAACGTCTGTGTGCCGAAGTCGGCATTCACTATCACTTTCAGCATTGCCCCGATGCTCATTTGCTGGTGTTTGGCGATGACCAGACGGTATTTGCCCAGGTCGATCAGCCCACGCCGTACCGGCCTGGGTCGGGCATGGTTGCCCAGGCGCCGGCGATCAAGCGTTTCACACTGCAATTGGCAGCCCGCACCACGGCGGTCAATCTGCGCGATTACGATTTTTGCAAACCGCACCTCGAGCTGCAAAGCACGGCGGCCGACGCGCAGTTGCCCAAGCTTGAGGCGCAGCAGTTCCCCGGCTATTTTTCCGACCGGGCCCATGGCAAATACCTCGCCCAGCGTAGCCTGGAGCGGCACCGCAGCGACTACCGCATCGCCCAGGGGCAAAGCGACGAACCGGCCTTGTCCGGCGGCAGGTTCCTGCAATTGAGGGAGCACCCGCGCGAGGAGTGGAATGACTTATGGCTGGTCACCCAAGTCACCCACGAAGGCAAACAGCCCCAGGTGCTGGAGGAAGCGGTCACCGAGGTGGTTGGCGGGGCGTTTCGTCAGGGGTATGGCAACACCTTTGTTGCCACGCCGTGGGATGCAATCTTTCGCCCGCCCTTGGCTGAGCAGCCGCGCCCGACGATATCGGGTTACCAAAGCGCAGTGGTCACTGGCCCGGTTGGCAGTGAGATCCATTGCGACGAATACGGACGGGTAAAGGTGCAGATGGCGTGGGATCGCATCGGCGAGCACAACGATCATTCCAGTTGCTGGCTGCGGGTGGCCAGCGGCTGGGCCCATGACCGCTATGGTGTGGTGCTGATACCCAGGGTCGGCATGGAGGTGCTGGTGGGCTTCGTCAATGGTGATTTGGATATGCCGCTGGTGGTGGGGTGCCTGCCTAATGCCGCCACGCCGATGCCCCTCGACCTGCCGGCGGACAAGACCCGCAGTATCCTGCGTAGCCAGAGCAGCCCGGGCGGTGGAGGCTACAACGAACTGCGCATCGAAGACCGTAAGGGGGCCGAGGAAATCTACCTGCGCGCCCAGCGGGACTGGACCCAGCATGTGCTCAATGACCAACAGGTGCAGGTCGATAACCAGCGTCGTGTGCGGGTGGGCGGCGAGTCGCACCATGAGTTGCAGGGTGAAGAGCGGCGCATCACCCATGGCAACCGCCTCACTGAACTCAAGCAGGATGATCATCTGGCGGTCGGCGGTTCGCAGTACATGCGTGCCGGGCAGACCATTCAATTGGGCGCTGGGCAAAGCATCGTCATTGATGCGGGGGCCAGCGTGACGATTCAAGCGGGCGGGCAGTCGATCACGCTGTCGGCGGGCGGGATATTCAGCAGTGTGCCAATCCAGCCAGGCGGCGCGCCTGTTCCGGCGGCGCCGCCGTTAATGCCGGGGGTGAAGGAAACATTGTTGGCCGTTATTCCCGCGCCGCTAAGCCCTGCGCAAGTGGCCAGCCTCAAGCGCAGTGCGCCGTTTTGCGAAGAGTGTGAGCGCTGCAAAAACGGGCAGTGCGATATCAGCGCCCACGCACGGAGTTTCCCCTGATGGCCTCACCCTTGACGCCCCGCGCCTGGCTGGCCCAAAAACCGTTGCAGCCTGATGAGCAGCTATACGTCGTCATGGGCAACACCAGCGAGGCCAAGCCGTTTGCAGCCTGGCAAACCATAGCGGTCGCACCACCGCCGCAACCGGTGTGGGCGGGCACGCCCTATGCCGATTGGAATGAGGTGATGCCTTATGTTGGCGTTGTCGAGCCTGGCAGTGCTTTTCTCGACTGGGTAGCCACCACCCAGGCCTTGGACTGGGGCTGGCTGGCGGTGTCTTCGTGCCCGTTGGAGGTTGTGATCGATCACTTGAAGGGTTTGACCCAGGTGTACCTGCCTGAAGATCAGCCGGTATTTTTGCGCTTCTGGGATGGCGCGCAGTTTTTGCCGATGTTGCAGCAGTTGGGTGACGATGCCGCCACTGTGCTGCCCGTATTCCAGCGTTACTTAATCAATGGACAGTCGTTGGCAGTCTCGCCCCGCCAGGTGGCTGCGGCCAAACCCAGCCCTTGGTGGCGAGTGCCGGCGCCATTGTTGGCAAGCCTGGCGCAACACTCGCCCCAGGTGCTGATCTACAACGTGTTGCAATGGCTCCAGGAGCAGCGTCCCGACTTATACACTGCGTTTACACCCACGATCCTGCAGCACAAGGTCGCCTACTTCGCACGCAGGCCGGATATCGGCCATGCCGAGGTGGCGGACTACCTTGGCGTACAACTGAGTTAAACCCATGAGGCTCGCGTGATATCCGTACCGCCCGCCATGCGGCCCTGCACCTTTGCACCGGTAGAAGGTAAACTTCGCCCCCTGCGCAGGAGCAACCATGAATTATCGTCACGCCTTTCACGCCGGCAACCATGCCGATGTCTTCAAACACCTGACCTTGACCCGCCTCATCGCCCTGATGTCGCGCAAGGAGCAGCCGTTCGCCTACCTCGACACCCATGCCGGCATTGGCCTGTACGACTTGCAGGGCGACCAGGCCAACCGCACCGGTGAATACCTGGAAGGCATCGCTCGCCTGTGGGGCGCAAGCGACCTGCCGCCGCTCACCGCGGACTACATGCGCGTGCTGCACGAGATGAACCCGGACGGCCAGTTGCGCTACTACCCGGGCTCGCCGGAGCTGGCGCGACGCCTCACGCGTCCCCAGGACCGTGTGCTGCTCAACGAGAAGCACCCCGAAGATGGCGTGCTGCTCAAGGACAATATGAAGGGTGATCGCCGGGTCAGAGTGCATCTGGGCGAAGGCTGGCATGTGCCGCGTGCCCTGTTGCCGGTGCCGGAAAAACGCGCGTTGATGCTGATCGACCCGCCGTTCGAGAAGCTCGACGAAATGCAGCGTTGTGCGGCGTCCCTCAAGGAAGCCGTCAGCCGCATGCGCCAGACGGTCGCGGCGATCTGGTACCCGGTGAAGGACCAGCGCATGTTGCGCCGCTTCTACCAGGACCTGGCCGGTACCGGTGCGCCGAAGCTGCTGCGGGTGGAACTGCTGGTGCATCCACTGGACACGCCCAACACCCTGACCGGCTCGGGCCTGGCGATTGCCAACCCGCCGTGGGGTCTGGAAGAGGAGTTGCGTGAGTTGCTGCCGTGGCTGTCCAAGAAACTTGGGCAGACCCAGGGTGGGTGGCAGATGGATTGGCTTATCGCTGAATAGTCAGCGCTCAGGCCACACACAAAACTAAATGTGGGAGGGGGCTTGCTCCCGATTGCTGAGTGTCAGTCAGTACTTCTGTAACTGACACACCGCAATCGGGAGCAAGCCCCCTCCCACATTTGGTTCTATGTTGACCTTAGATCGGGCAGGTCACGCCTGTGCCGCCGATCCCGCAATACCCCTGCGGATTCTTCGCCAGGTACTGCTGGTGATACGCCTCGGCAAAGTACACCGTCGGTGCTTCTTCGATTTCCGTGGTGATCTCACCCAGGCCGGCCTTGTTCAGCTCTTGCTGATAAGCCTCGGCACTGGCTTTGGCCGCCGCCAGTTGTTCAGGCGTGGTGGCGTAGATCACCGAACGGTACTGGCTGCCAATATCATTGCCCTGGCGCATGCCCTGGGTCGGGTTATGCAGTTCCCAGAACATCTTCAACAGGTCTTCATACTTGAGCTTGGCCTGGTCATACACCACCAGCACCACTTCGCTGTGGCCGGTCAGGCCCGAGCAGACTTCTTCGTAGGTCGGGTTCGGCGTGAAACCGCCGGCATAGCCGACCACCGTGCTGACCACGCCGTCGCGTTCCCAGAATTTACGTTCAGCGCCCCAGAAACAACCCAGGCCGAAGATCGCAAAACCGACGTCATCAATAAACGGACCCAGCAGCGGGTTGCCGTTGACGAAGTGCGTTTCCGGCAGCTTCATCGGGGTTTCACGGCCAGGCAAAGCTTGTTCTTGAGTAGGCAGCACGTTTTTGTTCACCAGAATTTCCGAGCGCAAGACCATGATCAGTCCTCTCGTCAGGTTGAGTAACAGTAAATTGTCAGACAGTCAGTGTGCCCGAGTGTTACAGCGCTGTCAGGCGATTGGCCCGCGCGGGTAGCGTTTAAGCATTGTCAGCAGCTCTGCACCGGGGATCGGTCGGTCGAACAGGTAGCCCTGGCCGACATCGCAGCGGTGTCTGCGCAGGAACGCCAACTGTTCGGCTGTCTCGATGCCTTCGGCCACCACCTTGAGCTTGAGGTTGTGAGCCATGGCGATCACTGCCGAGGTGATTTCCATGTCGTCCTGGTTATCCGGGATCTCGTGGATAAAGCTGCGATCAATCTTAATGATGTCGATGGGGAATTTTTTCAAGTAGCTCAGCGACGAGTAACCGGTGCCGAAATCGTCCATGGCCAGGGTCAGGCCAAAGCTTTTCAACTGGTCCAGTTGCAGGCGCGTGTCTTCGGTGGCTTCCAGCAGCAAACCCTCGGTCAGCTCCAGCTCCAGCAGGTTGGCCGGTAGCTGTTCTTCCTTGAGGATGGTGGCAATCGAGGTCACCAGGTCCGGATCGGAAAATTGCTTGGGCGACAGGTTGATCGCCACCTGCAAATTGCCCATGCCGGCGGCGCTCAACTGCCTGCTCATGCGGCACGCCTGGCGGGCGATCCATTTGCCGATCGGAATGATCAACCCGGTCTCTTCGGCCACGCTGATGAACTGGTCGGGGCGGATCATGCCCTTTTCCGGGTGGTTCCAGCGCAACAGCGCTTCCATGCCCAGCAGACGGCCGCTGCGCAGGCACAGTTTGGGCTGGTAGAACACGTCCAGCTCGTTCTGGGTCAGGGCGCGACGCAGGTTGTTTTCCACGAACAGCTTGTAGCTGGCTTCGGCATTCAACGCTTCGGTAAACACTTGCACCTGGTGTTTGCCGTTGGCCTTGGCCTTGTGCAGCGCCAGCCCTGCGTTACGCATCAGCGTCTGCGGGTCGCGGCCATGCAGCGGCGCGCAGGCCAGGCCCACGGAGCCGGTGACGCTGATCAACTGGTTGTCGACGAACATCGGCTTGTCGAGCGTGGCCAGCAACTGGCTGGCGACCTGCTGGCCGGTCTCCAGGTCGGAATCATCCAACAGCACTGCGAACTCGTTACTGGCAAAGCGTGCCAGGCTGCCACCGCTGCTCAAGCTATTGCGCAAACGGCGGGCCAGGCTGATCAGCAACTTGTCGCCGGTCTGGTGGCCGAGGCTGTCGTTGATGCGCTTGAAGTTGTCGATGTCCACCAGCAGCAGGCTGATCGGGCTGTCGCTGTCGCGGGCAAAGCGTTCGTCGAGGTTACGGATGAACGCCGGTCGGTTGCCCAGGTTGGTCAGGTTGTCGGTGTAGGCCAGACGCTCGATGCGCTGTTGCGCCAGCTTGGTCTGGGTGATGTCTTCGTAGATGCCGATGTAGTGGGTCAACTCGCGGTTATCGCCATACACCTTGGAAATCGACAACTGGCCCCAGTAGGGCTCCAGGTTCTTGCGCCGGCTTTTGAACTCGCCTTGCCAGCTGTTGCTTTTGGCCAGGGCCGACGGCGCGTCGAACAGCAACTCACTGAGATTTTCCAGGGCTGGCAGTTGCGCCAGGCGATGGCCGTGGACTTCTTCCGCGCTGTATTGGGTAATTGCGGTGAAGCTGGGGTTGACGTACTCCACCACGCCGTCGCAATTGACCAGCAGAAAGGCATTGGCGCTTTGTTCCACAGCACGCTGGAACAGGTGCAGGGCGCTGGTGGCGGTACGGCGGTTGTGGTTGTTGATGACTTGCGCGAACTGGTCTGCCAGCTCGCCGGCAAACGCGATTTCATCGGACTGCCAGGCACGTGAGCTGCCGCTTTGTTCCAGGCACAGCACGCCGACGACCTGGCCGTCGACACGAATACTGGCGTCGAGCATCGCGTGGATATCGTTGGCGCGCAGGCTTTCGGCCATTTCCCGGGTGCGCGGGTCACGTTGGGCATGAGTGGCGTCGATGGCGCGGCTGGAGTGCAGGGCTTCCAGATAATCCGGGAAACCGCTGGCATCGATGGCTTGGGGCAGGCGGTGCTGTTGGTCGGCGCGGTGGTACGCCGAGATAGGCACCAGATGCTGGCCTTCGAGGTGCCAGATGCTGGCGCAGTCGATCTGGTAGATGTCGCACGCGCTACGGGTGATCAGCTCAGCGGCTTCTTGCAGCGAATTGGGCGTGGTGTAGCGCTGTCGGGCCAGCAGCAGGATCAGCTCCTGCTGGGCGCGCACCCGTTCCAGGTGTTGCAACTGTTCCTGCTGCGCGCGCTGGTTGAGTTCCAGGGCGATCTGCAGGCGGCTGTTCTGGTTTTCCAGGTCAGCGGTCGGGGCGGGCGCGGTGGTATCGCTGAACAGCCCGTCGACCACCATCAGGTAGCCGCGCAGCAGATGGCGGTTGTGTTGTTTGTAGGCCTCGCCCATTTCCAGCAGGCTCATCGGGCCGTCATGGGTGTGCAGGGTATAGCGCACCAGGTAATGGGGGCTGTGGGTCAGTTGCTGCTGGATTGCGTCGTGCAGCTGATAGCGGGCCTGGGGCTCCATCAGGCTGGCGTAGGGCGTGCCGATCAGCGCGCAGAGTTCCACAGCTGGCAGGCCGAACTGGCGCTCGCAATTGGGATCGAGGTACAGCAGGGCCCAGCTTGCCTCATTAAGCCGCTCGAAACGCAGCATACCGAGGCGCGAAGGCACCGGTAATTGCGTCACTACCTCGGCCGCCATACGGGCGACATCGGGTTGGCTTTTCATGGGGAAACTCGCTTGGGAAAATGCGCGTGGCGCCCGGCTCACGCCCTCTTTACTGTCGCCTGCGGCAAGGTTGCATCATGCGGCACGCACTGACAAGAGAGGATGAAGGCTAAGTGCTATAAGGCAGTTATCGGCCGTGCGGGGGATTTCTGCAATCGAAGTGACAGAAGGTGTACAAACCTGTTCTGTGCGTACACCGAGCGCACAAAAAAAGCCCCGCCAAGTGGCGGGGTTGAGGTACGAGCGTGGCGCTCGGAAATCGGTGCGGCAAGGGCCTTCCCCGTAAAGGGAAGGCTCTGCGGCTTACAGCAGGATGGTGCGGATGTCGTTCAGCAACTGGCTCAGGCGCTGGGTGAAGCGTGCAGCGGCGGCGCCGTTGATCACACGGTGATCGTAGGACAGCGACAGTGGCAGCATCAGCTTGGGCTGGAACGCTTTACCGTCCCACACAGGCTGGATGGTGGCCTTGGAAACACCCAGGATCGCCACTTCCGGCGCGTTGACGATTGGCGTGAAGCCAGTGCCGCCAATGTGCCCGAGGCTGGAGATAGTGAAGCAGGCGCCCTGCATGTCATCCGGGGTGAGCTTCTTGTCGCGGGCCTTGGCAGCCAGCGCAGCCGCTTCGCCAGCGAGTTGCAGCAGGCTCTTCTGGTCGACGTTCTTGATGACCGGTACCAGCAGACCATCCGGAGTGTCGACGGCAAAGCCGATGTTGACGTATTTCTTGCGAATGATCGCCTTGCCGCTTGGCGCCAGCGAGCTGTTGAAGTCCGGCAGTTCCTTGAGCAGGTGCGCGCAGGCCTTGAGCAGCAGTGGCAGCACGGTCAGCTTCACGCCGGCCTTCTCGGCCACGGCTTTCTGCGCAACGCGGAAAGCTTCCAGGTCGGTGATGTCGGCCTGGTCGAACTGAGTCACGTGCGGGATGTTCAGCCAGCTGGCGTGCAGGCCGGCCGCGCCGATTTGCATCAGGCGGGTCATCGGCACTTCTTCGGTTTCGCCGAAGCGGCTGAAATCCACGGTACGGATCGGCGGAATGCCCGAGCCGCCCGTCGCGCCGGCAGCCGGTGCTTCCTTGGCCTTTTGCATCATGGCTTTGACGTAAGCCTGCACGTCTTCCTTCAGCACACGACCGTGCGGGCCGCTGGCCGAGACGGCGCTCAGCTCGACGCCGAACTCGCGGGCCAACTGACGCACGGCAGGGCCGGCGTGCACCTTGGCACCGCTTGGCGCAGGTGCGGCAGCAGCAGGGGCCGGTGTGGCCTCGGCTTTTGCAGCAGGTGCCGGGGCAGCAGCGGCCGGAGCGGCTTCAGCCTTGGCAGCCGGAGCAGCCGCCGGTGCTGGAGCGGCGGCCGGGGCAGCGCCTTGTACTTTCAGCTTGAGGATGAAGTCACCGGTGCCGACTTCGTCTTCCAGCTTGACCGCGATGCTTTCCACTACGCCGGCAGCCGGCGAAGGGATTTCCATGGAGGCCTTGTCGGACTCCAGGGTGATCAGCGACTGATCGGCTTCGACGGTGTCGCCGACCTTGACCAGCAGCTCGATGATCTTGGCCTTGCCCGACGAGCCGATGTCCGGGACGTGAATGTCCTGGACGGTGGCGGCGGCAGGTGCAGCAGCCGGGGCCGCTGGGGCCTCGGCAGCAGGTTTTTCAGCGGCAGGCGCAGGTTCAGCAGCGGCAGCCGGAGCCGCCGCAGGGGCTGCATCAGCGGCGCCTTCGATTTCCAGTTCCAGCAGTTCGTCGCCTTCTTTCAGGCGGTCGCCCAGCTTGACCTTCAGGCTCTTGACCACGCCGGCCTTGGGAGCAGGAATTTCCATGCTCGCCTTGTCCGACTCCAGGGTCAGGATGCTCTGGTCGGCTTCGACGGTGTCGCCGACCTTCACAAACAGCTCGATTACTTCACCTTCACCGCTGCCGATGTCAGGTACGCGAATGAGTTCGCTCACAAAAAATCTCCTCAGCAGTCCAGTGGGTTGCGTTTTTCCGGGTTGATCCCGAACTTGACGATGGCGTCAGCCACCACCTTGGGTTCGATCTCACCACGGTCAGCCAAGGCTTCCAGGGCTGCCAACACCACGAAGTGACGGTCGACTTCGAAGAAGTGACGCAGCTTCTTGCGGCTGTCACTGCGGCCGAAACCATCGGTGCCCAGGACTTTGAATTCCTTGGACGGGACCCACTGGCGAATTTGTTCAGCAAACAGTTTCATGTAGTCGGTAGAGGCAATGACTGGACCTTTACGGCCGGCCAGGCACTCTTCGACGTAGCTCTTGGCTGGCTTCTGGCCAGGGTGCAGACGGTTGCTGCGCTCTACGGCCAGGCCGTCGCGACGCAGTTCGTTGAAGCTGGTCACGCTCCACACGTCGGCGCCGACGTTGAATTCGTCACGCAGGATCTTCGCCGCTTCACGCACTTCGCGCAGGATGGTGCCGGAGCCCATCAGCTGTACGTGGTGCGCCGCTTCCTTGGTGTCTTCTTCGAGCAGGTACATGCCCTTGATGATGCCTTCTTCCACACCGGCCGGCATGGCTGGCTGCTGGTAGGACTCGTTCATCACGGTGATGTAGTAGAAAACGTCCTGCTGCTCTTCGGTCATCTTCTTCATGCCGTCCTGGATGATCACCGCCAGCTCATAGCCGTAGGTTGGATCAAAGGTGCGGCAGTTCGGGATGGTGGCAGCCAGGATATGGCTGTGACCGTCTTCGTGTTGCAGGCCTTCGCCGTTCAGCGTGGTACGCCCGGCGGTACCGCCGATCAGGAAGCCACGGGTACGGCTGTCGCCTGCTGCCCAAGCCAGGTCGCCAATACGCTGGAAGCCGAACATCGAATAGAAGATGTAGAACGGCAGCATCGGCTGGTTGTGGCTGGAGTACGAAGTACCGGCAGCGATGAAGGAGCTCATGGCGCCCGCTTCGTTGATGCCTTCTTCGAGGATCTGGCCCTTCTTGTCTTCCTTGTAGAACATCACCTGGTCTTTATCGACTGGCTCGTAGAGCTGGCCGACGGAGGAGTAGATGCCCAACTGGCGGAACATGCCTTCCATACCAAAGGTACGGGCTTCGTCCGGGATGATCGGGACGATGCGCGGGCCGATGTCCTTGTCCTTGACCAATTGCGCGAGGATGCGCACGAAGGCCATGGTGGTGGAGATTTCACGGTCGCCCGAGCCGTCAAGGATGGCCTTGAGGGTGCTCAGGTCCGGCGTCGGTACGCTGAAGCTGTTGGCGCGGCGCTGTGGCACGAAGCCACCCAGTGCGCTGCGGCGCTCGCTCAGGTAGCGGGCCTCGGCGCTGTTTGGCTCTGGCTTGAAGAACGGCAGGTTCTCCAGCTCTTCGTCCTTGACCGGGATGTCGAAGCGGTCGCGGAACAACTTCAGGCTGTCGACATCGACTTTCTTGGTGTTGTGCGCGGTGTTCTTCGCTTCGCCGGCACCGGTGCCATAACCCTTGATGGTCTTGGCCAGGATGACGGTCGGTTGTTCTTTGTGGTTGACCGCTTCGTGGTACGCCGCGTAGACCTTGTACGGGTCGTGGCCGCCACGGTTGAGCTTCCAGATTTCGTCGTCGGACAGGTCGGCAACCATCGCCTTGAGTTCAGGCGTGTTGAAGAAGTGTTCGCGAACGAACGCGCCGTCTTTGGCCTTGTAGTTCTGGTACTCGCCGTCGATGACTTCGTCCATGCGACGTTGAAGGATGCCGTCGACGTCCTTGGCCAGCAGTGGGTCCCAGAAACGGCCCCAGATGACCTTGGTCACGTTCCACTGAGCACCACGGAACACGCCTTCGAGTTCCTGGATGATCTTGCCGTTGCCGCGAACCGGGCCGTCGAGGCGCTGCAGGTTGCAGTTGATGACGAAGATCAGGTTGTCGAGCTTCTCGCGGCCGGCCAGGGAAATGGCCCCCAGGGATTCCGGCTCGTCGCACTCGCCGTCGCCCAGGAAGCACCAGACTTTCTGCTTGCCTTCCGGGATGAAGCCACGGGCTTCCAGGTACTTCATGAAGCGTGCCTGGTAGATCGCCTGGATCGGGCCCAGACCCATGGAAACGGTCGGGAACTGCCAGAAATCAGGCATCAGCCAAGGGTGCGGGTAGGACGACAGGCCCTGACCGTCGACTTCCTGGCGGAAGTTGTTCATTTGTTCTTCGCTGATGCGACCTTCCATGAACGCACGGGCGTAGACGCCTGGCGAGGTGTGGCCCTGGAAGTAGATCAGGTCGCCGCCGTGTTCGTCGGTCGGGGCCTGGAAGAAGTAGTTGAAGCCGATGTCATACAGGGTGGCGCTGGAAGCGAAGCTGGAAATGTGACCGCCCAGGTCCGAATCTTTCAAGTTCGTGCGCATTACCATCGCCATGGCGTTCCAACGTACCAGCGAGCGAATGCGGCGTTCCATGAACAGGTCGCCAGGCATGCGTGCTTCGTGGGTAACGGGGATGGTGTTGCGGTATGGCGTAGTGATGGCGTAAGGCAGTTGCGAGCCGCTGCGGGTCGCGAGTTCGCCCATACGGGTCATCAGGTAGTGAGCACGGTCTTCGCCTTCTTTGTCGAGAACCGATTCCAGGGCGTCCAGCCATTCCTGGGTTTCGACGGGATCGAGGTCTTGCATGGCTTGCTCCAGGGCGGAAAGGCTACCAGAATCGGTTGCCTGAAGTTTGCGACTGGCCTTGTGGGCAGACGACATAAATTCTTGGATGGCCGAAGGTTGCTTCGGCGTCCTGTAGTTTTACTACAAATCGTCGGCCATTTCAGCCTTTCGAATGTATATACGAGTAGTAAAACTACACAAGACTGAGCGTATGGCTCGGTCTTGCTGGTGAGCATAATCGTTATTGTTGGTCTATTGCGAACAAGAAAAGGTGAAAGTTTGATGTTGCCTGCCAAGATTAATTTAATTTCAGCTATTTCTAACTTTTGTTCGACAGTCCTTCATCGAGCATGGCTCTTGCGTTCACAACTACACGCCAATTACACGCCGATCAAGGATAGACCATGAGCCTTCCAACGCTGGCCGAACTGCCGGCCATTCTCTTGCCTTATGCCCAGCGGGCCGAGCAGTCATTTCGTGACGCGGTGGCCGCGCTGGACGACGATCATGGCCTTTCTGCGTGGACGCCGCAACGGTGGGCCGACTTCGCCCGCGTGTGCGCTGCCAGTGATTTTGTCATTGAACAGAGTGTTCGTGACCCTTTGATGTTGCTCGAACTGGTGGCCTGGGGTGAGCTGGACCGCAGCTTTGCGCCCGGTGAGCTGTGCAGCCAGATTGCCGGCGCCGTGCAACAGGCCGAAACAGAAGATGAGTTGGGCCGCGTGCTGCGCCGCCAGCGCACGCGCCAGCAGGTGCGCATCATCTGGCGCGACCTGACGCGCCAGGCCGACCTGGTGCAAACCTGTCGCGACCTTTCCGACATGGCCGACGCCAGCATCGACCAGGCCTACCAATGGCTGTACCAGCGCCACTGCGCGCAGTTCGGCACGCCGACCGGGCGGCGCAGCGGTGAGGCGCAGCATATGGTCATCCTCGGCATGGGCAAGCTCGGTGCGGTGGAGCTGAATCTCTCGTCGGATATCGACCTGATTTTTGCCTACCCCGAAGGCGGCGAGACGGTGGGGGTAAAGCGCTCCCTGGACAATCAGGAATTCTTTATTCGTCTTGGTCAAAAATTGATCAAGGCCCTGGATCCTATGACGGTCGACGGTTTTGTCTTCCGTGTGGATATGCGCCTGCGTCCCTACGGCTCGGCCGGTGCGCTGGTGCTCAGCTTCAACGCGTTGGAGCAGTACTACCAGGATCAGGGCCGGGATTGGGAACGCTACGCCATGATCAAGGCGCGCGTAGTGGCCGGTGATCAAGTGGCCGGCGCGCAGTTGCTCGATATGCTGCGCCCGTTCGTCTACCGCCGCTACCTGGACTTTTCCGCCATCGAAGCGCTGCGCACCATGAAGCAGTTGATCCAGCAGGAAGTACGGCGCAAGGGTATGGCCGAGAACATCAAGCTGGGCTCAGGCGGCATTCGGGAGGTGGAGTTTATCGCCCAGGCGTTCCAGCTGATTCATGGCGGCCGCGACCTCAGCCTGCAACAACGCCCACTGCTGAACGTGCTGGGTACGCTTGAGGGGCAGGGTTACCTGCCGGCTGCGGTGATCACCGAACTGCGCAATGGCTACGAATTCCTGCGCTACACCGAGCACGCCATCCAGGCGATTGCCGACCGCCAGACCCAAATGCTGCCGCACAATCCCGAAGATCAGGCGCGTATCGCCTTCATGCTGGGCTTCAGCGACTGGGCTGCGTTCCACGAACGCCTGATGTACTGGCGTGGCCGCGTGGACTGGCACTTTCGTCAAGTGATTGCCGACCCTGATGAAGAAGAAGGCGAAGAAAGTGAATTGGTCGTCGGTGGTGAGTGGTTGCCGCTGTGGGAGGAATCCCAGGATGACGACGCCGCATGCCGTCAATTGGCCGAGGGCGGTTTCACCGATGCACCCAAAGCCCTCAAGGCCTTGGCCGGCCTGCGTGGCAGCCCGCAGTTGCGTGCCATGCAGCGGCTGGGGCGCGAGCGTCTGGATGCATTCATTCCGCGCCTGCTGGCCCAGGCGGTCGAGCACGCCAACCCGGACCTGGTGCTGGAGCGCGTGTTGCCGTTGGTGGAGGCCGTCGCCCGGCGTTCGGCCTATCTGGTGTTGCTCACCGAGAACCCGGATGCGCTGCGTCGCCTGCTGACCCTGTGCGCCGCCAGCCCGTGGATCGCCGAACAGATCACCCGTTTCCCGTTGTTGCTCGATGAGCTGCTCAACGAGGGCCGCCTGTTCAAGCCGCCGCTGGCGCCGGAGCTGGCTGCCGAGCTGCGCGAGCGCCTCACCCGCATTCCCGAGGACGACCTTGAACAGCAAATGGAGGCCCTGCGTCACTTTAAATTGGCGCACCGCCTGCGAGTCGCGGCCTCGGAAATCGCTGGCAGCCTGCCGCTGATGAAAGTCAGCGACTACCTCACCTGGCTGGCCGAAGCCATTCTTGAGCAAGTGCTGGCCCTGGCCTGGCGCCAGACTGTCGCCCGCCACGGCGCGCCGCAGCGCCTGGACGGTACCCTGTGCGATCCTGGGTTCATCATTGTCGGTTATGGGAAAGTCGGCGGCATCGAACTGGGGCATGGTTCGGACCTGGATCTGGTGTTTATCCACGATGGCGACCCCCAGGCCGAGACCGATGGCGCCAAGCCGATTGACGGCGCGCAGTTCTTCACGCGTCTGGGCCAGCGCATCATTCACCTGCTGACCACCCAGACCAACTCCGGCCAACTGTATGAAGTGGACATGCGCCTGCGACCTTCCGGCGCCTCCGGCTTGCTGGTGAGTTCCCTGGGCGCCTTCGATCGCTATCAACAAAATGAAGCCTGGACCTGGGAACATCAGGCGCTCATCCGCGCACGGGTGCTGGTGGGCAGCCAGGATGTGGGCCATGCATTCGAGCAGGTACGTGCCAACGTATTGGGGCGTGAACGGGACTTGGCGAAGCTGCGCCAGGAGGTCAGCGAGATGCGCACCAAGATGCGCGATAACCTGGGTACCAAGGCCACGGCGGCCGGCAGGGGCGCCAATGCCTTCGAGGCCACGGCGGTGTTCGACCTCAAGCAGGACGCCGGAGGTATCGTCGATATTGAATTTATGGTGCAATACGCGGCTTTGGCGTGGTCTGCGCAACATCCATCGTTGCTGCGCTACACCGACAATATTCGCATTCTGGAGGGCCTTGAGCAGGTCGGGCTGATGCCCGCCGCCGATGCCCATTTGCTGCGTGAGGTATATAAGGCCTACCGCTCCGCCGCCCACCGCCAGGCCTTGCAGAACGAGGCCGGCACGGTCGCCGGGGACCAGTTTGCCGACGAACGGCGACAGGTGATGCGAATCTGGCAAGCGCTGGGCTTAAATTGAAACTCGACTGATTGGGCGACGCCAATTTTTATATGGGATGCGGATTAATGTGGGAGCCGGGCTTGCCCGCGATGCAGGCGCCTCGGTTTATCAGTGATACCGAGGTGATGCAATCGCAGGCAAGCCAGCTCCCACATAAAGATGCTCCCTGGCGCGCCGCGATCTACAGTCATTATCGAGGCGGGGAGGCATAAGCCTCCCCGCATCGTTTGTGGAAACTACATGAATATTCTGATCGTTGGGCCCAGTTGGGTCGGTGACATGGTGATGGCACAGACACTTTTCCAGTGCCTGCGCCAGCGCTATCCAGACTGCCAGATCGACGTGCTCGCCCCTGAGTGGAGCCGGCCGATCCTGGAGCGCATGCCCGAGGTGCGCAAGGCCTTGAGCTTTCCGCTCGGCCACGGTGCCCTGGAACTGGCGACCCGCCGACGCATCGGCAAATCCATGGCCGGCCAGTACGACCAGGCGATCCTGTTGCCCAACTCGCTCAAGTCGGCGCTGGTGCCTTTTTTTGCCGGTATCCCCAAGCGCACCGGTTGGCGCGGTGAGTTTCGCTATGTGCTGCTCAATGACGTACGCACCCTGGATAAAGCCCGCTACCCGCTGATGATCGAGCGCTTCATGGCCCTGGCCTACGAGCCCGGCACGCAATTGCCCACGCCGTACCCGCGGCCCAGCTTGCAGATCGACCCGGTGACCCGCGATGCGGCGCTGGCCAAGTTCGGCCTCACCCTTGATCGGCCGGTTCTGGCCTTGTGCCCTGGCGCCGAGTTTGGCGAGTCCAAGCGCTGGCCGTCGGAGCATTACGCCAAGGTCGCCGAGACCAAGATCCGCGAAGGCTGGCAGGTGTGGCTGTTCGGTTCGAAGAACGATCATTCGGTAGGTGAAGATATTCGTCAGCGCCTGATTCCCGGCCTGCGCGAAGAGGCGGTGAACCTCAGTGGCGACACGTCCCTGGCCGAGGCTATCGACTTGTTGTCCTGCGCCGACTCGGTGGTGTCCAACGACTCCGGCCTGATGCATGTGGCGGCGGCGCTGAACCGCCCGCTGGTAGCGGTGTACGGCTCCACGTCCCCAGGCTTCACCCCGCCCTTGGCCGACAAGGTCGAAGTGGTGCGCCTGGGCCTGGATTGCAGCCCGTGTTTTGATCGCACCTGCCGCTTCGGCCACTACAACTGCCTGCGCCAATTGCTGCCGCAGCCGGTAACCGATGCCTTGCAGCGGTTGCAGGGCGATGTGGTCGAGGTTCACTGAGTTGCGGGTACTGGTAGTCAAGACCTCATCCCTGGGCGATGTGATCCATGCCTTGCCGGCGTTGACCGATGCAGCACGGGCGATTCCCGGCATTCGCTTTGATTGGGTGGTGGAAGAAGGCTTTGCCGAAATCCCGACCTGGCACCCGGCGGTGGACAAGGTGATCCCGGTGGCGATTCGCCGCTGGCGCAAGAACCTTTGGCAAACCATCAAGAGCGGCGAGTGGCGCCGTTTCAAGCAGGCCGTGCAGTCGACCAAGTATGACTTGGTGATCGACGCCCAGGGCCTGCTGAAAAGCGCCTGGCTGACCCGCTATGTGCGTGCTCCAGTGGCCGGCTTTGATAAAAACTCGGCCCGTGAGCCGATCGCTGCGCGTTTTTATTCACGACGCCTGGCCGTGGCCCGCGGGCAACACGCGGTAGAGCGCTTGCGCCAACTGTTCGCCGTGGCCCTGGGCTACGACCTGCCCAAAGGCTTGGGCGACTATGGCCTGAGCGTTGAAAAGCTGCTGGGCCTGCCGCCGAAAAAACCCTTTGTGTTGCTGCTGCACGGCACTACCTGGGACACCAAGCACTGGCCCGAAGCCTATTGGCGTGAGCTGGCCGAACGCATGGGGCGCCTGGGCGTGGACGTGAAATTGCCGTGGGGTAACGCCGCCGAAAAGGCTCGGGCCGAGCGCCTGGCCCAAGGCCTGCCCAACGCCGAAGTGCTGCCCAAACTCAACCTGGCGGGCGTGGCCGGCGTGTTGGCGGGCGCCCGCGCCTGTGTGGCGGTGGACACCGGCCTCGGTCACCTGGCGGCAGCGCTGGATGTGCCGACCATTTCCCTGTTCGGCCCCACCAATCCGGGCCTTACTGGCGCTTACGGCAAGGGCCAGATCCATTTGGCCAGCGACTGGCCGTGTGCGCCGTGCCTGCAAAAGCAGTGTACCTATCAACCTACCGCCGACGACCTGCGGCGGTTCGACATCAAGCGTGAGTCGCCCCTGTGCTTCACGCGCTTGAATCCTGAGCGTGTAGCAAGCCGGCTGAGCACGTTGTTACTGGCTGAGGAGCAGCACTGATGCAACTGGCTTTTGTTCTGTACAAGTACTTTCCCTTCGGTGGCTTGCAGCGCGACTTCATGCGCATCGCCCTGGAGTGCCAGCAGCGCGGCCACAAGATTCGTGTCTATACGCTGATCTGGGAAGGCGACATCCCACCCGGCTTCGAAGTACTGGTGGCGCCGGTCAAGGCGCTGGTCAATCACCGTCGCAATGAAAAGCTGTATGCCTGGATCCAGGCCGACCTGGCCAAGCGGCCGGTGGATCGCGTGGTGGGCTTCAACAAGATGCCGGGGCTGGATGTGTATTTTGCCGCCGACGGGGTGTTCGAAGACAAGGCTCAAAACCTGCGCAACCCCATGTACCGCTGGTTCGGGCGCTATCGGCACTTCGCCGAATACGAGCGCGCGGTGTTCGATAAGGACGCCAAGACCCAAATCATGGTGCTGTCCGAACATCAGCAGAAGTTGTTCACCCAGTATTACGGCACCCAGGCCGAGCGTTTCCACTTGCTGCCGCCGGGCATTGCCCGCGACCGGCGCGCTCCGCCTGACGCGGCCGAAATCCGCGCCGAGTTTCGTCGTGAGTTCGGCCTGGCCGAGGACGACCTGTTGCTGGTGCAGATCGGTTCGGGCTTCAAGACCAAGGGCGTCGACCGCAGCCTCAAGGCCGTGGCCGCCTTGCCTTCCAAGCTGAAGAAGCGCACCCGACTGTTTGTAATCGGCCAGGACGACCCCAAGGTATTCCAATTGCAGAGTGCGGCATTGGGCCTGGGCGATCAGGTGCAGTTCTTCAAGGGCCGCAGTGATATCCCGCGTTTCCTGCTGGGCGCCGACCTGCTGATTCACCCTGCGTACAACGAGGCGGCCGGCATGGTGCTGGTCGAAGCGGTGGTCGCCGGCCTCCCGGTACTGGTGAGCCGGGTGTGTGGCTACGCGTTCTACATCGACAAGGCCCAGAGCGGCCGGGTGTTGGACGAGCCGTTCGAGCAAGCCCAGCTCAACCAGTACCTGGTGGATATGCTCGACGATCCACACGCGCGTGCGACCTGGAGTCGCAATGGTCTGGCCTTCGCCGAGACGGCCGACCTTTATAGCATGCCGCAGTACGCTGCGGACCTGATTCTGGCGGAGCCAAATCGATGAAGTTGATTCTAGCCGAACCCTTCAAGACCCTCTGGGCCGGACGCGATGCGTTCGCCGAGGTCGAGAAGCTGCAAGGCCAGGTGTTCCGCGAGCTGGCCGCTCGCCGTACGTTGCGTACGGTGGTCGAAGGCCAGCCTTACTTTGTGAAGATTCACCGTGGCATTGGCTGGGGCGAAATCCTCAAGAACCTGGTCACGGCCAAGTTGCCGGTACTGGGCGCAGGCCTGGAGTGGCTGGCGATCCAGCGCCTGCAAGCGCTGGGCGTGCCGACCATGACCGCCGTGGCCTTTGGCGAAAAAGGCAGCAACCCGGCCGACCAGCATTCGTTCATCATTACCCAGGAACTGACGCCGATTATCAGCCTGGAAGACTTGACCCTCGATTGGGTCAAGCAACCGCCCGTGCCGGCCATCAAACACGCCTTGACCCGTGAGCTGGCGCGCACCGTCGGCGCGATGCACCGCGGTGGCGTGAACCATCGCGACTGCTACCTCTGCCATTTCCTGTTGCACACGGACCAGCCCATTACCGTCGACAATCTGAAATTGTCGGTGATCGACCTGCACCGTGCGCAGGTGCGTCCGACGATTCCACTGCGCTGGCGTAACAAGGACCTGGCCGGCCTGTATTACTCCGCATTGGAGATCGGCCTGACCCAGCGCGACAAGCTGCGCTTTCTCAAGACGTACTTCCAGCAGCCGTTGCGCCAGATCCTGGCGGAGCAAGCTGCGCTGCTGTCTGAGCTTGAGCGCATGGCCGCCAAGCTTTACGCGCGCAAGCAACGATACGGGGATGCGCTCTGATGGCGGGTTGGAACCTGGAACCTGCCTATGCCGCCCTGGCGGATGACTTTGGAAGCCTGGAGGCGGTATTTGCCTTGCAAGGCGAGCGATTGACCCGCGACCCGCTGTCGGAAGTCATCCGGGTCGAGCGCGGCGGGGTCAATTATTACGTCAAGCGCTACGTGGGCGCCGGCAAAGGCTTGCGCCGTTACCTGGGCAGGCCGCGGGTGAAATCCGAATGGCAGAACCTCAAGCGTTTCGCCAAGTGGGGCATCCCGACGGCTGATGTCGTCGCCTGGGGCCTGGACCGCAAGGGCCTGGCTTATAACCGGGGCGCGATGATTACCCGCGAGCTGCCCAAGACGGAAGACTTGTCAGTGCTGGCCGAGCGCAATGACGAACGCCTGAAAGACCCCCGGTGGGTCGATGGCATCAGCCGCCAGCTCGCCGAATACACGCGCACCATGCATGAGCACCGCTTCACTCATAACGACTTGAAGTGGCGCAACCTGCTGGTGGACGACCAACGAACCCTGTACCTGATCGATTGCCCCAACGGTGATTTCTGGCGTGGTTTCTGGCTCAAGTACCGCATCACCAAGGACTTGGCTTGCCTGGACAAGGTCGCCAAATATCACCTGTCGGCCACCCAGCGCCTGCGTTTCTACCTGCAATACCGCCAGCGCACGCACTTGTCGGCGTCGGACAAACGGCGAATTCGTCACGTGGTGAAGTTTTTTGAGGGACGCGAATGAGTGACTTCCTGGCGGCCGAAGACCGCGCCTTGCTTGAGCGCAACGGTCTGGCGACGTTTGACGCCCTGTGGGCCAAGCAACTGGACGCAGTGGACGAGCCCAATACCAGTCACGGCGGCTGGAGCAGTGTGTATCGCCTGGAGCTTGAAGGGCAGGGCTATTACCTCAAGCGCCAGAGCAACTACCTGACGCGCACCTTGCACCGGCCGTTTGGCGAGCCGAGTTTTGCGCGCGAGTTCCGTAATATCAGCCTGTATCGAAAGCTCGGAATCCCTGCTCTGCAGGCGGCGTTCTTCGGTGAGCGCAAGGTTAAGGGCGAGCGCCGGGCAATGCTGCTTACCCGTGCTCTGGATGGTTGGAACGACCTGGATTCGTTGCTGGAGCAGTGGCAGCAATTGAGCGTCGCCCAGCACAGTGCGATCCTGTCGGCGTGCGGCAAGCTGGCGCGTCATCTGCACAGCGTCGGGCAGGTGCATGGCTGTTTTTACCCCAAGCATATTTTCCTGCAGGCCACCGCTGAGGGTTATGCCGCGCAGCTGATCGACCTGGAAAAAACCCGTCCGTTGCTGTTTGGCTGGCGTGACCGGGTCAAGGACCTGGAACCGCTGCTGCGTCGCGCGCCCCAATGGTCGGACGCGCAGGTGCGCCAGCTGCTGGCGGCGTATCTTGAGCAGCCCGAGGACAGCGACCTGGTCTCCACTTGGCACCAGCGCCTGACCGCACGCCGCAGCCACAAGGAGAACCGCTGATGCGTTTATCCGAGCTGAAAAATGCCGGCCGTAGCCCCAGCCTGCCGTTGACCATCGATCTGGCGGATGCGGCAGGTTCGGGGCAGTTGCAACTGCTGAGCCTGCTGCGGGTGTTGCCCGGGCAGCGCTACGTGGGCGCGGCAGTGTGGCGTGGTCGCCCGGTATTGGCCAAATTGTTGGTTGGCAGCAAGGCGGCGCGGCATTTTCAGCGTGAACTCAAGGGTGTGCGTTTGTTGGCTGAGCAAGGCCTGACCACACCGTTGTTGTTGGCCGATGGCTTGCAGGACGGCGAGGGCGGCTGGCTGCTGTTTGAGTTTATCGAGGGCGCCCAAAGCCTGGCCGATGCGTGGCACGCCGTCGAACATCTGCCGCCGTTGGCGGACGAACAAACCGCCGTGCTCGCCGAAGCATTGGGCGCGATTGCGCAAATGCATGCCAAAGGCCTGTGGCAGGAAGACCTGCACCTGGACAACCTGCTGCGCCAGGACGGCAAGCTGTACTTGATCGATGGCGCAGGCATTTGTGTCGAGGAGGCGGGTAAGCCGTTGTCGCGCAATCGCGTGCTGGAAAACCTCGGCGTGTTTTTCGCCCAGCTGCCGAAAAACCTTGAGCCGTTTACCGAAGAATTATTGGTGTACTACCTGCTGGGTAATGGTGAGCACGCCTTGCCGCTGCAAGCCCTGGAAAAGCAGGTGCGCAAAGTCAGCGCCTGGCGCTTGAAGGACTTTCTGGACAAGACTGGCCGCGAATGCACGCTGTTCAGCGTGGTGCGTGGCGCCTTTGGCTTGCGTGCGATTCGTCGCGAAGAAGAAACGGCCATGTTACCGGTGCTGGAACAGGCAGACGCCTTGCTCGACCAGGGCCACCTGTACAAGACTGGCGGCGCGGCCAGTGTGGCCAAGGTCGAAGTGGCTGGTCGACCGTTGGTGATCAAGCGCTACAACATCAAAGGCTTTGCCCACTGGCTCAAGCGCTTCTGGCGCCCGAGCCGAGCCTGGCATTCCTGGCGCGAGGGTAACCGCCTGGCGTTTCTCGGCTTTGCTACGCCCAAGCCACTGGCGGTGCTGGAGAAGCGCTTTTTATGGCTGCGCAGCCGTGCGTATCTGGTCACCGAGTTTCTGCCGGGGCCGGACATCATCGAGCGCTTTGCGCCGTATGTTGAAAACGGCGATGCGCCTGAGAGCGAGCTGCTCGCACTGGAACAGTTGTTTACCCAGTTGATTGGCGAGCGCATCAGTCATGGCGATTTCAAAGGCCATAACCTGTTCTGGAATGACGGGCGTTGGGCGATGATTGATCTGGATGCCATGTGTCAGCACAGTTCCGTTGCCAGCTTCGCACCGGCCTATGCCAAGGATCGCGCACGGTTTATGCGCAATTGGCCGCAGGGCAGTGCGTTGTATCAGGTGATCGATCAGCGGTTGCCTAAAACCATCGTGGGTTAAGCGGGCGCCTGATACCCAAATGTGGAAGGGGGCCTGCCCCCTCCCACATCAGAATTGATATTCAGCTCCAGCGCCGGCATACCACGAGCGCCCCGGTGCTGCTTCGTAGTAGCGCCCATTGCCGTCACCCACAATCACCGACCCCACATATTGACGATCCAGCAGGTTATCCAGGCGCAAGGTCTGGTGAAAGGTCCAGTGCTCCACCTTCTGCTCAAACCGTGCCCGCCAGTTGAAGACGCTGTAGCCCGGTGCGGCATGTTGGCTATTGGTGTCTTCGACATAGACTTTGCTGCGGTACATACCTTCGATGGCCGTGCTGACCCAGTCCCGTGGCTTCCAGTTCAGTTCGGCGAACAGTGTGGTTTGGGGGACGCCGGGGAGGTAGTTGCCCTTGTCGATGGTGTTGGCGCCGCTGGCGAAATCGCTGTCGTAGGTGGCTTGGAGGCGGGTATAGGCGAGGCTGGTGCTCCAGTGCTCGTTCAGTTGGCTTTCAACACCCAGTTCGAAGCCGCGACGTAGTGTGCGACCGGCGTTCTGGTAAGTTGTGCGGCCCCCGCTTGCCTGTTGCACGACCAGTTCGTCTTCGGTGGTGATTTGGAACACTGCGGCGTTGATGCGGGTGTCTTGACCTAGACGGGCCTTCAAGCCGACTTCGAACTGCTTGCTGACAGACGGCTTGAGAGCAAAGTTGAAGCCGTTGGCGGTGCTTGAATAGGCTGATTCAGCTTGAGTGGGGGTTTCGAAGCCTTTGCCCGCACTCATGTAGCCGTGCAAGTCAGGGGTGAAGGCGTACATCACGCTGACCGATGGTGTGTTTTTTTGATAAGTCTTGCTGCCGCTGTCGTTGCCATCATTTAGGAAATGGTCGTCGACCTGCATTTTCATGGTGCTGTGCCGCAGGCCAGTTTGCAGGGTCCAATCGCCCAGTAACCAGTTGGCTTGCACGAAGGGATCAACGCTGGTGGCGGTGTCGATTTCGTCGCGGCCCAGGGCGCCTTTGACTCCATGTACGCCGTTCAAAGTGTTGGAGTAGCCTTGGCGATCATCTTCGCTGCGGTCGTAATCGAGGCCGCTGATGATTGTCAGGTCGCCCGGTACGCTGCTGATGGGTTGCAGCCAATGAATGGAGCCGCCGTAGAACTTTCGGTCAAATGCCACGACGCCACCACGGGCGTTAGCAGGGTTGGTTGCGCCGCTGGGAAACTTGTCCGGGATCGACAGGTACTGAATCACACTGCGGCGCCCGGTATACGCATTGACCTGCAACGTCGCATTGCCGATGTAGCGCTCGTAGTTCATTCCCAATTGCTGGTGATCGATGCTTTTACGCGTGTTATAGGTCAGCGCGTTGGCGCTTACCGAACGCGGATCGGCCTTGTACGCTGTCCAGGTCTGCCCCAGCGGATCCTGCGTACCGTTCTGCTCCAGGCTGCTGTAGATCAATGCCAGCTTGCTGTCGTCATCCGGCTGGAAGTTGAGCTTGGCGAAGGTCTGGTCGCGCCGGGCGCTGCTGTGGTCGCGGTAGCCGTTGGTGTCCATGCGTGAGGCATCGAGCACGAACCCGGCACCATTCGCCGCGCCTTCCGCGCTAAGGTGGTTCTTGTTCAGCCCGTCGCTGCCCACCAGCGTTTCTGCGCCGATGCGCGGTGGGCCTTCGCCGTCGCGGGAGAACATTTGGATCACACCGCCGGCGTTACTGCCATACAGAGTCGCCGCCGGGCCGCGCAGCACTTCGATGCGCTCGGCAGTGTCGAGGTTGAACGTTGCGGCCTGGCCCTGGCCGTCGGGGGTGCTGGCGGGGATGCCATCGGCGATCAGCTTGATGCCTCGTACGCCAAACGCCGAACGGGCGCCGAAGCCGCGGGACGAGATCTGCAAGTCCTGTGCATAGTTCTGGCGGTTCTGCACCACCAGGCCGGGCACGCGGGACAGGGCTTCGGAGGCGTTGATGCCCAGTTGGCCGTTGCTGATTTGTTCACGATTAATGCCGTCTACCGAATACGGCAGGTCGAACGTCGGGCTGGCGCTGCGCGAGCCGGTGACCACGCTGGGATCCAGGATCAGGGGCGCATTGTCGGCTTGGGCGGTGTTGCACAGGCCCAGCAGTAAGGCAAGGCAGGTTGGAGCAGAAGGAGTCATGAAAAGGCCGAGTGGGTAGCGCACGCAAGTAAGGGGTGTAGGTGCAAATGTGACAAGTTTAACGACTCGTCCTCTGATTTGCCGAACTCCTTACCGCCTGGCGCATTGGGACGCTTCCTACGCTTAGCGTCGACTGCGCAAGCCTGAAGTCTTGGTTTTGTGGTGCTAGGTTTTCGATCTTTATCAAACGAAAAGAAGAATCAACTATGTGGACTCCTATCCTGCGCTTGCTGATGTTGCTGGGAATGTCGTTGATCGTTGCAGGCTGCGGCACGGCGACCACCGTGCTGCGTGGCGATGACGTTACTGTTCGTGACCTCAAGGGCAAGAAAACCTACTGTCAGTCCGTTTCGCGAATCTACAGTGGCGTAGCTTATGACCTCTGCGTCTTGCATGGGCCTCCCAACTCTGCGGGTGGGCTCTCGTTGAACGGGATTCCATGGGTCATTCTGGATGCGCCGGTTTCCGCGGTGCTGGACACGCTCGTCTTGCCCTACACCATCTACCGCCAAAGCGCCGACGGTAGCATCGAGCTGCGCTAACAGCTTCCTACTGCTTTTAAGCTATAATCCCGCCCTTTAGCTGTTTCCCGCCCGGGCGGGAAGCACACTTTTTTCAGGCGCGATGCGCCTGCATGCAGACTAAAAGAGGCTAGACCCCAGTGGCATTGACGATTCTTGGCCTGTCCGGCGCCCTTAGCCATGATCCTTCCGCAGCCCTGTATATCGACGGCAAGCTGATTGCGGCCGCCGAAGAAGAGCGCTTCGTACGCGACAAACATGCAAAGAACCGCATGCCCTACGAGTCGGCGAAGTTCTGCCTGGAACAGGCTGGCATCAAGCCTTCGGACGTTGACGTGGTGGCGATCCCATTCGCCCCGATCAGCCTGTTCGGCGAGGCACGCTGGCACTACGCCAAGCGCTACTGGTACGCCCCGGACCGCGCCCTCGACGCGATCCTGATGGGTAACCGTCGCTACAAGCGCTATCGCAACAAGATTGTCTGGTGCCTGGAACAACTGGGCTTCGATCCGAAGAAAATCAAGATCGAACCGGTTGAACACCACCTGGCCCACGCTTCCAGCGCCTACCACTGCTCGGGTTTCCAGGAAAAAACCGCGATCCTGGGCATCGACGGCAAAGGTGAGTACGCCACCACGTTCTTCGGCTATGGCGAAAACGGCAAGATCCACAAGATCAAGGAATTCTACGACCCGGATTCTCTCGGCGGCCTGTACGGTGCGATCACCGAGTTCCTCGGTTTCGAGATGCTCGACGGTGAGTTCAAGGTCATGGGCATGGCGCCGTACGGTGATGCCAGCAAGTACGATTTCTCTCGTTTGGCGTCCTTTGAAAACGGCGAGCTGGTGATCAACACCGACTACGCCAACGTCATCGGCCTGCGTCGCTACAAAGAGAAGGGCAAGGGTTTCTACTTCTCGCCAAAACTGATTGAGTGGCTGGGCCCCAAGCGCGAAGGCGACATTGCCGACGAGCCGTACATCCACTACGCCGCCAGTATGCAGGCGCTGTTCGAGAAGCTGGCCTTGCAGATGATCGACCATTACCTGGGCGACATCCTCAAGGACACCGGCAAGCTGGCCTTCGCCGGCGGCTGTGCGCTGAACGTCAAGCTGAACCAGAAGATCATTGCCCGCGACGACGTGAAAGAGTTGTTCGTGCAGCCGGCGTCCGGTGATGCCGGCACGGCTGTCGGCGCGGCCGCCTATGTATCCCACGCTCGTGGTGTACCGGTGGAGAAGATGGAGCACGTGTACCTCGGCCCGTCCTACAGCAACGAAGACGTGATCGCCGCTTGCGCCAAGCACGAGAGCAAGCCGAACTGGCGCAAGATCGAAAACATGCCCAAGCGCATCGCCAAGATCATGGTCGACGGTAACCCGGTGGCCTGGTTTCAGGGCCGCATGGAGTTTGGCCCGCGTGCCTTGGGTGGGCGTTCGATTATCGGCTGCCCAAGCGCCACCGGCGTGGCTGACCGCATCAACCACCAGATCAAGTTCCGCGAGCGCTGGAGGCCTTTCTGCCCGTCGATGCTCGACACCGTGGCCCCGCAGATGATCAAGGTCGATCACCCGGCGCCGTTCATGACCTTCACTTTCGAGGTGTCGGAAGAGTGGAAGACTCGCGTGCCGGAAGTGGTGCATGAAGATGGCACATCCCGCGCCCAGGTGCTCAAGCGCGAATACAACCCGCGCTACTACGACATGATGAAAGAACTGGAAGTGCTGACCGGCAACGGCGTGTCCCTGAACACCTCGCTCAACCGTCGTGGCGAAGCGATGATCTGCTCGCCGACCGACGCGCTGAACATGTTCTTCGGCTCGGACCTGCAGTACCTGATCATGGAAGACATCCTAGTCGTGAAAGACGGCGTGGACCCTTATGACGCCGTGGTTTAAATGCTGAACCGCTTCCAGGGCTGGCGTGAACGTGGCTGGGCGCCTGTCGAGGCCGAGGTTTACGCCCAGGCCTGGCAGCGTTACGGCGGCAGCGTGGCGACCCACCCGCAGGTTATCGAGCGGTTGGCTGGTCTGGCGCAGATTCCGGTGCGCTACCTGGGCTGGGAACAAGGTGGCGAACTCAAGGGGGCGATAGCCACCTGGGGGCGCGACCTGGCTCTCTCCAAGGACGTGCTCAAGCGCACCGGCAAGAAAGGCCTGTTTGACCTCGGTAATGCCGAGGTCATCCTGCCGATTGCCGCGGATGCGCAGGTGCCGCTGCGCCACCGGGCGCGCTACCTGTCGGCGTTGAACGAAGGGCGCGTCAGTACCCTCAAGCCCCAGGCCGAGCAATTGGCCATGGCGCGCACGCCCGAAGAGCTGTCGAAGAAGTTTCGCTACAACCAACGACGTGAATTGCGTTTGCTGGAAGAAGCGGGCGGCGTGGTGCGGGCGGTCAGTGAGTTCTCCAGCGTGGAGCTGGCGGCGATTTATTGCGATCTGTTCCAGCGTCGCTGGGGGTTCCCGGCGGCTGGTGCGGCGCGTTTGGCCGAGGTGCTGGAGCTGCTCAAGGAGTTTGTGTTCGGCTCGGTGCTGTTTCTCAATGACGCCGCGATTGCGGTGCAATTGGTGTATCAGGTGCAGTCCAATGAATGGTTCAGCGCCGAGTACGTCAACGGCGGCGTCGACCCGCAAACCCGTGCGTTCAGCCCTGGCAGCGTGTTGAGTTTCCTCAATACCCAAAGCGCCTGGGAGCAGGCGCGGGCGGCGAACAAGTCGCTGCGCTTTTCCTTCGGTCGTTCCGACCGAGAGTATAAGGAGCGCTGGTGCAACCCGGTGCCGGTGTTCAGCGTATGAGTCGCAAACAGCAACTGCTCAAGCGCCATCGGCGCAACAAGCGCATCGCGCTGTTGATCGGCTTGGCGGTGCTGGTTGCCACCGGTGTAATGGTGGCCTGGTGGCTGCCGCCGATGTTGGCGGTATTGCTATGGGCGGCCCATGAAGCGTGGTTTGCCGATCACCTGTTCTACTCGCCCAGCGACCACTATGAGTACGCATTCCCAGCCGGCAGCGAGCAGCCCGGTTTGCGCCTGGAGTCGGGGCGGCTGTTGCTGGATGCGCCGCTGGCGAACGATGAAACCCTGATTATTGGCGTTGAGTTGAAAAGTTCGTGGCTGGGGCGCTTCCTAGACCCGGCGGTGGACCTGTTGGGCCTTGACTCAGCGGACCGCCAAACCTTTGAACGTGGCGTCAACGGGCGTCGCTATCTCAACCTGACCGGCGCTGCACAAGCACTGGCGGCGGGCAACATCAGCTTGCGCGGGCGCTTTTGCCGGATCAAGGGGCAGCCGATTCTGTGGCGTTTCCACCAACCGGACTATCGCCAGCAACGTGTGATGGTGATCGCTCCTCACGCCGACGATGCCGAGCTGGCCGCGTTCAGCCTTTACAGTCAAGCGGCTGAAAGCTGGATCGTGACCCTGACCGCCGGGGAGATCGAAGCCGAGCACTATCAGCAGATGGGTTTGCCCAAGGCCCAAGCATCACGCCTCAAGGGCCGCTTGCGTGCCTGGGACAGCGTTGCCGTGCCGCGTTGGGCCGGGGTGCCCGAAGCACAATGCGTGCAGTTGGGTTACTTCTGCATGCAATTGCAGGCCATGCAGGCTGCGCCGGACCAGCCTCAGGCGTCGGGCGAAGCGGATTTGGCCGACACGCGGCTATTTCGCCAGTTCAACGGCTTTGCCCTGCCGGGTGATTCAGATGGCGCACCGACCTGGCACAACCTGATCGCCGACCTGCGCGCACTGCTGCTCAAGGCGCGCCCTCAGGTGATCGTGTTGCCCACGCCATTGCTGGACCCCCACGCTGACCACATCTGCGCCCATGCGGCGGTGCTTGAAGCTCTGCAGGGCCTGGAGTGGCAGCCCGACACGTTGCTCGGTTATGCCAACCACCTGCATGATAATGACCGCTGGCCCATGGGTGACTCCGGTGCTGGGATGGCGCTGCCGCCACGTTTCGATTCATCGCCCGAGATGGTGCCGTGCAGCTTTGCACTCACCTTGAGCCAGCAGCAGGACAAGGCCATGGCCCTGGGCATGATGCACGACTTGCAGCCGCGCGCGCCGCTCAAGCGCCGGGTGCGCAAGTGGTTGCAGCAAGTGCTGGCCGGACGTAGTCCATCGCCTTACGGCGAGAACGAATTCTTTCGCAAAGCCGTGCGTCGTCACGAGCTGTTGTGGGTCCTTAAGCAGGACTGAAACCCTCTCGAAGGCAGGCCAGCGTGGGTCTGCCGCCCATTTTACCGGGCCGTGCGCCCGTAGCCAGATCGCTGCATGGAGAGTTATGAAGCCGCGTTTCAAGGTTTTGCAGTTACAGCCGGACTACAACGTCAAGACCCATGACTTCGCCGACCTGGGTGAGCAAATCGTCAAATCCCTGCCGCCTGAACGTTTCGAGGTGACCTCCGGGTTTCTAAGCGGTCGTCCGCTGCCCGGCCAGCCCCTGAGCGTGGCTGAGCATTCCCACTATTTCGAGCTGCCGGAGAAGTCTCTCAAGGGCATTCGTTTTGGCGCCATGTGGCAGATCTACAAGTATTGCCGCGAGCAGAAGTTCGATGTGGTCATTTGTAACCGCTTCAAATCGGTGAACATGATGCTGTCGCTCAATCGCTGGTTGAAAATCCCTCTGTGCATCGGTATCTCCCACGGTTTTGGCGAATATGCCCGTGGTTACCGTCGGCGTCAGACCCAGCGCTGGGTCAGCCCGGCCTGGCGTTTTGTCGGCGTGTCGGAAGCGGTGAAGGACTACCTGGTGGACCTCAACTGTGGGTTCACCCGTGAAAACACCAGCTACGTCACCAACGCCATCGACATTCCCCAGGCAGAAGCCTTGCAACTGTCCCGTGAGGACGCACGCAAGGCCCTGGGCCTGCCAATGGAAGCACGGATGATCGGCGCTCTGGGCCGCCTGGTGCCGATCAAGGGCCATACTCATCTGCTGCAGGCCTTCGCCACGCTCAAGGATAAATACCCTGAGGCGCAGGTGGGCATCATTGGTTCCGGGCGCGCCGAAGCCGATTTGCGTGCCGATATCGAACGCCTGGGCCTGAACGGTCGTGCGCACTTACTGGGCTTTCGCGAAGACGGCATGAAGTACGTGCGCGGCTTCGACATCTGGACCATGCCGTCGCTATTCGAGGGCCTGGGCCTGGCGCTGCTGGAAGGCATGAGCGGTCATCTGCCGGTGATTGCCTCCAACGGACCGGCAATGCTGCCCCTGGTGCAGGGCGCGGGTGGGTTGTCCCATGACCCGGGCAACGTCGAGCAGTTGGCTGCAGCCCTGGATACTTATCTGGCACTGAGCGATGAACAGCTGCGCGAAAAGGGTGAAGAGGTGTTCCGCTATCTGGAGGCCAACCACACCCTTGACGAGTTCAAGCACAAGTACCTGACCCTGATTGAAACCGGTTTGCGTGAAGTAGGTAGAGCATGAATCAGCAACAGCCCCTGGTCTCGGTGATCATCGCCTCCTATAACCATGGCCAGTACATCGAACAGAGCATCCTCAGTGTGCTGGGGCAGACCTACCCCAATATCGAACTGCTGGTGGTGGATGACGGTTCCAAGGATGACAGCGTCGAACGCATCCAGCGCTTGCAGGCCGAGCACGGCTTTGATTTCCAGGTGCAGCAGAACCAAGGCCTCAGCGCCACCTTGAACGGTGCGATCGCTCGTGCCAAGGGTAGCCTGATCGCGCCGTTCGGTTCGGATGACATCATGTTGCCAGACCGTCTCGCCACTCAGGTTGCGTACATGGAGGGCAAGCCGAAGGTGGGCATGTGCGCCGGCAATATCGAGCTGATCGACGGTGACGGCAACCTGCACCCGGAGAAGAAGCAACGTCGCGACGTGCCGTTTCGCAGCCTCGACTTCGACGACATATTCCTGGACCGCAAGCCCTTTCCGCCGGCGCCGACCATGCTGATTCGTCGCGACGTACTGGAGGAGGTCGGCGGGTTCGACCCGCAGATTCCCCTGGAGGACTTGTTGATCCAGCTGAAGATCACGGCGGCGGGCTATACCATCGACGCTTTGGGTGTGGTGATGGCCAAATATCGCCAGCACGCTACCAACACGTACAAGAACCACCGTTACATGATCCAGAACATTCTCAAGACTTACGCATTGTTCAGCGATCACCCGGCCTATGATCAGGTGCGCTACAACTTCCTGAACTCAATGTTCCTCAAGACCGCCGACCGCGACCGCCCGTTGGCGCGCGAGATTCTCAAGCAGATCCCGTTGAAGTTCTGGGGGCGCAAGACCTTGCGTGGGTTGGTGAGGTTGTATCTGGCGCCGCTCAGGAACTGAAACGGCGCCATCCCTCCTGCTACAGGCCCTGTACCTGCTCGCGGATTTTCGCAGTGGCGGCCGGGCTTGCCACCGAGGCATACCCTTTGACCAGTTGTTCGAAATGCGTTTCGAACAGCCAGTTGCGGTCTTGTGGGTAGCGCTGCATGTGACGCAGGTTACGTTGGCGCAGCGCATAACGCAGTGAAGAGGGGTAGATGCGCAGGTCAGCGATGTCGATCAGGCCGAACTCGCCATCGTCCATCAACAACACATTGCCCAGGTGCAACGAGCGAAAGTACACCCCACGCTCGTGCAACTGCGCCATGAACCGGCCAAAACGCTCCACCAGTGATTCGCGCAGGCTGCTGTCCAGGCTTTGCAACGCTTGGCGCAAAGTCAGGCCGGGCAGGGGGGTGTAGGTGACGGCACTGCTGGCATCGGGCAAACGATACAGCCCGAGGATTTGCGGAGCGGGGATCCCCAGGGTACGCAGTTGCTCGCTGTTGCTGGCAAAGCGCTCGGAATAGGGGTTGAAACTGCCGGAGGTGTACCAGCGGCGGGGGCGGAACACCTTGAGGAAATTACCGTCTTGCAGGCGCAGTACTTTGGGGCCCAGGCCATCGGCTTCAATGACATGGGCGTTGCTGCACAGCTGCTCGAAAGCCGGGGCCTTGATGTTCTGTACCGGCATGCGCAGCAGGCTGCGGTGGCGCTGGGCGAGGCTCAGAC
This sequence comes from Pseudomonas sp. W2Jun17, assembly GCF_023127795.1. Taxonomy (NCBI): domain Bacteria; kingdom Pseudomonadati; phylum Pseudomonadota; class Gammaproteobacteria; order Pseudomonadales; family Pseudomonadaceae; genus Pseudomonas; species Pseudomonas sp. W2Jun17. The sequence continues at coordinate 195,380 of NZ_SPKO01000025.1, read as the reverse complement.
CTGTGATAATTGCCAACGGAATCCAGAGTACGAACCAATGTTCCTTGGGCCGCGACAGAATGCCGCCGCCTTCGGTCAGGCCAGCGCCGATGCCATAGGCCAGCAGCGACGATGCCAGGATGAACAACGGCTGCGCGCGCTCCTTCAGGCCCTTATACAGGCCCCACCCGAGCATGAAGATCCACGGAATAAAGCCGATGATACCGACGTAGTAGAGCACCCCGAGCGCAAAGCTGTGGGGTTCGCGCAGTTGGTCGCCATCTGCCAGGGTCAGGAACAGTTCGGAGTCGTAACTGTGACCGATCCACGGGTGTTCGGCGATAAGCCGCAACGACATGCTCCACAGTTCAAGGCGGAATGAGCTGCCTCGTTCAGTGATCGATTCGGGGTAGAGCACCAGGAGCGCGACGGCACCCAGGACCATACCGCCGAGAAGCAATGCCGAGCGGCGGTTGCGGCTGACAAAGCTCATCCACAGGATCGCCAGCGTCAACGCCACCAGCGGCGTGCGTGAGCCGGTCGCCAGCACCGCCGCCGTCATGATCGCCAGGGCCGGTACGCTGAACCACAATACCTTCAAGCGCTGGGTGGTCATGCAGGCGTACAGCCAATACACAGTGAAAAAACCAAAAAGGTGCGAACTGAGCAACGGGTTGTCGAGGGCGCCAAGGCCGCCGATCATGCGCATGCCGGGCTGGAATGATTTGACGAACACCACCAGGTTGCACAGGCTTACCACCAGCGCAATGACGGCGGCACCAAAGAAGATCGGCTTGAACAGTTCATTACGGTAATGCAGCAGGAGCCCGCAGCCGCCAAACAGCATGAAGGTATTGAGCGGCCGCTTGAAAAGGTCGGTATCGGAACTGGGCTCAGGGCTCCAGAGCAGGCTGGCCAAGGCCCAGGCGGAAAAGGCTAGAAAGGCGATAGCCAGGGGCTCTCGTAGCAGATCCCTGAGCTCCCGGGGGCGCATGCACAGTAAAAACAAGGTCGGTACGCTGAACAGGATGTAGACGATCCGGTGCAGGACATTACGATTGCCGACGAAGAAAAGTGCACTCAGGAGCAGCAGCAAGCCAACAGGTAAAATCCAAAGGACCAGGAAGTCGAAAACGCGGTTTGAGCCATAGATAAGGCGCTTGGAGTGCATACAGTAGAGCCATTCCACAAATAGAAAGCCAACCATCTTAAGCTAGTGGCTATGTAATGTCGCCGGTCAGATCCAACCGGGCCGCGGGTATACCGGGTGCAAGTACAACAGAGAAGCTGTGCTAAAGTCAGCCTCCTTTTTCAAAACGCCGCGTGATATGACCGACTCCAGTCCGAGCGCAAGCCCTTCGAGCTTGAAAATATACTTCCGCCTGCTCAGTTACGTTAAGCCCTACATGGGCTTGTTCGCGTTGAGTATCCTTGGATTTCTGATTTTCGCGTCGACCCAACCGATGCTGGGTTACATCCTCAAGTACTTTGTAGACGGCCTTTCCAATCCGGAAGCCGTGTTGTTCCCCACCGTACCCTTCCTGCGCGATCTGCAACTGCTGCAGGCGGTGCCGCTGCTGATCATCCTGATCGCGGCCTGGCAGGGCCTGGGTTCGTTCCTGGGCAACTATCTGTTGGCCAAGGTCTCCCTGGGGCTGGTCCATGACCTGCGGGTGCAGTTGTTCAACAACTTGTTGACGCTGCCCAACCGTTACTTCGATAACCACAACTCCGGGCACCTGATTTCCCGCATCACCTTCAACGTGACCATGGTCACGGGTGCGGCAACCGATGCCATCAAGGTGGTAATTCGCGAAGGCATGACGGTGATCTTCCTGTTCGCCTCCCTGCTGTACATGAACTGGCGCCTGACGCTGGTCATGATCGCGATCCTGCCGTTGATTGCGGTAATGGTCAGCACCGCCAGCAAGAAATTCCGCAAGCAGAGCAAGAAGATCCAGGTGGCCATGGGCGACGTGACCCACGTGGCCTCGGAAACCATCCAGGGCTACCGCGTAGTGCGCAGCTTTGGTGGCGAAGTCTACGAAGAGAAGCGCTTTTTCAAGGCCAGCCAGAGCAACACCAACAAGCAACTGCGCATGACTCGCACCGGGGCGATCTACACCCCGGCGCTGCAGTTGGTGATCTACTCCGCCATGGCCGTGCTGATGTTCCTGGTCCTGTATCTGCGTGGCGATGCCTCGGCGGGTGACATGGTGGCCTACATCACCCTGGCTGGCTTGTTGCCCAAGCCGATCCGTCAGCTCTCGGAGGTCAGTTCGACCATCCAGAAAGGTGTTGCGGGCGCCGAGAGCATCTTTGAACAGCTGGACGAAGACGTTGAGGTCGACCACGGCACCATCGAGCGCGACAAGGTCAATGGCCGCCTGGAAGTGCGCAATCTGAACTTCACCTACCCAGGCACCGAACGCCATGTGCTCAAGGACATCAGCTTCACCGCCGAGCCTGGGCAGATGATCGCTCTGGTGGGCCGTTCAGGCAGCGGCAAGTCGACCCTGGCCAGCCTGATCCCGCGTTTCTACCACCATGAAAGCGGTGAGATCCTGCTCGATGGCGTAGAGATCGAAGACTACAAGCTGCTCAACCTGCGCAAGCATATTGCTCAGGTCACCCAGCACGTGACCCTGTTCAGCGACACCGTAACCAACAACATCGCCTACGGCGACCTGGCCGGTGCGCCCCGCGCCGACGTTGAAGCGGCGGCGGCGGATGCCAATGCCAAGGACTTCATCGACCAGTTGCCCAAAGGCTTCGATACCCAGGTCGGTGAGAACGGCGTGCTGTTGTCCGGCGGCCAGCGTCAGCGCCTGGCGATTGCGCGCGCCTTGCTCAAGAACGCGCCGCTGCTGATTCTCGACGAGGCCACTTCGGCCCTTGATACCGAGTCCGAGCGGCATATCCAGGCGGCACTGGACAAAGTCATGCAAGGCCGTACGACCTTGGTGATCGCGCACCGATTGTCGACTATCGAGAAAGCCGACCTGATTCTGGTTATGGATGACGGGCGGATTGTCGAGCGCGGCACCCACGGCGAGTTGCTGGCGCAGAACGGCTATTACGCTCGCCTGCATGCCATGGGGCTGGATGCGCCAGTAGCGGCTGACATCACCTGATCCAGCAGCGACACAGAGCTAATGTAGGGGGCTTGCCTCCGATAGCGGTGGATCAGCCGGCATTTGTGCAAGCTGATACACCGCCATCGGGCGCAAGCCCCCTTCCACATTTGGCCTGCAGTGCGCGCAAGCGACCGCAAACCCTGTGCTAATATCGCGCCCCTGTTCATTTTGTATGTGGGTTGCTCCATGAAGTTGTCCATGCCGCGATTCAATCAAGCCGCTGTCTTGGTGGTCGGCGATGTCATGCTCGACCGTTACTGGCATGGTGGTACCTCACGGATTTCCCCTGAGGCTCCGGTACCGGTCGTCAAGGTCGAGCAAATCGAAGACCGCCCGGGTGGCGCTGCCAACGTCGCTCTCAATATTGCCGCCCTCGGTGCCCCGGCTTCCCTGGTGGGTGTGACCGGCGACGACGAAGCTGCCGAAAGCCTGGCCAACAGCCTGCAGGGGGCCGGCGTGCGTGCACTGTTCCAGCGCATCGCCCATCAGCCGACGATCGTCAAGCTGCGGGTCATGAGCCGTCACCAGCAATTGCTGCGTATCGATTTTGAAGAGCCCTTCGCCACCGACGCCCTGGCCCTCGGCGACCAGGTCGAGGCGCTGCTCGAAGGTATCAAGGTGCTGGTATTGTCCGACTACGGCAAAGGCGCCTTGCAGAATCACCAGGTGCTGATCCAGGCCGCCAAGGCTCGCAACATTCCGGTACTCGCCGATCCCAAGGGCAAGGATTTCTCGGTGTATCGAGGCGCCAGCCTGCTGACGCCTAACCTCAGTGAGTTCGAAACCATCGTCGGCGGTTGTGCCGATGAGCACGAACTGGTGAGCAAGGGCGCGGCGCTGATGGCCGAGCTTGATCTGGGCGCCTTGCTGGTGACCCGTGGCGAGCACGGTATGACCCTGCTGCGACCTGACCATCCGGCCATGCACCTGCCGGCGCGGGCCCGTGAAGTGTTCGACGTTACCGGTGCCGGTGACACCGTGATTTCCACCCTGGCGGCGTCTATCGCGGCCGGTGAGGAACTGCCCCACGCCGTGGCCCTGGCCAACCTGGCGGCGGGCATTGTGGTGGGCAAGCTGGGTACCGCGGCCATCAGCGCACCGGAGTTGCGCCGTGCGATTCAGCGCTCCGAAGGCTCGGAGCGCGGCGTGCTGGGCCTGGAGCAGTTGCTGCTGGCGATTGACGATGCACGTGCCCATAACGAAAGCATTGTGTTCACCAACGGTTGCTTTGACATCCTGCACGCCGGGCATGTGACCTACCTGGAGCAGGCGAGTGCCCAAGGCGATCGCTTGATCGTCGCGGTCAACGATGATGCTTCGGTCAGCCGCCTGAAGGGGCCGGGCCGTCCGATCAACAGTGTTGACCGGCGCATGGCGGTGCTGGCGGGCCTGGGCGCGGTGGACTGGGTGATCAGCTTCTCCGAGGATACTCCGCAAAATCTGCTGGCCCAGGTCAAGCCTGACGTGCTGGTAAAGGGTGGTGACTATACCGTCGACCAGGTCGTGGGGGCGGATATCGTCAGCGCCTACGGCGGTAAGGTCAAAGTGCTGGGCCTAGTTGAAAACAGCTCAACCACCGCTATCGTCGAGAAGATCCGTAATAATGATTGATACTAAAAAGTGGGTTCTGATCACTGGCGGCGCTGGCTTCATCGGCTCACATTTGGTTGATGCGCTGCTTGCTGGAGGCTATTGGGTCCGCGTGCTGGATAACCTGTCCACTGGCAAGCGAAGCAATTTGCCGCTCGATAACGAGCGAGTCGAACTGCTTGAAGGTGACGTCGCCAATGCCGAAGAGGTGGCGCGGGCCCTTGTTGGTGTGACGGCGGTGGTGCACTTGGCGGCTGTAGCTTCGGTACAAGCATCGGTGGATGATCCCGTCAGCACCCATCAGAGCAATTTCGTCGGCACCTTGAATGTCTGCGAAGGTATGCGCAAGGCCGGTGTGAAGCGTGTGGTATTTGCCTCCAGCGCAGCTGTGTATGGCAACAATGGTGAAGGTGCTTCGATTGACGAGCAGACAGCTAAAGCCCCATTGACGCCCTATGCTTCGGACAAGTTGGCTGGCGAGTACTATTTTGATTTTTACCGCCGCCAGCATGGGCTGGAGCCGGTGATTTTTCGTTTCTTCAATATTTTCGGACCCCGCCAGGATCCGTCATCGCCGTACTCCGGCGTGATCAGCATCTTTAGCGAGCGTGCCCAGCGTGGCTTGCCTATCACCGTGTACGGCGATGGTGAGCAGACCCGCGATTTCATGTATGTGGAAGATCTAGTCAATGTGCTGGTGCAGGCCGTTGAAGTGCCAGACGCTCCCTTGGGGGCCATTAACGTCGGCTGGAGCCGCACCACCACCCTCAGGCAGGTTCTGCAGGCGCTGGAAGAGGCCTTGGGCTCGTTGCCTGCTGTGACATATGAAGCGGCGCGCTCGGGCGATATTCGGCATTCAAGGGCGAATAACCAACGGTTGTTGGCCAGTTTCACGCCGCCCGAGCCTACCCCGTTGAAAGTGGGGCTGGAGCGCCTGTTGAACAGCTGACGGTTTTACCTGCATGAGCCGAGGTGGACAGAACCGTCCTCCTCGCGCCTCAATGAAAGGTTAGCGCATCAGCTCCTGATGTTTTTCTTAGGTACGATCTTGCGCAGCATCTGCCGCGCCTTGCCGGTCAGGCGCTTGAGTTTCGAGTCCTTTTCCGGCTCTGCCAGGCCTTGCTGGCGCAGCCAATCCTTCCAGCGAATCCGCTCATCGCGCACCAGCCAGCCCTCTTGCTGGGCAAAGCTTTCCGCCAGGTACAAACCGCGTGTGCTGGCCGGGTACAGCTGATCTTTCTTGACGGTATACAGTTCGGCCAACGGCTCGCCGTCTTTCAATGGCATCAGGTACAGATCCGGGCGCTGACGATCCAGGCGCGCCACCAGTTGGTCACCTTCCAGGCGTTCATCCACATGGAACAAACTGAGGGACTTGGCTTCCTTTGGCACTTCCAGGCGCAGGTCATAAATCAATTGCAGCGATGCCGTCGGCAGGTGCACATAGGCCCGTGGGCGCTCGATCAGTTGCGTGGTGGCGCAGCGTACCGGGCGTGCGGCGCCGGACAGGGGGCTCAGGCGAAACGGTAGGGCTTCGCGGTAATGCAGGGCGGCGGAGTAGGGCGCCGGTAGCCAGGTGTCATTGAAGCGCCCGCCGAGCCAGCCTTCAGGTGTCTCCAGCAGGCACTCTTCGGCAATTTCCTGGATCGCGGTGTGCAGCGGCAGGTTCAGTTCATGGGCCGGTACGTAGCCGGAGATCAGCTTGAGCACCACATCGCCGCGGTCCTGACGACGCTGGCGCACCAGCACCCAGTAATCCTTGTTTTGCCAGTGCAGTGTCAGGCGCACCGAGACGCCGAGGTTCGCCAGTTCCAGGGCGAAGCGTTCGGCATCCGGCACCTCCACCGGCTTGCGCCGTTGCAGGGTCTGGGCAAAGTTGAGCGGCATGCCGACGCTCTGGTAGCTCAGGCCTTCGGGGGTGGCCTCTACGTGCAGCGGCAGTGTCTTGAAGTTACTGGGGTTCTTTCTTATGAGCGTACGCGGCATGTCGGCTCCTTTGTGCGACGGGGTCGGCCGCGTGGGCGGCATCAGAGTTGACGGATGACTCGGGCAGCGGTTGCCACGTTATGGGCCAGGTGCAGCGGATTAATGGTCCCGACAATAGCACTGGCGACGCCCGTTTGCGCAAACAACAGCTGGAAACTGGCATGAATTGGATCCATTCCTGGCTCCAGGCACACGTGACCGCTGGCCAGGGCTTTTTTTACCAGGATGCCCTTGCCATGGGTGGTCGCGTAATCGATCACGGCTTTCTCGGCCTGTTCATTGAGGTTGTAGGTGACCATCGCGCAATCGCCCTGTTCCAGGGCCTTTATGCCGCCTTCGACGGTTTTGCCGGAGAAGCCGAAACCGCCGATCTTGCCGTCCTTCTTCAGTTGGGCCAGGGTCTGGTAAACCTCGCAGTCGTTGAGGATGTGCAAGTCGTTACCGTCGGAGTGCACCAGCACCAAATCGATAAAATCCGTTTCAAGGCGTTTCAGGCTGCGTTCGATCGACATTCGCGTATGGGCCGCGCTGAAGTCGTGACGGGACACGCCATCGGCAAACTCTTCGCCGACCTTGCTGACAATCACCCACTCGTTGCGCTGGCCACGCAGCAACGGGCCCAGGCGTTCCTCACTCATGCCGTAGGCGGGGGCGGTGTCGATCAGGTTGATGCCCAGCTCGCGAGCCTGGCGCAGCAGCATTCGCGCCTCGTCGTCGCCGGGAATCTGAAAGCCGCTGGGGTATTTGACCCCCTGGTCGCGGCCCAGCTTGACGGTGCCCAGTCCCAATGGCGACACCAGCAGGCCGGTGCTGCCCAACGGGCGATGCAGGTCGTGCAGGGTTGGCAGGCTCATGGCAACAGTTGCTCCCAGGCGGGTTGGCCGATAGCCGGTTTTGGCAGTTCGGGCAGTGGGGTGCTGGCGCCGGGGCGAATGCCGTCTCGCTCCAGAGCGTGGAGGACGCGGTCGGCGAAGTCCGGTGCCAGGGCCAGTTTGGTCGGCCAACCGACCAGCAGGCGGCCGTCTTCGGCCAGAAAGGCGTTGTCGGGCCGGCTCAGCCCCGATTGCAGCGGCTCGGCGCGCTCCACCCGCAGGGTCGCCCACCGGGTCTGGCTCATGTCGATCCAGGGCAGCAGGTGCGCCAGCTCTTTCTGGGCGGTGGCAATTTGTTCGTCAGGCGTACGCGCCACGCCATCGGCCTCGGCGATATCCCCGCCCAGGTACCACACCCAGTTGCCATCGGCGGCCGGGTGGGTGGTTACGGTGATGCGTGGCTTGGTACCGCCGCCCAGGCAATGGGCATACAGCGGCTTCAGGCCCGGGCCTTTGGCGATGATCATATGCAACGGGCGCTTTTGCATGGCCGGCTGGCTCAGGCCCAGGGCCGCGAGCAGGTCAGCGGTGCCGGCGCCGGCGCTCAGCACGATGCGCTGGGCACGGATCTCGCGGCCATCGACCTTCAAGCCCACCAGCGTATTACCGTCCAGCAACGGCTCGATTTGCTGGCCTGCGAGCAAGCCGTCACCCGCCAGTTGCGCCAGGCGTTCGATCAGGCTCGGTACGTCCACCACCAACTCCGCCAGACGATAGACCTTGCCCTTGAAGCGGCGGTCTTGCAGGGCAGCAGGCAGCTCTTCGCCCTTGACCTGATCAACGCGGCCGCGCACGGCCTTGCTGGCAAAAAAGCTGGTGAGGTTGCCGGCGAGGGTGCCCGGGGACCACAAATAATGCGCTTGGGACAACACGCGCACACCAGACAGATCCAGCTCACCGTCACCCGCAAGGGCTTCACGCCAGCGCCGCGGCATGTCGGCAATGGCTTCGGAGGCGCCGGTGAGGGCGCCATGCAGGGCGTATTTCGCACCGCCGTGAATGATCCCCTGGGACTTCACGCTTTGCCCGCCGCCCAGGCTGGCGCTTTCTACCAGTACCGTGGAAAACCCCTGGCGGCGCAGGCGCGCATTGAGCCAGAGCCCGGCAACCCCGGCGCCGACAATCAGAACGTCGGTGGAAATAACGGATGGCATCGGCGACCTCAGTGTTCAAGACAAGAGGCGCAGTATACAGGCTGTTGAGTGACGGTCAGTGCCCGGCGGTTTTCGAGAACAGCTGAATCACCACCACGCCCAGCACGATCAAGCCCATGCCCAGCATCGCCGGCACATCCAGCTTCTGCCCGTAGATGAACAGCGCCGCGACACTGACCATCACAATCCCCAGCCCTGCCCAGACCGCGTAAGCCACGCCCACGGGTACGGTGCGCACCACCAGGGTGAGCATCCAGAACGCTACGCCATAACCCGCGATCATCAGCAGCAGCGGGATCGGTGTGCTCAAGCCTTTGACCGCTTTCATGGAGACGGTGGCGATCACTTCCGAGCAAATGGCAATGGCCAGGTAGCAGTAGGCGGCGTTCATGGGGCAATCCTCAAGGTGAAGCTGGTTTGATAAGGTCGGCATTCTAGAGGTTCAACAGATGCGGTAAAGTCATTACCTATCCGAATTAAAGATAGGTTCAGCCATGAGCGTGCAGTGGGATCTGGAACAGATGCGCCTGTTTGTCAGCGTTGCCGAGCAGCGTTCGTTCTCTGCCGTAGCGCGCGGGCAACGCAAGGCGCAATCGGCGGTCAGCAATGGCATCGCCCTGCTGGAGGCGGACCTGGGCGTCAGCCTGTTCGAGCGTAGTAGCGGCCGCCAGCCACGCCTGACCGAAGCCGGCAGCGTGTTGCTGGAAGAAGCACGTGAAGTGCTGCGCCAATGCGAGCGGCTTAACGGCCGGGCGCTGTCCCTCACCCGCGGCGAGGAAGCCTGCCTGCGGCTGGCCCAGGATGAGGCGATGTTGTTTCAGCCGGTGCTCGACAGCCTGGAGGCGCTGGCGGTGCAATACCCGCTCCTGGAAGTGCAGCTGTCCAGCGCCGCCCAGGGCGATGTGGCGCGCAAGCTGGTGGAGCGCCAGGCGGACCTTGGGTTGTTGTTCTATCACGACCAAATCCCGGAGGCCCTTGAGCGGCGGGTAGTGGGCAGTGTGGAAATGGTCACGGTATGCGGGGTGAATCATGCGCTGGCCAAGGAAACTTACGTGACTTGCCAGCATTTGGCCCAGCATCGGCAGTTGCTGATGTCGACCCAGACCAGCGTCTATCCCGGCAGCGAAGCGGCCAGCCCTCTGGTGTGGCGCGCCGACAGCTTCTACGTATTGGCCGAATGGCTGATGAGCGGCCTGGGCTGGGCCTGGCTGCCTCGGCACATCGTGCAATACCCGACCTACCAACAACAGATGGTCGAGTTAGCCAGCGAATGGACACCGCCGGCGCTGGTCGTGGAACTGGTATGGAGGCGCGATGAGCATCTGGGGCCCGCCGCTCGCTTCCTGGCCAAACGATTTGCCGAGTGCTTGCAGGCGATCGACTGAAAAAGCCGATAAACTCCGCCGCCATGAATAGAACTCTCTACAGCTGTCTGTTTTACCTGGCGCTGCCGTTGGTGGCCTTACGTTTATGGCTGCGCGCGCGCAAGGCACCGGCCTATGCCAAGCGTGTGGGCGAACGGTTTTCCTATGGCTTGCCGGTGATGCGCCCCGGCGGCATCTGGGTGCACGCCGTTTCGGTGGGCGAAAGCATTGCCGCCGCGCCGATGATTCGCGCTTTGCTGGCGCGGTATCCGCAACTGCCGATCACTGTCACCTGCATGACGCCTACCGGTTCCGAGCGTATCCAGGCGTTGTTCGCCAATGAGCCGCGCATCCAGCATTGCTACTTGCCCTACGACTTGCCTTGCGCCGCCAAGCGTTTTCTCGACCGTGTGCAGCCCAAGCTGGCGGTGATCATGGAAACCGAGCTATGGCCCAACCATATCCATGCCTGCGCTCAACGCGGTATCCCGGTCGCGCTGGCCAATGCACGGTTGTCGGCGCGTTCGGCAAAGGGCTACGCCCGGTTTGCCAAGCTGACGGCGCCGATGCTGGCGCAAATGAGCCTGTTCGCCGTGCAGACGCAAACCGAGGCGGAGCGCTTTCGCAGTCTGGGCGCACGGCCTGAAACGGTGGAGGTGACTGGCTCGATCAAATTCGACCTGACCATCGACCCCCAATTGACGGCCCGCGCCGCTGACCTGCGTGAACAGTGGGGCGCCAGCGACCGGCCAGTGTGGATCGCGGCCAGTACCCACGAAGGCGAAGATGAAGTGGTGCTTGCGGCGCATCGCCAATTGCTCGCCAGCTACCCCAATGCGTTGCTGATTTTAGTACCGCGTCACCAGGAACGCTTTGGCCCGGTGTTTGAGCGTTGCGTGCAGCAGGGCTATGCCACTGTACGTCGCTCCTGTGGCGAGCCGGTCAGCGCGCAAACCTCGATTTTGCTTGGCGACACCATGGGCGAATTACTATTCCTCTACGCCTTGGCCGACAGTGCCTTTGTCGGCGGTAGCCTGGTGCCGACGGGGGGGCACAATCCGCTGGAGCCGGCGGCTTTGGGTAAGCCGGTGATCATGGGGCCCCATGTATTCAACTTCCTCGACATCACCGCGATGATGCGCGACGCCGGGGCGTTGCGCGAGGTGGATGACGCAGAAGGTTTGGCCGAAGCGGTGAGGCAGCTGTTCGAGCTGCCGCAGGATGCGCGCAGGATGGCAGAGGCGGGGCTCAAGGTGATGCGGGCTAATCAGGGCGCGTTGAAGCGCTTGCTGGACAAATTGGTTGACCTGATAGCTATGTAGGCCTTTAGCGGTGCACTTCCACACTCATGTATTCGTTGTAACACAGCATGAAAATTGGGAAGCCCAATTTTACCTTTTGCTAAACGCTATGCGTTAAAGGTATAAGGAACTCAAAGGGGGGCCAGAGCATGTGCTCTGAGAACCTGAAAGAAATTAACTCATAGAATCAAAAAATTAATGATAATCCCGAAACGCGCCTTAGTTAGATGGGCTGGAAGTAAGAAAAGGTTAATTCCGGTTATCAAAAAAAGTGTTCCTGTAAGCTTCGAAAGATATATAGAGCCTTTTTGCGGCTCTATTAGTCTGTTTCTTGAGCTTCCACCGTCGCAAGCAGTTTTGTCTGATATAAATGACGAACTAATTAATTTTTATAAAGTTGTAAAAGTTAGTCCGAGTTACATTTCTAATGAAATGGCTAAGCTTGAGTCAACCGAAGAAAATTATTATAGGCTTCGTAGTCTAAATCCATCGAGCCTGACTAAAAAAGAAAGGGCTGTCAGGTTTTTCTTTCTAAATAGACATTGTTTTAATGGTGTTTATCGTACTAATAAGTTGGGGCATTTTAATGTTCCGTATGGTTCTAAGTTGACCAGCGTACCATCCGCTAATGAGATAATGGATTTCAGTCGATTTGTGCGAAAAGTTAAATTCGAGACAAGTGATTTTGAAGCTATTATAGATCGGGCACGGCTAAATGATTTTATCTATCTAGATCCACCTTACGCCGGACGTAATGTTAAGGATCGAGGTGAGTATGGGCAAGTTAAATTTGCTGAAAGTGATATTGAGCGTCTTCATGCTGCCCTAGTGCAAGCATCTGCAAGAGGGGCAAAAATTTTACTCTCTTATGCAGATATACCCTTAATTCGACAAGTGTTCTCGAGCTGGTATATAGAAACAGTTTCTGTGGGGCGAAGTGTGTCGGGATTTTCTAAGGGGCGAATGAAGGTTGATGAGGTTCTAATAAAGAATTTCGTAAATGACGAATAAATTAAGAGTCGCGGTAATAACAGATCTTCATTATGTGAAGGATGGTCAGCTAAGTCCTAAGCCCGAAGTTTGTTCGAGTGGAAATAAGATTGACCCGATGGATAGGTTGTCCGGGTTCTTAAGAGAGCAAGGGATTGATAGTGTCGATCTTGTCCTCTGCCCTGGCGATATAACAACTAGAGCCTGTATTGAGAGTTTTAGTTCTGGTTGGGGAGATCTCAATAATCTCAGTAGAAATTTGGGTGCTAAGCATTTAATCGCTTCAACAGGTAATCACGAAATAGTATCTCGCTCTGCTGATATAAATAAAACCCCGGGTAATGTAGAGTTGCACGTTGACCCTCAAGAACATCTGCTAAAAACGGAAGGTTATCCCGCAGTATTTGCATTGCCTCATCAGCGGTGGGTCTATTGGGGGAGAGGGTATGAGGTAATAGTTGGAGATAGCTGGTTGGTTCTTATTGTGAACTCGTGCCACTTTCATTCTACACAACTTGCTAATGAGTTTGAACGAGGGCGTGTTGGGCAGTCTGCTCTCGAAGAACTTCGTCTTACACTTGGTGATCTTGCTAAAGATAAGGTTTTTCGATTTGTCCTCATCCATCACCCACCTAACAATCATGAAGAGCAGGGTGTTGATTTGGGCAGGGAACCGATGTTTAACGGTGTCCACTTCTTAAATATGTTGGAAGAAACAGGATTGGACTGGTTAGTGGTTCATGGGCATAAACATTATCAAAGGCTTATTCGGCAGGGGGATAGTGACCATTCTCCGATGATATTTGGCGCGGGAAGTTTTGGTGCTGGTTTAAAAGGTGACATGGCTACTAAGACAAAGAATCAATTTTATATAGTGGATTTTGAAACGCATGAGGACGCTATTGGTGATGAAAGATTGAAAGCTCGCTTCAATTCTTTTTGTTGGGAGTTAACCGAGTGGAAACCAGTAGTTAATGTTAGTCAAGGGCTTCCAAATTTATGTGGATTTGATTTAAGTCGAAGATTAGATGTGCCCAAACTAGCAGTCATGATAAGAGAGACGATTTCCAGTGAGCCCTGGTTCACTTGGGCGGAGTTAAAAGCAAAGATAAGTGACTTGAACTATCTAACGCCTGGCGATATCAAGTCTTTGAGAGTGGCGCTTCTAAAACTCGGTATTAAAGGACTAACAGAGCCGGATCATTGGTTCCCTGAGCAGCTATCGATATCATGACTACCCTAATGAGCTCATCAAATGAAACTTTCAACGCTCGGCACCTCACATCTATTCAAGTGGCGCAGGCCTTCATTCCTCCTCCCCAATTCGACCAATTATTAGATAATAATCATTGCCTGCTTGTAGGTGCCAGAGGGAGCGGGAAAACTACCCTTCTGAAGATGTTGCAAGTTCAGGCATTAAAGACATGGAGAGAGCTAAACTCAGAAAATCGGCGTAGAGTCGACTTTATAGGTGTATTTGTTCCGGCTGATATTCGTTGGGCTAAGCAGTTGGCGATTAAATTAGGTGGGATTACCTCAAGTTCCGAACGTTCGCTGATATGTGAGGCGGCATTTTCTGGTTCTGTTTGCATTTCATTTTTAGATGCGTTGGAACAAGCTATAGCACTTGGTGAGATTAAGTTTCCAGGAGCAGACGGCTTTTTTATCTCTCGGGTTGAGGAGGCTGAGATTGTAAGGGCTTTAGCGCGCATATGGGGCGTTCAGACGGATATACCATCATTTCGTGCTTTGAAGCAGGAGTTACGCCTCTGTCAATCTTTTCTACCTCGTATTGCGCTGAGCTTAACTAGTGGAGTAAGTATAGAACGTTTGATGGGTGAAAACTTATTTTTGGGGATTAGTTGGCTCGATGCTCTTGGTGGTGCGGTAGAAATAGTAAATGATATTTTTGGTTGTCCTGCTCAGAAATGGGCACTGTTGGTCGATGAGTTGGAAATTGTTCCCGAGGAGTTGCTCCGATTAATTACTGCACCTTTAAGGTCGACATTTGGTAATTTGCTTTTTAAATATTCTATAAGCCCTACAGGAACCAAGACGGAGTTGCTTTCCAAACTTGATACCTCTGATCCTACTCCGGGCAATGATTTCAAGGTGGTTCGTTTATGGCATACGGATAGGGATCAGATAAGAGTTTTTTCGAGTAGACTATTGAGAGCCTCATTAGTAGCAAGAGGGCTAGTAGATGACTCCCAGTCTATTGAGGAGGCTTTAGATTGGTCTAAGAATGCAGAGCAAGATGAAGTTGCAGAGGGAAAGTTATCGCTGGAGCAAAAGCGGCAGCAATTTTCAGAGCTTAGCGTCAAGGATGAATCGTTTAAAGAGTTTCTAGATAAAAAAGGTATAAATATATCGGAGCTTTCTACCTCTGATGACTCAAAGAATGGGCCTTTAGTTAGGAAAATATCGCCGCTGGTTTATTTTAGAAATTATGTTTTGAAAAGCTGGAGTCCAAATTCTGTAGTTCGTCGTTCAAAAATTTCTACTCAGCCATATTCAGGGTTTCCTAATTTATTAGATCTTACCGAGGGGAATCCAAGATGGATTTTGAATTTGGCTGATACTTTAGCTGCTGAAGTTTCACAGTCTAAAGCTAAAACAACTAGCGTACGGCAGCAGGGCGTTCAAAACTCATCGATTGAATCTTTTGCAAAGCGATTTATGTCGATGTTGAAGGTGTACCCCGTAGGCACGGCGGCTTCTAAAAATATTACAATATTTAAGTTTATAGAGCAGCTTGCATCGCATCTGGATAATAAAATTTATGTTAATTCCTTTACTGCGGATCCATCGTTGTCTTTTGTAGTTGATAAGCAGGCTACTGAAATGTACGGCGAAATAATAGAAACATGTATTCATCTCGGAGCATTAGTTATTATTGATCCGTCGTCGTCGGATGATTCGAGTCTGCTGTTAGGTGGAAAGGCTCTTGAAGATCGAAAAGTTCGAATTTGCTACCGTCTTGCTCCGTTGTTTTTCTTGCCTCTGAGATCCAATAAACAAGTTAGACTTAGTTCTGCGTTGCATTTCAAAAGCGAGCCAGTAGTACCTATCGTAAAAATTGAAAAAATCGCTACGAAGCCCAAAGCCAAGAGCGATCAAAAGCCTATTTTGAATGAGCAGATCAGTCTTTTTTGAGGTGAGTATGGAATTGATTTCTCTGAGTAATTGGGATTCGTCGGTAGCGGACGATGTCAGCTATGATGTCTTTGTAACTAATCAAAGTATCGATGATCGAGCTCGTTTTTTTGCCAGCTCTTTTGAAGGTCGATTTATTCAAAAGATAATTATTAAAAATAAAATTTCCGGTAGTTCGTTTTCAAAACAACTGGAGGACCTTGGATTTGTAGATGTTGAGTTGTCTGCCTTTGAGCAAGTTTTGAGATGCGTCGATCTTGATGGAAAATGTGTCAATGTCTTGCTTGATATCTCTTGCATGCCACGTGACGTTATGTCGCATCTATTGTCGTCGATTTTGTCTTTTTTTTCCGGTTGTATTGTGAAGATTCGGATTAAATATACGATTGCCAGTTATTCGCTTCCGCCGAATGATATAGGCGCGAACGCAGGTATAGAGGCGGTGCATAGTGATTTCTCTGGTTGGTCGCATGCTGATTCAAAACCTACTAGTTTGGTGTTGGGATTGGGATATGAGCCTTTTAAAGCAGAGGGAGCATCTGAGTTTTTTGAACCTTATGATCAATGGGTGTTTGTTCCAGAGTCCCCTGTGACTGATTATCTTCCAAAAGTGATTGAGAATAATCAGCAACTCATCAATCGCTCAGAGGCTGAAAATAGGACCATTTACTATAAAGTTGACGATCCAGAGATGACATTCGGTCAGCTAGAGCAAGTTGTGAGTTTGCTTTCAAAAACCACGAATCCTGTTCTAATGCCATTTGGCCCAAAGATATTATTTTTTCTATGCTTGATCCAAAGTCTTTGCCACCCCGAGGTTGGTGTATGGTATGTCACCGGTAATCACCCTGAAGAAATAGTTAATAACTTTGCCTCCGAGCATTCCTGCGGGTTTGAGTGCGTTTTCGCAGTGGGTAAAGTAGACTAATAATTCTCCTACTTTGAAGATTACTTATTTTTCTTACTGTATAAGCGACGGCTATTATTCGGCCCTATTTAATGTCCGCAATCGGAGCTGTGATCGCGACGTCTGGTAGTTTTGAAAGGTGGATAATATAGAAGAGGGCGTGGCCGAGTCGGCGTGACGGTTATTCGAATTGTCCCTGAAGGGCGCAGGTCAGGGCTCAAGATGATGCCGGCCAACCAAGGCGCGATTAAGCGCTTGCTGGATGGTTTGGCATGATGGACACGTAAATCAAATGAGGGAGCAGATAAGCTCCCCTCCCACATTGGTTATGCGGTGAGCTTAATAGCCCGGGCGGGCCTTGAGCTGTTCGGCAGCGGCCTTGGCCAGGTCCGGCGGCAGGAAGTCCTTGTCCGGGTTGTAGTCGGCCTTGAGGTAGCGCGCCAGGTCTTGCAGGTCCCCTGGGTTCAGGGTGCCCGCGGCCTGTTTCAAGCGCAGGTTGTCGAGGATGTAGTCGTAGCGGCTGTTGTTGTAGTTACGCACTGACGCATACAACTGGCGCTGTGAGTCCAGCACATCGACGATGTTGCGCGTGCCCACCTGATAACCGATTTCCGTGGCTTCTACCGCGCTCTGGTTGGAAATGATCGACTGGCGGCGTGCCTGCACCTGCTCCACGTCGGTGTTCACTGCACGGTGCAGGTTGCGGGTGTTTTCCACCACCTGGCGGCGCAGGCCCTCGCGCTGTTGCTCGGACTGGTCGAGGCGTGAATAGGATTCGCGCACTTGCGAACTGGTGAGGCCGCCGCTGTAGATCGGGATGTTCAAACGCAGGCCGATGGTGCGTTGCGACACATCGCCACCGTACGGGATAGGCAACTGATTCGGGTTGCTGAACCCCAGGGCGTCGTTGTCGCCTTTTTCGTATTGCGCGACCGCATCGAGTGTCGGCAGGTGGCCGGCCTTGCGCTGCCTGAGGGTTTCTTCGGCGGCGGTCACGGCGTAATTGCTGGCCAGCAGGTTGAGGTTCTGACGCCCGGCGGTTTCGACCCAGGCCTTGGCGTCGTTCGGCGCCGGCGGCAGCACCGGCAGCGTATGGACGATGCCCTGGATCGAGTTGTATTGGCGGTTGGTCAGGGTAATCAGCGCTTCGAAAGCGTCGTCTACCTGGCGCTGGGCCACGATGCGGTTGGCCCGGGCGGTGTCGTAGCTGGCCTGGGATTGCAGCACGTCGGTCTTGTCCGACAGGCCCACATCGAAGCGCTCATTGGACTGGTCGAGCTGACGCTTGAAGGCATTTTCTTCGGCCTTGGTCGACGCCAGGTTGTCCTGGGCACGGAGCACGGCGAAGTAGCTCTCGGCACTTTGCAAAATCAGGTTCTGCTCACTGGCCGACAGTTGCAGCGAGGCTTGCTCGTTGACGGCTTCGGCAGCTTGCAGCTGGAACCAGCGATCGGCGCGGAACAGCGGCTGGCTCAGGGTAGCGCGCCAGGAGTGGGCGTCACGGTTGGCCGTGGCGGCGGGCTGGTCGATCTGGGTGCGCACATTGTTACTGTCGGCGCCGGCCGACAGGTTCGGCAGCAAGCCTGCGCGCGCCTGGGGCACCACCTCTTTTTGCGCGCCATATTGAGCGCGGGCAGCGGCCAGGTCGGCGTTGTTGCTCGCCGCTTCCTGATAAACGCTGACCAGATCGGTGTTGGTGGACAAGGGCGCTTCAGCTGCCCAGACCAGTCCGTTGGTCGCACAAGACACGGCAAGAGCCAGTGAAAGTTTGCGCAGCATGAGGCGATCCCTAATTTAAATATTACGGCAATAATTTAGCGCTCAAGGCTAAGGCTGGCCATTCCTGGCGTCAAGCCTTGAAGCAGTGCCCGAGTGTAGTTGCCGGACCTGCGCACAACAATCCCACGATCACGCCATTCATCACGCTGAATGCACCGCTATTGGCAATTTGCCCACGCCATGGTCTAGACTGGCCGCGTTCTTGTCGGGGTGCCTTGTTGGAAGGCTGAGATCGGTAAATACCGGATCCCGTTGAACCTGATCAGGTTAGCGCCTGCGTAGGGAACAAGATTTCTCGTCACCCGGCGAGTCCTCTTGTGCTTCGTCCGGGATGTTGTTCGACAATCGAACAGCCCTCGTGCGCCAAGCACAGCACTGATTCCAGTGCGTCCGTCCGTCACAGGTTCGCTCCGACAAAAATCCACCGCCTGGATCAGTTGGAGAGCCCGTGATGAGCACTGAGATAAAAAGTACAAAACCAAAAAATACTGTGCACCTGAGTGAATCGGCCAAGGTCGACTCCGGTTCCGTGCAGCCGTTTACCCGCTCGCAGAAAATCTACGTGCAGGGCTCGCGCCCCGACATCCGCGTACCGATGCGGGAAATCAGCCTGGATGTGACCCCCACCGAGTTTGGCGGCGAAATCAACGCCCCTGTGGTGGTTTACGACACCTCCGGCCCCTATACCGACCCCAACGTCATCATCGATGTGCGCAAAGGCCTGGCTGATGTGCGCTCGCCGTGGATCGAAGAGCGTGGCGATACCGAGCGGTTGTCCTGCCTGAGTTCCAAATACGGCCAGGAACGCCTGGATAACCCGGACCTGGCCTACCTGCGCTTTGCCCACCTGCAAAACCCGCGTCGGGCGAAGGCCGGTGCCAACGTCAGCCAGATGCACTACGCACGAAAAGGCATCATTACGCCCGAGATGGAATACGTGGCCATCCGCGAAAACATGAAGCTCGAAGAAGCCCGTGCAGCCGGCCTGCTCAAGCAACAACATGCCGGGCACAGCTTTGGTGCCAGCATTCCGAAAATCATCACGCCTGAATTCGTGCGCGAAGAAATCGCCCGCGGCCGCGCAATTATCCCGGCCAACATCAACCACACCGAGCTGGAACCGATGATCATCGGCCGTAACTTCCTGGTGAAGATCAACGGCAATATCGGCAACAGCGCCTTGGGTTCGTCCATTGAAGAAGAAGTGGCGAAAATGACCTGGGGGATCCGCTGGGGTTCGGACAACATCATGGACTTGTCCACCGGCAAACATATTCACGAAACCCGCGAATGGATCATCCGTAACTCGCCCGTACCAATTGGCACCGTGCCGATCTACCAGGCCCTGGAAAAAGTCGACGGCGTGGCCGAGGATCTGACCTGGGAGTTGTTCCGCGACACCCTGATCGAGCAAGCCGAGCAGGGTGTGGACTATTTCACCATCCACGCCGGCGTGTTGCTGCGTTACGTACCGCTGACTGCCAACCGCGTGACCGGCATTGTCAGCCGTGGCGGCGCGATCATGGCCAAGTGGTGCCTGGCCCACCACAAGGAAAACTTCGCCTACACGCATTTCGAAGAAATCTGCGAAATCATGAAGGCCTATGACGTCAGCTTCTCCCTGGGGGACGGCCTGCGCCCGGGTTCGGTGGCCGATGCCAACGACGCTGCGCAATTCGGCGAGCTGGAAACCCTGGGCGAGTTGACCAAGATCGCCTGGAAGCACGACGTGCAAACCATGATCGAAGGCCCCGGCCATGTGCCGATGCAGTTGATCAAGGAGAACATGGACAAGCAACTGGAGTGCTGCGACGAGGCGCCGTTCTACACCCTCGGCCCGCTGACCACCGACATCGCGCCGGGCTACGATCACATCACTTCAGGTATCGGCGCGGCGATGATCGGCTGGTTCGGATGCGCCATGCTCTGCTACGTCACGCCCAAGGAACACCTGGGTTTGCCGAACAAGGATGATGTGAAGACCGGGATCATCACCTACAAGATCGCCGCACACGCCGCAGACCTTGCCAAGGGCCATCCGGGTGCGCAGATTCGCGATAACGCCTTGAGCAAGGCACGCTTCGAATTCCGTTGGGAAGACCAGTTCAATCTCGGCCTGGACCCAGACACCGCACGGGCGTTTCACGACGAAACGCTGCCGAAGGAGTCGGCCAAGGTGGCGCATTTCTGCTCCATGTGCGGGCCGAAATTCTGTTCGATGAAGGTGACTCACGAAGTGCGTGAGTATGCGGCCAACCAGCGTATTGAAGCGGTGGATGTGGACGTGGCCAAGGGGTTGGCCGAGCAGGCGGAGCGGTTCAAGCGCGAAGGCAGTCAGCTCTACAAGAAGGTCTGATCCCGAGTCGGCGGTGCCTGCACGGCCGTCATCGCGGGCAAGCCCGGCTCCCACAGTTGATCGAGTTGTAGACAATTTTTGTGTCCACAGCCGGTCCCCTGTGGGAGCGGGCTTGCCCGCGATAGCGATCTCCCAAACAACAAGTGCCCCTTAGAGATCACACCCTTGGGCGGTCAGTGGCCCGCTGACGTTTGTACGGCAAATCCTGCGCAAATGGGGGATTTGGCTGCTGGCACTGGCGGGCGCCGGGCTCGGCATTCCGCTGCTGTTGATTCTGCTCGATGAGCCGGAAAACGCCTTTGCCGATATTCACTCGGCGGCGGTGTCCAGTGGGATGCTATTGCGTATGAAAGTCGAGCACCTGGCGTTGGCCATTGGCCTGGTCTGTACCTTGATTGCCTGTTTTGCACCCTTGGCGCAATACCAGAACTTCCTGCTGCTGATCGGCTCAGTGTTTGCGCCGCTGTTCGGCGTGGTCGGTGCGACCCTGCCGGCATTGCTGCTGGCAGGGCTGTTGCAGTTGATTCTGGGCCGGGTTAGTGGCGTGCAGGCATCAGTTCAGGCTTGATCACACCCGTGAGGCGCGTATAGGGGATGGTAATTTCGATCAGCCCCTGTGCGTAAGGGGCGATGGTGGCAACGTTGTACTTGAGTACTACGCCACCACTGGTCAAGGCCACGTTCGGGGTTTTCTGGAACGGCCAGTTCTTCAGGAACTCCGGATCGCGGTCCATCTTGGTGTTGATCAACCAACTGTTATGCGCAACTTTCGCGGTGTTCCAGAATGCCTGCTCCTGGCCCGGCAGCAACATGTCAGCCAGGCTCAACTCCTTGTGCAGCAGGCGCGAATAGTTGATGAAACCACGGCCCGGCTCACCATGAGCGACGCCGGTGTCGAGGTAGCTGGACACTTCAACGATCACCAGTGCGTCATGTTGCTCGCGTACCTTGGCTTGCAGATACATGCTGTGGCGGTCCGCGGATTCGCGCAGGAACTTGTCTCGATAGGCATTGAGCGTGGCAGGCACACTGGCGCCGGGCGTAGTGCGGGTCATCTGCAGCAGGCGCTGTTCCACCAGGCTGTCGAGTTGCGGGTCGGCGGGGAAGTGCACGGTATCGATGTTCACCAGTGGGCAGTCCGGGCTATCACAGCCAGGCTTGATCTGTTCCGACTTGTCGGTCGTGACGTCCAGCGGCTTGAGCTGGCCGGGTTGGAACAGGCTCTGGCAAGCACCCAGGGTCAAGGCAATACAGGCCATGGAGGCGATTTTGAAAAGCGACATGTGTGTCCTTCGTAAATCGATGGAAAGCGAAAAGAGTAGCGCTTGGACTGCCAACAAGGCAGTCAGTTCGCCACTAGACTGATGGGGGAGAGTTTGACGTCCGCCGCCGGTCCCGGCAACCGGAAAGGGGCTGCATCAACGGGCAACGGCGCGTTAGGATGGCGCCAATTGCACAAGCACACTCCTTGTCAAAGAGAGGAAACACATGACGGACACCGCGAAGTCCACGCCGAACAAGATCGAGATCGTTCAGCGCGACAATAGCTACCAGGGCTTCTACAAGCTCGATCACGTGCAACTGCGCCACGAGAAATTCGACGGTGGCATGAGCCGCGTGATCAGCCGCGAAGTCTTCGTTCGCCATGACGCTGTGTGCGTGCTGCCCTACGACCCGCAACGTGACGAGGTGGTGCTGATCGAACAGTTCCGCGTGGGCGCCATGGGCCGCGCCGGCAACCCGTGGTTGGTAGAGATGGTCGCCGGCCTGATTGACAAGGATGAGCAACCGGAGGAGGTTGCACACCGCGAGGCCGAGGAGGAAGCTGGGTTGACGTTCTCCGCGCTGTGGCCGATCACCAAGTACTTCCCGTCGCCCGGCGGCAGTACCGAATTTGTCCACCTGTACCTGGGCCGTTGCGACGGCACGGGTGCTGGTGGCATCCATGGATTGGAAGAAGAGGCAGAAGATATCCGCGTCACTGTCTGGGCATTCGAAGACGCCCTGCAAGCGGTGCGCGACGGCAAAATTTCCAATGCAGCCAGCATCATCGCCCTGCAGTGGCTTGCGCTTAACCGCGCGGAAGTGAGGGGGCTATGGCAGTAAAGGCACGGGAACGTTATCGAGTTGACCTGATCGGGCTGCAAGCCGCCTGCGAGGCCAATTATGCGCGGCTGATGCGCCTGCTTCCCGACATGCGCCACACTCCCGAGGCGCGGCGTATCGCCGTGACCCATGGCGACCAGATGCTTGGTGTGCTGACCCTGGAAGTCATCGTCAATTGCCCGTACACCACCACCCTGCGCGTACGCCAGGAACACAGCCTGCCCTGGCTGCCGGTGCCGCAACTTGAAGTGCAGGTGTACCACGACGCGCGTATGGCCGAAGTGATCAGCGCCGAACATGCGCGACGCTTTCGCAGCATCTATCCTTACCCGAATGTGTTCATGCACCAACCCGATGAGAAAGCACAGCTCAATGTGTTCCTCGGTGAATGGCTGAGCCACTGCCTGGCCCTGGGCCATGAGTTCGAAGTTGTGCGCTAGATGTGAATTGAGCCTGTTTCTCAGGTTTCCTCTTTGAGTCCTGCCCTAGCATAATCGTCAAATTATCCATGCCTGTGATTGCCAGGGAGAGCGCCTTGCCTCGCGTACCGACCATGAACCTTGATGCTGCGTTGTTGGTGCAATTGTCCGACAGCCATCTGTTTGCCGAAGCGGGCGGTACGCTGCTGGGCATGAACACCCGTGCAAGCTTGCAAAGCGTGATCGACTTGGTGCACGAGCAACAGCCGCGTATTGACCTGGTGCTGGCGACGGGCGACTTGTCCCAGGACGGCACACTGGCGTCGTACCAGCTATTTCGGAACATGACCGCGCCCATCGGTGCGCCGGCGCGCTGGATCCCGGGTAATCATGACGAGCCGCAGGTCATGGCCGAGGCCGCTGTGCAAAGCGATTTGCTCGAGCCCGTGGTGGACGTGGGCAACTGGCGCATAACCCTGCTGGACTCCGCAGTACCGGGTTCGGTGCCCGGTTACCTGCAGGATTCGCAACTGCAATTGCTCGCCCAGGCCCTGAGCGAGGCGCCCAGCCGCCATCATCTTGTGTGCTTGCACCATCATCCAGTGTCCATCGGCTGTGCGTGGATGGAGCCGATCGGCCTGCGCAATCCCGAGGCGCTGTTTGCCGTGCTTGACCGCTTCCCGCAGGTCAAGGCGCTGCTCTGGGGGCATGTGCATCAGGAAATCGACCGCGAGCGCAACGGCGTGCGGTTGCTGGCCTCACCGTCTACCTGCATCCAGTTCGCGCCGGGCAGCGAGGATTTCCAGGTCAGCGAGCAAGCGCCGGGGTATCGCTGGCTGCGCCTGTATGCCGACGGGCGGTTGGAGACGGGGGTAGAGCGGCTTCGGGACTTCGCGTTTACCGTCGACTACGGCAGCAACGGCTATTAAGACCTGCAAACACTGATCAAATGTGGGAGGGAGCAAGCCCCCTCCCACATGGGTTCTGCGGTGTCTGGAAGATCGGGTGCTCACACCTCACTCCGATCCCTGTAAACTGCGCCTCTTTGGCCCAAGCACGGAGAGCCCGGCATGTCCGCTTCGATCCTGTATATCCACGGCTTCAACAGTGCGCCAGCCTCCAACAAGGCCAGCCAGTTGATCACCGTAATGGGCAAGCTTGGCCTGTCCGACCGTTTGCGTGTGCCGGCCCTGCATCACCACCCGCGTCAGGCGATTCTGCAATTGGAGCAGGCCATTGACCAACTGGGGCGGCCGCTGCTGGTCGGCAGCTCACTCGGCGGCTACTATGCAACCCATCTTGCCGAACGCCATGGCCTGAAGGCGCTGCTGGTCAACCCGGCGGTCAGCCCCCATCGGATGTTCGACGGTTACCTGGGCACCCAGAAGAACCTCTACACCGATGAGACCTGGGAGTTGACCCATGATCACGTCGCAGCGCTGGCCGAGCTGGAAGTATCGGCGCCGCAGGATGCAGGGCGGTATCAGGTGTGGTTGCAGACCGGGGACGAAACCCTGGATTATCGCCTCGCCCAAGCGTATTACCGAGCCTGTGCCTTGCGCATCCAGGCCGGTGGCGATCATGGTTACCAAGGGTTCGCCGAGCAACTGCCGGCCTTGTTGAGTTTTGCCGGCATTGGCGCAGATCAGTATCAATCCTTCGATTTTTCGTCACTGTAAAAAATCGCAGGTCACTTTTTAATCGAACGACTCACGACGAGACCCCATGGCCACTCCCAGCGCTAGCTCTTATAACGCCGACGCCATCGAAGTCCTCTCGGGCCTCGACCCGGTGCGCAAACGCCCCGGCATGTACACCGACACCAGCCGGCCGAACCACCTTGCCCAGGAAGTCATCGACAACAGCGTCGACGAAGCCTTGGCCGGGCACGCGAAGTCGGTACAAGTCATCCTCCATGCCGATCACTCCCTTGAAGTGTCCGACGATGGTCGCGGCATGCCGGTGGACATTCACCCGGAAGAGGGCGTGTCGGGCGTCGAGCTGATCCTCACCAAACTGCACGCCGGCGGCAAGTTCTCCAACAAGAACTACCAGTTCTCCGGTGGTTTGCACGGCGTGGGTATTTCGGTGGTCAACGCCCTGTCGACGCAAGTGCGGGTCAAGGTCAAGCGCGACGGCAACGAGTACCAGATGACCTTCGCCGATGGCTATAAAGCCACCGACCTGGAAGTGGTTGGCACCGTTGGCAAGCGCAACACCGGCACCAGCGTGTACTTCGCCCCGGACCCCAAATACTTCGATTCGCCGAAATTCTCCATTAGCCGCCTCAAGCATGTGCTCAAGGCCAAGGCCGTATTGTGCCCCGGCCTGCTGGTCAGCTTTGAAGACAAAGGCACCGGCGAGAAGGTCGAATGGCATTACGAAGATGGCCTGCGCTCCTACCTGGAAGACTCCGTCAGCGACTTCGAACGCCTGCCCAACGAGCCGTTCTGCGGCAGCCTGGCGGGTAATAAGGAAGCCGTCGACTGGGCCCTGCTGTGGTTGCCCGAAGGTGGCGACAGCGTACAGGAAAGCTACGTCAACCTGATCCCCACCGCCCAGGGCGGCACCCACGTCAATGGTTTGCGCCAAGGCTTGCTGGATGCCATGCGCGAATTCTGCGAATACCGCAGCCTGTTGCCGCGCGGCGTGAAGCTGGCGCCGGAAGACGTGTGGGAGCGCATCGCGTTCGTGCTGTCGATGAAGATGCAGGAGCCGCAATTCTCCGGCCAGACCAAAGAGCGCCTGTCGTCCCGTGAGGCGGCGGCATTTGTCTCCGGTGTGGTCAAGGATGCCTTCAGCCTGTGGCTCAACGAGCACCCGGAACTGGGCCTGGCCCTGGCGGAGCTGGCGATCAACAACGCCGGTCGTCGCCTGAAGGCCAGCAAGAAAGTCGAGCGCAAGCGCATCACCCAGGGCCCGGCATTGCCCGGCAAACTGGCCGACTGCGCCGGGCAGGACCCGATGCGTTCCGAGCTGTTCCTGGTGGAAGGTGACTCTGCCGGCGGTTCCGCCAAACAAGCGCGGGACAAAGAGTTCCAGGCGATCCTGCCGTTGCGCGGCAAGATCCTCAACACCTGGGAAGTCGACGGCAGCGAAGTGCTCGCCAGCCAGGAAGTGCACAATATCGCTGTCGCTATCGGTGTCGACCCTGGCGCGGCGGACATGAGCCAGCTGCGCTACGGCAAGATCTGCATCCTCGCCGACGCCGACTCCGACGGCCTGCACATTGCTACGTTGTTGTGCGCGTTGTTCGTGCAGCATTTCCGCCCATTGGTGGATGCCGGTCACGTCTACGTCGCCATGCCGCCGCTGTACCGCATCGATTTGGGCAAGGAGATTTTCTACGCCCTGGACGAAGCCGAGCGCGATGGCATCCTCGATCGCCTGGTGGCCGAGAAAAAACGCGGCAAGCCACAGGTCACGCGATTCAAGGGCCTGGGTGAAATGAACCCACCGCAGTTGCGCGAAACCACTATGGACCCGAACACTCGGCGCCTGGTGCAACTGACCCTGGAAGACTTCGCCGGCACCTCGGAAATGATGGACATGCTGCTGGCGAAGAAGCGTGCGCCGGATCGCAAAGCCTGGCTGGAATCCAAGGGCAACCTGGCCGAGGTTCTGGGCTGATGCGCACAGGCTTCGCCCTGGCGATGCTGATGTTGAGCGCACTGGCAACTCCCCACGTGGTTGCAGCCGGCGTGGCAGAGCTGAAGCTGGTATCCGAGCACCCGGTGGACGGCATGCGCGGCGGTAACCTATCGGGCCTGGCGTTGTGTGGCGCAGAACTGTGGACGGTTTCCGACCGCGATGATGATCAGATCTACCGCCTGGATACCCGCGCACCGACCTGGAACGCCGAAGCTCTGAAGATTGACGTGCCGCCCGTGCCCGAGTCGGGTTTGCCCTGGGGACTGCGTTCACGCACCAAGGCCGCGTCGTTCATTCGCGGTGGTGACCTGGATTTCGAGGGCATCAGCTGTGATGCCGCAGGTAACCGCTACATTGTCAGCGAAGCCCATGCTGCAGTGCTGCAGGTACCTGCGACGGGCGCGCCCGAGTGGTTGAAAATCGCCCCGGGCATGGTGCGTGAGGCGCGGGCCAGTGGCATGTTGCTGCACTTCAATGCCTTGTTCGAGGGACTGGCGGTGAACCCCGAAGGCAACCAGATCTGGCTGGCCGCCGAGCGTGAGCGTCGCGGCCTGATCTCGATCAAGCGCGGGCAGAGCGTATGGGATTGCGATGGCCGGTGCGTGTTGTTGAGCGAGGCCGGGCAGGAAGTGCAACCGGCGCAGTTTACCAACGCCAAGGCGGTGTCCAATGACTTTGCCGACCTGGCGCTGTTCAATGGCAAGCTGTTTACCCTGGAGCGCAATGCGTTCCAGATTTGCCGACGCGACACAGTCACGGCCAAGGTTGAGCTGTGCTGGTCGTTTGCTGAAGAGGCCCTGACGCCGCAGCGGCGTTATCCACAGCCTTACGGCCTGGCCGAAGCCCTGCTGTTGGACGCCGACGGTGCATGGATCGGTATAGACAACAATTTCGGCCCCCGCGCCGATGGTGAAAAACGCCCCGTGGTCTATCGTTTCGCCGCCCCTGCCGGTGGCTGGAGCGCCCAGCCATGAGCCAGCCGTTTTTTCAATTGACCCGGCGCAGCGGCAGTTCCGCTGCGCGTTACCCAACAATGATGAGGCCCGCATGAGTGACATCCTCGCAGACAGCTTAGATGGCGTAGAACGCCGGTCGCTGGCTGACTTCACCGAAAATGCCTACCTCAACTACTCCATGTACGTGATCATGGACCGTGCCCTGCCGCATATCGGCGACGGCCTCAAGCCCGTGCAACGGCGCATTATCTACGCCATGAGTGAGCTGGGCCTGGACGCTGATTCCAAGCACAAGAAGTCGGCGCGTACCGTCGGTGACGTACTCGGCAAGTTCCACCCCCACGGCGATTCTGCGTGTTATGAAGCCATGGTGCTGATGGCCCAGCCATTCAGCTATCGCTATACGCTGGTGGACGGGCAGGGCAACTGGGGTGCGCCGGATGATCCCAAGTCCTTCGCCGCCATGCGTTACACCGAAGCGCGGCTGTCGCGTTATTCCGAAGTGCTGCTCAGCGAGCTGGGCCAGGGCACGGCGAACTGGGGGCCGAACTTTGACGGCACCCTCGACGAACCCCTGGTATTGCCAGCACGTTTGCCGAATATCCTGCTCAATGGCACCACCGGTATCGCCGTTGGTATGGCCACTGATGTGCCGCCGCATAACCTGCGCGAAGTTGCCACTGCCTGCGTGCGCCTGCTGGACGAGCCCAAGGCCACGGTCGAGCAATTGTGTGAACATATCCAGGGCCCGGATTACCCGACCGAAGCGGAAATCATCACGCCGCGCGCCGACCTGCTGAAGATGTACGAAACCGGCAAGGGCTCGGTGCGTATGCGCGCCGTTTACCATATCGAAGACGGCGACATTATTGTCACCGCGCTGCCGCACCAGGTGTCCGGTGCCAAGGTGCTGGAGCAGATTGCCGCGTTGATGCAGGCCAAGCCGTCGAAACTGCCGCAGGTTGCCGACCTGCGTGACGAGTCCGACCACGAGAACCCGTGCCGTATCGTGATCATCCCGACCAACAGCCGGGTCGATCATGAAGTGCTGATGCAGCATCTGTTCGCCAGCACTGACCTGGAGTCCAGCTACCGGGTCAACGTCAATATCATCGGTCTGGACGGCAAGCCGCAGTTGAAGAACCTGCGCAACCTGCTGGTGGAGTGGCTGGAATTTCGCGTACAGACCGTGCGCCGCCGCCTGCAATTTCGTCTCGACAAGGTCGAGCGCCGCCTGCACCTGTTGGACGGCTTGCTGATTGCCTACCTCAACCTGGATGAAGTGATCCATATCATTCGTACCGCCGAGCACCCGAAAGCCGAGTTGATTGCGCGTTTCGAGCTGAGCGAAATCCAGGCTGACTACATCCTCGACACGCGCTTGCGCCAATTGGCACGCCTGGAAGAAATGAAGCTGCGCGACGAGCAAGACGCGCTGCTCAAGGAACAAGCCAAGCTGCAAGCGCTGCTGGGCAGCGAAGCCAAGCTCAAGAAGCTGGTACGCAGTGAGCTGATCAAAGACGCCGAAACCTATGGCGACGACCGCCGTTCGCCGATCGTCGAGCGTGCTGAGGCGAAGGCTCTGACAGAAACCGAGTTGTTGCCTAACGAGAAAATTACCGTCGTTTTGTCGGAAAAGGGTTGGGTTCGTTCCGCCAAAGGGCATGATATTGACGCCACCGGCCTTTCGTACAAAGCCGGTGATGGCTTCAAGACCGCCGCCGCCGGGCGCTCCAATCAGTTCGCGGTGTTTATCGACTCGACCGGGCGCAGTTATTCGGTGCCGGCCCACACCCTGCCGTCCGCACGGGGGCAGGGCGAGCCGTTGACCGGACGCCTCACGCCGCCACCTGGGGCGAATTTCGAATGCGTGCTGCTGCCGGACGATGATTCGCTGTACGTCATCGCCTCCGACGCCGGTTACGGTTTCGTGGTCAAGGGCGAAGACCTGCAGGCCAAGAACAAGGCGGGCAAGGCGCTGTTGAGCCTGCCAAACAACGCCAAGGTGATCCTGCCAAGGCCGGTGGATGATCGTGAAAGCAACTGGCTGGCTTCGGTGACCACCGAAGGGCGTCTGCTGGTGTTCAAAATCAGCGATTTGCCGCAACTGGGCAAAGGCAAGGGCAACAAGATTATCGGGATCCCCGGTGACCGGGTGGCCAGTCGCGAAGAGTACGTGACCGACATCGCCGTGGTCCCGGAAGGCTCTACCCTGGTGCTCCAGGCCGGCAAGCGCACGTTGTCATTGCGCCCTGACGACCTGGAACACTACAAGGGCGAACGCGGGCGGCGTGGTAATAAACTGCCTCGCGGCTTCCAGCGAGTGGACGCCTTGCTGGTGGAAACGCCGGTTTAAGCTGTACTAGAGGCCTCGATCTACGATTTAACGCGTAGATCGACGCTTTCGCGCTGGAGTCATGGCGCATATTCACGGATGATATGGCCTTTCCAGCGCCGGCGTGGCCGAGCGTGTTCAGGTTATTTTTAGTATTACATTGTGGTTCGCCTTGTGGCAGCCACTTGGATGGGATGATGACTGCTCCACGCCTTCCTCTATTTTTGATGCTCGCTGGCCTTTTGGGGCTGGCGGGTTGCAGCACGCACCAACCGGTGTCGCTGTACCAGCTGGACAGCGGTAGCCCGGCTCAGCCAGCCCAAACGGCTGGCATGGCGGTATTGCTCGGTCCGGTAGTCGTTGCCGATTACCTGCAACGCGAAACCCTGCTGCAACGTCAGAACGACGGCAGCCTGCAAGGTTCCACTGATGGTCGTTGGGCGGGCAGCTTGTCGTCCGATATCAATCAACTGATGTTGCGTCAGGTTGCAGGGCAGTTGGATAGCCAGCGTGTGGTCCTGGCACCAGGGCCATCGGGATTCACTCCGGATGTGCAGGTGCTGCTGACGATTACGCGGCTCGACTCCGGCAAATCGCAACCGGCGATTCTGGATGCACAGTGGCGCCTGATCGACCGTCGCGGGCAAGTACGGGATAACCGCATCGTGCACCTGCAGGAAGAACATACCGGCACCACCGCTTCTCAGGTCCAGGCCCAGGGTGTGCTGTTGCAGCACTTGGCGCAGCAGTTGTCGGTGGCGCTCAAGCCATTGGCGAACCAGCCGCCGATTGCCGAGGTGCAGCCGCGTAAACAGGCCCCAGCCCAGGCCAAACCGGCAGCCCCGGAAAAGCCGAAGATGCCGATGGCTACGCCGATTCGTACCGATCTGGAAGTGTTCAGGTTCTGATCTGAATCGCAGCCAAACAAAAGGCCCGCTGAATAAGCGGGCCTTTTTGTTTGCGCAGGATTTGAGTCATGTTGAAGATCAACTGTGGGAGCGGGACCCACTCCACAGTAGGTATTTCAGGGCTTGCGGCTCTCATGCATCCGCGCCAGCTGGCGTTCGAGCATCGAGGGGTACGGTTCCATCAGCCGCTCTACGCAACTGGCCCCTTCAGGGCTGGCAATCGGACGGATACGTGCGCGTTGGCGGATCAGCGTGTCTTCACTGATCTTGCGTTCCACCAGCAGCAGGTTGCGGCTGTGTTGGGACAGGGCCAGGGCATCCTGGGCGATTTCGGTGAGCAGCAGGTCGATCTGGCTCATGCCGAACAGGTCATCACCCACGGTCAAGCCAAGCTGCAATTGCAGGGTAATGCCGCTGTCGGCCACTTCGATCTGCAGGGCATGGCCCAGCGCGCGCAGCAATTCGCCGCAGCAAATTGCATTGGTCAGGTAGTCTTCGCCGCTGTCTTCGCTGTGGAACAGCATCAGGGTGCTGCCATCGTTCAACGTGTGCAGCTCGCTCTGGTACAGCGAGGCGGCCTGGTCGAGACAGTCGCGGTAGCGTTCGAGCAGTTCGGTCAGCCGGGCACGAGGCAGGCGGCGCAGCTGCTCCTGGGAGCCCAGTTGCACGGCGAGTACTGCACTGTGCTGCGGCTCGGTGTTCCTGACCACCGCAACGGGTTTTGTCGCAGCGGCCGGGGCCACGGCCGAGGTATCGCGCAGGTCGGCGAAGGGGTCTTCCTCGTCGAGTTCGTCTTCCTCGGCCTTGACCACATGGCGCGGTGCAGGCTTGAGGCCGGCCACCGGAGCGCTTTCGTCAAAGCCCGGGTCGCGCAGGTCACGTACTTCAAACTCAGGCTCATCGCTGTAGTCGTCGGTATCGTCGTATTCGGGGTCCGGTTCGACTTCAGGCGCTTTCGGCTCCGGAGCGAAGCTGGTATGGAGCTGGCGCGCGAGGTCGCCGATTTCATCCTGGCGATCAGTGGCCGGGGTGTGTTCGTCGATATCCCGCAGCCAGATACGCAGTTGCATCAGCGGTGTGGAGATATGCCTCCCCAGGCGCAGGCTCAAGGCCAGGGCCAGGGCCAGCAGGATCGCGCTCAAGATACCCATGCTTTGCAGGCTGATGGTCATCGGCTGCTGGAACTGCTGCATATCGAGGCTGATACGCAGTTGGCCGGCTTTCACATCCTGAAAGGTGATATTGCTCTGGTAGAGGCCCTCGGCTTCACCCAGCAAGCCGTTCTTCGGGCGCTGCCCGGCTTCGGCCATGATCCGGTTGTCCACGCTATAAATAGCGGCGTGGGCCACCAGCGGGTTCTTGGTCAGGTTGTTAAGCAGCACGTTGAGGCTGAGGATGTCGTTGGACACCAGCAACTCAGTCGCCGAGGTGGCCGTCTGGGTCGTCAGGCTCGCACCCAGGGCGTCGGCTTGCTCATGCATGGCCTGCTTGAACTGCAAACCCATCACGCAGGCGTAGATTACCAGGGCCAAGGCGACCAGGATCACGTTATGGCTGGCGATGCGTAATGCGATCGGTACACGGCGGTGGCGCAGTGCCCGGAAGATCAGCAGGAAGAAGTTATCGGTTTTTACTGGCGTGGGCCGGTTCACTTGCGCTCGGCTCTTGGTCCGTGAAGTTGACGCGCAGTATAGCGACAGGCCCATGACCGGCAAAGCACTGGCTGTGCCCGATGGTCACTGAAAGTGGGTAGAATGCGGTTTTTTTCCAGCCTGGGGGTGCGCTTTGCGCGAAATTGTCCTGATCAACATCACGGGTGAAGACCGACCGGGTCTCACCGCGGCCATTACCGGCGTCCTGGCCCAGGGTGGTGTGAACATCCTCGACATCGGTCAGGCGGTGATCCACGACACCCTGTCGTTCGGCATTCTGGTGGAGATCCCCAGCACCGAACAGGCTTCGTCGGTACTCAAGGACATCCTGTTTACGGCCTATAAGCTGGATCAACAGGTGCGTTTCACCCCCGTGTCCGAAGCCGATTACCAACACTGGGTAGAAGGCCAGGGCAAAAAACGCCATATCGTGACGCTGCTTACTCGCAAGGTAACGGCTGAACAATTGCAGCGTGTCAGCTCGATCACGGCCCACTACGGGTTGAATATCGACCATATCGACCGTCTGTCGGGTCGTATGCCCTTGGACACCCCGGCCGACAAAGGCAAGGGCTGCATCGAGTTTTCTGTACGCGGTGAACCGGCTGACGCGCAAGCGCTGCGGGCCGAATTCCTGAGCGTGGCCCAGGAGTTGAATGTCGATATTGCCTTCCAGGAAGATTCGCTGTTCCGTCGCAACCGTCGTTTGGCGGTGTTCGACATGGACTCCACCCTGATCGAAGCCGAAGTCATCGACGAACTGGCCAAGGCAGCGGGAGTCGGCGAGCAAGTCAGCGAGATTACCGAGCGGGCGATGGCCGGTGAGCTGGATTTCCGTGCCAGCTTCAAGGAGCGCCTGGCGTTGCTCAAGGGCCTGGACGTGAGCGTGCTGGACTCCATCGGCGCATCCCTGCGCCTGACGGAAGGCGCCGAAACCCTGTTCGCCGAACTCAAGCGCCTGGGCTACAAGACCGCCATCCTGTCGGGCGGCTTCACCTACTTCGCCAAGCAGTTGCAGGCGAAGTTGGGCATTGACTACGTGTTCGCCAACGAGCTGGAAGTGGTGGACGGCAAAGTGACCGGCGTGGCCGTCGAGCCGATTGTCGATGCGCAGCGCAAGGCCGACCTGCTCAAGGAATTGGCGCACAAGGAAGGCTTGCGTCTGGAGCAGACCATTGCGGTCGGCGACGGCGCCAATGACTTGCCGATGCTGGCGATTGCAGGATTGGGTGTGGCGTTTCGCGCCAAGCCGTTGGTCAAGCAGTCGGCCAAACAGGCGATTTCAACGCTGGGGCTCGATGGCGTGTTGTATCTGCTGGGCTTGCGCGACCGCGACGGTCAGTTATAAGCCGATCTCACTGTAGAAATACAGTCAAAAATGTGGGAGCCGGGCTTGCCCGCGATAGCGGCAGTTCAGTCAATGATGTGTTGACTGACACTCCGCTATCGCGGGCAAGCCCGGCTCCCACATAGGATGTCACCAGCAATATCAGGCTTTCGGCAATGCGATACCCTGGCCCATCTGCACTGGCGTACCCGCTGCCAGTTCTTCAGCCCACTTCACCTGATCCGGCCCGAACAGCACGATGGCGGTCGAGCCCAGCTTGAAACGGCCCAGCTCCGCACCTTTTTCCAAATGAATCGGCGCACGTGCGGCTTCGTCGTAGCGGAAGGTTTTCAGCTCGCGCTTGGGCGGCGTTACCAACCCGGCCCACACCGTCTCAATCGACGCGACGATCATCGCACCCACCAACACCACGGCCATCGGGCCGCGCTCGGTGTCAAACAGGCATACAACCCGCTCGTTGCGCGCAAACAGCTCCGGTACGTTTTCGGCGGTGGTCTGGTTGACCGAGAAAATCCGACCTGGCACATAGACCATCTCACGCAAGGTGCCGGCCAGTGGCATGTGCACCCGGTGGTAGTCTTTGGGTGACAGGTAAATAGTCGCAAAATCGCCTCCCATGAACGGTGCAGCCAGCGCCGCGTCGCCACCGAGCAATTCCAGCACGCTGAAGCTGTGGCCCTTGGCCTGGAACACACGGCCATGTTCGATAGGGCCTAGCTGGCTGACGGCGCCATCGGCCGGGCTCAGCACGGCACCGGGAGTCTGGTCGAGCGGGCGGGCGCCGTCTTTCAAGGCGCGGGTGAAGAACGCGTTGAAATGCTCATAGGCGCTCAGGTCTTCAACCAGGGCCTGGGACATGTCCACTTGATAGCGCTTGGCGAACCAGGCGGTGAAGGCGTTCTTGAACCAGCGCACGCGGCACTCGGCAATGCAGCCGGCCAGGCGCGAGAGCAAGTGGTGTGGCAGCAAGTACTGGCTGAGGATAAACAACTGCTTTTTCATAACTGTCCTTAAACCTTAAATCTCAACGGGGGTGTCGGGGTGGTTGCCCCATTCGCCCCAGGAACCGGCATAGCCTTTGACTCGTGGATAACCGAGCGCCTTGGCCACCAGGTAGGTGAAGCCAGAGCGGTGGTGAGTCTGGCAGTGGGTAATGATTTCTTTATCGCGGGTCAGCCCGAGCTCTTCGAGGACCTGTGGCATGTCGCGACGGATGCGCAGGTTGCGCGCCTTGTCCATGCCGGCGGTCCATTCGAAATTCACCGCGCCGGGAATATGGCCCCCCTTGGCGGCGAGCACTTTTTCGCCGGAATATTCCAGCGGGCCGCGGGCATCCCAGATGCCCAGGTCGGCCGCGCCGAGACGGCTTTGCAGGTACTCACGGGTAGCCGTGGGGCCATCGTGCAACGTGAGGCTGACGGGGCCGCCTGCCGGCGCGGGCACTTCGATGGAGAGTGGGTACTTTTCCTCCAGCCATGCCAGCAGGCCGCCGTCGAGGTAGTGATATTTCTGGTGACCGATCACGTCGAGCATCCAGATAAAGCGTCCGGCCCAGCCGCCGCCTTCGTCGTCATAGACCACGTAGGTCGCGTCCGGGGTGTGGCCCAGTTCGCCGAACAGTTTTTCCAGGTCGGCCTTGCTCGGCAGCAAGCCGGGTGCCGGTGGCTGGCCCAGTTGGGTGCGCTTGGGGTCAACAAAATGCGCGCCGGGGATATGCCCTTCGGCGTAGCGGGCGGCACTGGTGAGGTCCACCAGAATCAAGTGCTCGGCATCCAGTTGAGCGAGCAGGTCACTGGATTCGATCACCAGCGGCAAGCCAGAGAAGTCAGGCATGTGAGGTCTCCTGGGCACAAATGTTGGTGATAAAGGCCGCTGATTGTAGCGCAAGCATCAGGCGCTGCGGTTGGTAAAGCTGTGCAGGGCTTTTTCGATGCATTGGGCGGTTTTGCCGAACGCCTGCACGGTGGTTTCCGAGAATGGTCCGCCGCCTTGGTCCGCCACTACCAGCATCACCACGCGGCCATTGCAGCTCAGCGAACGCAGCAGCAAGTGCTCGCCCGTAAACAGGCGACGCAGGATAGGCGGCAGCAGGGCGGAAAACTGCGCATGGTTGTCGGGGGTCAGACGCACCTGAGCGGACTTTTCCAGAAGGCGTTGCAGCAATGTGCTGTTGACCACATCCAGGCTCAGGTGCGCGGCGTCCCTGGGCAAACCGTCGGCCTGATGCACGCGCAGGGTGCTCAGGGCGCGATCGGCCATGAACAACAACACCCGCTGCATGCCACTGGCAACCAAGGCGTGCTTGGCGCAGGTGGTCAGGTGCATGGCGTTGGCAAAGCGGCTCGGCTCGACCAGCAACTCGGTGCAATGAGTGCGCCATACGGCCAGGGCTTCAGCCGTGGGCGGCGGCGCGGGCAACAAGCCGCGATGGACTTTTTGCACATGCCACGGCCAGATCAGCGACAGCGCCGGGTGCCAGAGGTCGGGCATCAAGGTGGTGCGGGCGCTCGTGACTGCCTGCTGGTGCGCCTGTTGTTGCACATCACTCAAGGGCACTTGCAGGTATAGCGCGGTGAGGTATTGCCAGCGTTCGGTGTGCGGGCAGGTCCAGGATTCCTGGGCGGACATCGCCAGGCCGTTGGCCAGCAACACGGTATTGGCTGGCTGGTTCAGCCAGCGGCGCAGGTTGGGGTCGGCGTCGAGCAATTGCTGGTGGCGCAAGGCGTCGTCTTCGCGGGCAATGTGCAGCGCCTTGACCAGCAGGCGTTGCTCGGCCAGCAGCAGCTTGTAGCCCTGCGAAACCCAGATCGGCAGGTGCCAGGCTTCGGTCAGGCCCAGGCACAGGTCCAGCAAGCGCACACCGAACAGTTCCTGCTCGACCTGGCGCGCCGACTGGCCCTTGTGAATCACCCGCAGCTCCCATTCCTCCAAAAGCTTGGGGTAGGCGACGGCCATCGGCCACAGTGGCGACAGAAACAGCAGGCTGCCCCAGTGGATGTCCTGCCATAGCCGCGCCAGGCGACTGCCGAACAAGCCGTTGGCTTGCTGGGACGCGTGCTGGCTGACCAGCAGCAGTTGGCGCAATGCGGCTGGGATTTCTCCAGCCGGCACCGAAGGTAGGCGTGCCAGCAACTCCTCGGCACGTTTGAGGCCGAGACGGTTAAGCGCTACTTCGAGGTTTTCGGCGGGCTCGGCCAGGCTCCCATGGGCTTGGCTGTTGGCCTCGCGCATCACGCTCAGCACCAGCGCCGGGCTGTTTTGCATCAGCTCGGCAATATCTCGCAATGAACTGCGACTGTCGCGGATGGCTTTGCACACGCGCTCATGGTTGGCCTGGGGAACGGGCAGCAGCACGTCGTCCAGGCGCTTGATCCAAGCGGCGAGGGTGGTGGGGCGGTTCGTTGGGACTGTCGTTTCGATTGCCATGATTGGGGCGCGATCATCACTTGTGTTCAACACACCCGGAACGGGCCGAATTGGCTTTTCGCCTTAACGGGCTATAGTCTGGCGCAGTTTTGCCGATAAGTAGAACAAGAGTTTTCTGCTGCACCCACTATGTCCATGAACCCGACGGCGCAAGTACCCATCTCCTATGGCTAAAATTATCGGCATCATTGTCGTCATCGCAAGTGTGCTCGGAGGGTACGTCCTCTCCCACGGTAAAATCGCCGCATTGATCCAACCTTTCGAAGTGCTGATCATCGGCGGCGCCGCGTTTGGCGCATTCTTGCAGGCCAACCCCGGCTACATGACCATGCACGTGATCAAGAAATCGCTGGGCATGTTCAGTTCGCGTTTTTCCCACACCTTCTATCTGGAAGTGCTGGGGCTGATCTACGAGATCCTCAACAAGAGCCGCCGCGAAGGCATGATGGCGATCGAAGGCGACATCGAAGACGCCGCCGCCAGCCCGATTTTCGCCAAGTACCCGGCCGTGCTCAAAGATGAGCGCATGACCGCTTATATCTGTGACTACCTGCGCATCATGTCCTCCGGCAACATGGCTCCCCACGAGCTGGAAGGCCTGTTCGACATGGAGTTGTTCAGCCTCAAGGAAGAGCTGGAGCATCCTTCCCATGCCGTGACCGGCATCGCCGATGGCATGCCCGGTTTCGGCATTGTCGCGGCGGTGCTGGGTATCGTGGTGACCATGGCGTCCTTGGGCGAGGGCGATCAAGCGGCCATCGGCATGCACGTGGGTGCGGCGCTGGTGGGTACCTTCTTCGGTATTCTCGCGGCCTATGGCTTCTTCGGCCCGCTCGCTACTTCCCTGGCCCACGATGCCAAGGAAGAGGTCAACCTCTACGAAGCGATCAAGGCGTGCCTGGTGGCATCAGCATCGGGGATGCCGCCATCGCTGGCCGTGGAGTTCGGGCGCAAGGTGCTGTACCCCAAGCATCGCCCAAGTTTCTCCGAGCTGGAACAAGCGGTTCGCGGTCGCTAAGCCATGGAAAACAACCAGCCGATCATCATCAAGCGCGTCAAGCGCTTCGCTGCGGGGCACCATGGTGGTGCCTGGAAAATCGCGTTTGCCGACTTTGCCACGGCGATGATGGCGTTCTTCCTGGTGCTGTGGCTGATGTCCACCGCCACACCGGAACAGAAGATCGCCATCGCCGGTTACTTCAAAGACCCGATTGGCTTTTCGGAAAGCGGTACGCCATTTGTCATCGATCTGGGCGGTTCGCCGCAACTGGCGCCAGAGCGCACCATCAACCCGGAAGTGCAAACTGAGTCGCCCCAGGAAAAAATCCCGATTGAGCGCGATACCGTCGAAACCATGGCCGAGCAGGTCGAGCAGGAACGCCTGGAACTGTTGCTGCAGGAGTTGCAGACCAAGGTTGAGGAAAACCCGCAACTGCTGAAGTTCAAGGACCAGATTTCGTTCGAGATCACGCCCGAAGGGCTGCGCATCCAGATCACGGACGCCGCCAACCGGCCGATGTTCGATTCCGGCAGTGCGCGCTTGAAGCCGTACTTTGAAGACATCCTGCTGGCCATGGCCGACACCATCAAGGCGGTACCGAACAAGATCAGCATCAGCGGCCATACCGACGCCAAGCCCTACGCGGGCCAGGGCGACTTCGGCAACTGGGAACTCTCGGCCAACCGCGCCAACGCCGCCCGCCGTGCGCTGGTGGCCGGCAGCTATCCGGACCCACAAGTGGCACGGGTGGTGGGCTTTGCCTCATCGCAGTTATTTGATCCCAAAGACCCGTTCAACCCGGTCAACCGCCGTATCGATATCGTGGTGCTGACCAAAAAGGCCCAGCGTGCGATTGAAGGCGACCAGCCACCGCCACCGGTACCGACTCAGGGCGATGGTGCCCCTGGCGAAGTGCCGGCCGACCCCAACGCACTGCCGCCTGAGCAGGAACCACTGCCGGCCCATGAGTTGCGGCAGAAGCTGAACCTGTTTGATGACGGTGGGATGAAGGATCCTACGGTGCCTGCGCCGGCCTCGTAACTTATCTCTCTACAGCAGAAACCAAAACGCCCCGAATCATTCGGGGCGTTTTCATTGGCGGTCAGAGTGGCAGGTAGGCTTTGACACCATTAACTACGCCTCGCATGTCGTCGGCGCACAGGCGTGGGACAACCTTGCGGATTTTCAGCATTTCCGGTGCAACAAAACCTCGTGTGAAGTCACACAGCAGCACGTCGCCTTGTTTGGGGTGATAGTAGAGAGCCAATGTTAATTCCCCACAAAAAGCAAAGCCGCCCGAAGGCGGCTTCATTCGACACGCAGCGGAGCTTGCTTCGCCCCTTCTGCGCCGCTGGATCAACCCCGAAAAGGATCCAGACTCCTGCCAGCTTTCGCTGGTGACGGAGCAATTATGGGCATCAGGAAATCTGAATACAAGCTGGCTTGTGTGTATGAGCCACCCAGTTGATCCGGATTCTTGATTCCCGCTCCTGTTAAATCAATGGGCTAGGGCGTTCAGCGCCGTGGTTTATGTGTATCAAGAAATTGACCGTCAATAACTGCTCTCAGGCAAGCTCGCAATAATCGACCGATAGCTGTTCATCCGCTGCTGTTGCACGCGGCCATCTTCCAGGGCCTTGAGCAATGCACAGCCCGGTTCGCGGTCGTGTTTGCAGTCGCGGAAGCGGCAGGTGCCGATCAGGTCGTTGAACTCGATAAAGCCCGCTTCCACATCGCTGCGGCTGACGTGGCCCAAGCCGAATTCACGAATACCCGGGGAGTCGATAAGCTCGCCGCCACCGGGGAAGTGGAACAGCCTCGCAGTGGTGGTGGTGTGGGTGCCTTGGCCGGAAAGCTCCGACAGCGGCCCCACGCGGGTATCGACTTCCGGCAACAGGCTGTTGACCAGCGATGACTTGCCCACGCCAGACTGGCCGACAAACACGCTGATGCGCCCGTCCAGCTGCTGTTGCAGCTGTTCCATGCCGTTGCCGTGATGGGCCGACACTTCCAGCACCGGGTAGCCCAGGGTGCGATAGACCGCCAGCAACGCATTGAGCGCCGGGGCGTTTTGCTCGTCGATCAGGTCGAATTTGTTCAACAGCAACAGCGGGCGGATGCCGGCGTGTTCGGCCGCGACCAGGTAGCGGTCGATCAGGTTGGCATGGGGCTCGGGCAACGGTGCGAACACGATCACAATCATGTCGACGTTGGCTGCCACCGGCTTGAGCTGGCCACGGCTGTCGGGGCGACGCAGTTCGGTGCTACGCGGCAACTGGGCGACGATCACGCCGATGCCCTGGTTGCCGGCGCGCCACACGACTTTGTCGCCGGTCACCAGCGCAGGCAGGTTGGCGCGCAGGTGGCAACGGGACACCGAGCCTGCGAGTTCGCCTTCCAGCGCCTCGACTTCGACTTGCACACCAAAGTGCGCGATCACCAGGCCCGTTTGTTCGGGGCCCAAGTCGCCGCCCTCGAGCGCTTCCACGGCGGAGGATTCACGTTTGGCGGCACGCGCTGCGCGTTCACCTTGAATCTTTTCGATGCGCCAGTTTTGGCGACGGTTGAGCTGGCGTTTGGCCATTGGTGTTCCGTGTCGATAATGCAAAAGTTGGGTAAAACGGTCGCGAGTCTAGCACGGCCCCGCCTGCTAAACTGCGCAGCTACGCCAAGGTGCCAAGAGAATCAAGCCATGCAAAACCCACAGAACCTGATTTGGATCGATCTGGAAATGACCGGTCTGAACCCCGACAGCGACGTCATCATCGAGATGGCGACGATTGTCACCGACAGCAACCTCAACACCTTGGCCGAAGGTCCGGTGATCGCCATCCACCACAGCGACGCCGTGCTCGCCACCATGGACGAGTGGAACACCCGCACCCACGGTAACTCCGGGCTGACCCAGCGTGTGCGCGACAGCCGCATCAGCATGGCCGAAGCCGAAGCCGAAACCATCGCATTCCTGGAAAAATGGGTGCCCAAGGGCAAGTCGCCGATCTGCGGCAACAGCATCTGCCAGGACCGTCGCTTCCTTTATACGCATATGAAGGCGCTGGAGAGCTACTTCCACTATCGCAACCTGGACGTATCGACGCTTAAAGAGCTGGCTGCGCGTTGGGCGCCGGAAGTCAAAGACAGCTTCCATAAAGGCAGCACGCACCTGGCGCTGGATGATATTCGTGAGTCGATCGCCGAGTTGCAGCATTACCGCAAGCATTTCATCAAGGCTTGAAAACGGGCGACTGCTGAACATGTGGGAGGGGGCTTGCTCCCGATGGCGTTGTGTCAGCCCCAGATGCATTGACTGACACTCCCTCATCGGGAGCAAGCCCCCTCCCACACTTGAATGGGTTTGCAAATCCAAGTGTTGGAGAGCGTTTGCCCCCTTTTGGTGCCATCAGCAAATGATTAGACTGCCGGCCTCCCTGCAAGGATCGCCATCATGCTGTTGATGCTCTACCTCATCGCCATCACCGCCGAAGCCATGACCGGCGCCTTGTCCGCCGGTCGGCGCGGCATGGACTGGTTTGGCGTGGTGCTCATCGCCTGCGTGACGGCCCTGGGCGGTGGTTCGGTGCGCGATGTGCTGCTCGGCCACTACCCGCTGACCTGGGTCAAGCACCCGGAGTACCTGGTGCTGACCTCCGTCGCGGCGCTGGTGACGATCTTTATCGCGCCGCTGATGCGCCGCCTGCGCTCACTGTTTTTGGCGCTGGACGCCTTGGGGTTGGTGGCATTCACCCTGATCGGCTGCATGACCGCCCTGGAAATGGGTCACGGCATGTTGGTGGCGTCCGTCAGCGGGGTCATCACCGGCGTATTCGGGGGCATCCTGCGGGATATCTTCTGTAACGACATTCCGCTGATCTTCCGCCGCGAGTTGTACGCCAGCGTGTCGTTCCTGGCCGCCTGGTTCTACTTGCTGTGCCTGTATCTGGAACTGCCGAGCGAACAGGCGATTCTGTTGACGCTGTTCAGCGGCTTTCTATTGCGCCTGCTGGCGATCCGTTTTCACTGGGAAATGCCCAAGTTCGTCTACAACGACGACGTACACTAGCGGGCCGCGTGCTGGTTCAGCGCCCATTCCACATGCTCGCGAACCAGCTCTGAGGGGTAGTCCCGCCGCGCCTTCAAGGCTTCCAATACCGGAATGCTTGACGGCGCATTGCCCAGGCCCACCGCCAGATTGCGTAACCAGCGCTCGTAACCGGCGCGGCGCAGGGGGGAGCCCTCGGTGCTGCTGAGGAATTTATCCTCGTCCCACATAAATAGTTCGGCTAACTCGGCGTTATCCAGGTTGTGCCTGGGCTTGAAATCGCTTTCGGCAGTGGGTCGAGCGAAACGATTCCATGGACAAACGATCTGACAGTCATCGCAGCCAAAGACGCGGTTGCCGATCAGTGGGCGCAGGTCCTCGGGAATGGCGCTCTTGAGTTCGATGGTCAGGTAGGAGATGCAGCGCCGGGCGTCCAGCACGTAAGGACCGACGAAGGCGTTGGTGGGGCAGATGTCCAGGCACGCCGTGCAACGGCCGCAGTGCTCGGTAGTGTGGGGTGGGTCCACCGGCAACGGTAAATCGACAAACAGTTCGCTCAAGAAGAAATAACTGCCGGCCTTGCGGTTGAGCACAAGGGTGTTTTTACCGATCCAGCCCAATCCGGCTTGTTCGGCGATGGCTTTTTCCAGGACCGGCGCGCTGTCGACAAAGGCGCGAAAGCCGAACGGCCCGATCTGCGCCTGGATGCGGTCGGCCAGCTGCTGCACGCGCTTGCGGATCAGCTTGTGGTAGTCGCGGCCCAGGGCGTAGCGCGAGATATAGGCTTTTTCCGGCTGGCCCAGCAGTTGCGCCATCTGGGTGTCGCCGGGCAGGTAGTCCATGCGCAGTGACACCACGCGCAAGGTGCCGGGTACCAGTTCATCGGGATGGGAGCGTTTGCTGCCGTGGGCGCCCATGTAGTCCATCTCGCCGTGGTAGCCCGCGTCGAGCCAGCGTTGCAGGTGCTGTTCATGCTCAGCCAGGTCCAGGCCACTGATGCCGACTTGTTGAAAGCCC
The DNA here is from genome assembly GCF_023127795.1 of Pseudomonas sp. W2Jun17. Taxonomy (NCBI): domain Bacteria; kingdom Pseudomonadati; phylum Pseudomonadota; class Gammaproteobacteria; order Pseudomonadales; family Pseudomonadaceae; genus Pseudomonas; species Pseudomonas sp. W2Jun17. Next base: position 151,952 of record NZ_SPKO01000025.1, on the reverse strand, counting down.
AGCTCGCGGCCCCAGTCTTTGATCGATTGGGCGAGGGCGGGCAGATCGGAGGTAATAGCAGGCATGAGACACGGGAAACCACAGGTTAGATGCGTATAATTCTGCCAGACATCGGAGCTTGAAGACGCATGCCTCAGACAAAACACCCAATTACCGACGTTCAGCTGTTGTTGCCCGGCCATTTGCCGCAACTGGCTGCGCGTTCTCCGGACGCCCATAAGGGCCAGTTCGGCCACCTGCTGGTCATCGGTGGTGACCGTGGCTTTGGCGGTGCGGCGCTGCTGAGCACCGAAAGTGCCCTGCGCGGTGGCGCCGGCATGGTCTCGCTGGCAACTCGACCGGAACATGTGCCAGCCGCTCTGGCCCGGCTGCCGGAAGTCATGGCTGTCGGCGTGAGCTCGGCCAACCAGTTGATGGGCCTGCTGGAAAAAATCTCGGTGATCGTCATTGGCCCAGGCCTGGGCGATGCCGCTTGGGGCAAAAGCCTGTTGTCGGTCGCGGCCAATGCCCGCCAGCCGCAGGTGTGGGACGCCGACGCGCTCAATCAACTGGCCACTGGCAGCGTCGAGCTGCCGGCCAACTGTGTGATTACTCCTCATCCGGGCGAAGCTGCGCGTTTGTTGGGGCTATCGACAGCCGAGGTTCAGGCCGATCGCCTTAATGTGGCGCGCGCGTTGAGCCAAAAATTCAATGCAGTGGCTATCCTCAAGGGTGCTGGCAGTTTGATTGCCAGCCCGGATGGACGGCTTGCCCGTTGTGATCAAGGCCACCCGGCGATGGCGACGGCGGGGCTTGGGGATGTCTTGGCTGGTCTGGTCGGCGCGCTATTGGCTCAGGGTATGCCCGCGTACGAGGCAAGCTGCCTGGCCGTGTGGTTGCACGCTACCGCTGGCGACCGCCAGGGCAGTTTTGGTCGGGGGCTGGCTGCCAGCGACCTGATCCCTGCCATTCGTCAATTGCTGGAGGAGCAGTCGCCGTGCCTGAAGTAATTCTTTTCCTGGCAGATGAAGAGGCCATGGTCGCGTTGGGGCAGCGTCTTTCGCAGGTCACGCAAGGGGCAGGGTTGATCTTTCTCGAAGGCGATCTCGGCGCAGGCAAAACCACATTGTCCCGGGGGATTATTCGCGGCCTGGGCCATACCGGCGCGGTAAAAAGCCCGACCTTTACGTTGGTCGAGCCCTACGAGATCGGCGACGTGCGTGCTTTCCACTTCGATCTTTATCGCCTGGTAGATCCAGAGGAACTGGAGTACATGGGCATCCGTGATTACTTCGATGAAGATGCGCTGTGCCTGATCGAATGGCCAGATAAAGGCACAGGCTTTTTGCCAAAGCCAGACATGACCATTACCATTACGCCGCATGAGCACGGACGTCAGCTGAAGTTGTTGCCCCAGAGCGTGCGCGCTGAAGCGTGGTGCACCGCTCTGGCATTGGAATTCAAATAAAATTGGTGGGGTTAGGTATGCGCTTTCGCGCGTTGGTTGCTGTCGTGGGGGTGTTGCTTGCGGCAATGACTGTCAATGCTCTGGCTGCTTCACAGGTAAAGAGCGTTCGTCTGTGGCGAGCGCCGGATAACACGCGACTGGTGTTCGACCTGTCTGGCCCGGTCCAGCACAGCGTCTTTACCCTGACGGCGCCTGATCGCCTGGTGATCGACATCAACGGTGCGAGCCTGGCCGCGCCGCTGAAGGTGTCTACCGCCAATACCCCGATTACCGCCATGCGCTCGGCCCAGCGTACGCCGACCGACTTGCGCGTGGTCATCGACCTGAAAAAGGCCGTGACGCCAAAGAGCTTCTCCCTGGCGCCCAACGCCCAATACGGTAACCGACTGGTGGTCGACCTGTTCGACACCCCCGCCGACGCGGCACCACCGCCTGCGCCGACGCCAAGCGTGGCTACCGTGCCTGCGGTGCCGGTCAACCCGTCGCAACCCCAGGTCAAATTGCCACCGCCGCCGCCCGCGCCGGCAGGCAAGCGCGACATTATCGTGGTGATCGACGCCGGCCACGGTGGCGAAGATCCGGGGGCTTCCGGCTCACGCGGCCAGCATGAGAAAGACGTGGTACTGGCCATCGCTCGCGAGCTGCAACGCCAGGTCAACGGCATGAAAGGCTACCGCGCCGAGCTGACCCGTACCGGTGACTACTTCATTCCGTTGCGTGGCCGTACCGAAATTGCGCGCAAGAAGGGCGCTGACCTGTTCGTGTCCATTCACGCCGACGCCGCGCCTTCAACTGCTGCATTTGGTGCCTCGGTATTTGCCCTGTCGGATCGCGGTGCCACGTCCGAGACCGCCCGCTGGCTGGCCGACAGTGAAAACCGCTCCGACTTGATCGGCGGGGCCGGCAACGTGTCCCTCGATGACAAGGACAAGATGCTCGCCGGTGTGCTGCTCGACCTGTCGATGACCGCCTCGCTGACCTCCAGCCTTAACGTTGGCCAGAAAGTCCTGAGCAATATCGGTCGTGTGACGTCGCTGCATAAACAGCGGGTGGAACAAGCCGGGTTCATGGTGTTGAAGTCGCCGGACATCCCGTCGATCCTGGTGGAAACCGGGTTTATCTCCAACGCCAACGAGGCCTCCAAGCTGGCCAGCGCCAGCCACCAGCAAGCGCTGGCGCGTTCCATCAGTGCGGGCGTGCGCCAGTTCTTCCAGCAGAACCCACCACCGGGCACTTATATCGCCTGGCTACGCGATTCCGGCAAAATCGCCCAGGGCCCGCGTGACCATCGTGTGCAGCCCGGCGACACCGTTGCCATGCTGGCGGTACGTTTCCAGGTCACGCCTGCGGCCCTGCGCAGCGCCAATAACCTGAAAACCGATGAGTTGAAGATCGGCCAGGTGTTGACCATTCCCGGCACTGAATTGGCGGCACAGTAATGAGCGAATCCTTGTTGAACAGCGGCTCGCGCATCGAATTGCTCAGCCCGCGCCTGGCTAACCAGATTGCTGCGGGTGAGGTCGTCGAGCGCCCTGCGTCGGTGATCAAGGAGCTGCTGGAAAACAGCATCGACTCTGGTGCCAGGCGCATCGATGTCGACGTGGAGCAGGGCGGCGTCAAGTTGCTGCGGGTACGTGATGACGGCAGCGGCATCTCCTCCGATGATCTGCCGCTGGCTCTGGCCCGTCACGCCACCAGCAAGATCCGTGATCTGGAAGACCTTGAGCGGGTCATGAGCCTGGGTTTTCGCGGTGAAGCCCTGGCCTCCATCAGTTCCGTGGCGCGCCTGACCCTGACCTCCCGCACCCGCGACGCCGAGCAAGCCTGGCAAGTGGAAACCGAAGGCCGCGACATGGCGCCTCGGGTCCAGCCGGCTGCACACCCGGTGGGCACTTCGGTGGAGGTGCGCGACCTGTTCTTCAACACCCCGGCGCGGCGCAAATTCCTCAAGGCCGAGAAAACCGAATTCGATCACCTGCAAGAAGTCATCAAGCGCCTGGCCCTGGCCCGTTTCGATGTGGCGTTTCACCTGCGCCACAACGGCAAGACCATCCTCAGTCTGCACGAAGCCAACGACGACGCCGCCCGCGCACGACGTGTGGCAGCCGTGTGCGGCAGCGGTTTCCTGGAGCAGGCGCTGCCGATTGAAATCGAGCGCAATGGCCTGAGGTTGTGGGGTTGGGTGGGGTTGCCGACGTTCTCCCGTAGCCAGGCCGACTTGCAGTACTTCTTTGTGAATGGCCGTGCGGTTCGCGACAAGCTGGTAGCCCACGCGGTGCGCCAGGCTTATCGCGACGTGCTGTTCAACGGCCGGCACCCCACGTTTGTGCTGTTCTTCGAGGTCGACCCGTCGGTGGTCGACGTCAACGTGCACCCGACCAAGCACGAAGTACGCTTCCGGGACGGGCGCATGGTGCATGACTTCCTGTATGGCACGCTGCACCGCGCCTTGGGCGATGTGCGCCCGGATGATCAACTGTCAGCGCCGATTGTCACGGCGGTGGTGCGCCCGAGCGGTCCTGAGGCCGGTGAGTTCGGTCCGCAAGGTGAAATGAGCCTGGCGGCCAACCTGCTGCAATCGACGCCGTCGCAGCCAGCCTACACGGCGCCAAACTCGGGTGCCGGTGCGGGTTACCAGTACCAATACACACCGCGCCCGCAATCGACGGTGCCGGTGGCCGAGGCCCAGGCGGCTTACCGGGAGTTTTTCGCGCCGCTGCCGGGTGCCGAGCCGGGTGCTGCTCCCTCGTTGCCGGAAGGCGGCGGTGATATCCCACCGCTGGGCTATGCCCTGGCGCAGCTCAAGGGCATCTACATCCTTGCGGAAAACGCCCATGGCCTGGTGCTGGTGGACATGCATGCCGCCCACGAACGGATCATGTACGAGCGCCTGAAGATCGCCATGGCCAGCGAAGGCCTCAGCGGTCAGCCGCTGCTGGTGCCGGAGTCCCTGGCCGTGAGCCAGCGCGAGGCCGATTGCGCCGAAGAACACCACAGCGTGTTCCAGAAGCTGGGTTTTGAGCTACAACGCCTGGGCCCGGAAACCCTGGCGATCCGTCAGATTCCCGCGCTGCTCAAGCAGGCCGAAGCCAACCGCCTGGTGGCCGACGTGCTGGCAGACCTGATGGAATACGGCACCAGTGACCGTATCCAGGCGCATATCAACGAATTGCTCGGCACCATGGCCTGCCACGGCGCCATCCGCGCCAATCGCCGCCTGGCCCTGCCGGAAATGAACGGCCTGCTGCGTGACATGGAAAACACCGAGCGCAGCGGCCAATGCAACCATGGCCGACCGACCTGGACCCAAATGGGCCTGGACGATCTGGACAAACTGTTCTTGCGCGGCCGTTGATGAGCGCCTTGCCCCCCGCGATCTTCCTGATGGGCCCCACGGCCGCCGGCAAGACCGACCTGGCTTTCGAGCTGACCAAGGTGCTGCCCTGCGAGTTGATCAGTGTCGACTCTGCCCTGGTTTACCGGGACATGGATATCGGCACGGCCAAGCCGTCCAAAGCGCTATTGGCCCAATATCCGCATAAATTGATCGACATCATCGACCCGGCGCAGAGCTATTCGGCTGCGGATTTTCGCACCGATGCCCTGGCGGCCATGGCCGAGATCACCGCGCGCGGTAATATCCCGCTGCTGGTGGGTGGCACCATGCTCTACTACAAGGCATTGCAGGAGGGGCTGGCCGATATGCCGCCTGCCGATGCCCAGGTGCGCGCCGAACTCGAAGAAGAGGCTGTACGCCTTGGCTGGCAAGCCCTGCACGACCAGTTGGCAGCGGTGGACCCCGTGTCCGCAGCGCGCATCCACCCCAATGATCCCCAGCGCCTTACCCGTGCCCTGGAAGTTTGGCGTGTCAGCGGCCAGACCATGACTGAACATCGGCTGAAACAAAGTGCGCAAAGTGCTGATGCAGGCGCATCTGGACAGTCACAATTGCCCTATACTGTGGCGAATCTGGTCATCGCTCCGGCAAATCGCCAGGTGCTGCATGAACGAATTGCACAAAGATTCACAATTATGTTGGAACAGGGGTTTGTGGACGAGGTCGTAGCACTGCGTTCAAGAGGTGACCTGCATGCCGGGCTGCCTTCGATACGTGCTGTAGGCTACCGCCAAGTCTGGGATCATCTGGATGGCAAGCTGACGTCAGCCGAAATGCAGGAGCGCGGCATCATCGCCACGCGCCAATTGGCGAAGCGCCAGTTCACCTGGCTGCGCAGCTGGAGCGATTTGCACTGGTTGGACAGCCTGGACAGCGACAATCTGTCACGCGCCTTGAAATACTTGGGAACGGTCTCCATATTGAGCTGAGTCCTTGCAATTGCCGTCTATCCTTGGGGGTGTGACGGCCATAAGCTATCTATTTTCCGATTTTTTATTATTGATCCTTAAAGGAGTGCGGCACATGTCAAAAGGGCATTCGCTACAAGACCCTTACTTGAACACTTTACGTAAAGAGAAAGTTGGGGTTTCCATCTATCTGGTCAACGGTATCAAGTTGCAAGGCACGATCGAGTCGTTCGACCAGTTCGTGATCCTGCTGAAAAACACCGTCAGCCAGATGGTCTACAAACACGCTATCTCGACAGTCGTTCCAGTTCGTCCAATCCGTCTGCCTAGCGCAGCAGGTGATGAACAGGGTGACGCTGAGCCAGGTAACGCCTGATAGGAGTCTCCTTTGTTCTTTGAGCGCCACGGTGGTGGTGAGCGAGTAATCCTCGTTCACTTGGATGGACAGGACCCTGAGGCGCGCGAAGATCCGCAGGAGTTTCAGGAGTTGGCAAATTCGGCCGGCGCCGAGACCGTTGCGTTTTTTAACGTGCCGCGTCATCGGCCAACCGCCAAATACCTGATCGGCAGCGGCAAGGTCGAGGAACTGCGCGACCTGGTTCACGCTGAAGAAGCCGATCTGGTGATCTTCAATCACACCCTCACGCCCAGTCAGGAACGTAACCTCGAACGTGTTTTCGAGTGTCGCGTGATCGACCGTACCGGCCTGATTCTCGATATTTTCGCCCAGCGCGCCCGTACCCATGAAGGCAAGCTCCAGGTCGAACTGGCCCAGCTTGATCACATGAGCACCCGCCTGGTTCGCGGCTGGACTCACCTTGAGCGTCAAGGTGGCGGCATCGGTATGCGCGGTCCGGGTGAAACCCAGCTGGAAACCGACCGGCGTCTGCTGCGGGTTCGCCTGCGCCAGATCAAGGGCCGCCTGGAAAAAGTCCGCAGCCAGCGCGAACAATCGCGCCGTGGCCGTTCCCGTGCGGATATCCCTACCGTGTCCCTGGTGGGCTATACCAACGCCGGCAAGTCCACGCTGTTCAACAACGTGACGAAATCGGACGTGTACGCGGCCGACCAACTGTTCGCCACCCTCGACCCGACCTTGCGCCGTCTGGACATAGACGACCTGGGGCCGATTGTCCTGGCCGATACCGTGGGTTTCATTCGTCACTTGCCGCACAAGCTGGTCGAGGCATTTCGGTCTACGCTCGAAGAGTCGAGCAATTCCGACCTGCTGCTGCACGTGATCGATGCGGCCGAACCGGATCGCATGTTGCAGATTGAACAGGTCATGGTGGTGCTGGGCGAGATTGGTGCCCAGGACTTGCCGATCCTCGAGGTCTATAACAAACTCGATTTGCTTGAAGGTGTTGAGCCACAAATCCAGCGTGACGAAAACGGCAAGCCCCAGCGGGTCTGGCTGTCGGCGCGTGATGGCAGTGGTTTGGACCTGCTTGAGCAAGCAATTGCCGAACTGCTGGGCAGCGATTTGTTTGTCGGCACCTTGCGCTTGCCGCAGCGTTTTGCTCGACTGCGGGCACAGTTTTTCGAACTGGGTGCGGTACAGAAAGAAGAACACGACGAAGAAGGTGTCAGCTTGCTGGCCGTTCGATTGCCACGCTCGGAGCTCAATCGACTGGTCAGTCGCGAGGGTGTTGTGCCGGCGGAGTTCATTGAACAACACACTTTGCAATAAAAGCCTGAGAAAGCGGTTGTGCCGCAGTAGCAGGCATTCTGTAGCATTGGTCGGCGCGCCGTGGGTGCGTCTTTGCTTTATCAGATGGAGAGCGCTATGGCTTGGAATGAGCCGGGTGGCAACTCGAATAATCAGGATCCTTGGGGTGGTAAGCGCCGCAATAATGGCGACCGCAAGGGGCCACCGGATCTCGACGAGGCCTTCCGAAAGCTGCAGGAAAGCCTGAATGGGTTGTTCGGTGGTGGAAAAAAACGTGGCGGTGACGACGGCGGTCGCACCAGCAAGGGCGGCGGCTACGGCCTGCTGGGCCTGGGTCTTGTCGTGCTCGCGGCCGTATGGCTGTACAGCGCGGTCTACGTGGTGGACGAGCAGGAGCAAGCCGTGGTGCTGCGCTTCGGCAAGTACTACGAGACTGTCGGGCCGGGCCTGAACATCTATTTCCCGCCGATCGACAAGAAGTACATGGAAAACGTCACGCGTGAGCGTGCGTACACCAAGCAGGGCCAGATGCTGACCGAAGACGAGAACATCGTCGAAGTGCCGCTGACCGTGCAGTACAAGATCAGCAACCTGCAGGATTTCGTGCTGAACGTTGATCAGCCGGAGATCAGCCTGCAACACGCAACCGAAAGTGCCCTGCGCCATGTGGTGGGCTCCACCGCCATGGACCAGGTGCTGACCGAAGGTCGTGAATTGATGGCCAGTGAAATCAAGGAGCGCCTGCAACGGTTCCTCGATACCTACCGCACCGGTATCACTGTCACTCAGGTGAACGTACAGAGCGCCGCGGCACCGCGTGAAGTGCAGGAAGCGTTTGACGATGTGATCCGCGCCCGTGAAGACGAGCAGCGTTCGCGCAACCAGGCTGAAACCTATGCCAACGGCGTTGTGCCGGAAGCCCGTGGTCAGGCCCAGCGCATCCTTGAAGATGCCAACGGTTATCGCGACGAAGTGGTCTCGCGCGCCAAGGGTGAGGCAGATCGCTTTACCAAGCTGGTTGCCGAGTACCGCAAGGCGCCGGAAGTCACGCGTGAGCGTCTGTACCTGGACACCATGCAGGAAGTTTTCAGCAACACCAGCAAGGTTCTCGTGACCGGCAACAAGGGTGGGCAGAACAACCTGCTGTACCTGCCGCTGGACAAGATGATCGAAAGTGGTCGTAGCGGCACCAGCGCACCGTCCACCGGTTCGAATGCCGCTGCCAACGAAGCGAGCGCCCGTGCGGCCGCTGACTTGCTGCAACAGCAAACACGTACCAGGGAGAGTCGTTGATGAGCAATAAATCGCTGACCGCCCTGATTGTGGGCGTCGTCGTGGTCATCGCTGCCTGGAACTGCTTCTACATCGTGGCTCAGACCGAGCGTGCGGTGCTGCTGCAATTCGGTCGCGTGGTCCAGGCGGATGTCCAGCCAGGCCTGCATGTGAAAGTCCCCTACGTCAACCAGGTGCGCAAGTTCGACGCCCGCCTGATGACCCTGGATGCACCGACACAGCGCTTCCTGACCCTGGAAAAGAAAGCCGTGATGGTTGACGCCTACGCCAAGTGGCGCGTCAAGGATGCCGAGCGCTTCTACACCGCGACCTCCGGCCTCAAGCAGATTGCCGACGAGCGTTTGTCCCGTCGTCTGGAATCGGGCCTGCGTGACCAGTTTGGTAAGCGCACCCTGCATGAGGTGGTTTCTGGTGAACGTGATGCGCTGATGGCGGATATCACCCGTTCGCTGAACACCATGGCGGAAAAAGAGCTGGGTATCGAAGTCGTCGATGTCCGGGTCAAGGCCATTGACCTGCCCAAGGAAGTGAACCGCAGCGTGTTCGAACGTATGAGCACCGAGCGTGAGCGTGAAGCTCGTGAGCACCGTGCCAAGGGTAACGAGCTGGCTGAAGGTATCCGCGCCGATGCTGACCGTCAGCGCCGAGTCCTGCTGGCAGAGGCCTATCGTGAGTCTGAAGAGGCCCGCGGTGATGGTGATGCTCAAGCGGCGGCGATCTACGCCAAGGCTTACGGCCAGGACCAGGAGTTCTACGCGTTCTACCGTAGCCTGCGTGCCTACCGTGAAAGCTTCGCGAACAAAACCGACGTACTGGTGCTGGACCCAAGCAGCGACTTCTTCCGCTACCTGGAAAAGTCCAAGTAACAGGCCTGTGATTCTGTAGGGGGCACTCCGTCGGGCGGCTAAAATGCCTGGCGGGGTGATCCTTTCAGAAAACGGGTGTATGATGCGGCAGCCGGGAAATTCCCGGCTTTTTTGCGTCTGCATGTTTGATTCGGCAGGCGTGACAGGTTTTTCGAGGAAAGTGCCCGACGAGGCCGTTTGCAGGCCGTTCGTCACGTCGCTCTTGCGCGTGGTTTATGCAGGAGGCGGGTATTTTCTGCTTCACTCAAGGCTCGGCCGAGGGCTGGCCGCCCGGATCAAAGGGGAATGGCGTAATGGCAACGGTAGACCGCTGGCTGCTGCCAGATGGCATCGAAGAAGTACTGCCACCAGAAGCTGCGCGCATTGAAGTAGCGCGTCGCCAGGTGTTGGATCTGTTCCAGAGCTGGGGTTACGAGTTTGTCGTGACTCCCCATATCGAGTACCTGGAATCCCTGCTGACCGGCGCGGGCCAGGACCTGGATCTGCGCACCTTCAAGGTGATCGACCCGCAATCGGGCCGGCAAATGGGGTTCCGTGCCGACATCACGCCGCAAGTGGCGCGCATCGACGCGCACACCCTGCGCCGCGAAGGTCCGAGCCGCCTGTGCTACGCCGGCAGCGTGTTGCATGCCCAGCCGCGAGCCTTGTCGTCTTCGCGCAGCCCGATCCAGTTGGGTGCCGAGTTGTACGGCGATGCCAGCCCGAGCAGCGACGTTGAAGTGATCAGCCTGATGCTGGCCATGCTGCAACTGGCTGACGTGCCCGATGTCCACATGGACCTGGGCCACGTCGGTATCTATCGTGGTCTGGCCCGTGCGGCTGGCTTGTCCGGTGAAGTGGAGCAACAGTTGTTCGATGCCCTGCAGCGCAAGGCGATCGACGAAGTGATCGCCCTGACCGAGGGTGTGCCGGCTGAACTGGCCGGTATGCTGCGTGCGCTGGTGGACCTGTGCGGTGGTCGTGAAGTGCTGGTGGCTGCGCGTGAGCGCCTGGCCAATGCGCCGGCGCCGGTATTGGCGGCACTGGATGACGTGCTGGCGATTGCCGAACGCTTGTCGGCGCGGTTCCCGCAGCTGCCGCTGTATTTTGATCTGGGCGAGTTGCGCGGCTACCACTACCACACCGGTGTGGTGTTCGCGGTATTTGTCCCGGGTGTTGGCCAGGCCATCGCCCAAGGTGGTCGTTACGACGATATCGGCGCCGACTTCGGTCGCGCGCGTCCGGCCACTGGTTTTTCCACCGATTTGAAAACCCTGGTGACCCTGGGGCGTGCTGAGGTCGAGCTGCCGTCTGGTGGCATCTGGATGCCCGACAGTACGGACGCGGCGCTCTGGCAGCAGGTTTGCCAGTTACGCAGTGAGGGTCAGCGTGTGGTCCAGGCCTTGCCTGGGCAGCCATTGGCCGCCGCCCGTGAAGCGGACTGCGACCGGCAATTGATTCAGCAGAACGGGCTTTGGCAAGTATCGCCACTGGCTTCTTGAGTTTTCCTGCCGGCCATCGCCGGCACCAAGTTTGCGCGAATGAGGACAAGTGTTATGGGTAAGAATGTCGTAGTCCTGGGCACCCAATGGGGTGATGAGGGCAAAGGCAAGATCGTTGATCTGCTGACCGAACATGCTGCCGCCGTAGTGCGCTACCAGGGTGGCCACAACGCTGGCCACACCCTGGTCATCGATGGCGAAAAAACCGTCTTGCACCTGATTCCGTCGGGCGTACTGCGCGAAGGCGTGCAGTGCCTGATCGGCAACGGCGTGGTAGTTGCACCTGACGCCTTGCTGCGCGAGATCACCAAGCTGGAAGAGAAAGGCGTACCGGTGCGCGAGCGCCTGCGCATCAGCCCGTCCTGCCCGCTGATCCTGTCCTTCCACGTTGCACTGGACCAGGCCCGTGAAAAGGCCCGTGGCGAGCTGAAGATCGGCACTACCGGTCGCGGCATCGGTCCGGCCTATGAAGACAAGGTTGCGCGTCGTGGCCTGCGTGTGGGCGACCTGCTCAACATGCCGCGCTTTGAAGACAAGCTGCGTGAACTGGTGGATTACCACAACTTCATGCTGGTGGGTTACTACAAAGAGCCTGCCATCGAGTTCGACAAGACCCTGGCCGAGTGCAAGGAATACGCAGAGCTGCTCAAGCCGCTGATGCTGGACGTGACCGCCGAGCTGCACGACCTGCGTCGCGCCGGCAAAGACATCATGTTCGAAGGCGCCCAGGGCTCGTTGCTGGACATCGACCACGGCACCTACCCGTACGTGACCAGCTCCAACACCACTGCTGGCGGCGTTGCCACAGGTTCAGGCGTTGGTCCGATGTTCCTGGACTACATCCTGGGCATCACCAAGGCTTACACCACCCGTGTAGGCTCGGGTCCGTTCCCGACTGAGCTGTTCGACGACGTTGGCGCGCACCTGGCCAAGCAAGGTCACGAATTCGGCGCCACCACTGGCCGTGCTCGTCGTTGCGGTTGGTTCGACGCCGTTATCCTGCGTCGCGCTATCGATGTGAACAGCATTTCGGGCATTTGCCTGACCAAGCTGGACGTACTCGACGGCCTGGAAGCCATCAACATCTGCGTCGGCTACAAAGACGCGCAAGGCAACGACGTTGCCCCGACCGACGCTGACAGCTACGTGGGCCTGCAGCCTGTGTACGAAGAAGTGCCAGGTTGGACCGAATCGACCGTGGGCGCCAAGACCCTGGAAGAACTGCCAGCCAACGCCCGCGCTTACATCAAGCGTGTGGAAGAGCTGATCGGTGCACCGATCGACATTATTTCGACCGGCCCGGACCGCAACGAGACCATCGTTCTGCGGCACCCGTTCGCTTAATAAATTGTTGATGTAAAAAGCAAAGGGCTCCTTCGGGAGCCCTTTGTCGTTTCTGCCTGGCAAACGGCACGACCCTTGCTGTGTTTCCCTCTTTCGAGGTGCTATCAAATTAGTGGCACCCGTGGTGGAGGGGTTTCCAGTGTCTGCCGTTCTCTCGTTGTTACAAAGCCGTCTGTTGCGGCCGGTGTTCGTTACCCTTGGTATCGCCCTTTTGGTGCAAGTGCTGGTTGCCGTCGCGCTGACGCGGAGCACCGTGACCGCGCTGGAAGCTGATTTGGGTAATCGTCTGGGCATCGATAGTCAGAAACTGTCTGGCGAATTGGCCCAGGCCGGCAAGGAGGTCACGTCCAGCCTCGACAGCTTGTCCTCCAGCACGCGCCAGCGCCTGACAGCCGGACTTTCCACGCGTCTGCAGGAAGAGCAGAAGCAACTGCGTGCGACCCTGGAAAAAGACCTGAAGGACTCCGCCAATGACATGGCGCAGTTGCTGGCCTCGGTCGCGCCCCGCGCCATGTGGGACAGCGATGTGCCAACACTCTCGGAATTTGCCCGGCGTGCCCAACGCAATCCCAACGTGTTGTTCGTCGTGTATGACGACGCCGCGGGTGAGCACCTGACGCGTTATCTGAACCGTGATAACCCGATCAACCAGGCGTTGCTGGCAAAGTGTGCGGGTGAGCGTGCCCTCGATAAAGTGCTGAACGCGGCCAAGACAGACCCGTCGGTGTACTACGTCGAAGCCTCCATCAGCCCAAATGGTGTGGAAATCGGCAAGGTGCGCATGGGCGTGTCGACCGCTGCGGTTGAGGCCGACCTGCAAGCGTTGGATAAGCGCTTTGCCGCGCTGATCGCCAGCGGTGATCAACTGGTGGGCGATAGCCTCCAGGGGGCGGCGGCTGATAGTGCCAGCGCCATGGGCGCCAGGCTGCAGTCGGCACAGGCAACTGCCACCCAAATGACTGCAAACACCTCCAGCGCCGTGCAAGAAGCGGCGGGCGCCCTGCGTTGGCGTATCGGCATGGGCCTGGCATTGGTGGGGCTTGGCGTATTGCTGTTGCTCGCTGTTGTGTTGGGCCGGCGCGTGGTCAATCGTCTCAAGCTGCTTATTGCCGCCATGGACGACCTGGCGGCAGGCGAGGGCGACCTCACCAAGCGTGTGCAGATCAACAGCAAGGACGAAATCGGTGATATGGCTTCGGCGGTCAATCGCTTTGTGGATAAGTTGCAGCCCATCGTGCGTGAGGCGGGCGATGTGGCCCAGCGTACCGGTGTGGAAATCGGCGCCATGACATTGCGTAACGCGGGCGCCGACGCGGCAGCGGGTTTGCAGCGCGACGAGGTTGCAGAGAGCTTGCGCGCACTTTCGCAAATGGCTGACGAGGCCCAGGCCGAAAGTCACGCCATGCAAGCGGCCTTGCAGCAGGTGGTGGATATTCGCCAGGCCACGGATGAGAACTCGCGCACCTCGGCTGAGGTCGGCAGCTTGATCGAGGCGTTGGCGGGGCAGGTGCAGGCTGGCTCCCAGGTGATCGAGCGGTTGGCGCAGCAAAGCGAGCAGATCGAAGTCGTGCTCACCGTGATCCACGGTATCGCCGAGCAAACCAATTTGCTTGCCCTGAATGCGGCTATCGAAGCGGCGCGGGCGGGCGAGACTGGACGTGGCTTTGCGGTGGTGGCGGACGAAGTGCGTGCGCTGGCCAGCAAGACCCAAAGCTCTACCGGCGACATCCAGGCGCATATCGTGGCGTTGCAACAGGGCGCGCGTGAGGCGGTGGAAACAATCGGCAAGGCTGGCCGCCAGGCCAATGAGGGCTTGCTGGTGTTGCGCGACAGTGTGCGTTTGCAGCAGACAGTACAAGCGTCGGTGGAGCAGGTGCACGCCGCGATTGGTCTGGCGACGCGTGCGGCTGAGCACCAGGCTCAGGGCGCCCATGCGGTGCGTGGGCGGGTGGAAGTGATCCATGCCCAGGCCGAGCGTGCGGCGCAGGCTGTGGTGGAGACGACGGCCAGTGGCAAGGTGCTGGATGGGTTGGCGGCGCAGTTGAAGGCGAGCCTGGGGCAGTTCCGGGCTTAGTGGTGTCCATACCGGCCACATCGGGAGCAAGCCCCCTCCCACACTTGATTTGCGAACACATTCAAATGTGGGAGGGGCGGTGCGACGATTCGACTTGCCCCCGATAGCGGTCTCAGCGACTCAGATACATCCGAGTCGTAAGTAGATACACCGGCAACCCCGACACCAATATCAACAACGCTGCATACGGTGCCGCCGCCGCAAACTCCACATTCGAAGTATGCGCCCACACGGCCGTCGCCAAGGTATTCAACCCGGTCGGGCTCAGAAGCAAAGTCGCCGTCAATTCCTTCATCGCATCCAGAAACACCAGCGCAAATGCCGCCCCTAACGCCGGGAAGATAATCGGCAACGTCACTCGGCAAAACGCACTGAACGACGAAGCGCCCAACGTGCGCGCCGCCTCCTCCAGTTGTGGTGCCGCTTTGTTCAAGGCCGTACGAATCGGCGCCTGGGCCAATGGCAAAAACAGCAACGCATAAGCGATCAGCAACAACGCCGAGGTCTGGTACAGCGCGGGCACGTAATGCAGCGCGAAATACACCAGTGTCAGTGCAATCACCAGGCCGGGCAGGGCGTGTAGCAGGTAAGGCAGGCGTTCGGCCCACAGTGCCAACTGGCCTTTGTAGCGCACCACCAGCAAACCTACGGGCACCGCCAGTACCAGGCACAACGCCGCGCCTCCCAGCGACAAGGCAAGTGAGGAGAGCAACGCCTCGCCAATTTCAGCCAGTGGAAACGCGGCGGAAGATCCGACGGCCAACCAATAACCGAGCATCCCCAGTGGAATGCCGCTGCCAATGATCGCCAGCGCCAGGCAATACACCTGCCCCAATGGTGCCCACTTGCCCAGCCGGACCTGCTCGGCATGTCGCGCCGCGCCCTGGCCAATGCGCACGTGTCGGCCTTTGCCACGCACGCGCAACTCCAGCCACAGCAAGGTCAGGCACATCACCAGCAACACCGCCGAGAGCATCGCGGCATTGGCGTTGCTGAATTCCAGTTCGAATTGCTGGTAGATCGCGGTGGTAAAGGTCTGCAGGCCGATGATCGACAAGGCCCCGAACTCCACCAGCATGTGCAGGGCTATCAGGAGTGCCCCGGCCAATAGCGACGGCCATAGCAGCGGTAAGGTGACGCGAAAGAACACGCCCCAGCGATTCAGTCCCAGGGTGCGCGCGGACTCTTCCAGGGACGGGTCAAGGTTGCGCAAGGTTGCTGCCACCGGTAGAAATACCAGCGGGTACTTGGACAGACTCATCACCAGAATCGCGCCACCGAGCCCTTCGAAGCTCGCGCTCAGGGACACCCAGGTAAAGCTGCTGACAAACGCAGGTACCGCAAACGGCAGGCACAGGATTACGCCCCAGATCCTTCGTCCCGGCAGGTTGCTGCGTTCCAGTAGCCAAGCCAGGGACAGGCCGATCACACCACAGGTCACGGTCACGCCGACCATCAGCGCGAGGGTGTTGCGCAGCAGGCCAAACACATAAGGCCGCCACAGCAGATGCACCGCCTCTGCCCAGCCCGCTTGCCAGGCCTTGAGCCCGACATACGCCAGCGGCAGCAGGCTCAGGCCCACTAGCAGCAGTACCGGCAGCAACAGCCAGATCGACGGGCGTTTGCGCCGTGGGCTGAATGCCCCGGCCGTTAGCGATGCGGTCATCAGTTCAAGCCAACGTCACGTTCCAGTTCCAGGGCTTCTTCGGCGTTGCCAAGGTCGGCTGGGGTGACTTTCGGCGGCTGCAGCTCGCTGAAGGGCTTGAGGCCACGGTTGGATTGCATGCCCTTGCGCAGCGGGTACTCGGCCGAGGTGTTGGTGATCACGCGCTGGCCTTCTTCACTGGCCATGAATGCCAGCAGTTGCTGAGCTTCTTTGGGGTGTTTGCTGGATTTCAGTGCGGCAGCGGAGGATACGGTGATCAGGCCGCCAGCATCGCCATCGGTGAAGTAGTGCAGTTGGGAGTCCAGGTTGGTTTTTTCCTTTTTCAGGGCAAACCAGTAATAGTTGTTCACCAGCACGGTGGCCACTTCGCCATTTTCAACGGCCTTGAGGGCGACCATATTGTTGCTGTACACCTTGCCGAAGGCGCGCAGGCCGGTCAGCCACTCTTCGGCGGCTTCGCGACCGTGCAGTTTGATGATCGCCACGGCTTGTTCCTGGAAGGCACCGCTGGTGGGCACGAAGCCAACCTTGCCTTGCCACTCGGGGCCGGCGAAATCCAGGACGGATTTGGGCAGGTCCTTTTCAGCAATCAGTTTTGGATTGAACGCCACCACGCGGGTGCGTGCAGTCACGCCCATCCAGTCACCATTACGACCGACGTAATCCTTGGGCAGCACGTCGAGGGTGCTGGCATCGATCTTCGCCAGCAAGCCTTGCTCGCCGAGTTTGTTCAGCGGCGGCGATTCTTCGGTATAGATCACGTCGGCGGGGGAGCGGTCACCTTCTTCGACGACCTGGCTGGCCAACTGATTGCTGCTGCCTTTGCGCACGTTGACGTGAATGCCGGTCTTGGCTTCAAAGGCTTTGGCGAGTTCATCGCCGACTTCCTTGTGTTGGCCGTTGTACAAGGTCAGGGCGATCTTGTCGGCAGAATAGGCGGCGGGCGAGAGCAGGGTCAGGCTGAGCAGGGTGAGGCTCAGGCCGCGCAGAAGGGATGTTTTGAGACGGTTATCGCGGATCATCATCCGAAGTGTTCCTCGCTATATGCAACAAATCATTGCAAGGATAAACGATAAAACTTCTCAAGTGCGGACGAGGGGGGGAAATCGCTGGGGAGTTTTTCGAGCGTCAGAAACGAAAAAACCCGCTTTCGCGGGTTTGATCTGAATTTGGTGCCCAGGAGAAGACTCGAACTTCCACGACCTTGCGATCACCAGCACCTGAAGCTGGCGTGTCTACCAATTTCACCACCTGGGCATTATCTAACAACGTTGCCGCTGTTGATGGGGCGAACTATACGGCGGGCTTTTTGATCTGTAAACCCCTGATTCGAAAAATATAAATCAATTTTTCCGTTAAAAATCAAAGGTCTGAAACGAAAAAACCCGCTTTCGCGGGTTTGATCTGAATTTGGTGCCCAGGAGAAGACTCGAACTTCCACGACCTTGCGATCACCAGCACCTGAAGCTGGCGTGTCTACCAATTTCACCACCTGGGCATTATCTGACAACGTTGCCGTCGTCGATGGCGCGCACTATACGGAGCGATATTTGAGCTGTAAACCCCTGCCATGAAAAAACCCTGGAAAATTTCGCCAGTGGTCGTGCAAGGTGCGCGGTGGGGGGGCGTAAAGGTCTTTTAAACGCTTGTTGATACCTGAAATTTCCCGTTTCAATACGCGTATGCCAAACTAACCCACATATAGACAAGGTGAAAACTCTCTAATGGCCGATTGGCAGTCCCTCGATCCCGAGGCCGCTCGTGAAGCGGAAAAATATGAAAACCCTATTCCTAGCCGCGAACTGATCCTGGCGCACCTCGCCGATCGTGGTTCGCCTGCTAGCCGCGAGCAGTTGGTCGAAGAATTCGGTCTGACCACCGAAGACCAGCTCGAAGCCCTGCGCCGCCGTCTGCGTGCGATGGAGCGCGATGCTCAATTGATCTACACCCGTCGTGGCACTTACGCGCCGGTAGACAAGCTCGACCTGATCCTGGGCCGCATTGCCGGCCATCGTGACGGTTTCGGCTTCCTGATCCCGGATGACGGCAGTGACGATCTGTTCATGAGCCCGGCGCAAATGCGCCTGGTGTTCGATGGCGACCGCGCCCTGGCGCGGGTTTCCGGTCTGGACCGTCGCGGTCGTCGCGAAGGCGTGATCGTCGAAGTGGTGTCCCGTGCCCACGAGTCCATCGTCGGCCGTTACTTCGAAGAAGGCGGCATCGGCTTTGTGGTTCCGGATAACCCGAAGGTCCAGCAGGAAGTGCTGATCACCCCCGGCCGCAACGGTGCCGCCAAGGTCGGCCAGTTCGTCGAGGTGAAAATCACCCATTGGCCAACGGCGCGCTTCCAGCCCCAGGGCGATATCGTTGAAGTGGTCGGCAACTACATGGCGCCCGGCATGGAAATCGACGTTGCGCTGCGCACCTACGATATTCCTCACGTCTGGCCTGATGCCGTGCTCAAGGAAGCCGCCAAGCTCAAGCCGGAAGTCGAAGAGAAAGACAAAGAAAAACGCATCGACCTGCGTCATCTGCCGTTCGTCACCATTGACGGCGAAGATGCCCGCGACTTCGATGATGCGGTCTACTGCGAAGCCAAGCCTGGCAAGCTGCGCCTGTTCTCCGGCGGCTGGAAGCTGTACGTCGCGATTGCCGACGTGTCCAGCTACGTGAAGATCGGTTCGGCCCTGGATAACGAAGCCCAGGTGCGCGGCAACTCCGTGTACTTCCCTGAGCGCGTGATCCCGATGCTGCCTGAGCAGCTGTCCAACGGCTTGTGCTCCCTGAACCCGAAAGTCGACCGTTTGGCCATGGTGTGCGAGATGACCATCTCCAAAACCGGCGAAATGACCGACTACCAGTTCTACGAAGCGGTGATCCACTCCCAGGCGCGTCTGACCTACAACAAGGTCAGCACCATTCTGGAAACACCGAAGACCAGCGAAGCCAAGGCCCTGCGTACCGAGTACGCTGGCGTGGTCCCACACCTCAAGCAGTTGTACTCGCTGTACAAGGTGTTGCTGGGCGCCCGTCATACCCGTGGCGCGATCGATTTTGAAACCCAGGAAACCCGGATTGTTTTCGGTTCCGAGCGCAAGATCGCCGCTATCACCCCGACCACCCGTAACGACGCGCACAAGTTGATTGAGGAATGCATGCTGGCGGCCAACGTGGCCACTGCCGAGTTCCTGAAGAAGCACGAAATTCCTGCGCTGTACCGCGTCCACGACGGTCCGCCGCCGGAGCGCCTGGAAAAACTGCGCGCCTTCCTTGGTGAGCTTGGCCTGTCCCTGCATAAAGGCAAGGACGGCCCGACGCCCAAGGATTACCAGGCTTTGCTGGCCAGCATCAAGGATCGTCCGGATTACCACGTGATCCAGACCGTGATGCTGCGTTCCCTGAGCCAGGCGGTGTACAGCGCCGATAACCAGGGCCACTTTGGCCTCAACTACGAGGCGTACACCCACTTCACGTCGCCGATCCGTCGTTACCCGGATTTGCTCACGCACCGGGCGATCCGCAGCGTGATCCACTCCAGGCAGAACACCCCGCACGTCAAGCGCGCCGGTGCCATGACCATTCCGAAGGCGCGGATCTATCCGTACGACGAGGCGGCCCTGGAGCAGTTGGGCGAGCAGTGCTCCATGAGCGAGCGCCGCGCCGACGAAGCCACCCGCGACGTAGTGAACTGGCTCAAGTGCGAGTTCATGAAGGATCGCGTGGGCGAATCGTTCCCGGGCGTGATCACTGCTGTGACGGGCTTTGGTCTGTTCGTGGAACTGACCGACATCTACGTCGAGGGCCTGGTGCATGTCACCGCCTTGCCGGGTGACTACTACCACTTCGATCCTGTGCACCACCGTCTGGCGGGCGAGCGCACCGGTCGCAGCTTCCGCTTGGGCGATACCGTCGAAGTGCAGGTCATGCGCGTCGATCTGGACGAACGCAAGATCGACTTCGGTATGCCTGACAAGCCCGCTGAGCCGGCTGGCCGCAAAAAGCGTGGCAGCGAAACCGCAGCGCCGGCTTCCAAAGGCAAGGCCACTGGCGCGAAGACGGCTGCCGAGCCTGCACCTGCCAAGTCGGGGCGTCGCTCTTCCGCCAAGGAAAAGGCTCCTGAAGCCTACCGCCCAAGCGATGCTGCGGCGAAAAACGCCGAGCTGCGCAAGAGCCGCGAGTTGAAGCAGCAGCTGCTCAACGAAGCCAAAAGTGGTGGTAAAGCGGCGTCTGGGGGAAAGTCCCAAGGGGCGGAAAAACCGTCGAGCAAGCCAAGTAAACATCGTAAAGGCCCGCCAAAAGCGGGCTCTGCCCCCGCGAAAAGCGGCGGGTCGCGCAAACCTAAGGCCAAGTCATGAGTCTGGAAAAAATCTACGGCGTGCACGCCGTAGAAGCACTGCTGCGTCATCACCCCAAGCGGGTCAAGCAGGTTTGGTTGGCCGAAGGCCGCAGTGAGCCGCGTGTGCAGGCGCTGGTCGAACTGGCCACCCAAAACAAGGTTGCCATCGGCCAGGCCGAGCGTCGTGAAATGGACGTGTGGGTTGAAGGTGTACACCAGGGCGTGGTCGCGGACGTCAGCCCGAGCCAGGTATGGGGCGAGGCGATGCTCGACGAGCTGCTCGACCGTACCGAAGGCGCGCCTCTGTTGCTGGTACTGGACGGCGTGACCGACCCGCACAACCTCGGCGCCTGCCTGCGTTCGGCAGATGCTGCCGGCGCGCTTGCGGTGATCGTGCCTAAAGACAAGTCTGCAACCTTGACGCCGGTGGTGCGCAAAGTGGCTTGCGGCGCGGCAGAAGTGATTCCGCTGGTGGCCGTGACCAACCTGGCGCGCACCCTGGAGAAACTCCAGCAGCGCGGCCTGTGGGTCGTGGGTACGGCAGGCGAGGCCGAGGTCAGCATTTATGACCAGGACTTGACCGGCCCGACCATCCTGATCATGGGCGCCGAAGGCAAAGGCATGCGTCGTTTGACCCGTGAGCATTGTGATTACCTGGTGCACTTGCCGATGGCCGGTAGCGTCAGCAGCCTGAACGTATCGGTGGCGACGGGCGTGTGCCTGTTTGAAGCCCAGCGTCAGCGTGGTGCCAAGGTCAAAGCCAAGAAGTAATCCCGAGCCTGGCACAGAACCAAAATGTGGGAGGGGGCTTGCTCCCGATAGCGGTGGGTCAGTTACAGATGATGTGACTGAACTCCCGCAATCGGGAGCAAGCCCCCTCCCACATTTAATTTTGTGGTGTTTGGAAAGTTGTTCAAATAATCACCAATCACCTTGCGCCGCTTCTCCCCCTTCTCTACAATTGCGCCCCTTGCCTTCCTGGCAGGCACCGATGTGCCTCCCCTACGGCAAGATCCATAAGTGTCATTCACTCCTTGTCTGACCGTTTTTGAGCGGCAGGCTACAACCCGTAAGGAGCATTCATGCGTCATTACGAAATCATCTTTTTGGTCCACCCGGATCAAAGCGAGCAAGTCGGCGGCATGGTTGAGCGTTACACCAAGCTGATCGAAGAAGACGGCGGCAAAATCCACCGTCTGGAAGATTGGGGCCGTCGTCAACTGGCCTACGCAATCAACAATGTTCACAAGGCTCACTACGTGATGCTGAACGTTGAGTGCACTGGCAAGGCCCTGGCCGAGCTGGAAGACAACTTCCGCTACAACGATGCAGTGATCCGTAACCTGGTCATCCGTCGCGAAGAAGCCGTTACCGGCCAATCCGAGATGCTCAAGGCTGAAGAAAACCGCAGTGAGCGCCGTGAGCGTCGCGACCGTCCTGAAGAAGGCGCTGATGATAGCGCTGATGACAGTGACAACAGCGATAACGCTGACGAGTAATCCACGGACCTTATTAAGGAGCCTATCAAATGGCACGTTTCTTCCGTCGTCGTAAATTCTGCCGCTTCACCGCTGAAGACGTGAAAGAGATCGATTACAAAGATCTCAACACTCTGAAAGCTTACGTATCCGAGACCGGCAAAATCGTTCCAAGCCGTATCACCGGTACCAAAGCACGTTATCAGCGTCAGCTGGCCACCGCTATCAAGCGCGCCCGCTTCCTGGCCCTGCTGGCCTACACCGACAGCCACGGCCGCTGAGACCGGGCAGTCGACAAGTAGTAAGGGATTGAATGCATGCGCGCCTTAGCTGAGTTCATCATGCGCGGTCGCGTGCAGGCCACTCTGGTAGTGGCTGGCTGTGCGGCATTGCCGTTGCTTTATTGGTTGGGTGCTGCCGCAGGTTGCCTTGTGCTGCTGCGGCGCGGTTTGAAGGACGCCCTTGGCGTTCTTGCCCTGGGTTTGTTGCCGGCCTTGATCTGGTGGCTGCAAATGGGTGATCCACGGGTACTTCTGGTACTGCTGGGGTCATCGAGCCTTGCGTTGGTTCTGCGCGCAAGTGAGTCCTGGGTCCGTACGCTGCTGGTCAGCGTGGCATTGGGGTTGGTGTACTCAGTGATGCTTGGCGCGGCTTTCCGCCCGCAAATCGAGGCGCTGTCGCAGGAGATCGTCAAGATCCTGCCACTGGCTCTCGGGGATCTCTACCAGCAGTTGTCGGTAGATGAGCGAGCGCGGTTTGCGTCACTGATTGCCCCGGTCCTGACCGGCCTGATTGCGGCATTGTTGCAGGTCGTCAGCGTGCTGAGCCTGATTCTTGGGCGTTATTGGCAGGCGTTGTTGTACAACCCGGGTGGTTTTGGTCGCGAGTTTCGCAGTATCAGAATCCCTGCGGGGCCGGCGATGTTGCTGCTGGCGTGCATGGTTGTCGGACCGAACTTCGGTCCACAGATGGCCTTGCTGGCGCCGATTTGCAGCGTACCGCTGGTGTTTGCCGGGCTGGCCCTGATTCACGGGCTGGTTGCGCGAAAGCGCCTGGCCAGGTTCTGGCTGGTGGGGTTGTACGTCACGCTGTTGCTATTCATGCAGCTGATCTATCCGTTACTCGTGGTTCTGGCCATTGTCGACGGCCTGATTGATTTTCGCGGACGTCTGGCGTCGAAAGATGCCGATAGCGCGAACGGTGAAGGTTAAAAGTTAGAGGATTTTCACATGCAACTGATCCTTCTGGAAAAAGTCGCCAACCTGGGCAACCTGGGCGACAAAGTGAACGTTAAGGCCGGCTACGGTCGTAACTACCTGCTGCCATACGGCAAAGCCACCGCTGCAACCGCTGCCAACCTGGCTGCGTTTGAAGAGCGTCGTGCTGAGCTGGAAAAAGCCGCAGCAGACAAAAAAGCTTCGGCCGAAACTCGCGCTGCCCAACTGGCTGAGCTGGAAGTGACTATCACTGCCACCGCCGGTGACGAAGGCAAGCTGTTCGGTTCGATCGGCACCCACGACATCGCTGATGCACTGACCGCCTCCGGCGTTGAAGTGCAGAAGAGCGAAGTTCGTCTGCCGAACGGCACCATCCGCAACGTAGGCGAATTCGACGTAGCCGTGCACCTGCACGCCGAAGTTGAAGCCACCGTACGCGTTGTCGTGGTAGCAGCTTAAGTCGCACCTAACTGACTGGCACCTCGCGTGTCAGCCGGTTAACATCGGGCACGATCCTGTTTACAGGTCGTGCCTTTTGTTTTTCTACACACCCTTAAATTCCAAGTGGCCATGAACGAAATCTCCGCTCCTGAGCAATACGATCTGCAAACCGCTGCCCTGAAGGTGCCGCCGCATTCCATCGAGGCCGAACAGGCCGTGCTCGGTGGTTTGATGCTGGACAACAACGCCTGGGAACGCGTGCTGGATCAAGTCTCGGACGGTGACTTCTATCGCCATGACCACCGCCTGATCTTCCGCGCCATCGCCAAGCTGGCCGACCAGAACTCACCGATCGACGTGGTGACCCTGGCCGAGCAGCTGGACAAGGAAGGCCAGACCTCCCAGGTTGGCGGGCTGGGCTACCTCGGTGAACTGGCGAAAAACACGCCGTCCGTCGCCAACATCAAGGCCTATGCGCAGATCGTCCGCGAGCGCGCCACCCTGCGCCAGTTGATCGGCATCAGCACCGAAATCGCCGACAGCGCCTTCAACCCGGAAGGCCGTACCGCCGCCGAGATCCTTGATGAAGCCGAACGCCAGATCTTCCAGATCGCCGAAGCACGGCCCAAAACCGGTGGCCCGGTCAGCGTCAACGACCTGCTGACCAAGGCTATCGACCGTATCGATACCTTGTTCAACACCGACGCGGCCATTACCGGTATTTCCACCGGCTACACCGACCTCGACGAAAAGACCAGCGGCCTGCAGCCGTCCGACCTGATCATCGTCGCCGGCCGTCCGTCCATGGGTAAGACCACCTTTGCGATGAACCTGGTGGAAAACGCCGTACTGCGCAGCGACAAAGCGGTATTGGTGTACTCCCTCGAAATGCCAGGCGAATCGCTGATCATGCGTATGCTTTCGTCCCTGGGTCGTATCGACCAGACCAAAGTGCGTTCCGGCCAGTTGGAAGACGACGATTGGCCGCGCTTGACCTCGGCGGTCAACCTGCTCAATGACCGCAAGCTGTTCATCGACGACACGGCCGGTATCAGCCCGTCCGAGATGCGTGCGCGTACCCGCCGCCTGGTACGTGAACACGGCGATATCGCCCTGATCATGATCGACTACCTGCAGTTGATGCAGATTCCGGGCTCCAGCGGCGATAACCGTACCAACGAGATTTCCGAAATCTCCCGGTCCCTCAAAGCCCTGGCCAAGGAATTCAACTGCCCGGTGGTGGCGCTGTCCCAGCTCAACCGCTCCCTGGAACAACGCCCCAACAAGCGTCCGGTGAACTCCGACTTGCGTGAATCCGGAGCGATCGAGCAGGACGCCGACGTGATCATGTTCGTGTACCGCGACGAGGTGTACCACCCCGAAACGGAACACAAAGGCATTGCCGAGATCATTATCGGCAAGCAGCGTAACGGCCCGATCGGCTTTATTCGCCTGGCGTTCATCGGTAAGTACACGCGCTTCGAGAACCTGGCGCCGGGCAGTTACAACTTCGACGACGACGAGTAACCGTTGGCCGAGTCACTCGGCCAGGATTTGTCGAGTCAGTGTCTGGATCAGCTCGGCTTCTTCAATCGCAAGCAGGGCCTGCTGGCTATCGGTTTGCTCCTTGTAGGCCGCTTTCGACAGTAAACCGGCGGTAAGACTATCGCGTAGTGCCTCAAGTCGTTCCTGAAAGGGCTGACGCTGCGCTTCGAATTGCGCCTGGTATTTGTTGGTTATATAGACTTGCCAGAACTCTCTGGAAAGCAGCGCCTGGAATTCCTCGGGTGAATTATCCAGTGCCACTATTTTTTCATAGGCGCTGTCTAGCATGCCCTGTGTGACTCCACCCATATGGGTGTATGCCGTCCGCTGAGGCTGCCCAGGCAGTTGGAGGCGGTCTTTAAGGCCGTAGCGATAAGCCAGTCTGATCTCGACCTCCTCGCCCAGGCGCAGGCGATGCGGGCGCTTCGCTTCTTCCGATACCGTCGGATCGTTGACAATCGTTTCGCTGCGCAGGATGTCGGCTGAGGCGATTTTGTCCACTTCATGCAATCGGAACAGGCTTCTGGACAATGCCGATAACGGCTTGCCTTGTGACTGATCCATCGCCTGACTTTGGGCCCTGTATACCAGGACTGCGGTTTCCAGGTTGCCGAACGAGAAGGCCGCTCGGTCGCAGCACGCAGGTTCGCCGGCTCGATCGAAGATTTCTTTGCGCAACTGTTCGGACTCCGAACAGTTTTCGGTAATAGCGTCGATCAACTCCCAGACTCTTCGCCGATGATCCTCCTGGCCCGTACCCAGTTGCTCTAGACGCTTGAGCAGGTCGAAGAAGGGATCCGCCCCCTGCTGTTCGCGTAGCGTAGTCCATTGCGATCGCCTGGCCGAAACCTGAGCTGAGTCCAATCCCTTGGTCAAGCGTCGAAACGACTCGTCGCCCCGATTTCTAAAGGGTGCTGGCGGTCTGTTTAGCGTGGATGTGACCACTAAACGGTTTGGCTGCCCCACTTCGGCGAGTCCGGCTGTGATCAACCGGGCTGCGTAACGCCTGACCCGTGCCAACGTTTGATCGGACAACGGATTACCGGTGACAGAGGTCAAGTTATTGAGCCGTGCCGAACGGGGCAGGAGCGCGTCTGTAGGCGCGATGACGGAGTCAGGAATCTCTGTTATCTGATTGGCACTCAGGTCGATCGTGTCCAGTAGCGGTTGCTCTGCCAGGCCGGTCGGCCATGTCTCAATGCCTGTACCCGACAGATTAATCGAGCGGATGTCGGGCATCTGGCTGAAGTCGGGTGTCACGCCTAGTTGTTGGTTTCCCTGTAATACGAGGCCTCTGAGCGTGACGCGTTCCGCCAGGATGCGGGCGGTGTCCGGGGTCAGGCGAATCCGGTTGTTCTGCAGATATAAACGGGTGAGCCCATGCATTTCGCCCAAGGCTGGAGGAAGGTCCCTGAGCTGATTGTCTGCCAGGTCGAGCCAGCGTACGTGTCGGTATCGTGTCAGGAAGCTTTCTGGAGAAACGCTTAGGTACATGTTGTTCAGTTTGAGTGAGCCTACGTGACTGAAGTCCACGTCCAGGTCCGGCAGACTCGGCAGCCTCAGGCCACTGAGATCGAGTTCCAGGCCAATCGGTGTGCCATCCTTGGCCAGCATCTGCGGTGTTTCCTGTCTCCAGCAACTCAAAATGCGTTCCAGGGCGATGTTACGATCGTCCCAAGTCACTGCATTGGTTGCGAGTTGGCCAGAGCGAACATAACCCTGGCGGCGAACACCGCCTGAAAACGCCCAGGCGTCCAGTTGGGTTTGGAGCTTATGGAACTCAAGTTCGAGTCTGTCCAACTCTGCCGCCACTGTTCCTTTGGGCAAGCTCCAAAGAAACTCCCTAGCCTGCTTGAGGGTCTTGCCCGGATATAGCCGCTGATACCTTTCTATCCTGGGGTTACCCGAGTCAAACGCGCTGTCAATTGCGTCTTTGATCAGGTCCGGATGGTTTTCATGCAGATTGCGCCAGTAGCTTTCGAATTTTCTCCAGTATTGAGAGGGAAAGTCATTGCCTTGTAGCTGGGTGACGTTATTGATCCGGACGATGGTTTCCAACTGGTCGGCCGGCGGTTTCAGGTAGGTTTCGGGAACTGCACGCAGTTTGTTATTGAGCAAGTTGAGGCTTTTCAGGTTGGTCTGACTCAGTAGGCCGGCGGGCCACTGATCAATCTTTGTACTGCTGAGGTCCAGTGTTTGCAGTTTCGACATACCGCTGAAGTCGGGCGTTATCCCCAGCGGGTTTTCCGATAGATCGATATGTTCAAGCTGGGTAAGGCCGGCCAATTTTTCAGCACTGGGTACATCCAGCCTGATCTGGTTCGAACTCAAGTTCAGCGTGGTCAATTGACTCATGTTGCCGATCGCGGTGGGGAGTTTGTCGAGCTTGGAGTGTGTGATGCTCAGTCGCTCCAGGTTGGAGAAATTGCCCATGAACGTATCCGTCGCATCCGACCAGTTAATCGACACAAGATCCAACTCCCGCACATGGCTGAAGTCGGCTTTCAACCCGGGAAGCGCGGAGGTGCCTGACGGCATTGTGAATGATGTCCCGGTCTCACGACGCCAGCAGCGCTTGATCTCATCGGTAGCAAGCTTGGCCCAGCTTGTAGATTCGGAAGCGTTTGCATGTCGCCATGCCTTCAACTCCCTGCTGAGGTTTCTGTACTCGGCTTCTCGTCTATCCAGCCCGCCAGCAATGTCATTGCCAAGAGACTGGATAAACGCGTTGATCTGTCCTTCGTCAAATGACGGGAACAAGCTGTGTACCCGACGCTGCGGGCTGCGCAGTTGATTTAAGGCTGCGCTGGCACTGTCGGCCACTTGCCGGAAGAACGACCAGTCATGTCTCTCGCCTCGTACGCCCCCCGGTGCGCCGACGATGGCGCTGACCCAGACATTGGCGGCGTTGCGCCTGATGGCGTGGCTTGCACCGAGGCGACTGCTGTTGTAGACGTTAGCCGCGTCCATCGCCACGGGATCGCCAGGTTTGACGATGCGCCAGACTTTGCCTGCCGCCGAGGAAGCATCGCGGTCGAGCATGACTTGATAGGTGCCGCCGTCGATCGTCACGTATTGACGCCCGCTCAGGGCATGGACGCCGTCTGCATCGGCATTGTCCGGCACCTGCTTGTGGGGTATCCGCAAACCACTGATGCTCTGGTTCGATAGCGGCGACTCCCGCGATTGTGTGAGGAATTCTGGCAGGTACGCCTGCTGTACGCGCGCTTGCTCAAGCACGTCCTGAGCCAGCACGGCGGTGTCGTGGCGACCAAGGCCCAGCTCATTGCGTTGGGTTTCGGTGAGAGTGCGCAAGGTGGCACCGAGTAAGCTGTTTTCCCCGACGGCCGCCGTTTTCAGATCGCCACTGTCCGGTCGGTAGCCAGCATATTCAGTGCCGGACTTGACCAACATGACGAAGCTGTCTGCGTCTTCGCTCCCATAGGTGTCCAGCAGGGATCCTCGACGGATGGTCCGCCCGGTCTGATCGGTAGAGCCTTGATACACCTGCACGCCGACATCGCTTGGCCAACCTGGCAAGAGCGTCAGCAGATTGCAGAACAGGGCTTCACTGTGCGCGTTGAGGCCGAGGCCGCTTGGGTCCGAAAGTGCGTTGAGCGCCTCAGTGATGATGCTTTGTTGAAGACTTTTGTGAATGGCCTCGCGTACCGGAGCTTCCAGGAAGGAGTACAGGCCGACGTCGCGTAATGAGGGATGACGACGCAGCAAGTCTGCAGCCATTGCCCGTGAAAGGTCCGGAAAGCGACGCCGCAACAGGCCGATTGCCAGGTCATCACTGGTGGGCTGGCCGGACAGCGCCGTGGGTGCAAACCGAGCTGCTGAATTTTTTGCATTCAGGTGGTCGCGCGGTTGGCCGTCGCGTAACGCCTCATACACAGCGGCTTGATGTGCTTGAAGGTGTGTCGCTA
This sequence comes from Pseudomonas sp. W2Jun17, assembly GCF_023127795.1. Lineage (NCBI taxonomy): Bacteria > Pseudomonadati > Pseudomonadota > Gammaproteobacteria > Pseudomonadales > Pseudomonadaceae > Pseudomonas > Pseudomonas sp. W2Jun17. Next base: position 122,861 of record NZ_SPKO01000025.1, on the reverse strand, counting down.
TTTTTTTTCTCAGCTCAAGCAATCGGCTCGCCAGGTGTTGATCTTCACTGCTGTGGCCTGTCTTACCCAACCTGCTATTGGGGACGAGCCGTTCATGTTCCTGCAATACCTGTTGCATGAGCGAGCCCACCGGCGAGCCAAATGCCAGTGCCAGGTAACGATCGCGGCCGTCCTGGCGTAGTTCGATTGTGGCCAAGGGCTGTGTGTTGCCCGCGAGCACCGGTGCGTGGCTGGACAGCAAGGTTTTGCCGTCAGGGGCATACAGTTTGATCGTGCAGGTGCCCAGGTCGGCCAGTAGCGCAGGCATGACCTGATCGGCAATGGGCGGCAGCGGGCCATCGCTCTGCCTGAGCGCCGCTTGTAACTGGGTGAGCCCTTCGCGCAGTTGCTGATTCTCTATGGCCTGCGTCAGTGCGACGGGCGCGCGCCGGCGATCGAACCAGATATCCAGCAGATCCTGGCGATCCACCCGCGCGACATCCAGCGAGCGCTTACAAGCTGTCGGGCTCAGCGGCAGCTCGCTGGGCGAGATCATGTGCTGCAACAGTTGGGCTTCGTTCAGCGCACGGGTATCGATCGGGTCGAGTGTCCAGCGGTCATGCTTGGCTGAATAGGTAACGTAGGGCTGAATGCTTGAAGAACCGTGCATGTCCAGTTGATAGCGCCCGGAGATTTTTTCGAGGGTGACCTGGGCGAATCTGGTTTGGTTGTCGACCTGTAGCTTGATGTAGCTTCGGTTGTCCTTTTCAAACAGGCCTTGAGGGTTTTGTTCAACTCCCGACAGGTAGTTGGGGTCGATTTGTGTGTAGTCGTTGATGAACCACAACCCAGGCTTGCCGTTCGTGCCAAGAGCATAGTTGGGGTTACCCAGCGCGTTCATCAACTGACGGGTGCGGCGTGCAGACAACTTGGCTGCCGCCCCCTGCAAGCGCAGCCCCACCAGCAGGTCAAGGATGTCGCCGACAGCTTGCACCAGCTCGGCCTGCTGGCCTCGGCGCAGCGCCGCAATGGCAGACCAGGTCTGATAGACGAGGGCGCCCAGCATTGCGACCAACATGATTTTGCCCAAGCCCGTCACACCGCCGGGGAGGGGGATCAGCAGCATCGACAAGGTTTCGCTGACCAGATAGGTGGCCAACGCAACGGCGGCCTCCTGGTCGGCGAGTTTATTGGTGCGGGCCAGTCGGATAAGGTCCGATTGTATCGGCCACGCCTGGTGGATCGGCAAGGTGTGGGCGAGGCAACGGATGTCCGTGCCGATTTTTTCCACCGCCAGTTTTTGTCTGTTTGGGGTCTTGCTGGCGAACAGGTCATACAGGATTTTGGCATGCCAGGCGAGCTCGTCCCGGTTGACCTTCAGCGGTTTGATAAAGGCTCGCAGCTTTTCCTGATTGTTCAGGGAGATGGCCTTCATGAACCAACTGAAGTGTGCCAGCCCCACGTCGTTGCGGATCTGGTCCTGCAGCGAGTCCACGGCTTCTTGCCTGGAGGCATGTCGGCGTAGCGCGCCATTGGGGCGGTCCGGGAAGTAGCTGTAGACGCAAGAGCCGTCGGGCGTGTCAAAGCGACGAGTAAAGAACGGCAGGGCAATCTTTTCGCCGCCGGCGTCCAGTTGGTAGAGGTCCCAATACACGCTGGTGTCGAACAGCCAGTCTTTAAGTTCATTGAATTCCCATTCGCTGATACTCCAGGACTCATTGGTGCGGTAGGCGTCCCTCAATGCGACCAGCAGCTTGGTGCTTTGCAGGCCGAATAGCGGATTGGACAGACGCTTCTTGAACTCTTTTTCGATGTAGTCGCTGATGCGCGTGCCGATGTCCACGCTCCTTGCTACGGCCACGAAGGCTTTGACGCTGATGACGTCGCCGCTGATAGAGCTGGCGCGTTGTTCTTCGGTGGAGAAATACGCAGTAAACCCGAAGTTGCGATACGCCGCCTCCAGCAAGGTGATCGAGCGTTCGTACTCACGTATGCCCAGGTCCTCTTTGTAGATGCGCACGTTGTTGCCCAGGCGGTCGTTGGCGGGGAGGTCATCCTGGGAGGCCGGTAGCTGCCGGATCCGCGTCTTCAGGTAAGTGGTACGCGAGTTGATGACCGTGCCGGTTTTGCTCTTCAGCGCGCTGTCCAGAGCGTCGACCATTTGCTGGCTCAAGTCGTTGTAAAGATCTGTGAGGGCGTTGCCGAGGGTTTGCTCGCGCTCCACCAGATCCTTGCTCAGACGCAGGTATTCTTTTTGCTCGTCCACGCCCATTTTGCCCATGAAGGCATTTACGTTTTCCTGTATCAGTTGAAAGATCTGTTGTTCGGCCCAGCTTTCGTTGGTGAGTAATGCAGGTTGCTCTGCATCAAAGGTGACTGAGTTGGTCATGGTGTGTGCTCGGGAAGAGAGCGCTTGGCACAGCAGCGTGGCAGGCGCTCTGTTGGAAAGATTGAGCGACATTAGGGCCGGCAGTACCAGAAGAAGAGGTGCATAAAGCTGTGCGCTGAAAACGCCTGGTAGTTGCACCCTCAATGACGACGCGTGATCAGCGCGCCTATGTGGGCCTCGCCCCCCCAGCAAAACCGGGCTATAAGCACCGTCGGGCGCGGTGTGGCTAAAAGCCGACCATTGCCGTCGGAATTGGTCAAAATTTGTGCTATATTCCGCGCCCGCGATTTTTCATCTCAACACCGGTCACCGTCATGCAAACAGCCAAGCCGTTATTTGACTATCCCAAGTACTGGGCCGAATGTTTCGGTCCTGCGCCATTCCTGCCGATGAGCAGGGAGGAGATGGATCAGCTTGGCTGGGATTCCTGCGACATCATCATCGTCACCGGTGATGCGTATGTGGATCACCCATCGTTCGGCATGGCGATCATCGGCCGGCTGCTGGAGTCCCAGGGCTTTCGCGTCGGGATCATCGCCCAGCCGAACTGGCAGTCCAAAGACGACTTCATGAAGCTCGGCGAGCCGAACCTGTTCTTCGGCGTCGCGGCCGGCAACATGGACTCGATGATCAACCGCTACACCGCCGACAAGAAAATCCGCTCCGACGACGCCTACACCCCAGGCGGCATGGCCGGCAAACGCCCGGACCGCGCCAGCCTGGTGTACAGCCAGCGCTGCAAGGAAGCCTACAAGAACGTGCCGATCGTGCTTGGCGGCATCGAAGCTTCCCTGCGGCGCATCGCCCACTACGACTACTGGCAGGACCGGGTGCGCAACTCGATCCTGATCGACGCTACCGCCGATATCCTGCTGTACGGCAACGCCGAGCGCGCCATTGTCGAAGTCGCCCAGCGCCTGTCGTGGGGCCACAAGATCGAAGACATCACCGACGTGCGCGGCACCGCGTTCATTCGCCGTGATACACCCGCGGGCTGGTACGAAGTGGACTCCACGCGCATCGACCGTCCGGGCAAGGTCGACAAGATCATCAACCCGTACGTGAACACCCAGGACACCCAGGCCTGCGCCATCGAGCAAGAGAAAGGTCCGGTGGATGACCCGGAAGAAGCCAAGGTCGTGCAGATCCTGGCCAGCCCGCGCATGACCCGCGACAAGACTGTGATCCGCCTGCCGTCGGTGGAAAAAGTCCGCGGCGACGCGGTGCTCTACGCCCACGCCAACCGCGTGCTGCACCTGGAAACCAACCCAGGCAACGCCCGCGCCCTGGTGCAGAAGCATGGTGACGTGGACGTTTGGTTCAACCCGCCGCCCATCCCGATGACCACCGAAGAAATGGACTACGTGTTCGGTATGCCTTATGCCCGCGTGCCGCACCCTGCGTATGGCAACGAGAAAATCCCGGCCTACGACATGATCCGCTTCTCGGTAAACATCATGCGTGGCTGCTTCGGCGGCTGCACCTTCTGCTCGATCACCGAGCACGAAGGCCGCATCATCCAGAACCGTTCCGAAGAGTCGATCATTCGCGAAATCGAAGAAATCCGTGACAAGGTGCCGGGCTTCACCGGGGTGATCTCCGATCTCGGCGGGCCTACCGCGAACATGTACCGCATTGCCTGCAAGAGCCCGGAAATCGAATCCGCGTGCCGCAAGCCGTCGTGCGTGTTCCCCGGCATTTGCCCGAACCTGAATACCGACCACTCCTCCTTGATCCAGCTGTACCGCAGCGCCCGTGCATTGCCGGGTGTGAAGAAGATTTTGATTGCTTCCGGCCTGCGCTACGACCTGGCCGTCGAGTCGCCTGAGTACGTGAAAGAGCTGGTGACCCATCACGTGGGTGGCTACCTGAAGATCGCCCCGGAACACACCGAGGAAGGCCCGCTCAACCAGATGATGAAACCGGGCATCGGCAGCTATGACAAGTTCAAGCGCATGTTCGAGAAGTACACCAAGGAAGCGGGCAAGGAGCAGTACCTGATCCCGTACTTCATCGCCGCCCACCCGGGTACCACCGATGAAGACATGATGAACCTGGCCCTGTGGCTCAAGGGCAACGGCTTCCGTGCCGATCAGGTGCAGGCGTTCTACCCGTCGCCGATGGCCACCGCCACCGCGATGTACCACTCGGGCAAGAACCCGCTGCGCAAGGTCACCTACAAGAGCGACGCGGTGACCATCGTCAAGAGCGAAGAGCAGCGCCGTCTGCACAAGGCGTTCCTGCGTTATCACGACCCGAAAGGCTGGCCAATGTTGCGTGAAGCACTGACGCGCATGGGCCGCGCCGACCTGATCGGGCCGGGTAAAGACCAGTTGATCCCGCTGCACCAGCCGTCCACCGACAGCTACCAGAGCGCCCGGCGTAAGAACTCGACGCCGGCCGGCAGCCATAAGGTCGCCAAGGAAACCACCACCAAGATCCTCACCCAGCACACCGGCCTGCCACCCCGTGGCAGCGACGGCAGCAACCCGTGGGACAAGCGCGAGCAAGCCAAGGCTGCGGCCCAGGCGCGCAATAAGCAGGCGGCCAAAGAGCGCAGCGATGCGGCCAAGGGCAAGGGCGGCAAGCCTACGCGCAAGCCGGTTGTGCCGCGTTGATCGACGCCTGAAATGCAAAACGCCAGCCTCGTGCTGGCGTTTTGCTTTCTGGTCGGTGGTGAGTCTGTTTGGTAAGGTGGCGCCCATTAGATTGCTATCGCAGGCAAGCCAGCTCCCACACTTGGAATGCATTCCCCTGTGGGAGCTGGCTTGCCTGCGATGAGGCCGGTCTGGGCACTCTCGATTTCAAGGAAGAACACTTATGGGCAACCCCTTGCTCAACATCGGCATGGACTCCAACCGCTCCCAATTCATGGCGCGCCAGCGCATCGAAAGCCAGATCAACCTGCCGCGGCTGTTCGCGGCTATCGACGCAGACCCCGGCATTGTCGGCGCCGGCGTGGTGTACATCGACGCCGACTTCAACGTAATAACCCTGCGCGAATTCAAGCCCATTTGCAGCATCAGGCCCAAGCGCATCATTTTGCGCGAGGCGCAGAAGTACATCTCGCCTGCCCAGTTTGTAGAACAGGTGAAGACCGATCCCCGTGAAGGACGCCTCCAAAAGGAAGCCTTTGATATGGGCCTTTCCTGCGGCGCGGCGGTGATTGGTTGGATCGTGGTGTTCAGCGGCAGCGTCGCGGTACCGTTCACGGCCGGTGCCAGTGCTTTTGTGGTGGGCATTGGCATCACGGCGGCATTGGCCAGCAGCGCTCAATGCGGGTTCGGTGTGGCGCGTACCTATAACGAGATACTCGATCCCGATGCCAACGACCGCATGGACGATGCGCAATGGTATGACGCGGTTTCACCTATTCTGGATGCGGCCTCTTTGGTAGGCATCGGCACGGGGGCCTTTACCACGCTAAGACTGCTCAAGGCCAACAAGGCCGCTGCATTGGGCAAGAGCTGGTATCAGTTGCTCAAAGGCCTGAGCCGCCAGGAGCGCAAGAAGTTGACCAAGGAACTGCTTAGCCTCAAGGATCCAAGCCTGACGCCCAAGTTGCTCAAACTGCAACAGCGCGCCGGTAAGCTGACCAAGAGCTTCAGCAACACTGAAATCCGCCACGCCACCCTGACTCAGTTGAAGGATGCGCTGGGCGGCGTATTGGGTGTCGTCGGCAGCTATCGAACGGGGCATGTCGGTACGGCCAGCACCATAGCGATCGGCTTGTACGAGGACTTGACCGAATGAACGGCGTTCCCGATATGCGCAGTTTTCTTGCCCGTTATTTTCCCGTGTTCATGGGCACCGTCTTCATGGCGATTTTCTCTGGTTCAGTTGCGGTCTCAACGGCAGGGGTGACGTATTTGCGCAGTGTTGAGCCTGCGCTCAAGTCCAGCTGTTCAGGGGCTGCGATCCTGGTGTTGGTGGCGGTGCTGGTATTTGGCAATGTGATGATCGCGCGTGGTTATCCATGGGCGGCGCGCCTGGTGGCGGGTTACCTTGGCACGTGCCTGCTGTTCGTATTACCGATGATTCAATACGACCTCAATCGCCTGGTGTACGGCTCGGCGGTGTTGTTTCCGCTGCTGGGATTGCTGTTGCTCAACAGCAAGCGCCATCGTGAAATGCGCCAGCGGTTACTCGAAATACGCCACCTGCGCCAGGCGGTGATTGCCCAGCGAAAAGCTCGTTGATTGGGTAGATTCACCAGCTGTGGCTGCGCCTTCGCCAGAAAATCAATCCAGTCTCCACCGTTTCAAGGAAGAACACCCATGGGCAATCCCTTGGCCGGCTCGGCATGATCAGGAAGTGCCTGTCGTGCTAAAGCGAAGCTTCTGACATTTTTTGAGGACTGCCACTCTTTAATCTCTGCACTCTTGTGAAAAACCGGAGTAAAGGGATGACTTCCAGCGTGTTGAAAGACGGGTTTCCCAGGGCGCATTTGACGACACGGCAGTGGGTCGAAAGCAGTATTGATCCAAGTAAGTTGTTTGCGGCCATTGATGCTGATTCGGCCGTTGTCGGCGCGAGGGTGGTGTATCTCGATGCTCAGATGCGGGCGATTGTGTCGCGTGAGTCGCAGGTGGCGTTCGAGGCGGTGAATACGGGATTGGCGTGTACGTCGGCGGTGATCAACCATCCGGAAATGCCCCGAAAAATGATCAAGCTCAAACAAATCGCCGCAGAGATGCCAAAGCGTTACACCTCGGCCGAAGTCAGGAATGGAACGATCTTTCAGATGCTTGATGCCCTTGATTCTGCATCGGCGGTTGCTGGGAACTTACGGTCCGGAAATATCCGGCCCATAGCAGTTGGGTTGTATGAGGGGGGCCCAGAATGAGGCTTATCACAAGGAGGTATCTTGTCCCCATCCGCCCTTTTCTGATTCGTAACTTCCCCGTGTTTATTGGCGTAATTCTTTCGGGGCTATTTGGCAGCTCCGCTGTTGTGGTGCTAGTGGAAAACTATTACTTCCCCTTGTTATCGAACGCGGCTGCTGAGATTACCGGTTTGGTGTTGGTCGTTTTTATCACCCACTGCAATTTCATGATTGTCTGTGGGCGTCCTAAGTGGACCTGGGGCATGTATGCCCTTTTTATCGCCTGCCTGTTGGTTGCTGTGCCAGGTTATCATTTTTCGCCGAACTTCCTTTACGCTGAGTGCTTCTTCTGGCCGATCCTCGGCCTGCTACTGCTTCGCAGCAAACGCCATCGGGAAATGCGTGCCGCCTACGTAGAACTTCGCCACATGCGCGCGAAAGTCGTGGCAGCTGTTAAAAAGCGCCGCAAACACGAGTGCGCAATTATCAGAATAAAAAAACCGAGGTGATCCCCCACCTCACCGTCCACCCAATCGCTACCTCTGCACCCACACCCGCCACAAATTTGTGCAACCCTTGCACCACAACCGCAGGCACGGCGCTGTTTTGGTGCTGTACTGCACCGGGCTCCACGATAAAGCGCAATGACGGCCGCTGTGGCATAAGTCTTGCGCGCGTTGTACTCATGCCCAGGCTCGCAGGAGGCCGCCGTGTCGATACATGTCGCGTTGCACCACGTTACGCATTACCGCTACGACCGTGCTGTCGAACTCGGCCCACAAATTGTGCGCTTGCGCCCGGCAGCCCATAGCCGCACGCGGATCCTGTCTTACGCGCTGAAAGTGCTGCCCGAGCAGCATTTCATCAATTGGCAGCAAGACCCCCAGGGCAATTACCTGGCGCGCCTGGTGTTCCCGGAAAAAACCGACCAACTGCGCATCGAAGTCGATCTGGTCGCCGAGATGGCGGTGTTCAATCCGTTCGACTTTTTCCTGGAACCCTACGCCGAAAAAATCCCCTTCAGCTACGCCGCCGATGAGCAGCGCGAGCTGGCGCCGTACCTGGAAACCTTGCCGCTGACGCCAAGGTTTGCCGCCTACCTGGCCGGTATTGACCGCACACCCTTGCCTGCGGTGGATTTCCTGGTTGGGCTGAACCAGCGCCTGGCCGCCGATATCGGCTACCTGATCCGCATGGAACCGGGCGTGCAAACCCCGGAATTCACCCTGGAAAACGCTTCCGGCTCCTGCCGCGACTCGGCCTGGCTGTTGGTGCAATTGCTGCGCAATCTTGGCTTGGCGGCGCGATTTGTCTCTGGTTATCTGATTCAGCTCACCGCTGACGTCAAAGCCCTCGACGGCCCCTCCGGCACCGAAGTGGACTTCACCGACCTGCACGCCTGGTGCGAAGTGTATTTGCCCGGCGCCGGCTGGATCGGCCTGGATGCCACCTCCGGTTTATTTGCCGGTGAAGGGCATATCCCATTGGCCTGCAGCCCCGATCCATCGTCTGCCGCACCCATCAGTGGGTTGGTGGAACCGTGCGAATGCGAATTTACTCATGAGATGTCGGTGGAGCGTATATGGGAAGCCCCTCGGGTAACCAAGCCCTACACCGAAGAACAATGGCTGGCGATCCAGGCCCTGGGCCGACAGATTGACGGCGACCTGCTCAAGCATGACGTGCGCCTGACCATGGGCGGCGAGCCAACTTTCGTGTCCATCGACGACCCCGACGGCGCCGAATGGAACACCGCCGCCCTGGGGCCGGACAAGCGTCGCCTGTCCGCCGAGCTGTTCCAGCGCCTGCGCCGGCACTATGCACCCCAGGGCCTGGTGCATTTCGGCCAGGGCAAGTGGTACCCCGGCGAGCAACTGCCGCGTTGGTCGCTCAATTGCTACTGGCGCCGCGATGGGGTGCCGATCTGGCACAACAGTGCGCTGATCGCCGATGAGCAAGAGGACTATGGGGCTGACGGCGCGATGGCCGGACGTTTCCTGGCCAGCGTCGCCGAGCGTCTGAGGTTGCCGGCGCGCTTTGTGTTCCCAGCCTTTGAGGACAACTTCTACTACCTGTGGCGCGAAGGCACACTGCCGCAAAACGTTAGCGCCCAGGACCCGCGCTTGAGCGACGAACTGGAGCGCGAACGCCTGCGCAAAGTCTTCGTCCAGGGCCTGGACAAGGTCATCGGCCAAGTGCTGCCGTTGGCGCGCACCGCCGCCAATGATCGCTGGCAGAGTGGGCGCTGGTACTTGCGCGATGACCACTGCCGCCTGGTGCCGGGCGATTCGCCGTTGGGTTATCGGCTGCCGTTGGCTTCGCAGCCGTGGGTGACAGCGGCGGAGTATCCGTTCATACACCCGACCGACCCGAACCAGGATCAGCCGCAGCTGCCCACGACCGCGCAGTTGCACAGCCACGACGAGCCGGCCCCAAGTGATGAGCGTGTGCCAAAGGTCGACGAATCCGCCGATTGGCTGACCCGCACTGCGCTGTGCGCTGAAGCGCGGGAAGGACGCCTGTACCTGTTCATGCCGCCGCTGGAACGCGTGGAGGATTATCTGGAGCTGGTGACGGCCATCGAGGCCACCGCCCAGGAACTGCATTGCCCCGTGTTGCTGGAAGGCTACGAGCCACCCGCCGACACACGCCTGAGCAATTTTCGCGTGACGCCGGACCCGGGTGTGATCGAGGTCAACGTGCAGCCATCCGCCACCTGGGATGAGTTGGTGGAACGCACCGAATTTCTTTACGAAGAAGCCCGGCAAACCCGCCTGACCACCGAGAAATTCATGATCGACGGGCGCCACACCGGCACCGGCGGTGGTAACCACTTCGTCCTCGGCGGTGCGACGCCCAAGGACTCACCATTCCTGCGTCGCCCCGATTTGCTGCGCAGTCTGATCAGCTACTGGCATAACCATCCGTCGCTGTCCTACCTGTTCTCCGGCCTGTTTATCGGCCCGACCTCCCAGGCGCCACGGGTGGATGAGGCGCGCAACGATGCGCTGTATGAACTGGAAATCGCCTTCGCGCAGATGCCGGCACCGGGCGAGGAATGCCCGCCGTGGTTGGTGGACCGCCTGTTGCGCAACTTGCTGATCGACGTGACCGGCAACACCCATCGCGCCGAATTTTGTATCGACAAACTCTACTCGCCGGAGGGTGCCACCGGCCGCCTGGGGCTGCTGGAGTTGCGCGCTTTCGAAATGCCACCCCATGCGCGCATGAGCCTGACTCAGCAATTGCTGCTGCGCGCGCTGGTCGCACGGTTCTGGCGCGAACCTTATGCGCCGCCGAAGCTGGCGCGTTGGGGCACCGAACTGCATGACCGCTTTTTGTTGCCGCATTTTATCGAACAGGACTTTGCCGACGTCATTGTCGAGCTCAACGCTGCCGGTTATCCGCTGCGGGCCGAGTGGTTTGCCGCGCATCTGGAGTTCCGCTTTCCCAAAGTGGGTGATTACGCCGTCAGCGGTATCGAACTGGAACTGCGCCAGGCCCTGGAGCCTTGGCATGTGCTGGGTGAGGAGGGCGCGGTAGGCGGCACGGTACGTTATGTGGATTCGTCCCTGGAGCGCCTGCAAGTCAAGTTGACTGGCCTGCCGGCGCAGCGCTATCTGCTGACCTGCAACGGCATACCCGTGCCGCTGCAACCGACCGGTCGGGTGGGAGAGTTTGTTGCCGGTGTGCGTTACCGCGCCTGGCAACCGGCCAACTGCCTGCAACCGACCATTGCAGTCCATGCGCCGTTGGTGTTCGACCTGCTCGACACCTGGATGCAGCGCTCGCTGGGGGGCTGTCAATACCATGTGGCGCATCCGGGCGGGCGCAATTACGACAGCTTGCCGGTCAATGCCAATGAGGCAGAGAGCCGGCGAATGGCGCGGTTTTTCCGGTTGGGGCATAGCCCTGGCAAGCTTGTGGTGCCGACTGTAGTGGTGAACGGTGAATTGCCAATGACCCTGGATTTGCGGCGTTTTACAAAAAATAAGGAATGAACATGATCCAAGTGTGGGAGCTGGCTTGCCTGCGATAGCGGTGGTTCAGTCGATAGTTCTGGTGACTGACACACCGCTATCGCAGGCAAGCCAGCTCCCACATTGGATCGTAGTGAATTTGAGTTAACCTGACTTCCCTTGCCTCTGCCGAGCGTTCCATGTCCGACTTGCTCGACCGTTACCCGCTGACCGCGGGCACCTATCACGAACTGCTGGACGCCGGCGGCGCGGTGCGTGCCCATTGGCAGCGCCTGCTCGACCATCTGCAACGCAGTACGCCCGCACAATTGGCCCAGCGCCAGGCGTTGCTGACGCGGCAGATCCAGGAAAACGGCGTGACGTATAACGTCTACGCCGACCCCAAGGGCGCTGATCGCCCGTGGGAGCTGGACCTGCTGCCCCATGTGCTGGCCGCTGATGAGTGGCGGCAGTTGTCGGCCGGTATCGCCCAGCGCGCGCGTCTGCTCAATGCGGTACTCGCCGACCTCTATGGTCCGCAACGCCTGATCAAAGAGGGGCTGTTGCCTGCCGAGCTGGTATTTGGGCATAACAACTTTTTATGGCCGTGCCAGGGTATCCAGCCGCCGGACGGTGCTTTTCTGCACCTGTACGCCGTGGATCTGGCGCGTACTCCCGATGGCCGTTGGTGGGTCACCGCCGACCGTACCCAGGCGCCGTCGGGCGCCGGCTACGCCTTGGAAAACCGCACCATTGTGTCTCGCGCCTTCCCGGATCTGTACCGTGACTTGCAGGTGCAGCACCTCACCGGTTTTTTTCGCACCTTGCAGGAAACCCTGGCCCGCCAGGCGCCCGGCGATGACCAGCCGCCACTGATCGTGCTGCTCACGCCGGGGCGTTTCAACGAAAGCTATTTCGAACATCTGTATCTCGCCCGCCAGCTCGGCTACCCACTGGTAGAAGGCGGCGACCTTACCGTGCGCGACAGCACGGTGTTCCTGAAAACCCTCAGCGGTCTGCGCCGGGTCCACGCGATCATGCGCCGCCTGGATGACGATTTCTGCGACCCTCTGGAGCTGCGTACCGACTCGGCCCTGGGCGTGCCCGGCCTGCTTGACGCCGTGCGCCAAGGCAATGTGCTGGTGGCCAATGCCTTGGGCAGCGGCGTGCTGGAGTCGCCGGGCTTGTTGGGGTTCCTGCCGAAGATCAACGAGTTCCTGTTCGGTGAAGCGCTGATCCTGCCGTCGATTGCCACCTGGTGGTGCGGCGAGGCACCGGTGCTGGCCGAGGCACTGGAGAAGCTCCCGGAACTGTTGATCAAGCCGGCGTTTCCTTCGCAAAGTTTCGCCCCGGTGTTCGGTCGTGATTTGAATGAACAACAACGCCAGGCCCTGGCCGAGCGGATGCGCGCGCGGCCTTACGCCTATGTCGCCCAGGAGCTGGCGCAGTTGTCCCAGGCGCCGGTGTGGCATACCGAAGAAGATCATCTGCAACACCGCGCCATCGGGATGCGTGTGTACGCGGTAGCCAGCGATGAGGGGTATCGCGTGCTGCCCGGTGGCCTGACCCGTGTGGCCGCCGACGCCGATGCCGAAGTGGTGTCGATGCAACGCGGCGGTGCGAGCAAGGACACATGGGTGCTCGGCGAGCGCGCCAGCGCTGGTGAACAGTGGCGTGCCCAGCGCGCCATTGGCGTGCATGATCTGGTGCGCCGCGACCCGTATCTGCCGTCACGGGTGGTGGAAAACCTGTTCTGGTTTGGCCGTTATTGCGAACGCTGCGATGACAGTGCGCGCTGGCTGCGCATTGTGCTGGCGCGTTATGTCGACGGCGACGATCCGTTGGCATTGCAGGCGGCGGTCGAACTTGGAGAAAGCCTGCGCCTGTTGCCGGAGGAGGGCGAGCTACCGGAGCGTCTGCTCGCGGCCTTGCTCGGTGATGACTGGCCCTCAAGCCTGCGCGCCAATTTGCAGCGCTTGCAGTGGGCAGCGTCCCAGGTGCGCGGCAAGCTGTCGCGGGAAAACTGGCAGGCCCTGGTGGAGCTGCAACGCGAAGCCATGGAGCTGGAAAGCCAGGCCCCGGACTTCGGCGAGCTGCTGGATTTTCTCAACCGTTTGGTGATGTCTTTGGCGGCGCTGTCCGGGTTTGCCCTGGATGATATGACCCGCGATGAAGGCTGGCGCTTTTTGATGATGGGCCGGCGCATTGAGCGTCTGCAATTTCTGAGTACCAGCCTGGCAGCGTTCCTGCGCGGTGTGGCGGTGTTCGATCAGGCGGGGCTGGAGTGGTTGCTGGAGCTGGGCAACAGCAGCATCACCTATCGCTCGCGCTACCTGGCGGTGCCGCAGCTGATCCCGGTGCTCGACCTGTTGTTACTCGATGAGCAGAATCCCCATGCGGTGCTGTTCCAGCTCAAACTGGTGAGCCGTACCGTGCGTCGCCTCAATGATGATTTTGGGGTGCCCAGGGAAACCGGCCTCGCGCCGTTGGTGGAGCGCCTGGGGCGCTTTGACCTGGGGTGCCTGGAGAACCCGTTGTTTGGCGAGCCCAGTGTGCGTGCCGCGCTGGATGGCCTGGCCGACCTGCTGCAAGCGGTCGCCGATGAGAGCGGGCAAGTGTCGGATCGCCTGGCGCTGCGCCATTTTGCCCATGTGGATGATGTCAGCCAGCAAACGGTGTCGGTGTGATGAGTGCGCGCTATCAGATTTTTCACGATACCCATTACCACTACGACAGCCCGGTGTCCCTGGCCCAGCAGCTGGCGCATTTGTGGCCACGGCCGTGTGCGTGGCAGCGTTGCACCTGGCAAACCCTGGACATCAGCCCGCCGCCCTCTTCACGCCGTGATGAGCTGGACGTGTTTGGCAACCCGATCACGCGCCTGGCGTTCGAGCGTCCTCATGATGAGCTGCTGGTCAATGCCGGGTTGACCGTGGAAGTGCTGGCGCGACCCGCGCTGGATCTGGGGCAATCGCCGGCGTGGGACCGCACCCGTGACAGTTTTACCTACAGCAGCCAGGCGCTGTCGATGGAGGTGATTGAAGCCTGCCGCTATCGCTTCGAATCGCCTTACGTGCATCTGAAAAAAACCTTCGTCGAGTTCTCTGAAAGCTGCTTCCCGCCTGGCGAGCCGTTGTTGGTCGGCGCGCAGGCGTTGATGCAAAAGATTTTCAGCGAATTCACTTTTGATGCCGAAGCCACTCAGGTCGCCACGCCGCTGGTGGAGGTGCTGGAGCGCCGTCGCGGTGTGTGCCAGGACTTCGCCCACCTGATGCTCGCCTGCCTGCGCTCACGGGGGCCTGGCGGCGCGCTACATCAGCGGCTACCTGCTGACCCAGCCACCGCCCGGCCAGCCACGGCTGATCGGCGCCGATGCGTCCCATGCGTGGGTCTCGGTGTTCTGCCCGCGGTCGGGCTGGGTGGATTTCGATCCGACCAACAATGTGCAGCCGGCACTGGAGCACATCACTCTGGCCTGGGGCCGGGATTTCTCCGATGTGTCGCCGTTGCGTGGGGTGATTCTGGGAGGAGGGAGCCATGACCCGGAGGTGCGGGTGACGGTGATGCCGCTGGAGTAGCGGTGGGTTGGGGTGAACAGGGAGGGCCTGCTCACCTCAACAAAATTTATTCAGCCGGGTCTTTCGGGGTTTCGGTCTCGTCAGTTGCTGCTTCACCTTCCGCATCCGGGTTCAGCGCGCCGGCTTCTTCGTCTGCAGCGGCTTTCTTGCGTTGCAGCTTTTCCTCTTTCTTCTGTTCCTTTGCCAAGTCTCTCTGACGTTTGGCGAAGGAGTAATTAGGTTTGGCCATGGGCGATCCTCTAGGGTCGAAGGTGAGGGTAGGCGGCGCGCAGCTGCCTTGGGTCGTCATGGTAGCAGCTTCAGGGGGCCCTTTGCTTTCACTTACCGCAGGCGTAGGCGGCCAGCAGGCCGTTGAACAGGTGATTGAGGTGCATGGCATGAACTCCCGTGAGTGATGGGGCGATCATAGGCAGGGTGCGGCAGTTTGGCTGGTTGATTGTGTTGATCAACCTGATAGCCTAAAGTTGTATACAATCTGTTGATGCAGATCATAAGAAACTAAGCCTGCTTGAGGCACCCTTGTCGCAATACGCGTTTTCTAACCCTGCCCTGGAGATTCACATGTTCGCCAAACTCGTTGCTGTTTCCCTGCTGACTCTGGCTAGCGGCCAGTTGCTTGCTGCAGAGTGCAAGGTCACTGTCGACTCCACCGACCAGATGTCTTTCAATACCAAAGAAATCACCATCGACAAGAGCTGCAAGCAGTTCACCGTTGAGCTGACTCACTCGGGCAACCTGCCCAAGAACGTGATGGGGCATAACTGGGTGCTGACCACTGAAGCCAACATGCAGCCTGTGGCTACTGACGGTATGGCTGCAGGTATCGATAAGGATTATCTGAAAGCCGGTGATGAGCGCATCATCGCCCACACCAAGATCATTGGTGCTGGCGAGAAAGACTCGGTGACCTTCGACGTCTCCAAGCTCAAAGCCGATGAGAAGTACAGCTTCTTCTGCTCGTTCCCTGGCCACATCTCGATGATGAAAGGCACTGTGGTTCTGAAGTAAGACCGCGTTATCGTTCATCGCAGGCAAGCCAGCTCCCACATTCGACCGCATTCTCATGTTGGAACTCGGTCAAGTGTGGGAGCTGGCTTGCCTGCGATGGCGGTCTACCTCACGGCGCAAACGGCATCACCCGCTTGTGCTCAGTCTTGCGATACGTCTCGCAGATAATCCTGAACGCTTCCTCACGCACCGGCTCACCGTGCAGGAACGCATCAATCTCTGCATAGGTCACGCCATGTGACGCTTCGTCCGGCTTGCCCGGCGACAAGTCTTCCAGGTCCGCCGTCGGGATCTTTTCTACCAGTGACTCGGGCGCACCAAAATGCCGGGCAATCGCTCGCACCTGGTTTTTCACCAGCCCGCTCAATGGCGCCAGATCGCAGGCACCATCACCGAACTTGGTGAAAAAGCCCATCACCGCTTCCGCCGCATGGTCGGTACCAATGACCAGGCCACTGGCCGCGCCGGCGATGGTGTACTGCGCCACCATGCGCATACGCGCCTTGGTGTTGCCCAGTACGAAGTCGCGGGACACCGCCGCCTTGCCTTCAAACGCTGCTACTTCATTGGCCAGGGCTTTGACCGCCGGGCCGATGTTGACGGTGTGGCGCTCGTCCGGCTCGATGAAGTCCACCGAAGCCTGGGCTTCGTGTTCGTCGAACTGGGTTTCGTAGGGCAGGCGCACGGCGATAAAACGATAAGCCTCATCGCCAGTGCTGGCGCGCAGTTCCTGCACGGCACGTTGGGCCAACAGGCCTGCGGTCAGGGAGTCGACGCCGCCGCTGATGCCCAGCACCAGGGCCTTGAGCCCGGAATTGCGCAGGCAGTCCTGGATAAAGGCTACGCGCCTGGCGACTTCTGCCTCCAGTGCGGCCTGGTCTTTGAACGGCGCTTGCACCTTGAGCTGCTGCGCAATCTCACGCTGTACGGCTTGCATGCTTCACTCCTTGCTGGATAGGGCAGGTACTTTGAAAACGTGACGCAAATAGGCGACAAAATTCGGGTCGGTGCAATGGGTCTTGCCCGCTTCATCGGAAATCTTGGCGACGGGCTGGCCATTGCAGGCGGTCATTTTAAGCACGATGCTCATCGGTTCCACCCCCGGAATGTCGCAGGTGAGGTTGGTGCCGATACCAAAGCTCACATTGATCCGACCCCGCAACGCGCGGAATATTTCCAACGCCTTGGGCAGCGTCAGACTGTCGGAGAACACCAGGGTCTTGCTCATCGGCTCGATGCCCAGCTTGTGATAGTGAGCGATGGCTTTTTCCGCCCACTGAATCGGATCGCCGGAGTCGTGGCGCAGGCCGTCGAACAGCTTGGCAAAGTACAAGTCGAAGTCACCGAGGAAGGCGTCCGTGGTGATGCAGTCGGTCAAGGCGATGCCCAGCAGGCCACGGTACTCGCGTACCCAGCAATCCAGGGCGGCGATCTGGCTGTCGATCAGGCGCGGGCCCAGTTGCTGGTGGGCCATGATCCATTCATGGGCCATGGTACCCAGCGGTTTCATATCGAATTCGCGAGCCAGGTGCACGTTGCTGGTGCCGACAAAGCGCCCTGGGAAGTCGTGTTTGAGCACGCTTACCACTTCTTCCTGCACGCGGTACGAGAAGCGGCGGCGCGTGCCGAAGTCGGCCACTTGCAGTTCCGAGAGTTCATCGCTGGCGGCATTGGCCGTCAGCCAATCGAACTTGCGGTACAGCTGTTCGCGGGCCTGTTCGAGGATCACGGTCTGGTAGCGATAGCGGTTACGCACTTCGCTGACGATGGCCAGCATCGGCACTTCAAACAGGATCACATGCAGCCACGGTCCGCGCAGGCGGATAAACAACTCACCGTTCTCGATACCGGTCTGCACATACCGCATATTGAAGCGGAACAGCCCGAGGAAGCGCAAAAAATCCGGCTTCATAAAGCTGATGCGTTCCAGAAAACCCAATTGATCGGGGCTCAGGCTCAACTCGGCGAGGCGTTCGATCTGGTAACGGATTTCCGCCAGGTACGGGCGCAGGTCTTCGCTGTTGCGGCAACGGAACTCCCATTCAACTTCCACATTGGGGTAGTTGTGCAGCACCGCCTGCATCATGGTCAGCTTGTAGAAGTCGGTGTCGAGCAGGTTCTGCACGATGCGATCGGCAAACACACTCTCGCTCATAACGGGAATCTCCAGACGGCTCGGCGATGGGCGCCGGCCTTTACGCACAATTAAGGAAGGGGGCTAGTGGCGCATAGACGTGGGTCGGTTTGCCAGTGATTTTTTTGCCACGGCCACTGGCGCTATCGGGAGCAAGCCCCCTCCCACAGGTTGAAATGCGTTCCAAATGTGGGAGGGGGCTTGCTCCCGATAGCGGTATTCCAGGCACTAAATAACCTGCTCAAGCATCCACTTCACAAATTCCCTGACCTTCGGCACCTCCGCCGAATGCTCCGGATAAGCCAGGTAATACGCATCCTGGCTCGGCATCGCATGTTGCCAGGGAATCACCAGCTTGCCCTCGGCCAACTCCTCTTCCACCAGAAAGCGCGGCAACAGCGCCACGCCACAACCCACTTGCGCGGCCCGAATGCACA
Organism: Pseudomonas sp. W2Jun17; assembly: GCF_023127795.1. Lineage (NCBI taxonomy): Bacteria > Pseudomonadati > Pseudomonadota > Gammaproteobacteria > Pseudomonadales > Pseudomonadaceae > Pseudomonas > Pseudomonas sp. W2Jun17. Next base: position 104,552 of record NZ_SPKO01000025.1, on the reverse strand, counting down.
TATAGAAGGTGTCGAACCGCGGCCCGTGGTAGCTGTGCTCGGTGTGGAAGCCCTGGCTGGCGAACCAGTCATGCCAGCCCTGGGGCCGCGAGGCGTTTTGCAGCAACACCAGGTCGCTCAGTTGCGTGGGGTCGGTGAAAGGCTGCGCCGGCAGGCTCTCCGGCGCGCATACCGGCACCAGCTCTTCACTGAACAGCTTCAGGCTCTCGGTACCAGGGCGTGCGCCCTGGCCGAAATAGAACGCCATGTCAGCCTTGCCTTGCAGCAGCTCGTCCGGCTGCTGTTCGTTGCACAGGTCCAGGTGGATCTGCGGGTGACGCAGGCGCCAACCCTTGAGGCGCGGCACCAGCCAGCGCGCGCCGAAGGTATAGGGCGTGGACACGCGCAGCACCTCGGTCTCGCCGCCGTAGGAGCGCAGGTAATGGGTAGACATCTCCACCTGGGTGAGGATCTTGCGCACTTCCACCAGGTACAGATCGCCCGCCGGGGTCATCTGCAAGCGGCGGCGTACCCGGCGAAACAGCAGGTGCTGCAACAACTCTTCCAACTGCGCCACCTGTTTGCTCACGGCGCTTTGTGTGAGGTTCAGCTCTTCGGCGGCGCGGGTGAAGCTCAGGTGGCGGGTGGCGGCTTCGAAGCACTGCAGAGCGGTGATCGACGGCAAATGTCTTTTGTTCAGCACGGCTTGCCTCTTTTTATTCTTTGCATGAATAAACGGAATGATATCTCGCCTAATCGTCGTTTGTTGGCAAGTCTTGGGCCAGCTACAAATAGGGCCAGGATCGCCGTGCGTATTGCGGCGCGAATTTTTGTATGCAGATTGAAGGAGTGACCCATGGTTGCCGCATTGCTTGATCGTCTCGGGGTAAACCCGGCGCTGTACCAGGCGGGCAAACAGCCCGTGCATTCGCCGATTGATGGCAGCCGTATCGGCAGTGTGCACTGGGAAGGCGCCGCCGAGGTGGAGCAACAGGTCAGTCGTGCCGAGCATGCATTTGAGGCTTGGCGCAAAGTGCCGGCGCCGCGGCGTGGCGAGCTGGTGCGCCAGTTTGGCGACGTACTGCGCCAATACAAGGCCGACCTGGGCGAACTGGTCTCCTGGGAAGCCGGCAAGATCACCCAGGAAGGCTTGGGTGAAGTCCAGGAAATGATCGACATCTGCGACTTCGCCGTGGGCCTGTCCCGACAGTTGTACGGCTTGACCATCGCCTCCGAGCGCCCAGGCCACCATATGCGTGAAACCTGGCACCCGCTGGGCGTGGTCGGGGTGATCAGCGCCTTCAACTTCCCGGTGGCCGTATGGGCCTGGAACACCGCGCTGGCATTGGTGTGCGGCAACGCAGTGATCTGGAAACCCTCTGAAAAGACCCCGCTCACCGCCCTGGCATGCCAGGCGCTGTTCGAGCGCGTATTGAGCAAGTTTGACGATGCTCCCGAATACTTGAGCCAGGTGATCATCGGCGGCCGCGACGCCGGCGCCGCGCTGGTGGACGACCCGCGTGTGGCCCTGATCAGTGCCACCGGCAGTACGCGCATGGGCCGCGAAGTGGCGCCGAAAGTCGCGGCGCGCTTCGCCCGTAGCATTCTTGAACTGGGTGGCAACAACGCGATGATCCTCGGCCCAAGCGCCGACCTGGACATGGCCGTGCGCGCCATCCTGTTCAGCGCCGTCGGCACTGCCGGCCAACGCTGCACCACCTTGCGCCGGCTGATCGCCCATGAATCGGTCAAGGAGGACATCGTCACCCGCCTCAAGGCGGCCTACTCCAAGGTGCGCATCGGCCACCCGCTGGAAGGCAACCTGATCGGCCCGCTGATCGACAAGCAGGGTTTTGACAACATGCAGGACGCCCTGGAGCAAGCCTTGAGCGAAGGCGGCAAGGTGTTCGGCGGCAAGCGCCAACTGCAAGACACATTCCCCAACGCTTACTACGTCTCGCCGGCAATTGTGGAAATGCCCGAGCAAAGCGACGTGGTGTGTACGGAAACCTTCGCGCCGATTCTCTACGTGGTCGGCTACACCGACTTCGCCGAAGCCCTGCGCTTGAACAACGCGGTGCCACAGGGGCTGTCGTCATGCATCTTCACCACGGATGTGCGTGAAGCCGAGCAATTCATGTCGGCGGTGGGCAGTGATTGCGGGATTGCCAACGTCAATATCGGCCCGAGCGGCGCGGAGATCGGGGGGGCCTTTGGTGGTGAAAAAGAGACTGGCGGCGGGCGAGAGTCGGGTTCGGATGCGTGGCGCGGGTATATGCGCCGCCAGACCAATACCGTGAACTACTCGCTGGAATTGCCTCTGGCCCAAGGCATTACCTTCGACTGAGCCCTCGCGTCGAAGTGAGATCAAAATGTGGGGGGGCTTGCTCCCGATAGCAGTGTTTCAGTCAGCAAATCTGTAGCTGACCCACCGCTATCGGGAGCAAGCCCCCTCCCACATTTGATCAGATTTTCAATTCTGAAAAGTTGTTTGTTAGGTCTCATCGGAGTCTGGCAATGGCACTACGCGAAACATGTTTATGGGAACACCTCACCCCCGGCCGGCCGGATCGTGCCGCGCTCAGGGGCGCGCTCAAGGTGGATGTCTGCGTGATCGGTGCCGGTATCACCGGTTTGTCGGCGGCCATTCATTTGCTGGAGCAGGGTAAAAGCGTTGCCGTGCTGGAGGCCCATCGTACCGGCCATGGCGGCTCGGGGCGTAACGTCGGGTTGGTCAATGCCGGCATGTGGATCCCGCCAGACGAGATCGAAGCCGGGTTCGGCACGGCGGTTGGCAGCCAGCTCAACCGCATGTTGGGCGCAGCGCCGGCCCTGGTATTCAGCCTGATCGACAAATACAAGATCGATTGCCAATTGCGCCGCGAGGGCACCTTGCACATGGCCCACAACGCCCGTGGCGAGGCGGATTTGCGCAGTCGTGAAGAGCAATGGAAGCGCCGTGGCGCGCCGGTCGAATTGCTCACCGGGCAGGCGTGTGAGCAAGCTACCGGCACCCAAAAAATCTCCGCCGCCTTGCTCGATCGACGGGCCGGCACCCTGAACCCCATGGCCTACACCACGGGCTTGGCGAATGCCGCCGCAGCGCTGGGCGGGCAGTTGTTTGACCATTCCCCGGTCACCCAGCTTGAGCGCCAAGGTGCCGATTGGTCGGTGCAGACCGCCGAGGGCGCGGTGCAGGCCGCTCAGGTGGTGATCGCCTCTAACGCCTACACCGAAGGCGAATGGACCGAGTTGCGGCGCAATTTTTTCCCCGGCTATTACTATCAGGTGGCGTCAGCGCCGCTGACCGATGATGCCGCCCGGCAAATCCTCCCCGGTGGCCAGGGCTCGTGGGATACGCGCCAGGTACTGAGCAGCATCCGTCGCGATGCCGATGGCCGTCTGTTGCTTGGCAGCCTGGGCAATGGCAACCAGAAACCTGCCTGGTTCCTCAAGGCGTGGGCCGATCGGGTGCAGCAGCACTACTTCCCGTATCTCAAATCGGTGCAGTGGGAATACACTTGGACCGGCTGCATCGCGTTTACCCCGGACCATCTGATGCGCCTGTTCGAACCCGCCCCTGGCCTGGTCGCAGTCACCGGCTATAACGGGCGTGGTGTGACCACCGGCAGTGTGGTCGGCAAGGCGTTTGCCGACTATCTGTGTCACCAGAATCCCCAGGCCTTGCCGATCCCCTTTGCACCGATGCAGCCACTGGCGGGTGCAGGTCTGCGCAGTTGCCTGTATGAAGCAGGATTCTCGCTGTATCACGCCGGGCAATGTCTGAGGATCGTGATCTGATCAGCGAAATACCGCTCAAAAGCCTGCGTTTTCTTAGCAGGCTACCCATCTGTATTGGTGCAAGGCGTAGCAATCACGCACTGTAAATGTGCAGTTCCGTTACGCACGTTGTTACAGGTGTAGGAACTGTCGTTTATCCCTCTGGTTGCAGCTGCGACCTGTCAGGGTTGTACTTTCTTGGTTCGTTGGTTGCACCTATCGGGGCTAGACGGTTGCACGTCCTGGCAAAAGGCGTCGAAACGCCTGTAATAACAATGACACCGTGTCTTTTTGAAGAATAAAAAAGTAATGGCACGCGGCTTGCTCTGAGCTTTCAGTGAAAAGTTTGAATGCAAGTTGTCGTGCCAAAAATCAAAAATATCGGAGCACCACTCATGTCCCAGACGTTTTACAAGAAAGGTTTTCTGGCCCTCGCCGTTGCAGCGGCGCTGGGTGTTTCTACGTTTGTTCAAGCTGATGTGAAAATTGGTGTGGCGGGCCCGATGACGGGTGCCAACGCCGCTTTCGGTGAGCAGTACATGAAGGGTGCCCAGGCGGCAGCCGACGTTATCAACAAGGCCGGCGGCATCAACGGTGAGCAGATCAAGCTGATTGCCGGCGATGACGCCTGCGAACCCAAGCAAGCCGTGGCCGTGGCCAACCGCCTGGCGGACCAGGACAAGGTGATCGGTGTGGTCGGGCACTTCTGCTCGTCCAACACCATCCCGGCGTCTGAGGTCTACGACGAAGCCGGCATCATCGCCATCACCCCAGGCTCCACCAATCCACAGGTCACCGAGCGCGGCCTGGCCGCGATGTTCCGTATGTGCGGGCGTGACGACCAGCAAGGCATCGTCGCCGGCGACTACATCGTCGATGTGCTCAAGGGCAAGAAAGTCGCGGTGATCAACGACAAGGACACCTACGGCAAAGGCCTGGCCGACGCCACCGCTGCGCAGTTGACCAAGCGTGGCGTCAAGCCGGTGCTGGAAGAGGGCCTGACCCGTGGCGAGAAAGACTTCAGCGCCCTGGTCACCAAGATCCGCTCCCTGGGCGCCGACGTCGTGTACTTCGGCGGCTTGCATCCAGAGGCCGGCCCATTGGTGCGCCAGATCCGTGAAGCGGGCCTCAAAGACGTCAAGTTCATGTCCGATGACGGCGTAGTGACCGACGAACTGGTGGCGACCGCCGGTGGTGCGCAGTACGTCGATGGCGTCTACATGACCTTCGGCGCCGATCCGCGCCTGTTGCCGGACAGCAAGACCGTGGTTGAAGAGTTCCGCAAAAACGGCACCGAGCCTGAAGGCTACACCCTGTATGCCTACGCCTCGATCCAGGCCCTGGCCGCCGGCTTCAACGGTGCCAAGTCCAACAAGGGCGAAGACGCGGCCAAGTGGTTCAAGGCCAACCCCGTGCAGACGGTAATGGGCAAGAAGGAATGGGACGGCAAAGGTGACCTGAAAGTCTCTGACTATGTGGTTTACCAGTGGGACAAGGACGGTAAGTACCATCAGCTGGAAAAACAGAAGTAAGGCTGAGCACCACAGTTCCAATGTGGGAGGGGGCTTGCTCCCGATAGCGCAGTGTCAGCCAACACATGCATGACTGACCCACCGAAATCGGGAGCATGCCCCCTCCCACAGGGGAACGGTGTTGTTATTGAGATCTGTTTTTTCCTCCAGAAGCGCCGCACACCCACCGGTGTGCAGGTGCTCACCGCGTGAGATTGCGTTATGGATGGTATTTTCCTGCAGCAACTGGTCAACGGCCTGACCCTCGGGTCGGTCTATGGCCTGATCGCCATCGGCTACACAATGGTCTATGGCATCATTGGCATGATCAACTTCGCCCACGGCGAGGTTTATATGATTTCCGCTTACCTCGCGGCGATCAGTCTGGCACTGCTGGCTTACTTCGGCATCGAATCCTTCCCGCTGCTCATTCTCGGCACCTTGATCTTCACCGTGGTCGTCACCGGCGTGTACGGTTGGGTCATTGAACGGGTCGCCTATAAACCGTTGCGCAACTCCACCCGACTGGCTCCGCTGATCAGCGCCATCGGCATCTCGCTGATCCTGCAGAACTACGCACAGATCGCCCAGGGCGCCAAGCAACAAGGTATCCCGACCCTGCTGGCCGGCGCCTGGCGCGTCGATATCGGCACTGGCTTCGTGCAACTGACCTACACCAAAGTGTTCATCCTCGTGGCGGCATTCGCCGGCATGGCGTTGCTCACCTACATCATCAAGTACACCAAGCTGGGTCGCATGTGCCGCGCCACCCAGCAAGACCGCAAGATGGCCTCGATCCTGGGCATCAACACCGACCGGGTGATCTCCTACGTGTTCGTCATCGGCGCGGCCATGGCTGCCCTGGCCGGCGTGCTTATCACCCTCAACTACGGCACCTTCGACTTCTATGCCGGCTTCATCATCGGCATCAAGGCGTTTACCGCGGCGGTACTCGGCGGCATCGGCTCCCTGCCTGGGGCGATGCTGGGCGGGATCATCCTCGGTATCTCCGAGTCGCTGTTCTCGGGGTTGATCAACTCTGACTACAAAGACGTGTTCAGTTTCTCCCTGCTGGTGGTGATTCTGATTTTCCGTCCCCAGGGCCTGCTTGGTCGCCCACTCGTGGCGAAGGTGTAAACATGTCTGCTGCCAAATCCATTGATATCAAGAAAAGTGTGGTCGATACGGTCCTCGCCGGGCTGATTTCGCTGATCGTGTTCGGGCCCATCGTCGGCGTAGTGCTCGACGGCTACAGCTTCAACCTGGAGCCGCTGCGCGTTGCCACGTTGGTCGCCATCGTCATGGCTGGGCGTTTCGCCTTGAGCCTGTTCCTGCAAACCCCCAAGGGTGTGAAGATCCTGCAGGGCTTCGAAAGCAGCGGCTCGGGCGTGCATGTGCTGCCACCGGACTACAAGTCGCGGCTGCGCTGGATCATCCCGGCGCTGATCGTGATCGCCATCGTGTTTCCGATCTTCGCCAACAAATACCTGCTGACCGTGGTGATTCTCGGGCTGATCTACGTGTTGCTTGGTCTGGGCCTGAACATCGTGGTGGGCCTGGCCGGTCTGCTCGACCTGGGTTACGTGGCGTTCTATGCCATCGGTGCCTATGGCCTGGCGCTGGGTTATCAATACCTCGGCCTGGGGTTCTGGACGGTGCTGCCGCTGGCGGCAATCGCGGCGGCACTGGCGGGGTGCATACTCGGCTTCCCGGTGCTGCGAATGCACGGTGACTACCTGGCCATCGTGACCCTGGGCTTTGGTGAAATCATCCGCCTGGTGCTCAACAACTGGCTGTCATTCACCGGCGGCCCCAACGGTATGCCGGTGCCTTCGCCAACCTTCCTGGGCCTGGAGTTCGGCAAGCGTGCAAAGGATGGCGGCATCCCGTTTCACGAGTTCTTCGGCATCGATTACAACCCCAACATCAAGTTCATGTTCATCTACATCGTGCTGTTTCTGGTGGTGCTGGCCGTGCTGTACATCAAGCATCGCCTCACGCGTATGCCGGTCGGTCGCGCCTGGGAAGCCTTGCGTGAAGATGAAATCGCCTGTCGTTCCATGGGCCTGAATCACGTATTGGTCAAGCTCTCGGCGTTCACCATTGGGGCTTCCACTGCCGGATTGGCGGGTGTGTTTTTTGCCAGTTACCAGGGCTTCGTCAATCCGTCGTCGTTTACCTTCTTCGAGTCGGCGTTGATCCTGGCCATCGTGGTGTTGGGCGGCATGGGCTCGACGGTGGGCGTGGTGATTGCGGCGTTTGTGCTGACCGTGGCGCCTGAATTGCTGCGCAGCTTCTCCGAATACCGCGTGCTGCTGTTTGGCGTGTTGATGGTGGTGATGATGATCTGGAGACCGCGTGGCTTGATTCGGATCAGCCGCACCGGTGTGACGCCACGCAAGGGGGTAGCGCCATGAGCAAGGAAGTCGTGCTATCTGTCGAACACCTGATGATGCACTTCGGTGGCATCAAGGCCCTGAGCGATGTCAGCCTCAAGGTCGAACGCAACTCGATATTTGCCCTGATCGGCCCCAACGGCGCCGGCAAAACCACGGTGTTCAACTGCCTCACCGGCTTTTACAAAGCCAGCGGCGGCAAGATCGAACTCAACGTGCGCGGCAAGCAAACCAACGTCATCCAGTTGTTGGGTGAGCGCTTTGAGGCCACCGACTTCGTGTCGCCCAAAAGCTTCCTCAGCCGCGTGTACTACAAGATGTTCGGCGGCACCCACCTGGTAAACCGCGCCGGCCTGGCACGGACCTTCCAGAACATTCGCCTGTTCAAGGAAATGTCGGTGCTGGAAAACCTGCTGGTGGCCCAGCACATGTGGGTCAACCGCAACATGCTCGCGGGCATCCTCAATACCAAGGGCTACCGCAAGGCTGAAAGTGACGCCCTGGACTGTGCGTTCTACTGGCTGGAGGTTGTGGACCTGGTGGATTGCGCCAACCGCCTGGCTGGCGAGCTCTCCTATGGCCAGCAGCGCCGCCTGGAAATCGCCCGCGCCATGTGCACGCGGCCGCAGATCATCTGCCTGGACGAACCGGCAGCGGGCCTCAACCCTCAGGAAACCGAAGCCCTCAGCGCGATGATTCGCCTGCTGCGCGACGAACACGACCTCACGGTGGTGCTGATCGAACACGACATGGGCATGGTGATGAGTATTTCCGACCACATTGTGGTGCTGGACCACGGCAACGTGATCGCCGAAGGCGGCCCCGACGCGATCCGCAACGACCCGAAAGTGATCGCCGCCTACCTGGGCGCGGACGAAGAGGAGTTGGTATGAGCGCACCTATCCTCGAAATGAAGGACCTGGACGTGTTCTACGGCCCGATCCAGGCGTTGAAGAAAGTCTCGCTGCACATCAACGAAGGCGAAACCGTCAGCCTGATCGGCTCCAACGGCGCGGGAAAGTCCACGCTGCTGATGTCGATCTTCGGCCAGCCTCGGGCCGAGTCGGGGCAGATTCTGTACAACGGCGTCGACATTACCCACAAGTCGTCCCACTACATCGCCTCCAACGGCATTGCACAGTCGCCGGAAGGGCGGCGGGTGTTCCCCGACATGACCGTCGAGGAAAACCTGCTGATGGGCACCATCCCCATTGGCGACAAGTTTGCCAGCGAGGATATGCAACGCATGTTCGAGCTGTTCCCCAGGCTCAAGGAGCGGCGTAACCAGCGCGCCATGACCATGTCCGGCGGCGAGCAGCAAATGCTCGCCATCGCTCGTGCGCTGATGAGCCGGCCCAAACTGTTGCTGCTCGACGAGCCAAGCCTGGGACTGGCGCCGATTGTGGTGAAGCAGATCTTTTCTACCCTGCGCGAGCTGGCGTCTACCGGGATGACCATCTTCCTGGTGGAGCAGAACGCCAACCATGCGCTGCGCTTGTCGGATCGGGCGTATGTGATGGTCAATGGCGAGATTCGCCTGACGGGCACCGGTAAAGAGCTGCTGGTGAACGAGGAAGTGCGCAACGCCTACCTGGGCGGTCACTGACCTCAAGTCCAGACACATCACCCCTGTGGGAACCTGGCCTTATGTGGGAGCCGGGCTTGCCCGCGATAGCATCACCTCGGTTTAGCTGGCATACCGAGGTGGCTGCATCGCAGGTAAGCCAGCTCCCACCCAAGGCCCGGTTCCCACATTTGTTTTTGCGGTGTCAACAAGCCCTCCACCAAATTGTGGAAAACAAATCCAGCCCACCTCCAAAGCGCGACATATAGCCGCCGCAAATCCCTGTTTTGTCACAGTTTTGACTTGTCCCCATCCACTGTGGAACCGGCTGTGGGTAACGTGGGTGTACTTGGCTGAAAGCCTTTGAATACGGGGCCTGTAGCGTTGTGGTTGTTTTTTGATCGGCGGCTTTTTCTCGACCCTCTACCGGCTTTGTCAACCTGTTTAAAGACACAGGTATATGACCGGAATATGTCCATCCAGCCTGTGGATAAGTCTGTGACTAAACTCTGGAAAGACGCCCGCAGGGGCCGGAATGACTGGCCTGAAGCCATCGTTGCGTTTTTCCGAATTTTTCAGGGGCTACATACGCCCCAGCCAAGGTCAAGCAAAAAACTTTCTAAAAACGCCTGCAAGCCTTGTACACAGTGGCTTCGAGCGATTTGCACTTGCCCCCAAAGACTGTGGGCGCAGTTGTGGATAACCTGCGCGCATATGGCTGCAGGCCACGTTTTATAAGGCTTTGCTTGGGGTGGTTAAAAAACGCACAGTTGCGTGTGAAGTTACGTGCGTAGCGGTTGCCGCAGCCGCGGCGGAAGGGCATTCTGCTGGCAACTTTTTTCCCCGATGCACTCAAGGAGAACACCATGTCCGACACGCTATTCATTACTGGCGCTACTTCAGGTTTCGGCGAGGCCTGTGCCCGTCGTTTTGCCGAAGCCGGCTGGAAACTGGTGCTCACCGGTCGTCGTGCCGAGCGCTTGAATGCCTTGGTCGAAGAACTTTCCAGGCAGACCGAAGTGCATGGCCTGGTGGTGGATGTGCGCGATCGCAAAGGCATGGAGGAGGCCATCGCCAACTTGCCGCCGTCGTTCGCCAAACTGCGTGGCCTGATCAACAACGCTGGCCTGGCCGTGGGCACTGATCCGGCCCCCAAGTGCGACCTCGACGACTGGGAAACCATGGTCGACACCAATATCAAGGGCCTGCTGACCACTACCAACCTGCTGCTGCCGCGCCTGATTGCTCATGGCCGTGGTGCGGGGATCATCAACCTGGGTTCCATCGCCGGTAACTACCCGTACCCCGGCAGCCATGTGTATGGCGGCTCCAAGGCGTTCGTGAAGCAGTTCTCGTTGAACCTGCGCTGCGACCTGCAAGGCACTGGCGTGCGTGTGACCAACATCGAGCCGGGCCTGTGCGAGAGCGAGTTCTCGCTGGTGCGCTTTGGCGGTGACCAGGCGCGTTATGACGCCACCTACGCAGGTGCCGAGCCGATTCAGCCGCAGGATATTGCCGACACGATTTTCTGGGTGATGAATACGCCGGCGCACGTGAATATCAACCGGTTGGAGCTGATGCCTGTGAGCCAGACCTGGGCTGGGTTTGCGATTGAGCGGGGGGCCAAGGGCTAAGGCGATCGCTTCTGTGGCGAGGGAGCAAGCTCCCTCGCCACAATGTTTTCCGATAGCTTTTAAGTGCGGCAAATCGGCCAAAATGCGGCATAAGGTACACTCCGCTCCTGAAAACCCTCCGCACTGTGCGGTTTAAAGGTTTTGACAGGAGGAAATGTGAGTAACCGAGGTGAGCAGGCACTGCTCAAACAATCGACCATCCTGATGTTCGCCGTGGCGATCGCCGGGATTGTCACGGGTGTCATATCCGGCGCCCAATCCATTTTATTCGACGGCTTTTTCTCGCTGATCGCCACCGCCATCAAGGTGCTGATGCTGATCACGGCCAAGCTGATCGCCAAGAAAAGCAACGAGCGCTTCCAGTTCGGCTATTGGCACCTGGAACCGATGGTGCTGTTGATCGAAGGCAGTTTCCTGCTGCTGATCGCCATCTACGCGTTCCTCAATGGTGTGTTCGGCATCATCAACGGCGGGCGCGAGATCGAGTTGGGGCTGGTGATCATTTATGCGGCGGTGTTTACCGTCGTGGAGTTCGCCTACTTCTTTTATGTGCGCTACCGCAACCGCACGCTTAAATCGTCGCTGATCCAGTTCGACAACATCAGTTGGCTGGTGGACGCAATGCTGTCGGTGGGCTTGCTGATCAGCTTCCTTGCCGCACTGCTGCTCAAGTCCCAGGGCTATGGCGAATGGGCGGTGTACGTCGACCCGCTGATTTTGATCCTGTTGGCCCTGAGTATGCTGGCGCCAGCGTTCAAGATCCTGCGCCCGGCGTTGCGTGAAGTGCTGGGGATCGCGCCGGATCACCTGGACGATAAAGTACGCGAAGTGATGGATGCGGCGCAGGCCAGGCATGGTTTCGATGACTACGTGTCCTATGTGCAGAAGCACGGGCGGGCGCGGTTTATCGAGATTCATGTAGTGCTGCCGGCCGATTACCCAGTGGATAAGGTCGCGACCCTCGACAGGTTGCGCGAAGAGATATCCACAGGGCTGGGCACGCCGGATGCGGCGCGTTGGTTGACGATCAGTTTTACGGGCGATCGCAAGTGGATTGCATAACGTCTGTTAGACCGAGGTGAGGCTATCGCAGGCAAGCCAGCTCCCACATTGATTGGGTTCGCACATTAAGGTGTGGGAGCTGGCTTGCCTGCGATGGGGCCTTGCAGGTCAGCCCAGATGCTGGACCAGACCCTGATAGCAAGTCGCCAAATGATAAGGGGTGGTAGAAGGCATATCCCGCCGGCTCACCTTACCGTCGGCATCCAGGCATTCATGCCAGCCCTTTGCATGCAGAAAACGCTGTTGCAGCGCCAGCAATTGACGTTGCAGCACCGTCTCGCTGCCGGGACGCAAGGTCAGTGCTCGCAGGTATTCCGCCTGGGCCCAGATGCGCTGAGTGCCGTCGCGCACCGTGCCATCGAGTGCCAACATGCCACTGACCGCACCGCTTAACTTATCCACACCCTTTTGCTCGGCATAGGCAAACGCCCGTGTCAGTGATGCATGCAGCGGCGTGCCGCGCAGCACCTCTGAGGATTCCAGCAAAAAGAACCATTCGAACTGGTGCCCTGGCTCAAACCAGTTATCCACAGCGCCCAGCGGTTTCTCCAGCATCACGCCGTGCTCGCGGTCGATGAAGCGTTGCTGCATGGCCGTCGCCAGTGCCAGCAGTGCCGCTTGTACCTGCGCGTCCTCGCGTACCGCGAGGGTGGCGAGGAAGCCCTCGGCCAAGTGCATCAGCGGGTTTTGCAACGGGCCGGATTTCAGCGAGGCCCAGTTGCGCTCAAGTACGGCCTCATACAAGCCATCGCCTGTGGCAAAGCGTTGAGCCACAACTTCCAGTGCGGCGTTGAGCACTGACTCCACCAAGGGTTCACGCACCTTGGCCCAGTAATGGGCACAGGCAAAGATGATGAACGCGTGGGTGTAGAGGTCCTTGCGCTTGTCCAGCGGTTGGCCGGCCGGGTCGATGCTGTAGAACCAGCCGCCGTGCTCGGCATCATGGAAGTGCCGCTGCAGGGAGCGGAACAGCGCCGCCGCCCGTTCATCGGCAAAGGCCGCACCTGGCTCGCCGATCAGGCTGGCGAACAGGTACAGCTGCCGGGCGCACGCCATGGCGCGATAGCGTTGTGGGGGCAATGGTTGATGATCGGCATCCAGTGCCTCAAAGGGCAGTGCGAGGTCGGCATTCCAGCCCGGGCCTTGCCAGAGCGGCACGATCAGGTCATGGAAGTGCGTGAGCACAGGCGTCAGGGAATAGGGGGAAGCGATGGGCATTGGCTGGCGTCGTCACGGCAGGGGTGTTTGCCGCGCATGGTAGCAGGCTTGGGATCGGTGGTGTTTGTACTGGCACTATCGCGGGCAAGCCCGCTCCCACATTTTTGAAGTGTGAACCCTCTCAAATGTGGGAGCTGGCTTGCCTGCGATGAGGTCCTTGCAGTCGCTGACGATCAGCCCGCCAACAACCACACCCCAGTCGCTGCCGAAGCCGCCCCGGCCACCCGCACCAAGGGTGCTGCAGCCGCTGGCAAAAAGCGCACCACTGCATAACCGGCGGCATGCAACGCCGCAGTCGCACCCACAAACCCAATGGCATACGCCCAAGGGCTGGTCATGTCCGGCAGTTCAAGGCCATGGGCCACGCCGTGAAACAACGCAAACAACGCCGTGGCGCCCACCGCCATGAACAGCGGCGGCCGCACTGCCAGTGCCACGGCCAGGCCCAGGGCGAGCACCGAAGCGGCAATCCCGCTTTCCAGCGCCGGCAATTGCAGCCCTTCAAAACCCAACACCCCGCCGATCAGCATGGTGCCCACGAAGGTGCATGGCAGTGCCCAGCGCGCGACGCCTTTCTGTTGGGCCGCCCACAGGCCGACCGCAACCATGGCCAGCAAGTGATCGAGGCCGCCCAAGGGATGGCTGATGCCGGCCACCAGGCCATTGTCGCCGTGGCCAGGGTGCGCGAAGGCCAGGGCAGGGGCCAGCAGCAGCGCGGCAGCGGCGAAGAGTTTGTTGAGGCTCATGGACAGGTTCCTTATGGGTTGATCAGGCGGCGGTCAGCAAGCCCTGGCGTTCGATGAAGGCGACGATGTCGTCCAGGCCGACTCCGGTTTTCTGGTTGCTGAACACAAAGGGTTTGCCGTTGCGCATCCGCTGGGTGTCGCTGTTCATCAACTCCAGCGAGGCGCCCACCAGCGGGGCCAGGTCGATCTTGTTGATCACCAGCAAGTCGGATTTGCAAATACCGGGCCCGCCTTTGCGTGGCAGCTTGTCACCAGCGGACACATCGATCACATAAATGGTCAGGTCTGAGAGTTCCGGGCTGAAGGTGGCCGACAGGTTGTCGCCGCCGGACTCCACCAGGATCAGGTCCAGGCCGGGAAAGCGGCGGTTGAGCTGGTCCACGGCCTCAAGGTTGATCGAAGCATCTTCGCGAATCGCCGTGTGCGGGCAGCCGCCGGTCTCCACGCCGATGATGCGCTCCGGCGCCAGCGCCTTGTTACGTACCAGAAAGTCGGCGTCTTCGCGGGTATAGATGTCGTTGGTGACCACCGCCAGGTTATAGCGATCACGCAGCGCCAGGCACAGGGCCAGGGTCAGGGCGGTCTTGCCGGAGCCCACCGGGCCGCCGATTCCGACGCGCAGGGGTTGTGTGTTCATGTGCTTCTCCACAATAAAAAACGTTCAGGAACGAAACAGGCGGCTGTACTGGCGTTCGTGGGCCATGCACGCCAGGGACAGGCCAAAGGCGGCGCTGCCCAACCGCGCAGGGTCAATGCGCTCGGCGTCCTGCTGGGCTTGCTGTAGCAAGGGCAGCAGTTCGCTGGTCAGGCGTTGCGCGGCTTGCTGGCCCAGTGGCAGGGTTTTCATCAGCACGGCCAATTGGTTCTCCAGCCAGCTCCACAGCCACGCGGCGAGAGCATCGTCGGGGCTGATGTGCCAGGCGCGGGCGGCCAGGGCCCAGCCAAGAGCCAGGTGCGGTTCGCCGCGTTGTGCAAGGAACTCACGGGCGGTGCTGTCCAGTTCCGGTAAGCCATTGAGCAGTTGCTGCAGGGAGTAACCCATTTGCCGGCTCTCCTGATACAGCTCGCGGGTCTCACGGCTGGCGCGGTGTTCTTCGCACAATTGCGCCAGCCCAGGCCAGTCCTGTTCAGCGGCCGCGCGGCAATGGCCGAGCAACAGCGGCGCTTCGAAGCGCGCAAGGTTGAGCAGCAACTGATCGCTGATCCAGCGCCCTGCGCTCGCGGCATCCTGTACGCGGCCGTTGTCCACAGCCATTTCCAGGCCCTGGGAATAGCTGTAGCCGCCAATCGGCAACTGCGGACTGGCCAGGCGCAACAGCGCCCAGGCTGGGTTCATAGACGTACGCCGAACTGGTGCAGCTTGGGCGGGTAGTTGAAGTCTTCGTCGCCATGGCGCGAATGATGATGGCCGCCGCCGTAGGCGCCATGTTCCGGCTGGAACGGCGCCTCGATGGTTTGCGTGTCGGCGCCCAACTGTTCCAGCATCGCCTTGAGCACGTAGTCGTCGAGCAGGCGCAGCCAGCCGTCGCCGACTTGCAGGGCCACATGGCGGTTACCCAGGTGATAGGCAGCGCGGGTCAGTTCAAAGGCGTTGCGGCAAGTGACGTGCAGCAGTTGTTCAGGGCGGGCGCAAACGCGTACGACACGTCCGTCTTCAGCTTGTAGGAACTCGCCATCGTGCAAGGGCGGCTGTCCACGCTCCAAAAACAGGCCGACGTCTTCACCGTCGGCACTGAAACAGCGCAGGCGGCTTTTGCTGCGGGCTTCGAAGTTCAGCAGCAACTCAGCGGCCCAGAGGGCTTGGGGGGCGATTCGGCGGTGGATCACCAGCATCGGTAGGCTTCCAGCTATGAGCGATAGCAGTGCTAGAGCAAGGGGCTTGCCAACCTGCTATTGGCGTAGGAGTTTCCTGTCAGTGCAGGTGGTTGCGCATGGATAGGGCATCCACGGGTTGTATAGAGCGTTCAAATTTGGTGCACATGAGCGGTTATAGCACTGGAAAAGGGCGTTTTCCCTGAAAGAAGCCTGGTGCTGCATGAAATTTCTTTCATCCAATTATCCGTTGCGTTTTTAAGGATTTATCCTACAAAGACCCGAGAATCGGCCTTCGTGGGCTTACGTGATGGTTCTTTAAGATTCGCGCCGTGTTTAATTCACCGCGATGTTCATCATGTTCAAGTCATTTATTTGTTCAGTCATTGTCGGCCTGTCGTGTGTTATCTCGTCAGCCTCGGCCAATCTTCAACAGCCGCCGACTTTCGCTTCAAGCCATGCGGCGTCTTCGGTCGACGATGTGATCGACCGCGCCCATCAACTGCTCGGCACTCCCTACAAGTGGGGCGGTACGTCTGCCGAGCAGGGGTTTGATTGCAGCAGTTTCCTGGTCTATCTGTTCAAGACCGAAGCCAACATTCAGCTGCCGCGTACCACTGCGGCGATGCACCGTTCAACCGCTGCAACCATCAAGCGCACAGCGTTAAAACCGGGCGATGCCGTATTTTTCAAAGGCAACGGGCGAGGGCGGGTGAGTCACGTCGGGCTGTATATCGGCGAAGGCAAGTTCATCCATTCACCGCGTACCGGCAAGCATGTGCGTATCGATTCGTTGAGCAATAAGTACTG
The DNA here is from genome assembly GCF_023127795.1 of Pseudomonas sp. W2Jun17. Classification (NCBI taxonomy): domain Bacteria; kingdom Pseudomonadati; phylum Pseudomonadota; class Gammaproteobacteria; order Pseudomonadales; family Pseudomonadaceae; genus Pseudomonas; species Pseudomonas sp. W2Jun17. Next base: position 88,040 of record NZ_SPKO01000025.1, on the reverse strand, counting down.
GAGCAAGAACTACACAACGGCCAAGCGTTTTCACAAGGCTGGCTGAGGGATTACTCGGTACTGCCCAGCCCTTGCCAGTGCTTGAGGCCGATAAAGATAAAGCGCAGTTGCTGGGTGATTTTCGCCTGGGGCGTGAGGTGGGCCGGCAGGGCATGGGCCGGTGGGTCGATGATATCGGGCAGGGTGGCAAACACGCTTTTGACGATCAGGTCGGCCATCACATGTAAACCTTCTGCATCCAGATGCTGCAATTTGGGCATCAGCGTCAGGTCGGCGGCCAGGTCGCGGGTGATGTCCTCGCGCAGGGCGCCGATGGCTTGGCGCACGGCCAGGCAGCCGCCGTACTGTTCGCGGGCCAAAAACAGGAATTGCGAACGGTTGGCCGAAACTACGTCGAGAAAGATCCGCACAGAGGCATCGATAATGCCGCCCATCACGAATTCGTTGTGGCGCACCAGGCGGATCGTGGCACGGAAGGTCTGGCCGACTTCGCTGACCAATACCAGCCCAAGCTGGTCCATGTCGGCAAAATGGCGATAGAAACCAGTTGGCACTATACCCGCTGTCTTGGCCACTTCGCGCAGGCTCAGGCTGCCAAACCCACGGCCACACTCCATCAGATGGCGGGCTGCGTCCATCAAGGCAAGGCGTGTCTGTTGCTTCTGTTCGGCGCGGGGCAGCATGAGCGGATGGGCTTTGTCGGCAAGTACAGCGACGCACTCTAGCAAAAGCGCTTTGCCGGCGTCGAACTTGGCGGGGGCGAGGCGTGACGCGGTCTATATAAAAGCAAAAGCCCGATCGGCTGATCGGGCTTTTTTCTGGGCCACCACGGGCTTAGCTCTGTGCTTGATGCAGTTCTTGCAGACGGTCGGCACCACCTTCAGCAACGCCTTCGGTGTAGGCGCGTTTGTTGGCTTGTTCAGCACCGCCTTCTACCAGACCTTTCTCTTGCAGGCGATTGTAGCCATTTTCAGCGACAGCACCTTTGGCGTAGTCACGGTTTTCGTCTTCTTGCGAACCGCTGCGCGCCACGGTTTGGCTAGTCTGCATGGCTTGAGCTTTGTTCTGTGGAGTGGCCTGTTCGGCGGCTGGCAGGGCGAAAGCGCTGGAAGCCAGGACAGATAACAGGACGGTAGCGAGTAATTGGCGTTTCATGATGGTTGCTCCTTGGGAGGGCGATAAAGTGGGTACAGGGCTAATGCTACTCTTGATAAGTCGATATAAAAGTTCATAAACACAATGGTAATAATCAACAGAATTGATTGTTCCCTGCAAAGGCTCTAGATCGAGCCTCTCAAGCACGCGGTTTTGCACCGCAGTGGGTATTTTCGACACGAACCTGGGTAACAATGGTGCGCTGTCGATGATGAAATCTGTCTGCTTGATCAGGAAAATCGTTTTTTTCGGCTAAATCCGCCGTTGGGTTAAACCCTCCGGCACTTTGCCAGTCGTAGTTCTATAAGCTGTGTCAAAGGCTGTTGCCCAGCCAGTCGTATTCAGGAGCCCTGTGCAATGACGCGCACTCGTAAAATCGTCGCTTGGAGCTGCGCCAGCTTCGTTCTGTTAATTGCCATAGCGGTACTTGTGCTGGTGTTCTTCGACTGGAACCGCATCAAGCCGCCGCTCAACGCCAAGGTATCCGAAGAACTGCATCGCCCGTTCGCCATCAACGGCAACCTCGCGGTGGTGTGGCAGCGCGAGCCCGATGAGGGCGGCTGGCGTGCCTGGGTGCCGTGGCCCCATGTGATCGCCGAAGACCTGACCCTGGGCAACCCGGATTGGTCGAAACAACCGCAGATGGTCACGCTCAAGAAGGTCGAGCTGCGTATTTCACCCCTGGCTTTGCTGGTGCAGCGCGTGGTGATCCCGCGCATTGACCTCACCGAACCCAGTGCCCAGTTGCAGCGCCTGGCCGACGGCCGCGCCAACTGGACGTTCAAGTTCGATCCCAAGGACCCCGACGCCGAGCCCTCCAACTGGGTGGTGGATATCGGCGCCATCGGCTTTGACAAGGGCCATGTGACCCTCGACGATCAAACCCTCAAGACTCAGTTGGATGTGATCATCGACCCCTTGGGCAAACCCATCCCGTTTGGTGAAATTGTCGGGGACGCCGATGCCAAGAAGGCGCTGGAAAAAGGCTCGGCGCCTCAGGACTACGCGTTCGGCCTCAAGGTCAAAGGCCAATATCACGGCCAGAAGCTCGCCGGCACCGGCAAGATCGGCGGTCTGCTGGCCTTGCAGGACGCGGCCAAGCCGTTCCCGCTGCAAGCCCAGGTGAAAGTCGCCGACACCAGCATCGCCCTGGCCGGCACCTTGACCGACCCGCTTAACCTCGGTGCCCTGGACCTGCGCCTGAAACTCTCGGGCAGCAGCCTGGGTAACCTTTACCCGTTGACTGGTGTGACCTTGCCGGATTCGCCGGCCTATTCAACCGACGGCCATTTGATCGCCAAGCTGCATGAAACCAGCGGCGCCTCATTCCGCTACGAGAACTTCAACGGCAAGATCGGCAACAGCGACATCCATGGCGACCTGGCCTATGTCGCCAGCCAGCCACGGCCCAAGCTCAGCGGCGCGCTGGTGTCCAACCAACTGCTGATGGATGACCTGGCGCCTCTGATTGGCGCGGATTCCAACGCCGAGCAAAAAGCTCGTGGCGGTGAAAGCAAACAACCGGCGACCAAAGTGCTGCCGGTTGAAGAGTTCCGCACCGAGCGCTGGCGCGAGATGGATGCCGACGTGGAATTCACCGGCAAGCGTATCGTGCACAGCGCCGACTTGCCCTTCACCGATCTGTATACGCACCTGGTGCTCAACGACGGCCAACTGAGCCTCGAACCCCTGCGTTTCGGCGTGGCCGGCGGCAAGCTCGATGCGCAGATTCGCTTGAATGGCCGCATTACGCCGATGGAAGGCAGCGCCAAGCTGACGGCACGCAACTTCAAGCTCAAGCAACTGTTCCCGACCTTTGAGCCGATGAAAACCAGCTTCGGCGAACTCAACGGCGATGCCGATATTTCCGGGCGCGGCAACTCGGTGGCGGCACTGCTGGGAACCTCCAACGGCGACCTGAAGATGCTGATCAACGATGGCGCCATCAGCCGCAGCCTGATGGAAATCGCCGGGCTCAACGTGGGCAACTACGTCGTGGGGCGCCTGTTCGGCGACGAGGAAGTGAAGATCAACTGCGCAGCGGCGGACTTCGGCATCAAGACGGGCCTGGCGACCACGCGGTTGTTTGTGTTCGATACCGAGAACGCCATCATCTACATCGACGGCACCGCGAACATGGCCACGGAGCAGTTGGACCTGACCATCACGCCGGAGTCCAAGGGCTTTCGCTTGTTTTCGCTGCGCTCGCCGCTGTACGTCAATGGGCCGTTTATCAAGCCCAATGCTGGCGTGAAAGCCATTCCGCTGGCGCTACGTGGTGCAGGCATGGTCGCCCTGGGCGTTATCGCCGGGCCAGCCGCCGGCTTGCTCGCCTTGGTCGCTCCAAGTGGCGGAGAGCCCAATGAGTGCGCACCGTTGCTGCAGCAGATGAAGGAAGGCAAGGCACCCAAGACGGTGAAAGGTTAACTGCCACTGGGGATAAGCGTTTCCCCGGGCGCGCAGGGAATACCGATCTGGAGGGACGGATCGCCTTTATAGGGGGTGCCGTCCGGATAGATCGAGTAGAACACTTCATGCAAGTACTGCTTACCGTCCAGGGTAAAACAGCGGAAAGATGCATGGGTCGGGAATGCATTTTTGAGTTGATCGAACTTCACGCTACGACCTATCCAGGTATTAAACATTGGCTCGAGGTACATCACTGCTTTTCGCAGTCTGACAATGTCATTGAAATAGTCCGTCTCAGTTTGATTGGAGCAGGTCCCGTGTTTCTTCCACTCGTATCTGAACATTTCTTGCGGGGAGGCGGTTACTAGCCCGGCAATTGCGCGGGTGTCGGAAATTTGGTTGAGTTTGTCCTCGCTGATATCGCACTCTGTGGATGATTTACAGCTGGGCGCGGTATTGCAATTGGCCGGATGACGATTGGTTTTTTGCCCGATGCTGTTGTTATAGGGCCAGATGCCATGGGTCAGAAACTTTTGCGGCGGTTTATCGCAGCCCGACGTTTTCGGCTTGAGCTTGCAGAAACTGGGCTGCCAGGTCACCGCGTAGACTAAATATTGGTAACCCTTGCTGCTGGGGGTTATCTCCTCGTTCGCATCCAGGCCCAAGGCGCCATGACTGATCAGCAGCGTGGCCATCGCCGTTGCAAAGAGGTAAGTATTTTTCATGGGCGGTTACTCCCTTTTCATTCGGCTGACAGTGTTGTCAGCGAACGTTGGAAGTATTAATTAGCGCTGGTGCGCTGGAAAATCTACTGTCAAACCTGACAGGTCGGTGGTGGGCATATAGACAGAATAAAACCCCAGGTGGAAGCGCTCGGCTTGCACCTGGGGTTTGAACTGCGACCTGTCAGAGGTCCTGCAGAATATCCGCCATATCATCGGCGTGCTCTTCTTCCTGGGCCAGGATGTCTTCGAAGATGCGACGGGTAGTCGGGTCTTTATCGCCGATGTACTGGATGATTTCACGGTAGCTGTCCACCGCGATGCGCTCGGCTACCAGGTCTTCGTAGACCATCTCTTTGAGCGAGTTGCCTGCCACATATTGAGCGTGGGAGTTCTTCGACAGCAGGTCGGGGTTGAACTCCGGCTCGCCGCCCAGTTGCACGATACGCTCGGCCAGTTTGTCGGCGTGCTCGGCTTCCTGGGTGGCGTGTTCAAGGAACTCATCGGCAGCCACGCTGGCTTTCAGGCCGTTGGCCATGAAGTAGTGACGCTTGTAGCGCAACACGCAAACCAGCTCAGTGGCCAGCGACTCGTTGAGCAGGCGGATGATTTCCTGACGGTCGGCGTCGTAGCCTTCGGTCACGGCACCGTTTTCGACATTCTGGCGGGCGCGGCTGCGCAGGGTCGCAATGTCAGTCAAGTGTGCTTCAGTCATTTCAATCTCCTGGGGCTAATCCGGTTGTACGCCACGCTCTGCCGGCGTGATCGCTATAGGTTGTGAGTCCCGGGCCAGGCGAAAAGTTTTATCGGATTTAACAGGATGTGTCATGAGCACGTCTGACCGGTGTGGTCCAGCGCTCCGACAGGATCACTCCACCCAGGGTCAGCAAGCCACCCACCAGGTGATACAGCGCCAACTCTTCCTTCAACACCACTGCTGCGATCAGTGCGGTAATCAACGGCAGCAGGTTGAAAAACAGCGTGGTACGGCTTGGCCCCAGGGTCTTCACCGAGTGCATCCACGCCAGCGGCGCCAGCATTGAAGCCAGCAGGCAGGCGTACAGCACCAGCGGAATATTCGTCCACCCCAAACCGGCCTTGGCCGAGAACAGGTACAGCGGCAGCAGCACCACCACCGCCACCAGCACCTGCAAATACAGCAGCACCAACGGCGGCAGGCGCAGTTGCCATTTTTTCAGCAGGGTGCTGTAGACCGCATAAGCCAGCGTCGCCACCAGCATCATGCCGTCACCCAGGTTGACCCCGTGTTGCAACAGCGCGCCCAGGCTGCCGGACGATACCACCACCACAACACCGGCGAACGACAGCACCGCGCCGGTCAGCGCGCCTAAGGTCAGGCGTTGCCCCAGGCTGATAATCGCGGCGGTCAACGCCATCAGCGGCATCAGCGAGAGGATGATGCCCATGTTGGTGGCGCTGGTCAGCGTGGCGGCGTAATAGGCCAGGCTTTGATACACCGCCATGCCCAGCACGCCGAGGATGAAGATCTTGCCCAGGTTGGGACGGATAAGCGCCCAGTTGGCAACGACCGGCTTGAGCATGAACGGGGTGAACAGCAGTGCTGCGAACAGCCAGCGGTAAAAGCCGATTTCAGCCGGGAAAATCGAGCCCACGGCCAATTTGTTGACCACGGTGTTGCCGGCCCAGATAAAGATGGCCAGCAGCGGATACGCGTATTGCATCGAAAGAAACCCAGTGTATTGACGAGGCGCGATTATCCCCTGTCTGGATCGAAGCCTATACTGCGATCCAGACAACCGACCTCTGAATCCAGACAACATGCCCCGACATACCGTACGCCTGGCGGATTTCCCCCGCCTGCCGAGCCCTGTGTACTTTCGCTATTCCGATTTCGCACCCGATACCGAGTGCACACCGCACCGGCACAGCTGGGGGTCGTTGGACTATTCAGCCAACGGCGTGATGCGCATGGAGGTGGCTGGCAGCCGTTTTATGTCGCCGCCGCAGTACGCGGTGTGGATCCCGCCCAACACCGAACACAGCTCCTACAACGCCCAGGCGATTGTCTATCGTTCGGTGGGCTTGGCGCCGACGCTCTGCGAGCAGCTGCCGCAAGCGCCGTGCACGCTGACGATCAGCGATATTCTCAAGGCCATCCTCAGCGATTTCGCCCAGCGCGACGTGAATATCCCGCAATCGGACGCGGATATCCGCCTGGCCCAGGTGCTGGTGGACCAACTCAAGCAGGCGCCGATCCATGATGGCTTCCTGCCCTACGCCCGCCACCCCGGGCTGCTGGGGGTGCTGGAAGGTATGCAGGCGCAGCCCGCCGACAATCGCCCGCTCGGGCAATGGGCTGAGCAGGTACATGTGAGCGAACGCACCCTGGCGCGTCAGTTTGTGCGCGAGCTGGGTATGAGTTTTGGTGAATGGCGCCAGCGCCTGCGCTACCTGGCGGCCATCGAAGCCCTGGACAGTGATCGCAGCGTGCAGCACGTGGCGTTTGATTTGGGCTACAGCACCGCCTCGGCATTTATCGCCATGTTCCAACGCCATGCTGGCTGCACCCCGGAGCACTACCGACGGACGAATATTCGTGGCCGGTGAAGTTGTAACAGCTTTTGACTACACTGCGCTGTAGGCCGTGCCCGTCGGCACGGTAACAGGGAGAAAACTCCATGAAGATGCTGCGTATTCCGTTGTTGATGATGGGCCTGCTGTTGTGTTCACAAGGTTTTGCCGCCACTGCCCAGCAGAACAAAATGACCACCTGCAATGCCGAAGCCACCACCAAGACCCTCAAGGGCGATGACCGCAAGGCCTTCATGAAGACCTGCCTGTCGGCGCCTGCCGCCAACGATGCCAAGACCCTGACGCCGCAGCAGCAGAAGATGAAGGACTGCAATGCGTCGGCTAAAACCAAAGCGTTGACCGGCGATGCGCGTAAAACATTCATGAGCACCTGCCTCAAAGGTTAATCACGATTTCGCAGGCGCTGCAGATCAAATGTGGGAGGGGGCTTGCTCCCGATAGCGCCGTGTCAGTCAATCGATTCATTGGCTGATCCTCCGTAATCGGGAGCAAGCCCCCTCCCACACTTGATCGCATTCACAGTCGTCCCCCCTCGCTTGATGCCTGCAACGCTGGCAGACTGCCCATCCTTTAACGCCGTTCGTTTTGAGGCTGTATGCCAACGTTTTCTCAGCGTCATGTGTTGTTGCTGGCCAGTTACATCATCATTTTCGGCGGGTTGCTGCTGGTGCTGCCGCTGAAGTTGCTGCCCAGCCTGCTGGCCGGCCTGTTGGTCTATGAACTGGTCAACATGCTCACCCCCCAACTGCAACGACTGATCGAAGGCCGGCGCGCCCGTTGGCTGGCGGTGGCCTTGCTCGGCACCCTGATCGTCAGCGTACTCACCTTGATCTTCGCCGGCGCCATCAGCTTCCTGCTCCACGAAGCTGAAAACCCCGGGGCTTCCCTGGATAAATTCATGGGCGTGGTCGACCGCGCACGCGGCCAGTTACCGCCGTTCATCGACGCCTACCTGCCCGCCAGCGCCGCCGAGTTTCGCGTGGCCATCGGCGACTGGATGAGCAAGCACTTGAGCGAACTGCAACTGGTCGGCAAAGACGCCGCCCATATGTTCGTCACCTTGCTGATCGGCATGGTGCTCGGCGCCATCATCGCCCTGCAACGGGTGCCCGACCTGACCAAACGCAAACCCCTGGCCGCCGCGCTGTTCGACCGTTTACACCTGCTGGTTCAGGCGTTTCGCAACATCGTCTTCGCCCAGATCAAAATCGCCGCGCTCAACACGGCTTTCACCGCCGTGTTTCTCGCCGTGGTGCTGCCGCTGTGCGGCATTCACCTGCCGCTGACCAAAACCCTGATCGTGCTGACCTTCCTGCTTGGCTTGCTGCCGGTGATCGGCAATCTGATGTCCAACACCCTGATCACCATCGTCGCGCTGTCGCTGTCGATCTGGGTGGCGGTGGCGGCGCTGGGGTATTTGATCGTGATCCACAAGGTCGAGTACTTCCTCAACGCGCGCATCGTCGGCGGGCAGATCAGTGCCAAGTCGTGGGAGTTACTGCTGGCGATGCTGGTGTTTGAAGCCGCGTTCGGTTTGCCGGGGGTGGTGGCAGGGCCGATTTATTATGCGTATCTGAAGAGTGAGCTGAAGTTGGGTGGGATGGTTTAGGCGCAGATGCGAGTTACAAGCTGCAAGCGGCAAGTGGAAGCAGATTGGCTTTTACTTGCCGCTTGCAGCTGAAAACTTACCGCTTAAGACCCATAACGCTTGCTGGCTTCAATCGCCAACCCGCTGCCGATACTGCCAAAGATATTGCCTTCCACATGCCGCGCATTCGGCAGCATCGCCGAGATACTGTGGCGCAACGCGGGGATGCCGCTGGAACCACCGGTGAAGAACACCGTGTCCACCTGGGCCACGCTCACCGAGGCGTCATTGAGCAGTTGCGTGACACTGCCGCGCACGCGTTCGAGCAGGTTGTCGATGGAGGACTCGAACAGCGCCCGGCTCAGGTCCACGCTCAGGCCGGCTTCGATACGGTCCAGTGGCACATGGCGGCTGTCTGCCTGCGTCAGCTGGATCTTGGTTTCTTCCACTTCCATCGCCAGCCAGTGCCCGGCGCGCTGTTCGATCAGCTTGAACAGGCGGTCGATGCCGCCGGTGTCTTCGATGTCGTAGCGCATGCTGCCCAGGGCCAGCTGGGACTTTTGCGAGTACACCGAGTTGATGGTGTGCCAGGTCGCCAGGTTCATGTGGTGGCTGGTAGGCATGTAGGCGCCGCTCTTCATGCGGCTGCCGTAGCCGAACAGCGGCATCATGCCGGCCAGCGAGAGTTGCTTATCGAAATCGGTTCCGCCGATGTGCACGCCACCGGTGGCGAGGATGTCGCTCTGGCGGTTGTCGTTGTGACGGCGGTCCGGCGACAGGCGCACCAGGGAGAAGTCGGAGGTACCACCGCCGATGTCGACGATCAGCACCAGCTCCTCTTTTTCAATGGTGGACTCGTAGTCGAACGCCGCCGCAATCGGTTCGTACTGGAACGAGATGTCCTTGAAGCCGATCTTGCGCGCCACGTCCACCAGGGTGTTCTCGGCTTCCTGGTCGGCCATCGGGTCGTCATCGACGAAGAATACCGGGCGGCCCAATACCACTTCTTCGAACTCACGCCCCGCGTTGGCTTCGGCGCGGCTCTTGAGTTGGCCGATAAACAGCGCCAGCAGGTCGGTAAAAGGCATTGCAGTGCCAAGCACGCTGGTGTCGTGCTTGATCAGCTTGGAACCCAGCAGGCTCTTGAGCGAGCGCATCAAGCGGCCTTCGTAGTTCTCCAGGTATTCGTGCAGCGCCAGGCGACCGTACACCGGGCGGCGCTCCTCAAAGTTGAAGAAGACCACCGACGGCAGGGTGATTTTGTCGTCCTCCAGCGCGATCAGCGTTTCCATGCCGGGGCGGATCCAGCCGACGGTGGAGTTGGACGTGCCGAAGTCAATGCCGCAGGCACGGGCTGGGGATGGGTTTTTCATGTCTATCGGGTTCCGGTTGAAAAACGGCCGCGCAGTGTATGCCAGTCGCAAGCGCTTGCGTAGGCCAACCATCCGTTAAATCGTGCTTGAAAGTACGGGATTTGCCCCCACATCTGTTGCATACGGCTGATGCCGATAACACTTTGACGTACCCCCAGGCCGCAACCCTCACCAGGTGCAAACCAGCGCACGTTGCGCCCCGGGCAGTGCGATCTCGATAAAGGATGGTGAACCGTCGATGGATTTCAAAGATTACTACAAGATTCTGGGTGTCGAGCCGACGGCCGATGACAAGGAAATCAAGGCTGCCTATCGCAAGCTCGCGCGCAAATATCACCCCGATGTGAGCAAGGAAAAAGACGCCGAAGAGAAATTCAAGGACGCGTCCGAAGCCTATGAAGCGCTTAAAAGCGCCGACAAGCGAGCCGAGTACGACGAATTGCGCAAATACGGCCAGCATGGCCAGCCGTTCCAGGGCCCGCCGGGCTGGCAGAGCCGTGGCGGCTTTGGCGGAGGCCAGGACGCGGGCGATTTCTCGGACTTTTTCAGCTCGATCTTTGGCTCGCGCGGCGATGCTTTCGGTGGTGGCCAACGTCGTCCTACCGGGCGCAAGGGCCAGGATGTGGAGATGCAGCTGTCGGTCTCCCTTGAGGAAACCCTGTCGGCCGAGTCCAAGCAGATCAGCTTTCAGGTGCCGCAATACGACGCCTCTGGCCGGCATGTCAGCAATAGCGTCAAGAGCCTGAATGTGAAGATCCCCGCCGGTGTAGCCGACGGCGAGCGCATCCGTCTCAAGGCCCAGGGCGCGCCAGGCATTGGCGGTGGCGCCAATGGCGACCTGTACCTGATCATCAAGTTTGCGCCGCACCCCAAGTTCGAGGTCGATGGCGAGAACCTGGTCATCAACCTGCCGCTGGCCCCGTGGGAGTTGGCCTTGGGTGCGGAAGTGGCAGTGCCGACCCTGACCGGCAAGATCAACCTCAAGGTGCCTGCCGGCAGCCAGAATGGCCAGCGTATGCGCGCCAAGGGCCATGGCTTGCTGAACAAGGCCGGGCAACGTGGCTACCTGTTCATCCAGTTGAAGGCGGTCATGCCCCCTGCGGGCAATGAGGATGTGAAAGCGTTGTGGCAGGAGCTGGCGCAAAAAGCCGCTTTTAACCCACGCGAGCAGTTCTAAGGTCCTGTGGCGAGAGAGCAAGCTCCCTCGCCACATGAGTTTGAGCTAGAACAGGAAATATCGCTGCGCCATCGGCAGGACTTCAGCCGGTTCACACCACAGCAGTACGCCATCGGCCTTGACCTGATAGGTCTGCGGATCAACCTCGATATCCGGCAGGTAATCGTTGTGGATCAGGTCGCTTTTCTGCACATCGCGGCAGCCCTTGACCACTGCAATCTGCTTCTTCAATCCCAGGGCTTCGGGCAGGCCGGCGTCCTGTGCCGCCTGGCTGATAAACGTCAGGCTGGTGGCGTGCAGTGAGCTGCCGAAGCTGGCGAACATCGGGCGGTAATGCACCGGTTGCGGTGTGGGAATCGAGGCGTTGGCATCGCCCATCAGGCTCGACGCAATCGCGCCGCCCTTGAGGATCAGGGTCGGCTTGATACCGAAAAACGCCGGGCGCCACAACACCAGGTCCGCCCATTTGCCGACTTCGACGGAACCGACGATATGGCTCACGCCGTGGGTGATCGCCGGGTTGATGGTGTACTTGGCGATGTAGCGCTTGGCGCGGAAGTTGTCGTTGCCGGGGCCGTCACCTGGCAGTGGGCCGCGCTGTTTTTTCATCTTGTCGGCGGTCTGCCAGGTGCGCGTGATCACCTCGCCGACACGGCCCATGGCCTGGCTGTCTGAACTGATCATCGAGAAAGCGCCGAGGTCATGCAGGATGTCTTCGGCGGCGATGGTCTCGCGGCGGATGCGGCTCTCGGCGAAGGCCACGTCTTCGGCGATGCTCGGGTCCAGGTGATGGCAGACCATCAGCATGTCCAAGTGCTCGTCGATGGTGTTGCGGGTGAATGGCCGCGTCGGGTTGGTAGAACTAGGCAGCACGTTCGGGTAACCGCACGCCTTGATGATGTCAGGTGCGTGGCCGCCACCGGCACCTTCAGTGTGGTAAGTGTGAATGGTGCGGCCCTTTAGCGCGGCGAGGGTGGTTTCGACGAAGCCCGACTCGTTGAGCGTGTCACTGTGGATCGCCACCTGCACATCGTACTGGTCGGCGACGCTCAGGCAGTTATCAATGCTGGCAGGCGTGGTACCCCAGTCTTCATGCAGCTTCAAACCGATGGCACCGGCCTTGACCTGCTCGATCAATGGCTCGGGCAAACTGGCGTTGCCCTTGCCGGTAAACCCGATGTTCATCGGGAACGAATCACTGGCCTGCAGCATCCGCGCAAGGTGCCACGGCCCCGACGTGCAGGTGGTGGCGTTGGTACCGGTGGCCGGCCCGGTGCCGCCACCGATCATGGTTGTGACGCCGCTGGTCAGTGCTTCTTCGATCTGCTGCGGGCAGATGAAGTGCACATGGGAGTCGATGCCGCCGGCGGTGAGGATCATGCCTTCACCGGCGATCACTTCGGTGCTGGCGCCAATGGCCATGGTCACGCCGGGCTGGATATCCGGGTTGCCGGCCTTGCCGATGGCATGGATGCGACCGTTCTTCAAGCCAACGTCAGCCTTGACGATGCCCCAGTGGTCAATGATCAGCGCATTGGTGATCAGGGTGTCCACTACCTCATGGGCGAGCAACTGGCTCTGGCCCTGGCCGTCACGGATCACCTTGCCGCCGCCGAATTTGACTTCTTCGCCATAGACGGTGAAGTCCTGTTCGACTTCGACAAACAGCTCGGTGTCGGCCAGGCGGACTTTGTCGCCGACGGTGGGGCCATACATGTCGGCGTAGGCTTGGCGGCTGATTTTCATGTGGTTGCCCTGATTAATTGTGTTGAATGTGAGATCGCTATCGCGGGCAAGCCCGCTCCCACATTTTGATTTGTGAACACTGTCAAAAGGTGGGAGCCGGCTTGCCTGCGATGAGGCCCTAGAGGTCGCCCATAATTCGACCGGCAAACCCGAACACCCGGCGCCCGCCGCTCAAATCGACTAACTCCACCTCCCGACGCTGCCCCGGCTCAAACCGAACCGCCGTGCCTGCCGGAATATTCAGGCGCATACCGCGGCTCGCTGAACGTTCAAATTCCAGCGCGTCATTGGTCTCGAAAAAATGGTAATGCGAGCCCACTTGGATCGGCCGGTCGCCGCTATTGGCCACGCTCAAGGTGACGGTGCGGCGGCCGACATTCAGTTCGATCTCGCCAGGCTGGATCTGATATTCACCAGGAATCATGCCGGTTGCCCCAGGGTCTTGTAGTAGATGGCGGTCGGGCTGTAGCGCCCGTCCGGGCTTTGGCAGTAATCGGGCAGCTCACCGATCTTGATGTAGCGCAGCGACTGATAGAAGGCTTCGGCGCCGGAGCCGGCCTCGGTGTCCAGATACAGCAGGCCGCGCTTGTGCTGGCGTGCGGCGAGCTCCAGGCTGTGCATCAATTGCTGGCCCAGGCCATGGCGGCGGGCGCTGCTGTGCACCAGCAACTTTTGCACTTCGGCGCGGTTGAGGCCATTGGCCTTTTGGCACAGCGCCAGTTGTACACTGGCGACTACCCGTTCTTCACGTACCACCACCCACAACAGCAGGCTGGCGTCTTCGATACCGGCTTGCACGCCGGCCAGATACTCGCGGGCCTGGGCCTCATCGAAGTCGGCCATAAAGCCCACCGACGCGCCATGCTGCACCGCGTCCAGCAACAACTCGATCAAGCCCAGGCGGTAATGGGCAAAACTTTCAGCATTGACTCGACGCAGTTGTGCAGCGTTCATCGATCTCACTCCTTGGGCGGTTCGGCGCCCGGGTTCAAGGTCAGTTGCATAAAGGTCAGGTCCAGCCAGCGGCCGAACTTGATGCCCACTTGCGGCATATGCCCGGTGGTGATGAAACCCAGGCGTTCATGCAGGTGGACCGAGGCCAGGTTGCCGCTTTCGATGGCGGCGACCATGACGTGCTTGCCGCAGCTGCGGGCGCGCTCGATCAGGGCCTGCATCAGGCGTGGACCGAGGCCTTTGCCGCGCTGGTCATTGCGCACGTACACCGAGTGTTCGACGCTGTAGCGAAAGCCTTCGAAAGGTCGCCAGTCGCCGAATGAGGCGTAGCCGGTGACTTCGTCGTTTTCCACCGCGACCAGGATCGGGTACTGCTGCGCCTGGCGTGCGCTGAACCAGGCTTGGCGGTTGGTCAGGTCCACCGGTTGTTCGTTCCAGATCGCCGTGGTGTTGAGCACCGCGTCGTTGTAGATGTCGCGGATCGCCGGCAGGTCTTGCTCGGTAGCATCACGAATCATGGCCGGGCCTCACGCGATTGGCTGGTGGACAGTCACCAGCTTGGTGCCATCGGGGAAGGTGGCTTCCACCTGGATATCCGGGATCATTTCCGGGATGCCTTCCATCACTTGCTCGCGGCTGAGCAAGGTGGTGCCGAAGTGCATCAACTCGGCCACGGTGCGGCCATCGCGAGCGCCTTCCATCAGCGCGGCCGAGATATAGGCGATGGTTTCCGGGTAGTTGAGCTTCACGCCGCGCGCCAAGCGGCGCTCGGCCACCAGGCCGGCGGTGAAGATCAGCAGTTTGTCTTTTTCCCGTGGGGTCAAATCCATGGTTCAAGGTCCTTCAAACAGCATTCATAAAAACACCGCAGATCCCCTGTGGAAACAGGCCGGTGTGGGAGCTGGCTTGCCTGCGATAGCGGTGTATCAGGCACACCGCCATCGCAGGCAAGCCAGCTCCCACATAAACTCAGTTTCACTTGTTGATCTTCATGTGCTCCAGATTCGTGGTGCGACGGCTTCTCGCCCCAGCACTGCCGGGCGCAACAGCCGCCATAAATCAATCAACCACCCCCGCGCCAACAGCGCTTCCTCGGCCAGACAACGCGCCACCAGCAACCCAGGCAGTTGGGTCAAATCTCCGCGCACCGCGTGGGGCAGCGAGCGGCAACGCTCAAGCAATTCAGGATCGACCTCACCCGTCACCAGCAACGTGGCAAACACCGGCTGCCCATCCAGCCCGATGGGCGAATCCAGCAACCCATCGGCGCCCACAATGCGCTGGCGCTCATGCCAGAGCAACTGGCCGTCGCGGCGAATATCCAGGTGTGATTGAAAGTGGCCGAGGTCGAACCGCTCGCCGCTGGCCGGGCGCCCCAGGGCGACCACGTCCCAGTAGAACAACCGCGCATCGCCCGAGAGCTCGATGCGCGTAGTGAGTTCGGCCTGGGCGGCGCTGAACACGATGGTTTCCTGGGGCAGCCATTCCAGGGTCGCGCCGGCCTCGACGGTCAACTCAAGTTGCTGAAATGCCGGGCCGCTGGCGCGGTACCACTTGGCGGCGCCGGGGCTGGTCAACTGCGCCCATGCACCGGCGCTGACGTGGGCGCTGATGTCCAGGCGATCGCCGCCGGCAATTCCGCCGGGCGGGTGCACGATGATGTGCTGGCACACCTGGGGGCCTTCGGCGTACAGGTGCTTTTGCACGCGCAGCGGGCCCAGGTGGCGGCGCAATACCGGGCGCGTGGTGTCGCCGAAACGCGCGTAGCCGAGTTCCAGCGCGGCGTGCCAGCTGGGGGTGAACAGGGCAGGGGAAACGGGCAGGTTCATGGTTTTTGGCTTAATGTCGTGACGCCACAGATTAGATGGTTACGAGGCCGCGTACACCTTCGCTCTCCATATTTTCACCGCGGCCCTGCTGCACGATTTCACCGCGTGACATCACCAGGTAGTGGTCGGCCAGTTCGGCAGCGAAGTCGTAGAACTGCTCCACCAGCAGGATCGCCATGTCGCCACGCTCGGCAAGCTTCTTGATCACCGCACCGATCTCCTTGATCACCGACGGCTGGATACCTTCGGTGGGCTCATCGAGGATCAGCAGGCGCGGGCGGCTGGCCAGGGCGCGGCCAATCGCCAACTGTTGCTGCTGGCCCCCGGACAAATCGCCGCCGCGTCGATGCTTCATCTGCAGCAACACCGGAAACAGCTCGTAGATGAACGCGGGCACTTCCCTGGCTTCGGAACCGGGGAAGCGCGACAGCCCCATCAGCAGATTTTCTTCCACCGTCAGCCGGCCAAAAATCTCCCGGCCCTGAGGCACATAAGCGATCCCGGCATGGACACGCTGGTGCGGCTTGAAGCCGGTGATGGCCTTGCCTTCCCAATTTACCGCGCCCTCCTTGGCCGGCAGCAAGCCCATCAGGCACTTGAGCAGGGTGGTCTTGCCCACGCCGTTGCGGCCGAGCAGGCAGGTGACTTCGCCGATTTTCACGTCGAAGGACAGCCCGCGCAGGATGTGGCTACCGCCGTAGTACTGGTGCAGTTTGTCGACTTGCAGCATTCTCAATACCTCTTCAATCCCCCTGCGGGAACCGGATCAAATGTGGGAGCTGGCTTGCCTGCGATGCAGGCGACTCGGTGTTTGTGTGACACTGAGGTGACGCCATCGCAGGCAAGCCAGCTCCCAAATAAAGCAGTTTGTGTCAGCGTTAGCGACCGAGGTAGACCTCGATCACCCGCTCATTTTCCTGCACCTGTTCCAGCGACCCTTCGGCCAATACGCTGCCCTGGTGCAACACGGTGACGTGATCAGCGATGGAGCCGACAAAGCCCATGTCGTGCTCCACCACCATCAACGAATGCTTGCCGGCCAGGCGCTTGAACAGTTCGGCTGTGAATTCGGTTTCGGCGTCGGTCATGCCAGCCACCGGTTCGTCGAGCAGCAACAGTTGCGGGTCTTGCATCAGCAACATGCCGATTTCCAGGAACTGCTTCTGGCCGTGGGACAGTAAACCCGCGGGCCGATGCACCGAGGCGGTCAGGCGGATGGTGTCGAGTACTTCATCGATGCGGTCTTTTTGCTCGCCACTCAGGCGCGCCCGCAGGCTGGCCCACACCGACTTGTCGGTCTTCTGCGCCAGCTCAAGGTTTTCGAACACGCTGAGGGCTTCGAACACCGTAGGCTTCTGGAACTTGCGGCCGATACCGGCCTGGGCGATTTGCACTTCGCTCATGCTGGTCAGATCCAGGGTTTCGCCGAACCAGGCCCTGCCGTGGCTGGGCCGGGTCTTGCCGGTGATCACGTCCATCAACGTGGTCTTGCCTGCGCCGTTGGGGCCGATGATGCAGCGTAATTCGCCGACGCCGATATACAGGTTCAGGTCATTCAACGCTTTGAAACCGTCGAAGCTGACGCTGATATCTTCCAGGGTCAGGATGGTGCCGTGGCGGGTGTTGAGCCCTTTGCCTGCGGCCTGGCCGATACCGATCGCATCGCGGCCGCTGCCCGCATCGAAAATAGGTTCAAGCATGACGTTCCTCATTTCTTCAGCAGGCCGATAACGCCCTTGGGCAGGTACAGGGTGACGATGATGAACAGCGCCCCCAGGAAGAACAGCCAGTACTCGGGAAACGCCACCGTGAACCAGCTCTTCATGCCGTTGACCACCCCAGCGCCGAGCAATGGCCCGATCAGTGTGCCCCGCCCGCCGAGGGCGACCCATACGGCGGCCTCGATGGAGTTGGTCGGCGACATTTCGCTGGGGTTGATAATGCCCACCTGCGGCACATACAGCGCCCCCGCCAACCCGCACAACACTGCGCTCAACACCCACACAAACAACTTGAAGCCACGCGGGTCGTAACCACAGAACATCAGGCGGTTCTCGGCATCGCGCAAGGCGGTCAGCACGCGGCCGAACTTGCTCTGCGCCAGGCGCCAGCCGATGTACAGGCTGGCTACCAGCAACAGCACCGTGGCCACAAACAACACCGCCCGTGTGCCAGGTTCTGTAATGCCAAAGCCTAAGATGCTGCGAAAATTGGTGAAGCCGTTATTGCCGCCGAACCCGGTCTCGTTGCGAAAGAACAACAGCATTCCGGCAAAGGTCAGGGCCTGGGTCATGATCGAGAAATACACGCCTTTGATCCGTGAGCGGAAGGCGAAGAAACCGAACACTAGCGCGAGCACTCCCGGGGCCAGCACCACCAGGCACAGCGCCCAGAGAAAGTTGTCGGTGCCCGCCCAGTACCAGGGTAATTCGGTCCAGGACAAAAAGGTCATGAACGCCGGCAACTCGTCGCCCGACGCCTGGCGCATCAGGTACATGCCCATGGCATAACCGCCCAGGGCGAAGAACAGACCGTGGCCCAGGGATAACATCCCGGCATAGCCCCACACCAGGTCCAGCGCGAGCGCGACGATGGCGTAGCAGAGGATCTTGCCCACCAGTGTCAGGGTGTAGGCCGACACATGCAGTGGATTGTCCGGCGCCAGCAGCGAACACAGTGGCAGCGCCAGCAGCAGGAACAGGATCACCACGCCGACGGCGATCGTCACCTTGGGGCCGGCCTTTTGCGTGGCCGTAAGCATCAATGGCTGGTTCATCAGTCGATCACCCGTCCTTTCAGTGCGAAGAGTCCTTGCGGGCGTTTCTGGATAAATAGAATGATCAGCGCGAGGATCAGGATCTTGCCGAGCACGGCACCGATTTGCGGTTCAAGAATCTTGTTGGCGATACCCAGGCCGAAGGCCGCCATTACGCTACCGGCCAACTGGCCGACGCCACCGAGTACCACCACCAGGAACGAGTCGATGATGTAGCTCTGGCCCAGGTCCGGGCCGACGTTGCCGATCTGGCTCAGGGCCACGCCACCAAGGCCTGCGATGCCGGAGCCCAGACCAAAGGCGAGCATGTCCACGCGCCCGGTGGGCACGCCGCAGCAGGCGGCCATGTTGCGGTTCTGGGTGACGGCGCGCACGTTAAGACCCAGGCGTGTCTTGTTCAGCAACAACCAGGTGAGCACCACCACGAACAGCGCGAAGGCAATGATGACGATGCGGTTGTACGGCAGCACCAGGTTGGGCAGTACTTGAATACCGCCGGACAGCCAGGCGGGGTTGGACACTTCGACGTTCTGCGCGCCGAACACCAGGCGTACCAGTTGGATCAGCATCAGGCTGATGCCCCAGGTGGCGAGCAGGGTTTCCAGTGGTCGGCCATAGAGGTGACGAATCACCGTGCGTTCCAGGGCCATGCCGATGGCGGCGGTGACGAAGAACGCCACCGGTAGCGCGATCAGCGGGTAGAACTCGATGGCCTGGGGCACATAGCGCTGCATCATCAGCTGCACCACATAGGTGGAGTAGGCGCCGAGCATCAGCATCTCGCCATGGGCCATGTTGATCACGCCGAGCAGGCCGAAGGTGATCGCCAGACCCAGTGCCGCCAGCAATAGAATCGAGCCCAGCGACATGCCGCTGAACGCCTGCCCGAGGATCTCGCCGACCATCAGTTTGCGTTTGACCTGGGCCAGGCTGGTTTCGGCGGCGGTGTGCACGGCGGCATCGGTTTCCACGCCCGGCGCGAGCAGCGCTTCGAGGCGCGTGCGTGCCAGCGGGTCGCCGGTGCTGCCGAGCAGACGCACGGCGGCCAGTCGCACCGCAGGGTCGGTGTCCACCAGTTGCAGGTTGGCCAGGGCCAGGCTGAGGGCGCTGTGCACATCCTCGTCGGTTTCGGCGGCGACCTGCTGGTCGAGGAATTTCAACTGCGCAGGCACAGCGCTTTTTTGCAGGGTTCGAGCTGCCGCCAGGCGAACCTTGGGATCGGCGGCGAGCAGTTGCTGGCTGGCTTGGACGTTGTCGATCAGGCCGCGCAGACGGTTGTTCAGGCGTACGGTCTTGGTTTCGCCGTTGACGTTAAGTTGGCCTTGTTGCAGGGCATCCACCAGCTCGATGCGCGCCGGGTCAGGCTGGGCGGCCCAGTCCTGGAGCAGCTTGGCTTGTTGCATCGGGTTGGCGTTGATGAAGTCTTCGGCGTCGCTGGCGTGTGCAGCCAAAGGCAGCAACAACAGCACGGCGAGGATGAAGCGGTGGAGGGCAGTAGGCATAACACAATGTCCTAGTCATGCGCGGTCAACACTGTGGGAGGGGGCTTGCTCCCGATAGCGGTGTGTCAGGCAATGCATGTATCACTGACCCGCCGCCATCGGGAGCAAGCCCCCTCCCACATGTAGAACGCGTGGGGCTTTAGTTGCTCTTCACCGCATAGTCCGGCTTCTTGTCATTGCCCGGGATGTAAGGGCTCCATGGCTGTGCCCGAATCGGCGCTTCGGTCTGCCACACCACCGAGAACTGCCCGTCGGCCTGGATCTCGCCGATCATCACCGGTTTGTGCAGGTGGTGGTTGGTCTTGTCCATGGTCAGGGTAAAGCCCGACGGTGCGGCGAAGGTCTGGCCGCCCAGGGCTTCGCGCACTTTGTCGACGTCGGTGGACTTGGCTTTCTCTGCCGCCTGGGCCCACATATGGATGCCCACATAGGTGGCTTCCATCGGGTCGTTGGTCACGGCTTTGTCTGCGCCCGGCAGGTTGTGCTTCTTGGCGTAGGCTTTCCAGTCGGCGACGAATTTCTGGTTGACCGGGTTCTCCACCGACTGGAAGTAATTCCACGCCGCCAGGTTGCCCACCAGTGGTTTGGTGTCGATGCCGCGCAGTTCTTCTTCGCCCACCGAGAACGCCACCACCGGTACTTCGGTGGCTTTCAAGCCCTGGTTGGCCAGCTCTTTGTAGAACGGTACGTTGGAGTCGCCATTGACGGTGGAGACCACCGCAGTCTTGCCGCCGGCGGAGAATTTCTTGATGTTGGCGACGATGGTCTGGTAATCGGCATGGCCGAACGGGGTGTAGACCTCTTCGATATCTTTATCCGCCACACCTTTGGAATGCAGGAACGAGCGCAGGATCTTGTTGGTGGTGCGCGGGTACACGTAGTCGGTGCCCAGCAGGAAGAAGCGCTTGGCACTGCCGCCTTCTTCGCTCATCAGGTATTCCACTGCCGGAATCGCCTGCTGGTTCGGCGCTGCACCGGTGTAGAACACGTTCGGCGACATCTCTTCGCCTTCGTATTGCACCGGGTAGAACAGCAAACCGTTGAGTTCTTCGAACACCGGCAATACGGATTTGCGCGACACCGAGGTCCAGCAGCCAAACACCACGGCAACCTTGTCCTGGGTCAACAGTTGCCGGCCTTTTTCTGCGAACAGCGGCCAGTTGGACGCCGGGTCCACCACCACTGGTTCGAGCATCTTGCCGTTCACGCCGCCCTTGGCGTTGATCTCGTCGATGGTCATCAGCGCCATGTCTTTAAGCGAGGTTTCGGAGATCGCCATGGTCCCGGACAACGAGTGCAGGATGCCGACCTTGATGGTCTCGGCGGCCTGGACGGTCCAGGTCAAACCCATGGCGACAATGGATGCCGACAAAGTGAAAGCCTTGATCAAGCTGCGACGCTGCATGGTGCGATCTCCGTGGACTCAACACTGTTATGAGGGGAAAGTTGAGCAGGTGATTGCAAGCGCTGTGCCGAGTCGGAAAAAGGCATGAAATGGTCGCTTCGCCCAGGTCAGCGCATGGGAAATGCACCATGAAATGGCGGGACGGTCTGCCAGGTGCGTGGCTGTGCGCTACAACGGGGCGCGCTCAACGCTTGCGCATCAAACCGATAAAAAACAGCCCGCCAATCGCCGCCGTCGCCACGCCAATCGGCAAGTCTTCGGGCGCTATCAGTGTGCGTGCGGCGACATCGACCCACACCAGGAACACACTGCCCAGCAGCACGCACACTGGCAGTAAACGCCGGTGTTCGGCACCTATCAGGCGCCGGGCGATGTGCGGCACCATCAGCCCGACAAAGCCGATAGAGCCGCTGATGGACACCAGCACGCCGGTCATCAGCGAGGCGACCAGGAAGACTTTCAAGCGTACATTGCGTGCGTTCAAACCGAGGGTCACGGCGGTCTGCTCACCGGCCATCAATGCGTTGAGCGGGCGGGCCATGCCGAGCAGCAACAGCAACCCCAGCAGCACCGTGGTGGCGGGAATTGCCAGCAGTTCCCAGCGGGCCAGTCCCAGGCCGCCGAGCATCCAGAACATCACCGCCGAGGCGGCGCGGTGGTCACCCATGAACAGCAACAGGTTGGCCACCGCCATCATCACAAACGACACCGCTACACCGCACAGCAGCAGGCGATCACTTTCCAGGCGACCGTTGCGACTGGCGACGGCCAGCACCACCAACATGCTCAGCAGCGCACCGATAAAGGCGGCGAGGGGCAAGGTCAGCAGGCCGATGATTTCACCCACATGCAGCACCACGATCACCGCGCCGAGGGTGGCGCCGGAGGTCACACCGAGCAGGTGCGGGTCGGCCAGCGAGTTACGCGTGACCGCCTGCAGTACCGCGCCTATCAGTGCCAGCCCGGCGCCTACCAGCGCCCCCAGTAGCATACGCGGCACACGGATCAGCCAGACGATATGTTCCTGGCCCACACTCCAGTCCACCACACCCAAGCCGAACACCTTGTTCAGCAAAATTCGCCACACCACGTCCACTGGCACCTGCGCCGAACCGAACCCCAGGGAGATCACGCAGGAGACCAGCAACAAGGCACCCAGGGCGCTTAATAACAGGACGTAGTGACGGGTGATCATTCGCCGTGAAACCCCTTGGCCAGGGTTTCAACCGCTAGCACGTTGTCGATGCTTGGTGTGGCTTGCATATAGGGGATCACGATGAAGTGCTGGTGCTTGATGGCCTCCACCGATTGCAGTGCAGGGTGGTCAAGCAGGAACTGTTTCTTCTGTTCGGCGGTGACCTCGCTGTAGTCAACGATCACGATGACTTGTGGGTTGCGCTCAACGACGGTTTCCCAGTTGACTCGGGTCCAGCTGGCGTCGATGTCATCGAGGATGTTGCGCCCGCCGGCGGCGTCGATCAGCGCCTGGGGCATGCCCAGGCGGCCCGAGGTCATGGCGCGGTCTTCGCCGCTGTCGTAAAGGAACACCCGTGGCTTGTCGGCGGGCAGGTCTTTTTGCACCTCGGCCACTTGCGCCTGCATCTGGGCGATAAGGGTATTGGCGCGATCCTGCACGTCGAAGATCCTGCCCAGGTTGCGCAGGTCGTTATAGGTATCGTCGAGGCTTGCGGCTGGGCGCTTCATCACGAACGCACATGACTCGGTCAACTCATACACATTGATGCCCAAGGGTTGCAGGGTGTACGGCGTGAGGTCGCCGCCCACGCGCATACCGTAATCCCAGCCGGCGAAGAAGAAATCCACGTTGGCGTTGAGCAGGGTTTCCACCGACGGGTACTTGCTCGCCAGTTCCGGCAGGCCGTCGAGGAGCGTGGCCATTTGCGGCGGTACTGACTTCCAGCCGGTCACGCCGCTGTAGCCGGCCATGCGTGGCTTGAGGCCCAGGGCGAGCATCATCTGGGTCATGTTGATGTCGTGGCTGACCGCGTGTTGTGGGGCTTGCTGGAAGGTTACGTCGCGGTTGCAACTTTTGATGGTCAGCGGGTATCGGGTGCTTTCGGCGAGTGCTTGAGCCGCGCCGAGCAACAGAGGCAGAGACAGCAGGATGCGCAGGATCATGGCTGGGTTATCCAAGTGATTCGTGGGTAGCCGTCCAAGGGGTGAGTGTCGATCAAGGCCTCGACGCCAAACACGTCGCGCAGCAACGCGGCGGTCAGCACTTCGTGGGGCGTGCCGCTGGCGACGATGCGCCCGTGGTGGATCACGTACAGGCGATCACAGAAGGCGGCGGCCAGGTTGAGGTCATGGATACTCGCCAGGGTGCCGATGTTCAAACGCCTGACCAGCCTGAGCAACTCAAGTTGATAACGCGGGTCGAGGTGGTTGGTCGGCTCGTCAAGGATCAACAGTTGCGGTTGCTGGGCCAGGGCGCGGGCAAGGATGACGCGCTGTTTTTCACCGCCGGACAGGGTCGCGAAGGCATGGTCCTCGAAGCCTTGCATGCCCACCGATTCCAGCGCGTGAAGGATCAGTTGCTGGTCGTGCAGTGTGTCGCTGTCGAACAAACCCTTGTGGGGTGTGCGCCCCATGGCGACCACCTCATCCACGCGTAAGCCGAAGGTATCGGGAAACTCCTGCAGCACCACGGCGATGCGTTGCGCGCACCACTTTGCGCTTTGCTTCCAGACATTCTGGTGCGCAAGCGATACATCACCCTGTTCTGGCCGGGTGAACCGATAGGCGCAGCGCAACAGGCTGGTCTTGCCACTGCCGTTAGGTCCGATCAGCCCGACAAACTCCCCGGCACCGACGCGCAGGCTGGCGTCACGCAGTTGGAACTGGTGATGGCAGTGGTTGTGGCCGGGTGGAGTCCAAGCCAGGTCGGTGAGGGTGAGTGAGGTCATTAGAAGGTGTAGTCCGCGGTAATGAACATGGAGCGAGGTACACCTAGAATCCACTGCTGCCCATCGTTGTATTGGCTGACCGCATAAGTGCGATCGAACAGGTTATTGAGTTGCAGGCCCAGCGTGGTGTCGCGCATGGCTTTCCACGACAACGTGGCATCGACCACGGTATAGCTCGGCAGCTCGCTCTGGTTGGCCATATCGGCATAGCGTGCGTCGACGTAACGCACACCGGCAGCGGCACGCACGTTGTCGGTCACGGCCTTGCTCAGCCACAGGTTGGCGGTGCGGCGCGGAACGTCCACCGGGCGGTTGCCGTCGCGGGAGACCTGTACGCCGTTGACGTCTTGTTTGAAATCGTCGTACTGCGCCCGCACGACGGCGGCGTTGGCTTGCAACTGCCAGGCGTGGGGCAGTTGCAAGTCGAGGCTGGCTTCCAGGCCGTTGGAGGATTGTTGGCCGACTTGCTGTTTGAAGTCCGGCTCACCCGGCACATCCGTCAGCAGTTTCTTTTTGACGATGTGGTAGGCGGCGAGGGTCCATTCTCCGCGGGCACCCCAGAACGCTTGTTTGATGCCGACCTCGGTCTGCTTGGCGGTAGACAGGTCGAACTGTTGCTGGCTCGGGCTCAGGGAGATCAGCCCGCCGACGCCGTCGGTGCTGGTGGCGTACTGGCCGTAGACCGAGGTGTCCGGGGTGATCGCGTAGACCAGACCGGCTTTCCAGTTATTGCCGGTGAGGGTTTTGTCGGATTGGCCGCCAGTGCGCAGGTCGTCGCGGTCGATGTGCGCGTAGTCGCGGCGGATACCGGTGATCAGCGTGAGTTGGTCGGTCAACTGCAAGCGGTTTTCAGCAAACCCTGCGAAGGTTTTGGTCGTAGTGGAAAACACCGGTTTGAACGGGTCTTTACTGGCAAACGGCGCGGGCGCCGGGTGATACAGGTCGATGGGTTGGCCGGTTCCCGACACATCATTAAATGGCGTGTTGCTCGCCAGGCGGAAACGGATGCGGTTGTATTCCACGCCCGCTACGGTCTGGCTATCGAGGCCGAACAGGGTGTGCTTGAAGGTGAAGGTCTGGCGGTCGCCCACCTGTTCCTGATCGTGCTTGATACCGAAGTTGCCGCTGCGGGTCAGTTGGCCGTTGGTGAAATTGTAGTTCTCGGCGTTTTGCCAGCGGCGTTGGTTTTTCAGGTAATACAACTCGTTGGTGGCGCTGACGTTGTCGTTGAGTTGCCACTCGCTGGTCAGGCGCGTCCACTGGTCGTTGTAGTGCTGGGTGTCGTTGCTGACGTTGTAGTTCTTGTCGCGCAGGCCCTTGTGCAACTGGCCGTTGACCAGGGGCGTGCCGAAGTAGTTTTGTGGGCGCTGATCACCGTAGTCGCTGGCCAGGGTGAAACTCAGGTTGTCGGCTGGTTGCCAGCGCAGGGCGCCGCTGATGAAATCGCTGCTGGAATCGCCACGGTCGATGAAGCCGTTGCTGCGCAGGCGGTTGAGGTTCAAGCGGTAGCTCAAGGTGTCGGTCAGCGAGCCGCCGCTGTCGAGGGCTTGCTGCTGGCGGTCGTAGGAGCCGTAGCCAAGGCGGATATGGTTTTCGATCTCGCCCGCAAAGGGTTTTTTCGAGATCGTGTTGATCACCGCGCCGGTGGCGCCTTCGCCGTACAGCACCGAGGCCGGGCCGCGCAGCACGTCCACCCGCTCCACTGCCCAGCTGTCCACCGGGAAGGTCGAGGTGCCCATGCCGGTGTACATGCGGTTGCCGTCGTACAGCTGCATAACCGAGCTTTGGCCGGTAAAACCACGGGCCTGCAACGAGGTGCCGCCGTCGCCCGGCGTGCCGGTGCGGCTGATGCCGGTGGCGCGGGAGATGGCGTCCTGCACGCTGGCGTCGCCACGTTCGCGGATCTGGGCGCCGGTCTGGCTTTCAACGCTGCCGGGGGTTTGCAGCGCTGTGAGATTCAGGCGCGAACCGGCGGTGGTCGGGGTGTTGAGGTCAACGCGCTCACTATCCACTGCCGGTGCGGTAATGGGGCTGGCGGGCAGGGTCAGGGCCTGGGCGTTGGTATGCAGGGCGAGCAGGCACAGGCCGCTCGCAAGGTAGTTGTTCATCGGTCGATCAGTCGCTTCTTGAGAGGTACTCGCCGCAGGGCGCGGCGAGCAACGATAGCGCAGAAAGTGTTATAAGTTAACACTTATCGGCTGCGGGGCAAAAGTCTGCGCAAGGCTACACAAGCCCCCTGGATTGGGCATCTCGCCTGTTTCATGCGGAACCTGAAGCGGATTCACCTTGGCCAAAAAAGCGCGACAGCACCAGACGATCCAGTACCCACACCACGATCAGCGACGCCCCCACCAGCGGGAAAACAAGTGCCAGGCCCAGCATGATCACCACCGCGGTTTTCCACTTTGGCAGGTCATGACGCAACGGCGGAACACCCACGCCACCGGCAGGGCGACGCTTCCACCAGATCACCACGCCGCTGACCGCACTGAGCAGGATCATCAGGCAGATCACCAGCACGATCAGTTGGTTGACCCAGCCGAACATCTTGCCTTCATGCAGCATCACGCCGGTCTCGGTGGCGCGGGCGACCAGGTTGTAATGTTCCCAACGCACATCGGCCAGGACCTTGCCGGTGTACTGGTCCACATGCAGGGTGGCGTCATTGCGCGGGTCGTTGGCGAACACCGCGACGGTGAATACCCCCGTGGCGGTGGTGGGGAAGGTGATGCTGTAGCCGGGCTCGACCTTGCGTGCATTGGCCAAGTCGACCACTTGTTGCAGGCGCACGCTTGGCGCGGCAGGGCCTGAGTGCATGGCGCCATGCTTCATGTGTTCGGCGTGGTCGCCAGACATCGGCATCGGCGTGTTTTCCATGGCCCAGGGCACGGTCTGTTGGGTGGCCGTGTTAAGCACGCGTGCCTGCTGGTCGGACTGCGGCACGTTGTTCCACATCGCCGCCGGGAAGGTGTTCCACAGGTCGGCGTATTGCTTGCCCCAGAAACCGGTCCAGGTCATGCCGCTGAGCAGCATGACCAGCAGAAATGCCGCGCCCCAGAAGCCGGCGACAGCGTGCAGGTCACGCCAGAACAAGCGGCCACGGCTGTTGAGGCGCGGCCACAATATGCCAGCCGATGACTTGCCACGCGGCCACCACAGGTACAGGCCGGACACCACCAGCATGACGCCCCAGCCGGCGGCGAGTTCTATCAGGCGGTCGCCGGTGGTGCCGATCATCAGCTCGCCGTGCAGGGCGCGGGCAATGGCCTGCAGGTTGTATTTGGCGTCCTGCTCACCCAGGACTGTGCCGCGATACGGGTCGACGAATACGCTGATCTCGCGGCCCTGGTTGTGCATAACGAACTGCGCGCTGCTGGTGGCGTCGGCAGGCGGCAGGTATTTGCTGATCGCGGCCTGGGGGTAGGCGTCTTTGGCGCGTTGCAGCAGTTCGTCGGCGCTCAGAGCGTGCTCGGCGGCGGGTACGGTGAGCAGGTGGCCGTACATCAGCGGGTCGAGTTGGGGTTTGAACAGGTAGATGATGCCGGTCAGGGCCAGCAGCACCATGAAAGGGGCGACAAAGAGACCGGCGTAGAAGTGCCAGCGCCAAGCCAGGTTGTAGAAGGAGATTTTCGGTGTGCTCATCAGGGGCTCCGCAAGGCTTTTGATTTTTTTGTGTCGGTTACACCGCCATCGGGGGCAAGCCCCCTCCCACATTTGAAATGCGTTTCAAGTGTGGGAGGGGGCTTGCTCCCGATGCTGTTAGAAGCTCATGTCCACCTTGGTCCAGAGCGTACGCCCCGGCTCCTTGATGGCTTGCGGGTCATTCGCCGGGTAACCGAAGCCTGCGTTACCCGCCAGGTTCAAATGCTCGGCATAAGCCTTGCCGAACAGGTTGTCGACTCCGGTACTGACCTTGAAGTTCTTATTGATGCGGTACGCAGCGTTGAGCGAGAACACGCCAAAACCGCCGCTCTTGTCGTAGTCCTTGCCGACCACGTTGCCCTTGTTCTGGTCGATGCGGTTTTGCGCCGCGACCACGCGCCACAAGGCGCCGGCACTCCAGTCGTCTTCGCTGTAGGTCAGGCCCAGGCGTGCATCCAGCGGCGGCATCTGCGGCAGGGCTTTGCCATCGCTGCTGTTCTTGGCCCAGGCGTAGGCGAGGCTGGCGTCGGCTTTCCAGTTGCGGCTCAGCTTGTAGGCCGCACCCAACTCGCCACCCATGATGCGCGCGTCGACATTGCGCGCCTGGGAAGTGGTGCCCATCATGCCGGGCCGGTAGTCGAACAGGATGAAGTCGCGCACCTGGCCGACGTAACCCGAGGCCCAGGCTTCGAGGTCGGCGGTTTTGTATTGCGCGCCGAAATCCAGCTGCGTGGTCTTCTCGGGCTTCACGCCGTCAAAGGCATTCACCGAGCCGACCGCGCCGGTGTTGGGGGAGAACAGTTCCCAGTAATCCGGAAAGCGTTCAGCGTGACCCAGGCCCGCATAGACGGTCGTGGGCGTGTCCGCCAGGTCGTGCTCGTAGCGCACAAAGCCCGATGGCAAGGTGTCTGCGCGGGTGTCGTCGGCGGTGGGGTTGGGGCGGCTCATCATTGCCGAGCCGGTGCGTTGCCGGAAATCCTTGGCTGAGGCGCGGTCCAGGCGGGCGCCGGTGATCAGGCGGTCGTTGTCGGCGGCGTACCAGGTCAGCTCGCCGAATACCCCGTAGTTGTGGAAGTTGGCGTCCTTGTTGCGCGGCAGGTCCTTGTAGGTGTCGATGCCCATGCTGCTGCGCGCGCGGTGTTCGTTGGTCTGCGCGTCCAGACCGCCGATCAGTTGCACATCGGCCCAGCGCCAGGTTGCCTTGATGCGACCGCCCAGGGTGCGACGGTCGACGTTGGAGGCCATGGGCCCGGCCATCATGCCGGTGCCCGAAGGGACGCGCAGGCTGTAGTTGTCCATGACGTGGTCGGCGTAGTTGTAGTAGACCTGGGCCTCGACCTTGTCCAGCACCTCGCCGAGGTTGGATTTTTCGAAGCGCAGCCCGAGGCTTTCGCGCAGGAATTGCGAGCCGTCCATACCGCGTCCGGCGTAGCGCGCTTCCCCGTCGCCACGGCCGGCGGTTAGTTCCAGCAGCGTGTCGGCGTCGGGGGTGAAACCCACCGCCACATCGCCATTCCACTTGTCATAGCGCGAGGCGACAGTGTCGTTGTTGCCGTCCTTGTAATCGTCGGCATGGGCCTGGTTGCCGATCACCCGCACATAGCCCAACGGGCCTCCTGCAGCAGCATCGATGACCTTGTCGAAACGCCCGTTGGAACCGGCCAGTACACTGGCATTGACCCGCGTGCCCAGCTCGCCGAACTGCTCGGGCTCACGCTCGAACAGGATCGTACCGGCCGACGCGCCCGGGCCCCAGAGTACGGTTTGCGGGCCTTTGATCACGGTGAGCTTGTCGTAGGTTTCCGGCGAAATATACGAAGTCGGCGCATCCATGCGGCCTGGGCAGGCGCCGAGCATCATGCCGCCGTTGGTAAGGATGTTCAGGCGCGAGCCGAACATGCCGCGCAGCACCGGGTCGCCGTTGGTGCCGCCGTTGCGCACCAGGGCGAAGCCGGGGATGGTCTTGAGGTAGTCGCCGCCATCGCTCGCGGGCACCGGCTGGCGTGGATCCTTGGGGTTGGTGACAACGGTGAGGGGCGAGCTGGGAGCGATCGCGGTGATCACCGTGGGGCTCAGCTCGTGTTCGTGCGCATGGGCGTAGGGGGCAAGCAGTGCGCCGCACAGAGCGGCGAAAACAGGGGCAGCGCCCAAACGGGTGTCAGCAGAAAACCTGGACATGACAAATTCCATCAATCAATCGTAAACAACACGGCCAGCAGCCTGCGGCTGTCTAATTGAAGTCGGCCGGGGTGAAGTAACGCGGTGAAGGGCTTACGACACGATGGGCGGCGCACGACTGCGGGCGCCAGGGAAGATGCTCTGCCGAGCATGGCCCAGGTGGGGGGCGGGGATGAGCGCGTTGGCTGGCGGCGGGGTGCCGAGCGTTACGTAGGAGACGCTGCCGGGCAGGGCAGGGCAACTGAACAGCAGGCTGCAATAGCCGCATTTCTCCCAGAGGACATGATGTTCGTCGGGGGTTTTGGTCGGCTTGGGCTCGCCGTGGCACGCGGGCATGTCCATGGACATACCGGCGTGATGATCCATCGGCATCGCTTGGGAAATCAGCGGACCGATAAAGATCATCAGCATGGCGAACAGGCTGATCCAACTGCCGCGCATCACACGGCGGTGCGGAGACAACCTGGCGCGGGGGGCGCCCATCGGGTAGGTCTAGTGAGTGTGCTTATGCTCGTGCGTGGCCATCGGCGGGACCTTCTGCACCGACACTTGCACCTGAACCTTGCCTGCTTTCTCGAAGGTCAGGGTCAGTGGGAATTGCTTGCCATCGGCCAACAGGCTGCGGTCTTTGAGGCCCAGCAGCATCACGTGATAAGCCATCGGCGCGAAGGTCAGCTCACCCTTGGCCGGTACGGCAACGCTGGGCACTTGCTGCATCTTCATCAAGTCGCCTTGCATCACATGCTCGTGCAGCTCGGCTTTCTCCGCGACGCTGGTTTCAACGCTGAGCAGGCGATCCGGAGCAGCCCCGGTGTTATGAATCACAAAGTAGGCCGCCACGGTCGGCGCATTCGGTGGCAGCTCCTGGGACCAGGGATCGCTCACCAACAGGTCGCCGGCCTTGTAGTCATCGGCATTGGCAGCACTGAACACCGGCAACAGCAACGCAGCCAGAAGCAGGGAAGATTTAAGCATGGCAGTTCTCCAGAACGGTTCTAAACGCAGTTCACTTGCGAAGAAGATCAGGCCGTTGGGGAGGCGCGAGGGTTAAGGCTTGGCCATTGCTGGCGCGGGGTGGGATTGCGCAATAAGCGTGGCGGCAGGCTCTGCACCGCCTCGAAGCGCGTCATATACAGCTGCGGCACATGCCCCGGCAACGCCACCAACGGCGCCGAGCCCGAGCAACACCAGCAATGCTGCATGGCAGAGTGATCGTCCGGCGCTGCCGGGATTTCCAGCTTGCCCAGGGCAATCGCCTTCAGGCTCGCACCATTGGACGAACAGAACCCACCCCTCATCAGACGCTTGACCGGGTCATCAGTCTGCTGCATCGCACTGGCCAACGGCATGGCAAACGCATTGAACAGCACTGCAAGGCAGGCGATCCAGGCAATTGCAAAGCGTTGACGGGCCATGGCGGATAATCCGTAGGGTTAAACGATCAGGGGGTATTTAGCCTGATCGGGGGGGATAAGTAAAAAGGGGCGGTGTGGTTTGGTGTCGCAGTGCTGGATTTGAGCGTAGACGGGAATTGAGTGGATGAGGATCTTCAGGGCTGCGCAGGTCAAATGTGGGAGGGGGCTTGCTCCCGATCGCGGTGTGTCAGTTACTGATTTGTTGGCTGATCCGCCGCCATCGGGAGCAAGCCCCCTCCCACATTAGGTCGGTGTTGCTCAGAGGGGGTGTATTGCCTGTAGCACCGCAGCTACGGTGGTGAACTCTCGATTCACCGCCGCCAGCACTGGCCGCTTCAGCACCAATACCGGCACGCCACGCTCACGCGCCACTTCCAGCTTCGGTTCGGTGGCGGTGCTGCCGCTGTTCTTGCTGATCAGTACATCGATCCTGCGCCGTTCGAATAAAGCCCGCTCATCCTCGATCAGAAACGGTCCGCGCGCGCCGATCACTTCACACCGCGCATTCCCCGGATAAACGTCCAGTGCGCGCAGCGTCCAGAACTGGTCGGCGGGGATTTCCTCCAGATGCTGCAACGGTTCGCGACCCAAGGTGAACAATGGGCGCTTGAAGGGCTTCAACGCGGCTATCAGTGCGGCCCAGTCAGGCACTTCCCGCCAGTCATCCCCCACCTGCGGCTGCCACGCTGGACGTCGCAACGCCCAGCAAGGCACATCGCTCAATCGCGCCGCCTGGGCCGCGTTGTGGCTGATCTGCGCCGCATACGGATGCGTGGCATCGAGAATCAGGCTGATACGCTCGTCACGAACAAACTGCGCGAGCCCTTCAGCGCCTCCATAACCCCCGACTCGAACCTGGCAGCTCAGGTCGGTCGGCACACGGCCTACGCCCGCCAGGCTGTAGATATGCTCCGGCCCCAGGGTGCGGGCAACGGCCAGCGCCTCCGTCACGCCGCCCAGCAACAGAATCCTTTTCATAGGGGCTTGATCACTTCCAATAGCGTGATCGGCAATGCCTGGCGCCAGGTATCGAACTCGCCCAATGGTTGCGCCTGGGCCACGTGGATGCGGGTCAGTTCGCCGCCATGCTCGGCGCGCCAGTTCATCAAGGTCATTTCGCTTTGCAGGGTCACGGCATTGGCCACCAACCGTCCACCGGGGCGCAGGTGTTGCCAGCAGGTGTCGAGCACGCCTTCGCGGGTGACGCCGCCGCCGATGAAGATGGCGTTCGGTGCTTCCAGACCGCTTAACGCATCCGGCGCCTTGCCGCGAATCAGTTGCAGGCCGGGCACGCCGAGGGCGTCGCGGTTGTGTTCGATCAGGCTTTGGCGGCCTGCGTCGGCCTCGATTGCCACGGCGCGGCAGCTTGGATGCGTGCGCATCCATTCAATGCCGATGGAGCCGCTGCCCGCGCCCACGTCCCACAGCAGTTCGCCGGGCATGGGGGCGAGGCGGGCGAGGGTCATGGCGCGCACGTCGCGTTTGGTCAGTTGGCCATCGTGCTTGAAGGCCGCGTCGGGCAAACCTGCAAGGCGTGACAGACGTGGTGCGTTCGCATCCGCCAGGCAGTCGATGGCGACCAGGTTCAAAGCGGCAACTTCGGCGTGTTCCCACGATTGCGCGTGCCCGTCGATGCGCCCCTCAGCCGGGCCGCCCAGGTGTTCAAACACAGTAATCCGGCTGGGGCCGAAACCGCGTTCGGCCAACAACGCAGCCATCAAAGCGGGGCTGCTGCCGTCATTGCTCAAGACCAACAAGCGCACGCCAGCGGCCAGATGCGCATTAAGTGCCGCCAACGGACGAGCGACCACCGATAGCGTCACCACCTCCTGCAACGGCCAGCCCAGGCGCGCTGCCGCCAGGGACACCGACGATGGTGCGGGCAAAATCAACAACTCTTCAGCTGCCACTTGCCGGGCCAGGCTGGCGCCGACGCCATAGAACATCGGGTCGCCACTGGCCAAGACGCACACAGGCTCCCCGCGCCGCGACAACACCGGCTCCAGGGAAAACGGGCTCGGCCACACCTGGCGTTCGCCGCGAATACACACCGGCAAAAGGTCCAACTGGCGTTGGCCGCCTATAATCCGCGTGGCGCGCAACAGGGCGTGCCGGGCATTCCTGCCCAGGCCCTTGAAGCCGTCTTCACCGATGCCTACAACCGTCAGCCAGGGCGACATATCAATTCCTTGAGCGACATCCGACGGGCAGGCTTTTCATGCCG
Source organism: Pseudomonas sp. W2Jun17 (assembly GCF_023127795.1). Taxonomy (NCBI): domain Bacteria; kingdom Pseudomonadati; phylum Pseudomonadota; class Gammaproteobacteria; order Pseudomonadales; family Pseudomonadaceae; genus Pseudomonas; species Pseudomonas sp. W2Jun17. The sequence goes on along the minus strand of NZ_SPKO01000025.1, from coordinate 54,447 downwards.
CCGGACAAAGCAGGCATAATACCGCGCCTTTACCCGTCAACCGGTAGCCCCGTGAACCCAACGCCCGCTGTGAATACCATGCGCCCCTCGGCTTGTCCGGGGTTGCTGCGTATTGTCCAGGCGTTGGACGGCGGCATTTGCCGGATCAAACTCGCCGGTGGTTCGATCACCGCAGCCCAGGCCAGCGCCGTGGCCGACGCGGCCCGTACGTACGCGGGGGGGATAATCGAGGCGACCAACCGCGCCAACTTGCAGATCCGCGGCATTGGCGCCGAGCAGGACGCCTTGATCGCCAGGTTGCTTGCCGCCGGTCTGGGCCCCAATAACGCTGCCGGTGACGACGTGCGCAACCTGATGCTCAGCCCCGCTGCTGGTATCGACCCGCAGATGCTGTTCGACACCCGCCCGCTGGCCACGCAGATTCTTGCCACCTTGCAAAACCATGCGCGGTTCCACCAGCTGTCGGCCAAGTTCGCGATACAACTCGATGGCGGTGAAGCCCTGGCGATGCTGGAGCATCACCATGACCTGTGGCTGTCGGCGTTTGTGCGCGATGGTCAGACGCTGTTGGCGTTCGGCCTGGCCGGTTGTCCGGGGCTGGATGCGCCCGTGGCAGCAGTGCCGCTGGACCAGGGGCATGCGCTGGTGGTGGCGGTGCTGGAGGCCTTTCTCGACCTGGCGACGCCCGAGCAAACACGTATGCGTCATCTGCCTGTGGATAACTTGTTGGGCCGCCTGAGGCTGCCGCTGTTGTCGGCGCAGGGCTTCAAGCGCCCGGCCAGTGGTGCGTTGTTGCACATCGGCAGTTATCCACAGGCCCAAAAGAATCAGTTTTACGTCGCGGCAGTCGCGCCATTGGGCCGCCTGGATTCGCTGATGCTCCAGGGCGCCGCGCAACTGGCCAGCGAGTACGGCGATGGCACGTTGCGCTTCACGCCCTGGCAGGGCGTGCTACTGGCCAACATTGAACGCGTTGGCGCCGTGACCGAACGCCTGGCGCAACTGGGCTTTGTGTGTTCAATCGACCAACCCCTGGCGCGCATGATTGCCTGCACCGGTTCCAGCGGTTGCGGCAAGGGCCTGGCCGATACCAAGGTCGACGCGGTGCAACTGGCCGCCCTGCAACCCGGCGTCGAAGCGCACCTGTCCGGCTGCCCGCGCTCATGCGCCGCCGCGCACACCGCGCCGGTCACGTTGCTGGCGGTGAGCCCCGGCCATTACGACCTCTATTTTCGCGATGCAGCCCACCCGGGTTTCGGTCGGCTGCACGCGCGCACTCTTTCCATTGAAGCGGCGGGCGCCCTGTTACGCGCTCGCCCACGGAGCAACACCGATGATTGATTACATCCGCGACGGTCAGGAGATCTATCGCAACTCCTTTGCCATTATTCGCGCGGAAGCCAACCTGGACCGCATCCCGGCCGATCTGGAAAAACTCGCGGTGCGGGTGATTCATGCGTGCGGCATGGTCGAGGCCATCGACGGTCTGCAATTTTCCGAAGGGGCGGGCAAGGCCGGGCGCGATGCACTGGCTGCTGGCGCGCCGATCCTGTGTGATGCGCGGATGGTCTCCGAGGGCGTGACTCGTGCTCGTTTGCCGGCCAATAACGAAGTGATCTGCACCCTGCGCGACGACAGCGTGCCGCAGCTGGCGCGGGAGCTGGGCAACACCCGTTCCGCCGCCGCCCTGGAGCTGTGGCGCCCGCACCTGGAAGGCAGCGTGGTGGTGATCGGCAACGCGCCGACCGCCTTGTTCTACCTGCTGGAAATGCTCGACGCCGGCGCGCCAAAACCGGCGCTGATCCTGGGGTTCCCGGTCGGTTTCGTCGGCGCCGCCGAATCCAAGGCCATGCTTGCCGCCGACAGCCGTGGCGTACCCTTCGTGATCATGCAAGGCCGCCTGGGCGGTAGCGCAATGGCCGCCGCCGCCGTCAACGCCCTGGCCACGGAGGTCGAATAATGCAGGTGCGCGGACGTTTGATCGGGCTGGGCGTAGGCCCCGGTGACCCGGAACTGATCACCCTCAAGGCCCTGCGCCTGCTGCGTGAATCGCCGGTGGTGGCGTATTTCGTGGCCAAGGGCAAGAAGGGCAACGCTTTCGGCATCATCGAAGGCCACCTGGTGCCACAGCAGACCCTGATGCCGCTGGTGTACCCGGTCACCACTGAAGCGCTGCCGGCGCCGCTGTCCTATGAACAAGTGATCAGCGACTTCTACGACAACGCCAGCCTCGACGTGGCCGCGCACCTGGACGCGGGCCGCGATGTGGCGGTGATCTGCGAAGGTGATCCGTTCTTCTACGGCTCCTACATGTACCTGCATGACCGCCTTGCCGAGCGCTACGAAGCCCAGGTAATTCCGGGCGTGTGTTCGATGCTCGGTGGCGCTTCGGTGCTCGGCGCGCCGTTGGTGTATCGCAACCAGAGCTTGTCGGTGCTCTCGGGCGTGTTGCCCCATGATGACCTCAAGCGCCGCCTGGCGGATGCCGATGCCGCAGTGATCATGAAGCTGGGGCGCAACTTCCCGAAGGTGCGCCAGGTGTTGGAAGAGCTGGGCCTGGCCGAACGTGCGTTGTACGTGGAGCGCGCCACCATGGCCAACCAGAAGATCGTGCCGCTGGACCAGGTGGAGCCGATGTCGTCGCCGTATTTCTCGCTGATCATCGTGCCCGGTGAAAGGTGGCAAGGTTGATGACTCCGGCGATTGTGATTCTGGGCCAAGGCAGTTTGGCCACGGCGCGCAAGATCCAGCAGGTTTACCCTGGCGCGTTGATTCACGGCCTGGCCGCTCGGGTTGAAGGGGCGGACCAGAGCTACAGCGAGTTCGGCGCGACGCTGCGCCAGCTCTACCAGCAAGGCACGCCGCTGATTGCCCTGTGCGCGGCCGGCATTGTGATTCGCACCTTGGCGCCGCTGCTGCTGGAAAAGGGCGAGGAACCCGCCGTGCTGGCCGTGGCAGAAGACGGCAGCGCCGTGGTGCCGCTGCTGGGTGGCCTGGGCGGGGTGAATGTGATGGCGCGGGACATCGCCGCGGCATTGGGCGTATCCGCGGCAATCACCACCAGTGGCGAACTGCGTTTTGGCACCTGCCTGCTCAACCCGCCGACGGGTTATCAACTGGCGGACATTGAACTGGGCAAGCGCTTTGTCTCGGACCTTTTGGCCGGTGAGTCGGTACGCGTCGAAGGCGTGGCGCCGTGGCTGGATCAAGCCAATCTGGCCCAGGACCCACAGGCGCGCCTGGCGATTCATGTGGGCAGTGCCGAGCGCCCACCGGCAGCGAACGAGCTGCTGATTTATCCGCAAAACGTCTGCATTACCTGCAAGCCTGGTGCGCGGTTGGCCGAGCGCGTGCGCACTGCGCTGCATGAGGCGGGGATCGCGGTGCAAGCCGTGGCCTGCCTGTTGGCCAGCGACCTGCAGATGGCCGACGCCTCATTGCATGAAGCTGCGCTGGCGTTGGGTGTGCCGCTGCGTTTTGCCCCGGTGACGCCCATTGCGGACATCAGCATTACCGTGGCCGAACAGCCCTTGGACGTGTCGCAGGTGGGACGCCCCCGTGGCCGTCTCGCAGTGATCGGCCTGGGTCCCGGCGCGGCCGAGTTGATGGTGCCGGCGGTCAAGGCGGAACTGGCGCGTTGCACCGATGTGCTGGGGTATGAAACCTATGTGCGCATGGCCGGGCCGTTCCGTGACGATCAAGTGCAACACTGCACCGACAACCGCGAAGAAATGCAGCGCGCTCGCCATGCTTTCGAGCTGGCTGCGCAGGGGCGTTCGGTGGTGGTGGTGTCGTCCGGCGACCCGGGTGTATTCGCCATGGCCGCCGCGGTGATCGAGGCGCTGCACGACTCCACGGACCCGGCCTGGCATCAGGTCGACCTGGAAATCCTGCCGGGGGTTTCTGCCTCCTTGGCCACCGCCGCCCAGGCCGGTGCACCCTTGGGGCATGACTTCTGCGTCATGTCGCTGTCGGATAACCTCAAGCCCTGGTCGATCATTGAAAAGCGCCTGGACCTGGCTTCCCAGGCCGATCTGGCCCTGGCGTTCTACAACCCGATCTCGCGTTCGCGGCCCTGGCAACTGGGGCGTGCCCTGGAGATCGTCGGCCTGCACCGCACGCCCGATACGCCGGTGGTGCTGGGCCGCGACATCGGCCGCCCGGGCCAGACGCTACGCGTCACCACCCTGGGCCAATTGACGCCCGAGCAGGTGGACATGCGCACCATGGTGCTGATCGGCTCGTCCACCACCTGCGTGTTCCCGCGTGCCGGTGGCGGGGCGTGGGTGTACACGCCGCGTTGGTACGGCGACAAACCCGCCTCCTGAAAACGGCCCGCTGGCCGCCGGAAAGCTCCGAATGACCCTGGGATTCTCCTGAGGTTGTTCGGGGCTTTTTCTTTTTTTTACGGTGAAAACCGCAAGCCTGCCGGCTGTGCCTTGTGATTGCTGGGCACTGGGTTTTGACCGGTGCCACCAAGGCATGTTTGTCGCATGGAAAGCCCTCCGCCCGCTGGACTAGTGTGAAGGAAAGCCCCATGTCGGGTGCTTGTGGAGAACTGAAAAATGGAGCGACGTCACAGAAGGATCAACACTATCAAACGGCGCAAGCTGATTGCCGCCTACAAGTTGCCGGGGGCACCAGGAGTGCACGCGGCGTTACCCCTGGACACTGACGACGACTGCAATGCGGCGGTGGTCAACAACGGGGTGATTTCCTTCGCCGAGGGGCTGTCTGGGCTGAACCGCGAATACATTCGCAAGAGTTACCTGCTGGCCAGCAGTTACGTGAGCGATGTATTGAAAGTACATCGGGGCACCGAGGCGTGGTACGACGAATTTATCAAGGTCATGGTCAGTCTTGGCTGGCTGCCGGTGCGCAGCAGTTTCGAGCGTGTCTCGCGCTCCGGCAAGGGACTGACGGTGCAATTGGCGGCGCTGAATATTATCGGCGCGCTGCTGGCGTCGATGTCACTGTCGGGGCCGCTGGTTACCGCGCTGCCAAAACTGGCCGCCGATGCGCTGGAGGCATTGAAGCGGCAGCCGGCGTCTTTTGATTTGTTCAAGCGCAATAGCGCGGTGCATGAGGGCGGTGACTTCGGCGTGGCGTCCTGCGCCGAAACCAATGGTGAAGTGATGATGGTGCTGGTGACCTTCAGCAGCCACGGCGTGAACAAACAGGTGGGAGTGCCGTTCCTTGAATGGGACAGCTCATCGTTCGAGGCTTTCAGCGGGCAAACCTGCCTGGTGCTGAACACCTCGGTGGTCAACGAAAAAACCATCCAGCTGATGCGCGAAAGCGCCGGTGACAAGGTGCAGCTGGCGATTGCCAAATACCGGATCTAAGGCACCAGGTAGCCGCGAACCCCGGTAAAAATGATTTGCGCGGCCAGGGCGCATACGAACAGGCCCATCAACCGGCTTACAATCTGCAAGCCCTGGTCGCCGAGAATCCGTTCGATACGGTTGGACAGGTACAGCACCACACCCACTGTGAGGCTGGCCAAGGCGATGCTGAGGATGGCGGTGAGCTTGTCGTCCCAGTGGGGCTGGCTCACGCCCATCACCAGCAGCGCACCGATGGTGCCTGGGCCGACAGTGAGCGGGATGGTCAGCGGCACGATGGTCACGTCCTGCTGCACGTTGTCGGTCTGCACCGCCGACTTGCCCTGAGCCATGCCCAGGGCCGAGATAAACAACACGCTGCCGGCGCCGATACGGAACGCGTCCACGGTAATGCCGAACACGCTGAAAATCACCCTGCCGAACAGGTAGAGCAACACGCTCGATACCAGGGTCGCCAGTGCGACTTTCCAGGCCAGGCGCCGACGTTCCTTGCTGGAATAGCCACGGGTCAGGCTGATAAAGCAGGACAGCACAAAAAACGGGCTGTAGAGCACCAGCATCTTCAGGTAAACGCTGAATAACACATGGAGCATGGGGGCGGCTCGCGGGCGGGGGAAGTGTGGAGGAGTCTATCCGACAGAGATCAAATGTGGGAGCTGGCTTGAACTGCGATAGCCATAGGTATCTACACAATTTTGTAGGTTGTAGCAGCCGACGGTAACCACGATGCGAAGCGAGTC